>JAHJOK010000026.1 GCA_018820205.1 Alphaproteobacteria bacterium
CGCCGCCTCGGGCGAGGGCGCGGACGGCGTCGCGGGCGCGACGGTGATGCCGGCTCCCGGCGCGGACGAGGGCGCGGCCCCGGCGACCGGCGCGGGAAAGTCCAGCCGTTCCCGCGCGCCGCCGACTGCCAGGACCACATGGGTCATGGCGATGGATTCGATGACGGCGTTGGCGACCGGCGACTGGCCGACGCCATAGATGGCCGCCGGGCCTTCGCCGATCGCGATCAGGGCGGTGGAGGCGCTGGCCGGATCGGCCATCAGCACCCCCTTCAGCACCAGCCCCAGGCTGGACGCCGGCAGGCCGCCCGCCGCCGTGGCGCCGCCGAACGGCGCCAGCGACACGATCCGCGCCACATCCCCGTCGGCGCCGCCCGCGGTCCCGGCCGTCGCGCCGCCCAGCGGCGGCAAGGTCGCGGCCACCGCCACCTCGGAACGGCCGTCGTCCCAGCCCGTCAGCCGCCACGTCAGACCCGCCAGCGCCAGGGCGAGGGAGCCGACCACCACGACGCTGACGACCCTAAGCGCGATCTCGTCCCTGCGTTCGGGCGTCATGACGCCACCGCCGACAATCGATCGACGAAGCCCGACAGCCGCACGCTCTCATTCATGCCGCCAGCAGGGGACACGGCGACATCGACCGCGATCAGGTCGGGATCGTCGGTCGCCCGTCGCGCCACCCGCACGTCCCAATCGCGATCCATCATCCGCACCACCGACACGTCCGGCGTCGCCGCCGGGCCTTCAAGGTTCAATTCGACCAGCCGGTTCTCGGCCACCCACTGGGCCACGACCCGCTGCTCCAGCCCGCGCACGCCGTCGACATGGGCCTGGGTCGCGCGCGTCAGCCCGACCGTGGCGATGGCCAGGATGAACAGGGCGACCAGCGCCTCCATCAGGGAATAGCCCCCCCGGATTGAAACAGGGCGTCTCACGCCGGGGCCTCTTCGGTCACCGGGGTCGCCACCGCGTTCAGTCCGTCGAATTCCACCCGCCAGCGCCGGTCTCCCTTGGCCAGACCGAAGGCCGCGACGGGCGCCGCCCCGTCCGGATCGATCGCAACGGGCGAAGCTACGCCCAGCCCCACCATCCGGACGCCCGCCGGCAGGGCGTGCCGTTCGGCCAGGGCGTCCACGACCCCCGTCGCCGCCGCATCGCCTCGCACGAAGACATAGCCTTCGCCGTCGAACGCCAGGGCCAGGGGGCGGCGGGTCACCAGCACGTCGTCGGCCGCCAGTCTCAGCCGGTCGGCCAGCCGGTTCGCCTCGGTCTCCAGCCCCATGCCCCGGTCGCCCAGGCCGACGCCCAGAGTCACCACGCCCGCCATGACCCCGACGATGCCCAGCACCACCAGAATCTCGACCAGCGTCATGCCGGACCGTCTGGCCCGTCGGATCGCGCCGCCCTGTCCCCCGACAGCGATCATCAGCGCGTTCGATCCGTCAGGTCGGCGTCCAGTTCCTCGCCGCCTTCCTCGCCGTCCTTGCCATAGGACAGCAGATCATAAGGCCGTCCCTCGCCGGGGCTGCGATAGACATAGGGGTTGCCCCACGGGTCGGTCGGCAGTTCGGGCAGATAGCCCTCGGCGGTCCACGCGCGGGGTTCGGGCGGCGACGTCGGCCGCTCGACCAGGGCCATCAGACCCTGCTGGGTCGTCGGATAGTCGCCGTTGTCCAGCCGATAGACGCGCAACGCCGTCGAGATGGTCTTCAGGTCGGTCTTGGCCACCGTGACCCGCGCCTCGTCCGGCCGTCCTATGACGTTGGGCACGATCAGAACGGCCACCACGGCGATGATGGCCAGAACCACGATCATCTCGACCAGCGTCAGACCCGCGCGCCGCTGTTCAATGCAACGGCTACGCTTGTGACGCTTGGACAAAGTAATCATGACACTTTTTCTCAACCGAATGGCCAGTGGCGACAGGCTTGTTTTGGCTGCTATAGACCGGGCCACCGTCTCCGACCACGCCCTTTTCTTCGAGTTTCGCCCATGCTCGGTCGACCCGCCAGATCGAACCTTCCGAGCCGAGGCTTATGGCGCATCGTCGATGACAGAATCATAGCGGTCGATCGATCCCATGTCGGTCCGACCACCGTTCTGGTTCCTTCGGAAGACGTCCTGACCCTGACGGTCGACCTGCCTTTTCCCACCCGCGCCCAGCGTCTGGCCAACCTCGCCTACGCCGTCGAGGACGCGGTGGCCGAGCCTCTGGCCAGCCTGCATTTCGCCCTGGGCATGGAGGTCGCGCCGCGTCGCCACATCGCCGGCGTGGTTGGCCATACGCGGATGCGGTCCTGGCTGGCGATGCTGGAAGAGGCCGATCTGGAGGCCTCGATCCTGCTGCCCGACGCCCTGACCCTGCCGATGCCGTCGCCGGGCGTCTGGGTGGTCAAGGCCGAGGGCGACCGCGCCCTGGTCCGCACCGACAACGGCGCCGGTTTCGCCCTGCCCCTGGCGATGCTGGAATCCGCATGGGCCGCCGCCGACCGTCCACGGCTGCACGCCGTCGGCGCCCCGCTGCCCGAAGCGTTCGCCGAGGGGGTGGACGACGAAACCGCCCTGCTGGGGGCGATGGGCGAGACGGTCGCTGTCCTCCCGCCGCTGGACCTGCGTCAGGGCCCCTATGCCGCGACCCGGTCCAACGCCCCGTCCGCCGCCCGCATGATCGCCCTGATCGCCGGCCTCGGGATCCTGGCCCACATCGTTCTGCTCGGGACCGACACCTTCCTGCTGCACCGGATGGCCGCGAAGAAAGAGGCCGAGGCCCGAACCCTGCTCCAGTCCGTCGCCCCACAGATCGCGGCCGAGGATGACCTCGTCGCCGCGGCCGACCGCATCCTGCCCTCGGCCGGCGGCGGGGTGCGGCCCTTCACCCGCCTTCTGGCCCAGACCTCGGGCGCCCTGCCCGGTGCCGGCGCCGTCGCTTTCAACACCGTGGCCTACGCCCCGGGATCGCTGGACCTCGGCGTCGTCGTCTCCGACGCGGCGACCCTGGACCGCGCCGTCGCCGCCCTGAACGCGTCCGGTCTGACCGCCGCCGGGGCGCCCGCCGCCGTCGATGCGGCCCAGGCGACGAACGGTTTCAACGCCGCCCTCCAGATCACCCCCGGAGGCGCAGGATGAGATCGCCCGCCCTCGATTCAGCCGCCGCCTGGATGGCCTCGCGGTCCCGTCGCGAACAGATCCTGATCGCCGGCCTCGGCGGCTTCCTGATCATCGCGGCCGTCTGGCTGCTGATCCTGCGTCCCCTGATCGACGCCCGCGCCACCGCCATCAGCCGCATCGCGGCCTATGAACAGGTCATGGTCGACGTCCGCACCGCCGGCGCCCTCGGCCCCTCCGTCCCCGCCCTCGACGGCCCGCTGGAGACCGCGATCCCGGCCCAGGCCTCAACATTCGGCATAGCGCCGACGGTCACGGCCGACGGCGATGTGACCGTCACCGGCGCCCGCTACGACAGCGTCATCCCCTGGCTGGCGGCGCTGGAGGCCTCGGGCGCCACCCTGTCCGCCGTCAATATCCGGCGCGGCGCGGCCGAAGGCGTCGTGGACGTCACCCTGCGCGTAGTTCAACCATGAGCCTTGCCGAAGACAGGACCGTTCCGGCCGCCCCCGCGACCCTCGCCTACGGCTTCGCCCGCCGCCGCGGCGCGATGATCCTGCGCGGGGAAGGCCGGCCGGTCTGCCTGCATCGCCGGTCCGCCACGCTGGAGACCCTGCTGGAGGTGCGCCGCGTCAATGGCGGCGACATCGCCTTCGAGGCCGTCGACGACGACCGTTTCGACGCGGTGCTGCGCGAACAGACCGGCAGCGAGGCCGCCCCCGCCGCCGACTACGCCGCCTCCGAGGACGACCTCGCCGCCCTGGCCGAGGACGCCGCCGCCGTCGACGACCTGCTGGACAGCCGCGACGACGCGCCGGTCGTTCGCCTGATCAACGCCCTGTTGCTTCAGGCCATCCGCGACGGCGCCTCCGACATCCATATCGAGGCGGAAGAGAAACGCCTCGTCGTCCGCTTCCGCATCGACGGCGTGCTGCGCGAAGTGCTGGAACCCGCCCGCGCTCTGGCTCCGCTTCTGGTCAGCCGCATCAAGGTCATGGCCCGCCTCGACATCGCCGAGAAGCGCGTCCCCCACGACGGTCGCGTCACCCTGCGTATCGGCGGCCTCGACGTCGACGTCCGCGTCTCGACCATTCCGTCCCAGCACGGCGAGCGCGTCGTCCTCCGCCTGCTCGACCGGGGTTCGACCTCGCTCGACCTGGCGCAGCTGGGCATGAGCCAGCGCGATCTGGACACGTTCGAGCGGATGATCACCCGCCCGCACGGCGTCATCCTGGTCACCGGCCCGACCGGCTCCGGCAAGACGACCACCCTCTATTCCGCCCTGACCCGGCTCAACGACCGTCGCCGCAACATCATGACGGTCGAGGATCCGATCGAATATGCGCTGGACGGCATCGGCCAGATGCAGGTCAACTCGCGCATCGACCTGACCTTCGCCCGGGGCCTGCGCGCCATCCTGCGTCAGGATCCCGATGTCATCATGGTCGGCGAGATCCGCGATCACGAGACGGCCGAGGTCGCCGTCCGCGCCTCCATGACCGGCCACCTGATGCTGTCGACCCTGCACACCAACACGGCGGTCGGCAGCGTGACCCGCCTGATCGACATGGGGGTCGAACGCTATCTGCTGGCCCCGATGCTGGCCGGCCTGATCGCCCAGCGCCTGGTCCGCCGCCTGTGCCCCCACTGCAAGGCGCCCGCCGAGGCGACCCAGGCCGACAGCGAGATGACCGGGGGCGTGGTCCCGGTCGGCGCCCGCATCTTCCGCCCCGTCGGCTGTCCGGAGTGCCGGGGCGAGGGCTACAAGGGTCGCGTCGGCGTCTACGAGGTCATCGAGATCGACCCGGCCATGCAACAGGCCATCCACGACGGCGCCGCCGAGGCCGACCTGATCCGCCTGGCCCGTCAGCGTGGTCCGGGCCTGCTCGAAGACGGCGCCGCCAAGGCGATGGCGGGCGAAACCTCGGTGCAGGAAGTCGCGCGCGTGGTCCGGGAAGACGCCTGATGCCGGTCTATGCCTTCCAGGCCGTCGACGGCGAGGGCAAGCCCCACAAGGGCACGATCGAGGCCGCCTCCGACGTCGGCGCGCGTCAGCTGGTCCGCGACCGGGGTCTGTTGCCGACCGCCGTCGCTCTGTCCGGCGAACGGCGCAAGACCGACCTTTCCAAAGGCATCGTCATCTTCAAACAGGGCATCAGCTCCAAGACTCTGTCGGCCGTGACCCGCCAGCTCTCGACCCTGATCGGCTCGGACATCCGCATCGAGGAGGCGCTGCGCATCGCCGCCCAGCAGACCGAGGGTCAGCCCATCGGCGTCGTCCTGACCGACGTCCGCACCGCCATTCTGGAAGGCCGCAGCTTCGCCGCCGCCCTGGCCCGTCACCCCAAGGTCTTCCCCGAATTCTACCGCGCCTCGATCGCGGCGGGCGAACAGTCTGGCAAGCTGTCCACGGTCCTCGCACACCTGACCGACTTCGTCGGCAATCAGGAAAAGGCCCGCCGCAAGGTTCAGCTGGCCCTGCTGTATCCGGCCCTGCTGGCCGGGGTGTCGCTGCTCATGATCACTCTCATGATGATCTATGTGGTGCCGGACATCGTGAAGGTGTTCGTCTCGCGCGGGGCCGAACTGCCCTTCCTGACCCGCGCCCTGATCGCCCTGTCGGCCTTCGTCCAGACCTTCGGCGTCTATGTCCTGATCGCTCTTATCGTCGCCGGGGTCGCCTGGAACCGCTGGCTGGCGGTGCCGGAGAACAGCCGCCGCTTCGCCGAGTTCCTGTTGAAGACCCCGCCGTTCGCGGGCTTCGTCCAGCACCTCAACGCCGCCCGGTTCGCCGGCTCGCTGGCGACCCTGGTCCGTTCCGACGTGCCGCTGGTCGAGGCGCTCGCCGCTTCCGCCGCCGTCACCCCGAACCGCTTCGCCCGCGAACGCGCCATCTTGGTCGCCGCGCGGGTGCGCGAGGGATCGTCCCTGCGCCGCGCCATGGCCGAGGCCGATATCTTTCCCCCCCTGCTGCTGGCCATCGTCGCGGCGGGCGAACAGTCGGGCAAGCTGGGCCACGGCCTGGAACGCGCCGCCCAGGACCTGGAGCAGGAGCTGGATTCCCTCGTCCAGGCGCTGGTCTCGCTGGTCGAGCCGGGCGTCCTGCTGGTGATGGGCGGGATCGTTCTGTTGATGGTGCTGGCCATCCTGATGCCGATCGTGAACCTCAACAACCTCGCCGGGCTGTGAGTCAGCCTGATTACAGCGTCGTCTCGATCGACACCGGCGCGCCGATGCCGGGAATAAGGCCGACCCCGCCCGGTTCGACCGAAGCCGTCAGCCCGCCGTCCGCCTGCACCCGCGCCTTCATCACCGCGTCGGTCGATCCCGCGCGCGTGAAGGCCACCGTCGTCGCCCCTTCGTCCGATGTGACCGTCCCCGCCAAGGCCGGCATCGGCGTCGCCGCCCCGCCGCCCACGGTCGCACAGTCGCCTGGCGTCGTCGCGATCGTGCCCGCCCCTTCCGGCGCCCCCCTGATCGACAGGGCCGCCACGTCGAACCGCATCACCGACGAACAGGCGAACGGCAGACCCGGCGCCGCGGCGTTGATCAGCCGCATCGAGGCCGTCCCCTCCAGGTCGCGCACCAGCACCCGTCCCGGCCGCGCCAGCACCTGGGCCGAGGCCTCCGTGTCCGGCCCGCGCAGCCGCAGCCGCTCGGCCGCCGACAGATGCAGGATCGAGCTGAACGGCATCAGGGCCCACCCGGCGCCGAACCCGCCCGGCATGGCGCGTTCGCCCGCCCAGACCGTGCCGACCGCCTGCCGTTCCCCGTTCGAGGATCGCGCCACGATGATCTCGGACGGGGCCATCGCGATCAGGCCCAGAGCGTATGCGCCGACCGCGACGCCGGCCAGCACCACGCGCCAGCGCGTCACCTTCACCGTCAGCCGTTCGAACTGAAATGCGCCCGCCGCCCGGCCGCCTTCGCCGTCCCGCGTTCTCCAGACCTTCAGCATGGTCGTCCCTCTTGTTCCGTGCGTCCGATACCACGCGTGCTGACCAAGCGAAGCGCCGTCGCAAAGGTTTCACCCTGATCGAGGTGCTGATCGCGCTGGGCCTGTTCGCCCTGATCGGGGTCGCGGGGTTCACCCTGCTGGACAGCGTGCTGCGGACCCAGGACGCCACCGACACCCGCCTGTCGCGGATGGCCGAGATCCAGCGCGCCATGCTGGTCGTCTCGTCCGATCTGGATCAGCTGACCGGCTCGCTGGCCGGGTCCGGCGCGGCCCTGTCGCTTCAGAAGACCGACCTGAACGGCGGCATCGTCACCGTCGCCTACGACCTGTCCGGCGCGACCCTGACCCGCAGCGTCTCGGGCGCGGGGGGCCAGCGGGTCCAGATTCTGCTGACCGAGGTGTCCGGCCTGCGCTGGACCTTCCACCGGCGACGCGGCGACTGGCTGGAGACCTGGCCCCAGGACGCGGCCCCCGTTCCGCCCCCCCTGCCCGGCCCCGACGGCGTCGTCCCCACGCCCGGCCCCCGGCCCGACGAGGGGGTCACCGCCGTGGCCCTCGACATCACCCTGACCGGCCTGGACGGACGCCCCGGCGCGACCCTGCGCCGCGTCGCCTCGATCCCGTTGATGGAGCCCGCGCCCCCGCCGGCGCTCGGGGCCGCGCCATGAGGCCGCGCCTGACCCGCCGCGAGGGGATGATCCTGCTGAACGTCCTGCTGGTGCTGGCCGTGGCCAGCGTGGCGGTCCTGATCATGGTCTCGACCCAGGATCTGGAGGTCCAGCGTTCGACCCGTCTGCGCGACGCGGCCCAGGCCTCGGCCTACGCCCGCGCGGGCGAGCTGTCGGCCGTGACGACCTTGCGCCGCGACGGCCTGGTCGCTTCGGCCACCGACAACCTGACCGAGCCCTGGGCCCAACTGGGCCAGCAGGATATCGCCGTGCCCGGCGGCCGCTTCTCACTGGCGATCGAGGACGAACAGGCCCGCTTCAACCTGAACGCCATGAAGTCGGGCGACGCCGGGCCGATCGACCTGTTCCAGCGCATCGGCGGGGCGCTCCAGGTCGCGCCCGCCTCCCTGATCCGCATCGCCACCGTCGTTCGCGTCGCCGGCCCCCTGACCGACGACGGCCTGATCATCGCCGCTGGGGTGCCGCGCGCCGACCTGGACCGGCTGGCCCCCTATGTGACCTTGTTGCCGGTTCAGGCCCAGGTGAACCTGAACACCGTCTCCCTGCCCCTGCTGTCGCTGATGACCGGCGATCCCGAGATCGCCGGAAAACTGCTGGAGGCCCGCACCCGGCGCGGTTTCCTGATCCCCGCCGACCTGGCGTCGGAGGGCGCCCCCAACCTGGCCGGAACCGGCTTTACCTCGGACCACTACCGCGTCGTCACCGCCGTCACCGTCGGCGACGTCACCCAGGTCCTGCACAGCCGCATCGCCCGCATCCGGGGCGAAGAGGGCACGGTCGATGTCGTGGTGACGGGGCGCAGACGGACGGCGGGGTGACGGGTGGAGCGTCGAGGAGAATCCTCTACCTCTTCGCTCCGACAGCCCGAAGACAACCGCTTCACCGTGCGTTACAGATCGGCGTTATGAGAAAGTGTCTTCTCGTTCTGGCCTCCATGTCCGCCCTGACCTCGTGCAGTTACTCCGACGGCTGGATGCTCCAGTGGTATCCTCGCGCGGACATAGAATACGGCGAACTCACTCCGGGCTTCGTCTCTCTGGAAATGTGTCGCCGCGCTGGAGCGGGGAAAACCATTGCAGCCGTAGGCGGGCTGGCGACCATGGCCACCGCTGACGGCCGCATGACGATCTCCCCGGACGATCCGCCGTGGTTCGAATGCATGAAGGGATGTCGGCCGCAGCGCGAAGGGAGCTATCTTCTCCAGTGCGGGCGGATCGAACAGTTCAAAGGCGAAGCTGCCATTAACCCCCGCTGACCGGAACGACTATGCTGGCGACCGCCCTCGCGATCCTTGCGCTTCACTCTCAGGCTCAGACCGAGTCTGTCGTCGTCAGTCCGAAATTCAGGGAAGGCATTCACTTCGCCTGTGAGGCCAGCTTCGATGTCTACGTCGTGGACACGGCCTATTTCCGAGGCCAGTCGGTGGCGGTCTCGGGGAGTTTCACCTTCTACAACTGGCCAGATCAGAGCCGGGTGTTCATCGGAATGAAGCTCGGCGTTCTGGCCGTAGAGAATGGCGGCTGGCGTCCCCCGACAAACGCCTACGTCGTCAACGGCTACCGGACGAACCTCTCGGAGCAACAGGCGAACATTGAGGCCGAAGATCCGAAGTTCCGGCTCTTCGTCTACGACTTCACCGGCGAAGAGACGATGAAAGCCATCACCCGCCTGTCCTACGAAGGCCAGCTTGATGTCGCTTACACGATGGAAGGTGGCTCCATGCCGACCATCTTCCCTGTGATGCTAACGGATGAACAGGCCCTTCAATGGGCTGAATGCACCAGCGCGCTTGCGGGCCGCGACCAATAATAATTGACGAAAGCTTAGCGAAGCCGCGAGCGAGGCCCCTTGTAGATCGCTCCAACGGCCCCTTCCCCCCAACCAACCTTGCCCCCCTCACCCGCCCTTGTCGCCGCCGTCGTGCTTGACCGGACAGACCCGGCGCGAGCCGGTCTGGCGGAAGGGCGACAGGCGCAGCTTGGACTCGTGGTCTGTCGGACCCGGGTGCCCGTCGGGGTGCAGCCCCCGGTAATACAGTTTCTGCCACTGGTCGGCGGGGGCGGCGGGCTGGGTCTTCTTGACCCATTCCTGGAATTTCAGCCGCGAGGCGCGCCAGGCGTCGAACGATTGCAGCAGTTCGGGCTGGTCCTCCATCGGCCGCAGTTCGGGCTTCAGCCGGTCCAGCACCCCGCGCGGGGTCGGAAAGAAGAAACAGAACGACTCGTTCTCCTCGAACCGGATCCACACGTCGGGCCGGGTGAAGCGCCAGTTCATGGTGAAGGTATAGGGCGACCAGTCGGTCTCGATCACCCCGCCCATCGGGGCGATGCCGTCCTTCATCGCGTTGGGCGGCCCCCCTACCCACAGGTTCCAGCCCTCGGACGTCCTCAGGATTCCGTCGACGTGGAAGGTGATGGTCCCGCTGCCGAACAGCGAGGTCGGCGCCTTTTCCGGATCGGCGCCGGGGTCCAGCACGATCTCGACCGATCCGGGATGGTCGCCGCCATGCCAGCGGGCCGCGAACCCGCAGGGGCTCAGCATCTCCCAGCCGTGGGCGTTGGCAATGGCCAGCGGCAGGCAGCGATAGGCGAAACTGTCGGGCGTCTGGGTCATCCAGTCCCGTTTCGCCGAGGCCGGGGCCACGCGCGGGGTCCAGCCCTGGCGCACATAGCAGGTCAGCTCGGTCTCCGCCGCCCGGGCCGGCGCCCCCCGGGGCCGCTCCGGCGCCGATCCCTTCAGCCGCTTCTTCATCCGCAACACTCCCGGTCTGACGCGTCGGCTTATGGCATGGGCGACGCGCCCTCGGGAGGCCCGGACAAGAAAAGGCCGGAGACGGTTTCCCGTCCCCGGCCGAGGGTACGTTCAGGAGAGAACGAAGCCTAGAAGCGGTAGCGCGCGCCGACGTAGTACTGACGGCCCGTGTGGTGATAGACCGAGGTCGATTGGCGGCTGTCGTCGCCGACGTACTGGTGGTTCTCCTCGTCGGTCAGGTTCAGCCCCTCGAAGGTCAGACTGATCTGGTCGGTCAGCTTGTAGGTGGCCGCCGCATCCCAGTTCAGGGTTTCCTGCTTGCCCTCGATGGCGTTGCCGTTCCGGCCGGGCACGTTCTGCAGATAGGCTTCGCGGTACGACGCCGAGATGCGCGCCGAGAACACGTCGTCCTCATAGTAGAAGGTGCCGTTGTAGGCGGTCGGCGACAGGGCCGCGAGATCGTCGGTCACGAAGGTCGTGCAGGTCGCGTTCGAACAGTAGTCGATCTCGGATTCGACGCGGGTGTAGTTGAGCTGAACCCCGGTGTTCTCGAAGATCCACGGCAGGAAGCGGAACGGCTGCTGATAGCTGATCTCGAAGCCCTTCAGCGGCCCGCCGTCGGTGTTCGTCGCCGAGGTCAGGGCGAAGATGGTCGTCGGCGAACAGACGCCCGTGCACAGGCTGGGTGCGAAGGCCGACGGGTTCAGCGCCGTCAGGTCCGTATAGGGCAGGTCCTGGCGGATCACCTGGATGTAGGTGTCGATGTCCTTGTAGAAATAGGCGAAGGACAGCAGGCTTTCGGGGGCGAAATACCACTCGATCCCGACGTCATAGGTCTTGGCCCGGAACGGCTGCAGATTCACGTTGCCGATCGTGGCGGTGAAGTTCGGTCCCGTCGTCGACAGCGACGTCGTCGGCACCAGATAGTTGGCCCCCGACAGCGAGTTGTTGATCTGGGGCCGCGCCATCACCTTGGCGGCGCCGAAACGGATGACGATGTCGTCGGTCGCCTCCAGCGCCAGGTTCAGCGACGGCAGGGTGTCGTCATACTCGTTGGTGCCGGAAACGGGCGTGCCGCCGCCGATGGACGAGAAGCCGCTGGCGTTCAGCACCGTGTTCACCTGCCGCACGCCGACATTGCCGCGCAGGGGCATGCCGAAGGCGTCGACCAGGAAGTCGGCCTGGATATAGGCGGCCAGATCTTCTTCCTCGATCGAGCGGTTGCCGCCGCGCGCATTGCCGTTGGTGATGCTGGTCAGACGGAAGTCGCCGCCCGGCACGCCGGTGTCGCAGTTGCAGTAGATGTTGAACAGGCTGGCGACGGCCCCCAGGTTCGGCACGACCCAGGAGGTGTCTACGCCTGAGGGCGTCAGGCCCTGGCCATACCCGGTCAGCAGCGAAGTGATGCCGGCCACCGTCGTGCCCACCGGCAGGACGGGAACGACCGTCTCGTCGGCGCGCCGCGATTCATAGGAATCGGACTTGAAGGTCTTGTAGTTGACGCCCGACTTCAGGGTCAGCCAGTCGTTCAGTTCGAACTCGAAATCGGCCTGAACGGTGTTGAACTCGGTGTCCACGCCGTTCGGACGGATGCGGATTTCAGAACGGGGCTGCGACGACCCGATCGCGCGCCAGGCCCAGTTCGCCGGATTGGTCACGTCGAAGCCGTAGTTGATCACCGGCGCGTCCGGATTGCCCCGGAAGTCGTAGGAATAGCCCTGGGTGTTGTTCCGGTCGATCGTCACCGTGGTCTGGATCGGGTTCTCGTATTCCGACTCGGCGCGACCGGCGTAGAACCGGCCCCGGATCCGGTCGGTGAATTCGTGTTCGGCGGTGAAGCTGATCTGCGTGAACTCGGTCGACAGTTCGTCGAACCGCTGCTCGGAACGCACATCGACATTGTCGAACAGGCCATAGACCAGGGCGCCGTTCTCGACGGCGGCGTCGCGAACCCGGATTTCAGTCTGACCGCCGGCGGCCGCGTTGCGGCTGAACGACAGGCTTTCCAGGAAGTCTTCCTGACGCGTCGCATCCAGCTTCGAGTACAGCAGATCGACGGTGAACAAGGTCGATTCCGCCGGGCGGAACTGCAACGATCCGGTGACGCCCAGCCGTTCCTGTCCGTGGGTCAGACGGCCATAGCGCGGCAGACGCGGGATGAAGACGCTGTTCTGATTGGCCGTGTTGTAGGCCGCCACGTTCGCCGCCGTATTGGGCAGGCGAGGCGCGCCGGGACCGCAGTTGGCGGCGCTGGATCCGTTGGCGGTGCTGTTGCCGGGATTCTGCGGCGTGACGCCCAGCGGCGAGCAGAAGCCGCCCGAACCGCCGGTTCCCGTGGCCGGCGCCCAGCGAACCGAGCTGAAGCCTTCTTCCAGCGTATCGCGCTGGCTGTAGGCGACCGAAACGAGCGCGCCCAGCATGCCGTCCGGCGTCGTGCCGCTGATCAGCAAGGCCCCGCGCGGGTCGGTGCTTTCCGACAGGTCGTTGTAGCCGCCCTGGATCGAGGCGGCCATCTGGAAGCCGTCATAGTCGAACGGACGGGCCGTCTGCAGGTCGATGGTCGCGCCCAGCGAGCCTTCCTCGGTCTCGGCCGCAGCGGTCTTCCTGACCTTGATCGAGTTGAACAACTCGGCGGCGAAGACATTGAAATCAAAGCCGCGACCACGGTTCGCCCCGCCCGAGGAGTCCGTGCCACCCGTGGTGGCCTGGGCCTCCATGCCGTTGATGCGGGTGCGGGTGAAGTCCGAGCTGAGGCCGCGCACGGTCACCGAGCGTCCCTCGCCGGCGTCGCGGTCGATCGACACGCCCGGAATGCGCTGAACCGATTCCGCCAGGTTCAGGTCGGGGAAGTCGGCGATGTCCTCGGCGACGATGGCGTCGACGACGCCGGCCTCGTTGCGCTTGATGTTCAGCGCGGCGTTCAGACTGCCGCGAAACCCGGTGACGACGATTTCATCGACCTGGGTGGCCTGATCATCCTGCGGTGCGGTCTGGGCCGACGCCGACGCGACCCCTAGGGTCAACGCGATGGCCAGACCCGAAACTCCGGCCGTGAGGCCCTGACGCAGCGCGCACGGGCGCCCCTGACGATACTGAAACATAGTGCCTCCTCCCAAGGTCATGTCATCGTGCCGACGTGATCGCCGGTCTGTAAACTTGCGGTTCCGAAGGTCGTCTGGACCGATTGACACCGGTATCATTCTCGGACGACATGCGTCCTGACACCGGTATCAATGCGAGCCTAACCCGATGAAGCCCGAACTTGCAACCCGTCTGATTCAGGTCAGCTTGACCGTTGTCATTCTGGCCACAGGCGCCGGATGCGCCACGGCTCAGTCGGCCTCCATGGGTGATCCGGCCGCGGTTCCGGCATTTCCGGGCGCCGAGGGCGCGGGCCGTCTGGCCCTGGGCGGACGCGGCGGCGCGGTCCTGCGGGTCGCCAATCTGAATGATTCCGGCCCGGGCAGCCTGCGCGCGGCGGTCGAGGCGCGCGGCCCGCGCACCGTGGTCTTCGACATCGGCGGAACGATCCGTCTGGCGACGCCGCTGACGATCCGTCACCCGCGAATCACCATCGCGGGCCAGACAGCGCCCGGCGGGGGCGTCACCCTGCGCGATCACGCCCTGGTCGTCGCCGCAGACGACGTGGTGGTCCGCTTTATCCGCTCCCGCCTGGGCGACGAGAGCGGAACCGAGAGCGACGCCGTCTCGATCACGCGCGGTCGCCGGATCATCCTGGATCACCTGTCCGCCTCCTGGTCGGTGGACGAGACCCTGTCGGCCGGCAGCCGCTACGAGACGCCCGAGCGCGGCATTCACGACGTCACCGTCCAGTGGTCGATCATCGCCGAGAGCCTGAACCTGTCCAACCACCCCAAGGGCGATCACGGCTACGGCTCCCTGGTGCGGGGGGCCCACGGCGCGCGCTTCACCTTCCACCACAATCTGTGGGCCAGCCACCGGGCCCGCATGCCCCGGCCAGGCAACTACCTCACTCCCGACCTCGACCCGGTCGGCCCGCTGTTCGCCTTCACCAACAACGTCTTCTACAACTGGGGCGGAGGCCGCTCCGGCTACAACGCCGACAGCGATCCTGCGACGATCTCGACCTACGCCTTCGTGGCCAACGCCTATCGCCGCGGCCCGGATTCGACCGGCCCGGTGATCTTTGAAGAGGACAGCCCCCTCTCCCACGCCTGGTTCGACGCCAACAGCCTGGACGGCGTCGTCCCCGCCGATCCCTGGTCCCTCATCGCGGGCGACGACGTCCCCGGCTATCGCCTGACCGCCCTGCCCGACTGGGCCATGCCCGCCGCCGAGACGGCCGGGATCGCCTATGACCTGGTTCTGGCTGGCGCCGGGGCCTCGCTCCGCCGCGACGCGGTGGACGCCCGCATCCTGGCCGGGATGCTTGATCGAACCGGTCATATCATCGACAGCCAGGACGACGTCGGCGGCTGGCCCGACCTGGCGCCCGGCGCCCCGTGGATCGACGGCGACGGCGACGGCGACGGCATGCCGGACGACTGGGAGACGGCGCACGGCCTCGATCCCGCTGCCTCCGACGGCGCGCTCGACCCCGACGGCGACGGCTACACCAATCTGGAAGACTGGCTCAACGGCCTGATCCCTTAGGAGCCCGCCTCTTCCGGGTCGCCGTCCCTGAACCGCCACTTCATCGCCAGCACCCCGGCCGACATCATCAGGGCGAAACCGTTGGCGAAGGTCACGGGCCAGGCCCCCGTCATGACGCCGTACACCACCCACAAGGCGAAACAGGTCACCGTCAGCGAATAGGTCTTCAGCGACACGGACGAAGCGTCGCGCTCCTTCCAGATCTTGATCATCTGCGGCGCGAAACTGACGATCGAGCACAGGGCCGCCGCCGTGCCGAAGGCGTTGGCGATCACCTCGCCCATGCGGCGGACCCGGTCGTGGGCAGGTCCCTGTCGGTGGTGGCGGCGGCATCTGACGTCTGGCTCATCTGCGCCAAACCGCGCCGCCCGGCATCCGGTTCCTAGGGCGCGGGCGCCAGCAACGGCGCAAGCTGCGGCAGGGCGTCGGCCGACCGCGCGAAACTCGGCGGCCGGATCGCATGGGTCGCCTGTTCGAAGGCGTAGCCCAGCGACAACACCCGGGCGTCATCCCATTTCGCCCCGATAAAGCTCAGCCCGACCGGCAGTCCCTGCACGAACCCCATCGGCACGGTCAGATGCGGATAGCCCGCGACCGCCGCCAGCTGACTGGCCGAGCCCAGATAGTGGTCGCCGTTGACCACGTCGATCGACCAGGCCGGGCCGTTGGTCGGGGCGATCAGGACGACCACCTCGTTCTCGGTCAGCAGCCGGTCGATCCCCTCCGGCCCCGCCAGCCGCAGCGATGTCGCCCGCGCCGCGATGTATTCCGGGTCGTTCAGGCCGCCGGTGGCCTCGGCCTTGATGAAGGTCTCCTGCCCGAACAGACCCAGTTCGCGCGGCGAAGCGCTGTTGAAGGCGATGACATCGGCCAGAGTCCGCGTCGGCACCTGGGCCGGGTCGGTCGAGGCCAGATAGGCGTTCAGATCGGCCTTCAGCTCGGTCAGCAGGACGGTGAACTCGGCCTCGCCGATCGCCCCGCCGTCCGGGCCGTCCTCGATCTCGACCAACACGGCCCCGGCGTCGCGCAGGGCCTGCAAGGTCTGTTCGAATACCCGGTCCGTGCCCGGCGAATAGCCGGCCATGAAGCGCGCCACGCCGATCCGCGTCCCTCTCAGCGACCCCGCGTCCAGCGCCGCCCGAAAGTCTACTTTCCGCGCATCCGCCTCGGCCGTCGCCGGGTCCGCCGGATCGGTCCCGGCCATGGCGGTCAGCACGATGGCGGCGTCCTCGACCGAGCGGGTCATCGGCCCGGCCGTGTCCTGCGAATGGCTGATCGGCACGATATGGGTGCGCGACACCATCCCCACCGTGGGCTTGAATCCGACGATGCCGTTGATGGCCGCCGGACAGGTGATCGAGCCGTCGGTCTCGGTCCCGATCGCCGCCGGCGCGAAGCCCGCCGCCACAGCCGCGCCCGACCCGGACGACGAGCCGCAGGTGTTGCGATCCAGCGCATGGGGATTGCGCGTCAGCCCCCCCACCGCGCTCCACCCCGAGACCGAGTTCGACGAGCGGATGTTGGCCCATTCCGACAGATTGGTCTTGCCGATGATGGCGGCGCCCGCCGCCCGCAATCGCGCCACCAGCGGCGCATCCCGTCCCGACGCATTGCCCGCCAGCGCCAGCGACCCGGCCGTCGTCGGCATGTCCCGCGTCTCGATATTGTCCTTCAACAGGATCGGCACGCCGGCCAGGATGCCACCGCCACGCAGATCGTCGGCGAGTTTCTGGCGGTCTGCGAGAACGATCAAACTGTTCAGGCCCTCGGGCGCGCCGGGATAGGGGCGGCGGTCCTGGGCCCAGATCCTCTGCGTCCAGCGCGGGGAATAGGTGTTCTCGCCCGCCGCCGTGCGGGCGACCGTATCGTGTTCAGGGAAAGCCCAGCCCGCCGGGTCGCCGAGGTCAGTGCCCGCGCAGCCGGCCAGCAAGGTCGCAGCAACAAGGGCGACCGCTGCCAGTCCGCCTCCCCTCCCCTCGTCCCGGCGACCCGAAGGGCGGCGCGAAGCCGCCAAACCGGGACCCGGAGTTTCGGGAGAGGATTGCCGTCCGCTTCGCATCGACATTGATCAGCGCCACCGTGTTTGAGCGAAAGGGCTGGATCCCGGCTTTCGCCGGGATGAGCGGAAGGACAAGGCCTCTAGGACGGCGCCCGCGACCCGATCGTGCGATCGAAGAAGTCCAGATACATCCGCCATTGCTGCAGCTGACGATCATTGCCCCGCACCCCGTGGCGTTGGCCCGGATACAGCATCAGTTCGAACGGAATGCTCTTGGCCTGAAGGGCGTCGATCACGCGTGTCGAGTTTTCCAGAATGACGTTGTCGTCGGCCATCCCGTGCATCAGCAGAAGCCGTCCGGTCAGGTCGTCCAGACGCGGAATCGCGTCCGACGCGGCATAGCCCTCGACGTTGTTCTGGGGCGTCGACATGAACCGCTCGGTATAGTGGGTGTCGTACAGGCTCCACTCGGTCGGGGGGGCGCCCACGGCCGCAGCCGCCAGCCCCATGTCCGGCTCCGTGAGGGCCATCAGGCTCATGAACCCGCCGTAGGACCAACCCATCATGGCGATGCGGGCATCATCCACATAGGGGAGCGATCTCAGATAGTTGGCGGCCAGCACCTGATCTTCGATCTCAGGTTGTCCCATCTTCAGATACAGCGCCTGTTTGAACGCCGCCGAGCGATAGCCTTCGCCCCGGTTGTCCAGGCGGAAGACGATATATCCCGCCTCCGTCAACAGTTGACTGGTCGCCGGCTGCCAGGCGTTTTTCACCCCGCCGCCCGACGGCCCGCCATAGACCTGCATGATCACCGGATAGGTTTTCGACGGATCGAATCCCGGCGGCGTGGTCATCATCCAGACCAGGCTCTCGCCGTGGCTTTCCAGCGTGCCGAATGTCGGCAACTGACGCCGCGCAACATAGGGCGAATAGGGATGGTCGGCATCCAGCGCGTTCTCTTCGATCCAGCGCACGAAGGTTCCGTCGGCGCGGTACAGGCCCGACTGCGGCGGCGTGCGCACGTCGGTATAGTTGCCGACATAGGCGGTGCCCGTCCGGTTCATGCTGGCCGACCACCAGCCGCCGCGCGGCGTGATCGCGACCGGTTCGACGGTGTCGTTCAGACTGGCCCGGAACAGCTGCTGCTCGGTCGGATACTCCTCGCCGTCGCGCATCGTGGCGCTGAAGAAGACCTCGCCCGTCTCGGCGTTGACCCCGTTCAGGTTCTGGACCGCATAGTCGCCTTCGGTGATCGCGCGGATCCGGCGCCCGTCGGCGCCGTACAGATACAGGTGTTTCCACCCGCTCTCTTCCGACGACCAGATGAAAGTCCCGTCGGCCAGGGCGCGGAAGTCGTTGCTCAGCGGCACCCAGGCGTCCGAACGCTGGGTCACGATCACGCGCGACGCGCCCGTCGCCGGATCGACCGCCATCAGGTCCAGCGTCTGCTGATCCCGCGACTGGCGCTGGACATACAGCGTCGATCCGTCCGTCGACCAGTTCACCCGCGCCAGATAGATGTCGGTGTTGTCGCCCAGATCGACCTTGACCCGGCGACCTGCCGCCACGTCCTGAACGTACAGTTCGACCACCGCATTGGGACGGCCGGCGCGGGGATAGCGCTGCTCGACCACGCTGGCGCCGCCGCCGCTGATATCCAGCCGGGGCACGATGTCGACGGTCGATTCATCGGTCCGTTGCAGGGCGATGTATTTTTCGTTGGGGCTCCACCAGTATCCGGTGTCGCGGTCCATTTCCTCCTGAGCGATGAACTCGGCGGTGGCCCAGGTGATCAGCCCCTCGCCCTCGTTTGTGATCTCGGTCTCGTCGCCCGTGGCCAGGTTCAGCACGAACAGGTCCTGATCGCGCACGAAGCTGACGTAGTTGCCTTCCGGGCTGACCTTGGCGTCGATCTCGTCGGCCTCGGTTTCGGTCAGGCGACGGATATCGCCGCCCTCCCGGCTGGCCAGAAAGATGTCGCCTTCCAGCGGCGCCAGGATGTAGCGGCCCTGTTCATCCCACGAATATTCGACCACGCCGCGCTGCGAAATCCGCATCCGCTCGCGTCGCGCCTTCTCGGCCTCGGACAGCTCGCCCGCGTCGGGCACCAGGGCCCGGGCGTCGATCAGTTTGAACGCCTCGCCCTCGCCCGTCGGCGCGGCCCACAGATCCAGCACCGAGACGTCGTCCTGGCGCGCCCGCAGGAACGCGACCAGTTCGCCGTCGGGCGACAGACTGACCCCCTGGGCCACCGGACCGTTCAGGCTGGGGCTGGAGAACACCCGTTCCGGCGTCAGCACCCCGGACGCAGCCGTGGGATCAGGAGTCTGCGCCATGGCCGAACCAGCGGTCAGGGCGAGGGCGGAAACGAGTATGATTTTGTGCATGGGCGCGGACGCTAAAGCCTGTTGAGCGATGCGTCACCTCCCTTTGTCGTCATGCCACGCCGTCCGGTCTTCTGTCGGCCACGACAAGAAAAAATCGAAGCCTGTCGACCGAACACGCCGTCGGGCTCCTCTATAATGACGGTCAGTCCTGGCCCGGGTTTCCGCCTCTTCGGACCTTTCGGACTGAGTTTTCACCGTCGGCCGCGTCCGACCCGCGACGTCTGCGACCTTCCACCCATCCCCTTTGCCGCCTAAGACACGCCCCAATGACCGACGCCGTCCTGTCTCCGCCGCCGCCCAAGCCCTCGGCCTTCCACGAACTCGAGGTTCTCTGGGTGCATCACTGGACCGACCAGCTGTTCAGTTTCCGCGTCGCCCGCCCCGACGATTTCCGCTTTCGCTCCGGCGAGTTCGTGATGATCGGCCTGCCGGGCATCGACGGCGCCAAGCCGGTTCTGCGCGCCTATTCCATCGCCAGCCCGTGCTGGGACGAACAGCTGGAGTTCCTGTCGATCGCCGTGCCCGACGGCCCCCTGACTTCGCGGCTGGTCAACATCCAGGCAGGCGACACCGTCCTGATGGGCAAGAAGCCGACCGGCACCCTGGTGCTGGACGCCCTGACCGGCGGCGACACCCTGTGGCTGATCGGCACGGGCACGGGCCTGGCGCCCTGGCTCAGCGTCGCGCGCGACCCCGACACCTACAGCCGCTTCGGCCGGATCATCGTCTGCCATACGGTGCGCGGGGTCGCCGACCTGGCCTATCGCGACTTCTTCACCTCGGCCATCCACGACGACCCCCTGATCGGCGACGAGGCCCGGGCCCAGCTGACCTACTACCCGACCGTCACGCGCGAGGCCTTCGGGACGCCGGATGGTGACCGGAGGGGCCGCATCACCGACCGCATCAAGTCCGGGGCGATCTTCGCCGACCTGGGCCTGCCCCAGGGTTTCTCGCCCGATCGCGACCGGGTCATGCTGTGCGGCTCGATGGCCATGATCAAGGAAACCGCCGAACTGCTGGAGACGTTCGGCATGACCGAGGGCTCGAACGCAGAGCCCGGCGACTATGTTCTGGAGCGCGCCTTTGTCGGCTGAAACCCTGCACAAGCCCCAGATCGTAGCCGTCGACTCCCGCGTCGATCCGGCGGCCTGCCAGTCGATGGTCGAGGTCCGCCAGGGCGTCGACGCCCTGGACCGGGCCCTGGTCGCCCTGCTGGCCGAGCGCCAGCGCTACATGGACGCCGCCGCCCGCATCAAGCCCGACCGCGACGCCGTCCACGACGACGCCCGGATCGAGGACGTGGTGTCAAAGGTGCTGATCAGCGCCGACGCCCACCACCTGTCACGCGACATCGCCGAACCGGTCTGGCGCATGCTGATCGACCGCTGCATCGCCCACGAGTTCGGCGTCTACGACCGCACGCGCAGTTGAGGCGCGCGGACCTCCGGGTCCGCCCTGCCTACCCCTTCAGCGACCTCAGCATCAGTTCGTGCCGCCAGGCCGCCACATCGGCCAGGGCCGCGTCCAGCGCGTCGCGGACATGGTCCAGATGGGCAGGCGCCATGGCCTTGTCCACGCCCTCCGCCTCGACGCACACGGCCGCCAGCGCCCCGGCCCCGATCCCCGCCGCCGCGCCGCGGATCGTGTGCACCGCGTCGCGCCATCCCTCCTGGCGCGCATCCAGCATCGGCGACCACAGGCCCGCCTGTTGCACGAACAGACCCAGCACCTCTTCGGCCACCCCGTCGTCCCCGCCCGTGGTCCGGTCGAGAACGGAAAAGTCGACGACGCCGGTCAGATCACGCCGCGACATCATGCCGCCCGCTCGACATCGCCTGGCTCGACATGGCCATCACGCCTGCTCCTGTGCTCCAGCCCGGAGCGATTCCACCTGATGCTAACCCGCCCGGCCCGATCCGAAAATCCTTGCCACGCGGGCCCGCACTCTCTATCTCCGCCCCCTTCGCCAAGGCCGTCCCCGCACGGCCCTGCGAAACCGGCGTGATGCCTGCATCGCCGCCAGACGAATGGTTCGGGTGATTAGCTCAGTTGGTAGAGCAGCTGACTCTTAATCAGCGGGTCGTAGGTTCGAACCCTACATCACCCACCATCGTCTCCCACTCATGGCGTCGCCGACAACGGCCCGCCGCCCATCGTCCGCATACGATCTAACCGTCACCGCTCCATTACCGCTCCGTCGCACGGGCGAAGCGTAGCGGGCCTAACGGGCGTGCCAGCAACCAGGGGGCTGTCATGTTCAACCGATTCCAAACCCGTACCGTTCTGATGTCCTGTGCGGCCGTCTGCGCCCTCGCGACCGGCGCAGAGGCCCAGACGGCCACCGATCAATCCACCCAGCTGGACGAGATCGTCGTCACCGCCCAGCTGCGCGCCCAGGACCCGATCGAGGTTCCGTTCGCCCTGACCGCCTACAACGGCGAGTTCCTCGACAGCCTCGGCGTCCAGGACTTCGAGGAACTGTCGGCCTTCGTTCCCGGCCTGCTGGTCCAGAACCAGTCCCCCAACAACCCCGGTTTCGTCATCCGCGGCCTGACCTCGGACTCGACCGGCTCGGCCGACGAGCCGCGCGTGTCGATCTATCAGGACGGCGTCTCCATCTCGCGCGCGCCCGGCGCCTTCGTCGAACTGTTCGACGTGGAGCGGGTCGAGGTCGCCAAGGGGCCGCAGTCGACCCTGTACGGCCGGGGCGCCCTGATCGGCGCGATCAACGTCATCCAGAACAAGGCCGACATCGACGGCTTCGACGCTCAGGGTCGCGTCGGCTTCGGCAACTACGACTACCGGATGGCCGAACTGATGTTCAACGCGCCGGTCGGCGAGACCGCCGCCTTCCGCTTCGCCACCCGGCTGAAGAGCCGCGACGGCTATGTCGAGAACCTGCTGGGCGGCCGCGACTACAACGGCGTCGACACCCAGGCCTTCCGCGCCCTGGCCGCCTTCGAGCCGTCGGACGCGCTGCGCGTCGACCTGATCGCCAACTATCAGCAGGACAATCCCTCGGGCGTCAGCTTCCGTTCGATCTACTACAACCCGCAGGACCCCAACACCGGCGCCGTGCTCAGCACTGATCGCGATCCGGGCGCGCCGGCGGCCCTGACGCCGGGTTCAAACATCCCTGGCGGTAGCGAACTGGGCATCGACCGCGAGGTCTGGGGCGTCACGGGACTGGTCCGCTATGACCTGTCCGACAGCCTGACCCTCAGCTCGGTCAGCGCCTATCGCACCTTCGACACGGCCGAGACCTTCGATCCGGACGGCACCTCCCTGCCGATCCTGACCGGCATCGGCATCTCCAACGGCGAACAGTGGAGCCAGGAGCTGCGGCTGAACTGGGACAACGGCGGCGCCTTCTCAGGCTTCGTCGGCGCCAGCTATTTCAGCGAGGAGAACGACTCGGCCTCGCCCATCGAGATCGACGAGCGCATCGCCCTGGCCCAGCTGGCCGGCGTCCTGGACGGCACGCCGCTGGCGGTTCTGCCGAACGCCCTGCCGCGCTCGGTCTATGCGTCCCAGGCCTTCCTCCAGCCCCTGCTGGCCGGGCTCGGCATCCCGGCTCCGGCCCGCGCCGGCATCGCCGCAAACCTGAAGCCCAGCCACATCGAGACGGCCGCGACCGACGCCGAGCTGGAATCCTATGACGTCTTCGGCGACCTGACCTGGAAACCCACCGACCTGCTCGAGTTCGCCGCCGGCGTCCGCTACACCTCGGACCAGAAGACCACCGCCTTCTCGTCGTCGGTCCTGAACGGCCGTTCGATCGCGGGCGGCCTGCTGGCGCTGCAGCAAGTCCAGGGCCAGATCGCCGGCCTGGTGGCCCAGGGCACCCCCGCCGCCCTGGCCCAGGCCGCCGCCCTCGGCGCCTTCGCCAACGGCCTGGTGGTGCAACTGGCCACGCCGGGCGCCGCCAACGCCCCGGTCTCCGCCGCCTTCCCGCTGTTCGGCCTGACCTTCCAGCCGACCGCCGGAAACGGTTCGGTCAACGAGCGCGACCTGGACGACGACGGCCTGACCTATCGCGTGACCGGCCGCTACGCCGTGTCGGACGACGCGAGCGTCTACGCCACCTACGCCCGCGGTCGTCGTCCCAAGGTGCTGGCCGTGACCGTGCCCTCGACCCCGTTCGGAGCCCCGATCTTCACCGAGGTCCCGGCCGAGACCGTCGACAGCTACGAGGCCGGCTTCAAGTCCGCCCTGATGGACCGCCGCCTGCGGCTCGACGCCGCCGTCTACCGCTACAACTACGAGAACTTCCAGACCACCGAACAGGTCGGCACCCAGTTCATCACCACCAACGCCGGCGAGGCCGAGGCCTACGGCTTCGAGGGCCAGGCCAGCTGGGTCGCGACCGACTGGCTCGATCTGTTCGCCACCTACGGCTACAACCACGCGCGCTTCCAGACCGGCGCCCGTGACGGCAACCGCCTGCGCCTGTCGCCCGACCACCGCTATTCGATCGGCGCCCTGGTCAGCCTGCCGGTCCAGGGCGGGGCCTTCGAAATCCAGCCGACCTACACCTGGCAGTCGGAAGTCTTCTTCGACGACAACAACGACCGCACCGATCTTCAGACCACGGGCTTCGTTCCCGACGTCCTGGTCGATGAGTTCCAGGACAGCTACGGCCAGCTGAACCTGCGGGTCCGCTACACCCCCGACCACGGCAACTGGTCGGTCGAGGCGTTCGGCGACAACCTACTGGACGAAGAGTTCATCAAGGACGCCGGCAACACCGGCGACAACCTGGGTCTGCCGACCTTCATCGCCGGCGAGCCCCAGACCTACGGCGTCAACCTGACCGTGAGCTACTAAGCGTTTTCGAGCGAAGTGGACGCCGGTTCGCGTGAAGAAAACGCGTCTGAAAAGGAAATGACATGGGTATCGACCGTCGCGGCCTTCTGACCCGCATCGGAGCGGGCGCCCTCGCGGCCCCCGCCCTGGCCCAGCCAACCCAGGGCGCGGCGGTCGCCTTCCTGCACGGGGTCGCGTCCGGCGATCCCGACGCACATTCCGCGGTCTTCTGGACCCGCGTCACCCCGGCGGACGCCTCGGGCGCCGACATCGAGCTGACGCTGCAGGTCGCCCGCGACGCCGCGTTCGCCGATGTTGTCCGCACCTCGAACGGCCTTCGCGCCCGCGCCTCGCGCGACTTCACCGTCAAGCACGATCTGGACGGTCAGGGGCTGGAGCCCGGGACCGACTATTTCTACCGCTTCGTCGCGGGCGAAACGACTTCGCCGGTCGGCCGGGTCCGCACCCTGCCGGTCGGCGCCGCCGCCGACGTCGTCCTGGCCGTCGCCTCGTGCCAGCTCTATCCGGGCGGCCTGTTCAACGCCTATGACGCCATGTCGAAGCTAGACCGTCTCGACGCCGTCGTGCACCTGGGCGACTACATCTACGAATACGGGGCGCGCGAGACCGACTACGGCGGCGCCACCGGCGCCCAGCTCAGCCGCCTGCACCAGCCCCCGCGCGAGATCCTGACGCTGGAGGACTACCGGCTGCGTCACGCCCAGTACAAGTCCGACCCGGACCTTCAGGCCGCCCACGCCCGCGCCGCCTTCATCTGCGTCTGGGACGACCACGAGGTCGCCAACGACGCCTGGTCCATGGGCGCAGAGAACCACACCGACGCCACCGAGGGCGACTATGCGGCCCGCAAGGCCACGGCCCTGCGCGCCTATTACGAATGGATGCCGATCCGCGAGCCGCGCGCCGGCCTGACCCTGGACCACGTCAACCGCAGTTTCGAGTTCGGCGACCTGGCCACCCTGGCCATGGTCGAGACCCGCCTGCTGGCGCGCCAGAAACAGCTCGACTACGCCGTCGACATGCCCGTCGTCGATGGACGCCCCGACGTCGAGGCCTTCCGCGCCGTCCTCAACGCCCCCGACCGCGACCTTCTGGGCGACGAACAGCGTGACTGGCTTAAGAACGTCCTGGCCGCGTCGAAGGCGGCGAACAAGCCGTGGCAGGTGCTGGGCAACCAGGTCGTCATGGCCCGCGTCAACGGCCCCGACGTGACCAGGATCGCCTCCCCCGAACAGATCGACGGCATGATCGCCGGCCTGCCCGCCGAGGTCCAGCCGGGCATCCGTCAGATGATCGACCTCTACAGCCTGGGCGTGCCCTTCGGCCTGGACAGCTGGGACGGCTATCCGGCGGGCCGCGAGCGCCTCTACGCCGCCTTCGCCGAGGCCGGGGTCCAGCCGATCGTTCTGGCCGGCGACAGCCACGCCTACTGGGTCAACGAGCTGAAGGACGCCTCGGGCGCGCGCCGCGCGGTCGAGTTCGGGACCACCGGGATATCCAGCCCCTCGCCCGGCGACGCCGTCGCTCCGCTGCCGCTAGGTCCGCTGCTGATCGGCGCCAACGAAGAGGTCGTCTTCTGCGACCAGCGGGCCAAGGGCTATGTCCTGCTAACCCTGACGCCAGACCGGGCCGAGGCCAGGCTGCAGGCCGTTTCCACCATCCTGACCAAACCCTACACCGCCACGACCCTGTCGACCTGGGTCGTCACCCGCGACGACGACGGCATCACGGCGCCGACCCGGGCCTAGGCGACCCGCCCGCCCACTCCGCGTCCCGCGCCGTCTCATAGCCGTCGCGCACGGCCTGCCTCGGCTGGTCGGCCCCCAGTTGCGCGATCTGTTCGACCCAGACGTCGGCCAGGCGACTGACCGTCGTCGTCATCCAGCCCGGCGCCTGTTGCCGCGACCAGTTCTGGATCGACGCGGCGTTGAAGATCAGCAGGAACACCGTCGCCACGACGATCGCCCGGCTGGTCCAGCGCCGGTCGCGCGCCGCGACCCCCTCATCGTCCGGCGGCTCACCCGGCGGAAAGGCGAACCGGCCGAGCGCCAGCAACGGGTTGATCCCCGGCTCCGCCGCCGTCGGCAGGTCGTGAGCGTCGGCCGTCTCGATCCAGTCACTGGGCGGGTCGGCGCTGGGCGGCCCAGCGCTCGGCGGCATGGCGCTGGGCGGCTCGCCGGCCGCCGGGTCGTCCAGATACGGCTCGGCCGCCTCTCCCTCCAGCGGCGGGAACGGATCGGCGGGGCTCGGCGTCGGGAACGGCGCGACGGGGATGTCTTCGGGGTCGTCGGGATGGTCTGTCATCGCTTCGCCTCCCTCAGAACTGGAAATAGATGAAGGGCGCCACGCCGTCCGGCCGCACCGCCTCGACCAGCAGGATCGCCGCGCCGATCAGCAATCCCATCGTCAGCGACGGCGCCGGCTTCAGCCATGTCGCCATCCCCTCGACCGCGCGCGGCGGCAGCCAGTGCATGGCCAGTCCCCCGACGATCAGCGTCAGCAGGAACGGCGTGACCAGGGTCGCCGCCTCGAACCGGCCCAGGCCGTTCAGCACCTCCATCGCCATCGGGAAGGTCTCGGACCGGAACAGGATCCACCCCAGGCACACGATGTGGAAGGTGATCAGCACCCCCAGCCAGGTCGGCGGTCCCTTGCCTGTTCCCATGACCGACCGGCCCAGTCGCTCGATGACCTGCACGCCCCCATGCAGGGCGCCCCACGCCACGAAGGTCCAGGCCGCCCCGTGCCACAGCCCGCCCAGCAGCATGGTCACGAACACATTGATGCACGACCGGACCAGCCCCTTACGCCCGCCCCCCAGCGGCACATACAGATAGTCCCGCAGCCAGCTGGACAGGCTGATATGCCAGCGCCGCCAGAAGTCCTGCATCGAGCCGGCGCGATACGGCTGGTCGAAATTGCGCGGAAACGAATAGCCCAGCAGCGCGGCGATCCCGATCGCCATGTCCGAATAGGCCGAGAAATCGCAGTATATCTGGACCGCGTATCCATACACCGCCGCCATCAGGTCCAGCGTCCCGTAGGCGCTGGGATCGAAGAACACCGGATCGACCAGCCGCACCGACAGTTCCGACGCAATCACCGTCTTCTTGAACAGCCCCCAGCAGATCAGCAGCAGGCCGTGCGTCGCCATCTCGCGCGTCAGCCGCGGCGCCCGGTCGAACTGGGGCAACAGGTCCGACGCCCGCACGATCGGCCCCGCCACCAGATGGGGGAAGAAACTCATCAGCAGCATGACGTCCAGCAGCGACTTCGCCAGCGGCGTCTTCCCGCGATGCACGTCCACGACATAGGAAATGCCCTGGAAGGTGAAGAACGAAATCCCCACCGGCAGCACCACCTGCAGCAACGGCAGGTCCCGCTCCCAGCCGAACCGGGTCAGCAGGTCTCCGGCCTGTTCGATGAAGAAACCATAGTATTTGAAGAAGCCCAGGATCAGCAGGTTGGCCGCGACCCCAAGACCGACCAGCCACTTTCGCCGCGCCTGCGCATCCGACCGAGCGATAAGCACCGCCACGCCCCAGTTCAGCACGGCCGAGGCGATCAGCAGGGCGACGAACCGCCAGTCCCACTGGGCGTAGAAGAACCAACTGGCCAGCAGCAGGAACAGCTTTCGCCGCCCGTTCTCGCGGTCCAGCGACCATGCGGTGAAATAGACGAACAGGAAGAACACGCCGAACGCCAGCGTCGGGAACAGCACCTTAGCGCCCCCCGCGACGGCCGTAGGCGCCGATGATGTCGGCGGCCAGCAGCGACCCGATCCAGTCGCCGCCCGCGAAGGTGAAATGGATATGGTCGCCGCGCATCAGGGGCGCCTCGCCCAGGGTCAGGGCATGCGCCGAACAGTCCCCTCCCATACGGCCCTTCCAGTCCCAGAACGCGACGCCCAACTCGGCGGCGACCCGCTGCTGCACATCCCGCACCACCCCCAGCAGGGCCGGCGCCTTCCAGCGGCGTTCCGGATCGTCCGCACAGTGGCCGCCGCCATCGCCCCGCATGGCCTCGGGCGGCCCCAGCAGCAGGATGTCCGCCCCCGGCGCGGCGCTGCGCAGGCGCTCGATCTGCCCGCGCAGCCGCGCTTCATAGGCGGCCGGCGACAGCAGTTCGTCGAAGCCCTCGTTGGTGCCATAGGCGACGATGATCAGGTCCGGCGTTTCCTCGCCCGCATCGAGCAGCGGCGCACGCTCGGCCAGTCCGTTCAGCGTCGCCCCGACCACGCCGTGGGTCGTCATCTGAAACGCCGTCCCGCCGAACCGGGCCTCCAGTCGCCACAGCAGCGACCGGGTGATGTCGCCGCCCGCCGTATGGCTGTCGCCGAACTGGACGATGCGAACCGGGCGGTCGCGGCGGTCCAGCGACCGGAAGAAAACGTCCAGCGCCTGCGGCTGGCACAGCCCGCCCGGGCAGGTCGCGCTGACGGGATCGGGCAAGGGGGTCCAGGGCCGTTCCTGGGCTGCGGCCGTCCCGGCCAGCGCCAGCCCGACGGCCAGGACCAGCCCGCGGATCACGCCCCGGCTTCTGGGCTCGCCGCGGGCGTCGCCACGGGCGTGTCCAGGCCCGCGTCCCGCTTCAGCCTCGCCGCCACCGGTTCGGTGATCCGCAGGTATCCGGCCATCGACATGTGGATTCCGTCATTGGCCCGCATCAGCCTGCGCCGCCCCGTCCCCGTCTCGGCCAGATAGGCGTCGTATTCCCCGGCGTCGTTTCGGGTCAGGCTTTCGGTCTCCAGGTAGGGCACGTTCAGGGCCGCCATCCGCGCCGACACCACGCCGTTGATCAGGTCCATCTTGGCGTCGAAACCGGCCCGCTTCATCTCCGGCAGACCGACCCAGTAGACGGCCACGTCCTGTCCCCTCAGCATGGCCACCAGATCGTCGACCCGCCGGGCGTAGGCCGCCTTCCAGCCGTCGGTGCCGAAGGCGAAGATCTCGCCGTCGATGCTGATGCCCTGGGCGTCGTTGGTCCCGAACAGGATGACCGCGACGTCGACCGGCTGTTCGGCGATCTGACGCGCCGTCTTGGCCTGGATGTCCACGTAGTCGTAGCGACTTAGGCCCGTGGACACCTCGCTGAATTTGGTCACCGTCACGCCCGGCTGGTCGCGCATTTCGCGGTACAGGCCGGTCCACAGGCCGTCGGCCATCGAGTCCCCGAACACCCCGATGCGCAGCCGGCCGCTGGCCGCGCGCTCGGCCAGCGGCGTCAGAACGGGAGCGACGGTCTTCGCCGGCGCCGGCAGGGATGTGGGCGCGGGCGTCTCGGGCGCGGGGCTGGCCGAGGCGTTGGCCATCCCGCCCAGCATCAGCGTCGGGCGCCGCAGCCAGCCGCGCCCGTCCGGCGTCAACGCCAGTCCGATCAGAACTCCGACCACCAGGGCCGCCGTCACTGTGTTGATGCCCGCGCGCAACCGCCCCGCCCCGTCTGGGAAACTCCGGTTCCGCTTATAGCCGAGCCTTGCGAGGCAACGCCATGGCGCACGCGCCACGCACGAGCGTAAAGGTTAACCGAGGCGTCCCGAAACCGCGCTCGCTGCGAAATAGCCCGCCGTCGCCGCCGCCGTCGACAGGACCGTGCCCCAGATCAGGTCCAGGATCGTCAGCTTGATGTCCCAGACCGCCAAGGTCGCCTGATTGGTCAGGTCATAGGTCGCATAGGCCACGAACCCCAGCACCGCCCCGTTCAGCGCCGCCCGCGTCCACGCGCCCTCGCGCAGGGCCGGCGCGACGGCGAAGAACACGATCCCGCCGATGAAGATCAGATAGAAGGCGACGGCCGCGATCATGTCCGGCTTCGGCGCCATGATCGGTCCGATCACAGGCTTGTACAGCCGCTCCGTCATCGTCGACAGCCAGACGAAGTCGATGGCCGCGAACGCCAGGCCCGATCCGACATAGGCGGCGATCCATTTCAGCATCGGGTTCATCCCTCTCCGACCGGTTTCAGGCGATAGTGGCTGACGGCCCAGGTCCGGCCGCCGTCGTTTCCGAACAGACCCGCCGTCGCCAGATAGAACCGGCGCCAGCGACGGACCCATAGCTTCGCGTTCGCATCGCCATAGGTCTCGCGCATCAACGTCAGGACCCGATCTTCGTTCTCGTCCATATTGGCCAGCCAGTCCTCCGCCGTCCGGGCGTAGTGCTCGCCGTTCCAGGTCCATTCCTGCTCGACCTCGAACAGGTCGGGGAACTGGCGGATCAGGTCGTGGCTGGGCATCACCCCGCCGGTGAAGAAATGCTGGGCGATGAAGTCGCCGTTGTCGGTGTGATCGAACCGGTAGGGCGCGTCCCGGTGTGTGAAAATGTGGATGAACATCCGCCCGTCATCCTTCAGCCAGCCGCGCGCCCGGGTCAGCAGCGCCTGCCAGTTGGCCATATGCTCGAACATCTCGACCGAGACGATCCGGTCGAATTTCTCGCCATTCGGGGTCGGCGGGCGGAAGTCGTTCATGTCGCAGGTGATCACCTGCAGATTGTTCAGGCCTCGCGCCTCGGCCTCGGCCATGATGTGGCCGCGCTGTCCATGGCTGTTCGACACCGCCGTGATCCGGCTGTTCGGGTAGGCCTCGGCCATCCACAGCGACAGCGAGCCCCAGCCGCAGCCGAGCTCCAGGATCGCCTGCCCGTCGACCAGCCCGGCATGCTCGCACGTCTGCGCCAGCGCCATGTCCTCGGCCTCGTCCAGAGTGGCGGCCTCGGTCTCGTACAGGCAGCAGGAGTATTTCAGCCGCGATCCCAGACACAGGCGAAAGAACTCCGGCGGCAGCTCATAGTGCTGGTCGTTGGCCGCATCCGTGTGTTCGGCGATGGACCGCGCCGCCATCTCCCGGGCGAAGGCGGCGGCGTCGTGCGGACCGTCCCGGTCCAGGCGCTTTCGCGCCTCGGTCACCAGACTGGCGATCGCCGGCCGCGTCACGAAGTCGGGAAAGGGCGCGTCCTGCAGGTGGCGAATGGCGACATTGGCGAGGTTCATCTGCATATTCCTGACATCGCACGGCGGGTCCGGGAACCGTAACGCCGCTCGAGGCGTAACGGCTCCGCTTGGGGAAGGTCTTCAAGCTACGCACGGTGCGCCGGTTTGGATGTCATCCGACCTCGCCTCCCCGCCGTAGCTGCCAGGGTCCGCCGCCCCGTTTTCGGAGACCGCATGAGCCCCCATCTCGTCGCCTCGCACCCCGACCGGGGCCAGCGCATCGCCGTGATCGGCTCCGGCATCGCGGGCCTGTCCTGCGCCTGGCTGCTGTCGAAGTCGCACGACGTGACCCTGTTCGAGGCCGACAGCCGGATCGGCGGCCACTCCAATACGGTCGAGGCGCCGACCCCGTCCGCCCCTGTCGCGGTGGACACCGGCTTCATCGTTTACAATCCGCCGAACTATCCGAACCTGGTCGCCCTGTTCGACCACCTGTCGGTGCCCAGCAAGCCCGCCCACATGTCGTTCGCAGTGACCCTCGACGACGGAGCCTTCGAATACTCCACCCACGGCGTCCCGGCCCTGTTCGCCCAGCGCCGCAACTGGGCCAGCCCGAAATTCTGGCGGATGATCGCCGACGTCCTGCGCTTCCAGAAACAGGCCCCCCGCGACCTCGCCGAGATGGAGCGCACCGGCGAGACCCTGATCGAATATCTGGACCGAAACCGATACGGGCGTCTGTTCCGCGACGCCCATCTGCTGCCCCAGGCCGCCGCCATCTGGTCGTCGACCCTGGATCAGATGACCGGCTATCCGGCCGCGTCCTTTGTGCGGTTCTACATGAACCACAATCTGCTGACCTATGACCTGGAGCCCACCTGGCGCACGGTGGACGGCGGCAGCCGCGAATACGTCAGCCGCCTGCACGCCGATTTCATGGGCCGCACGGTGACCCGGGCGGGCGTGGCCGGGGTCTCGCGCGATGCCGCCGGGGCCGCGATCCGGTTCGCCGACGGCCGGGTCGAGCGGTTCGACGCCGTCGTCCTGGCCACCCACTCGGACCAGGCCCTGGCCCTGCTGGACCAGCCCACGGACGAGGAATCCCGCCTGCTGAACGCCATCCGCTACCGTCCCAACCGCGCCGTCCTGCACCGCGACGTTTCCCTGATGCCGAAACGTCGCCGGGCCTGGGCCGCCTGGACGCACCAGGGGTACTCCGACCGTGCGGGCGAAGGCGGCGTCACCTACTGGATGAACGAACTCCAGTCCCTTCCCGGCCCGCCCCTGTTCGTCAGCCTGAACCCGGCGCGCGAGCCGGACCCGGCGCTGGTCCTCGGCGAATGGGACTACGAACATCCGGTCTTCGACGCCGCCGCCGTCCGCGCGCAAGGCCAACTGTGGTCCCTGCAGGGCGAAGGCGGCGTCTGGTTCGCCGGCGCCTGGTTCGGCTCGGGCTTCCACGAAGACGGCTTGCAGGCCGGTCTCGCCGTCGCCGAACAGCTGGGCGGCCTGCGTCGTCCCTGGTCTGTCGAAAACGAGAGCGCCCGCATCGTCGTCGGCCCGGTCCCGGCCGCGCCCCTGTCCGAGGCGGCGTGACGAAATGCCGGATCAGGACGCCCTCTACGTCGGCGAGGTCGTCCACCGCCGCGTCCACGGCATCGATCATACCCTGCGCTACCGCCTCTACATGCTGCTGCTCGACATCGATGCCGCCGAGATCCGCCTCCGTCCCCTCCGCTGGCTGACCCACGGCAGCTTCGGCCTGATGAGCTACAGTCCCCGCGACCACGGCGACCGCTCCACCAACCCGCTCCGCACCCAGATCGAAGCCCACCTGTCCGCCGCCGGCGTCGACCTGAACGGCGGCCCGATCCGCTTGCTGACCATGCCGCGCATCCTCGGCTACGGCTTCAATCCGCTCAGCGTCTATTTCTGCCACCACGCCGACGGAAACCTGGCGGCCCTGCTCTACGAGGTCACCAACACCTTCCACGAGCGCCATTCCTACCTCGTCGCCCTGCCCTCGGCGCCCGCCCCCGGTACGGTCCGTCAAACGACGGAAAAGACTTTCTTCGTCTCCCCCTTCATGGACATGGACCTGACCTACGACTTCACCGTGCGCCCGCCGGGCGAGGCCGTCTCGGTCGTCGTCGCCGTGCGCCGGGGCGACCAGCCCATCCTGACCGCCTCCTTCGCCGGACAGCGCCGCCCCCTGACCGACGCAGAAATCCTGCGAGCCTGGCTCACTCACCCCCTGCTGACCTTCAAGGTCATGTGGGGCATCCACTGGGAGGCTGCGAAGGGCATGATGAAGGGCGCGAGATACCGGAACCGCGACAAGCCGCCCGCTCATCCGGTCACCGTCGGTTCAGCCCGCTAACCCTCCCACCGTGCACCCCGGCGAAGGCCGGGGTCCAGATCAAGGACACTGACGCCCGGATGACGCACCAGTCTCGTTGACCCTGAAGTCATCGTTTCCATCTGGACCCCGGCCTTCGCCGGGGTGCACGGTGGGACAGGCGGTGATGCGCCTTGCCCGAACGACCGTGAGAACGTATGCAGCGGTCAAAGCCACCGATATTCATCCGTCGGTGAAATAAACGAGGAAGCGATGCGCAAGATCTACGCCGACGCCACAGCCGCGCTCGAGGGCGTGACCTTCGACGGCATGACCGTCATGTCCGGCGGCTTCGGCCTGTGCGGCATCCCCGAGAACCTGATCGCCGGGCTTAAGGCTTCGGGCGTCAAGGATCTGACCGTCATCTCCAACAACGCCGGCGTCGACGGATTCGGCCTCGGCCAGCTTCTGGAGACCAAACAGATCGCCAAGATGATTTCGTCCTACGTCGGCGAGAACAAGGAGTTCGAACGCCAGTATCTGGCCGGCGAGCTCCAGCTGGAGTTCAACCCCCAGGGCACATTGGCCGAGCGCATCCGCGCGGGCGGCGCCGGGATCCCGGCCTTCTTCACCGCCACCGGCGTCGGCACCCTGGTCGCCGAGGGCAAGGAGGTCCGCACCTTCGACGGCCGCGACTACGTCATGGAGACCGGCCTCGTCGCCGACCTGTCGATCGTCAAGGCCTGGAAGGCCGACGAGCGCGGCAACCTGATGTTCCGCAAGACCGCCCGCAACTTCAACCCGATGATGGCCACCGCCGGCAAGGTCTGCATCGTCGAGGTCGAGGAAATCGTCCCCACCGGCTCGCTGGACCCCGACCACATCCACACCCCCGGCATCTACGTCGACCGCCTGTTCGTCGGCGCGTTCGAAAAGCGCATCGAACAACGCACCGTCCGCCAGCACGCCGAGGCCTAGGGTGTCGAACGAACGCGCCGAACGCGGCGCCGCCTATATGGCGACCCTCGATCCGGGTCTCGAAGGGGCTCTGCGCAAGGGCATGGCCCCCATCGCCCCCGACTTCGCCGACATGATGGTGGAGTTCGGCTATGGCGAGATGATGAGCCGCCCCGGCCTCGATCCGAAGAGCCGTCAGTTCGTCACTCTCGGCGCGCTCGCGGCTCTCGGCCACCCCGTCGATCAGCTGCGCGGCCACATCAACGGCGCCCTCTCGGTCGGCGTCACGCCCGCCGAGATCGTCGAGGCCCTGATGCAGACCGCCATCTATGCGGGCTTTCCCGCCGCCACGAACGCCCTGCGCGTCGCCAAACGCGTCTTCGCCGACCGGGGCGTCAGCCCCCTGCCCTCTACCGGAGAATCCTGATGCCCCGCACCCGCGAACAGCTCGCCGAACGCGCCGCCAAAGAGCTTCGGGACGGCTTCTATGTGAACCTGGGCATCGGCATCCCGACCCTGGTCGCGAACTACATTCCGGCCGGCATGGAGGTTACCCTCCAGTCCGAGAACGGCATGCTCGGCATGGGCCCCTTTCCCTATGACGAGGACGTCGACGCCGACCTGATCAACGCCGGCAAACAGACGATCACCGAGATTCCCGAGAGCGCCTATTTCAGCTCGGCCGACAGTTTCGCCATGATCCGGGGCGGCCACATCAACCTGTCGATCCTGGGCGCCATGGAGGTGGCCGAGAACGGCGACATCGCCAACTGGATGATCCCCGGCAAGCTGGTGAAGGGCATGGGCGGCGCCATGGACCTGGTCGCGGGCGTGAAGCGCGTGGTGGTCGTCATGGATCACGCCAACAAGCACGGCCAGTCCAAGGTGCTGAAATCCTGCACCCTGCCCCTGACCGGCACGGGCGTGGTCAGCCGCATCATCACCGACCTGGCCGTCTTCGACGTCAAGCCGGACGGCGGCGGGCTGGAGCTGGTCGAACTGGCCGACGGCGTGACCCTGGACGAGGTCGCCGAAAAGACCGAGGCGACCTACTCGGTTTCGCAAACGCTGAAATCTGCGGCATAGTTAACTCCGACCGGCCCGAAGAGGCCGGGGCTGGAGGGTGACATGGGTGTTTCGGAGGCATTGAAACCACCATCTGGAGGCGCGCCGACGCCCGATCCCCAGCGCGTCGCCACCGTGCGCTACGCCATCGTGGACGAGCCCGAGCCCTGCGCCGGGTTCGCCGAATCCGCCCGCGCCGCCCTGGCCGAGCTGAACGACCGCGCCCTGGCCGAGACCCGCACCAGCGACCTGGGCGAATGCGCCGTCCTGCTGGGTCACGTCCGCGACCGCGTCGCGGCCCTTGACCCGTCGCGCCTTCAACCCCGTCGGGGGCTCGCTGGCCTGTTCGACAGCCGCGGCGGGCGTCTGAAAGCCTTCCGCACCGCCTATCTGTCCGCAGCGAACAGCGTCGGCGACGCCTCGGCCGACATCGGTGATCGCGGCGGCGCCATCGCCCGCAAGGGGGCCGCGCTCGAGACCTTGTGGTCCGAAACGCGCGACGCCATCGCCGAACTGGACGCTCATATCGCCGCCGCCCGCGCCTGGCTGGCGAACCGCGAGATCGCGTCGGTGGTCGAACCCGCTGCGAGCCCGGATCCCGTCGTGGACGAAACCCACGGGCCCATCGAGGCTCAGGCCGACGCCGACGCCGAACATCACGCAGAGCCGGCGCCCATCGTGGACTCCGTCGTGGCCGACACCCGCTTGCCGGACGCCGTGGACCCCTCCGCCTCGGCCACCGTGGACGAACTGGCCGACGCCGCTCCGGTGGCCGCCCTGCCGCATCCGCTGGAGACGCGTCTCGGCGCGCTTGAGGCCGTCCGCGCCGTGGCCATCGACCGCCTGCCTCTGCTGCGCGCGGCCCAGAACGCCGACTGCCGCGCGCCGGCCGCGCTGAAAGCGGTCTGCGATGGCGTGGAGGCCTGGAGCGCCGACTGGCGGGACGCTCTGGGACTGGCCGGCCGCAAGCCGAAAAAGGTCCGCCCGGACGCGGTCCGCCTGACGCAGGCCAGCAGCGCCCTGTTCGATCGGATCTCGGCGGCGGATCGCGACGTCGCCGCCGCCCGGGCCCGCCGCGCCGAACTGGACGCCCGGGCGACGCCCGTCAGCCAGTCCCGGTTGGCGGCCTAGCGCGGATCAGGCTCCGCCCGCGTTGGCGTCGGTCCAGGCCACGATCTGGCTGTTCACATCGCGCGTGGCCACGTCATAGGCCTCGACGATGGAGGATATCCGGTTCGCTCCTGCCGGCTGGCTGACGGTGAAACTCTGTTCCGCCGCCACCGTCCGCTCGGGAAAGCGCAACAGCCGGACCCGCACCGTCACCACCACCGTCGGAACCGCGTCGACATAGTCGTAGCGCGTCTCGAAGGTCCGCACGTCCAGGTCCAGCAGCCGCGTCGCCGGCGTCAGTTCGCGCCGCCCGATCAGCCGCACCGTGCGCGCCTGGCCCGCGAAGGCGCTCTCGATACTGTCGGTGTACAGCCTGCGGGCCGGCGACACCCAGCGAGCCCCGGCGATATAGGCCGCCTCGCTGCCGCCAGTCAGGCCCAGCAGCCGATCGCCCTGGGCGGCCTGAGAGAACTCGACGGCGCGCAGCTTGACCTGGACCGGCTCGGCCGCCGGCGTCCCGGTCGCGGCTGCGGCCTCGCCGAAGCGATACAGCTGCACCGGGTCCGGCGTCGACAGCAGGGCGCATCCCGACAGGGCGGCGGCGGCGATGGCCGCGAGGGCGAGTTTGCGGATCACGGCTGGACCTCCAGTTCCTGGGACGGCGCCCGCCCGATGAAGTCACGCGGGCTGGCCCGCACGTCGTCGACCAGTCCACGCAGCGAATCCGTCGCCTCCTGCAGGCCCTGGATCGCCTCCAGCAGTTGCGGCACGCCGGTGGTGGCGAACTCGCCGACCGGGCCTTCCAGCCCGTTGGCGGTGCGGTTGATCGAGGCGATGGCGGTACGCGCGTCGGCGGTGGCGGCGTTGATGTTCTGGATCGCCTCCTTGCCGTCGGTGTTGACCAGCTGGCGCGCCTCGGCCCCCAGGGCCTGGTATTCGGCGACGGCGGCGTTGGCGCCGTCCAGGGCTTTCTCCAGATCCTCGAACAGACCCTTCCTGGCCTCCAGTTCGGACGACAGCGCCTCGACGTTCTTCAGGCTGGTCGAGAAGCTGCGGATATTGTCGTCCGACAGCACCCGGTTGATCCGGTTCAGCGCATCCACCGTCTGGGCCAGAACCGTGCCCGATCCCGACAGCAGTTCGGCGATGGGCGACGGCTGCGACTGGATCACCGGCACCACATTGTCGGGATACTGGCTTTTCAACAGGGCGCTGCCCTCGGCTCCGGCGGTGATCTGGATATAGTTCAGTCCGGTGATGCCCTGCGGCTCCAGCTGGGCGCGCGAGGTGACCCGCACCGGCGTCGTGCCGTTCAGCCTCACCCGCGCGATGACCTGGTCGCCCTTGTCCGGGTCCAGGTTCAGGTCGGTGACCTCGCCGACGCGGATGCCGTTGAAATGCACCTCTCCGCCCTCTGACAGGCCGCGCACGGGTCCGTAGAAGACGATGTCATAGACGTCGTAGTCGTTGTTGAACTGCAGTCGGGCCAGCCAGATGGCGAACACCGCCAGCGCCGCCAGCAGGGCGACGGTGGCGATGCCCACCGCGGCGTAATGTGCGTCTCTTTCCATCGTCGTTCCCTACGCCGCCTTGGTGGCTGCGCGTCCGCGCGGCCCCAGGAAATATTCCTTGATCCACGGGTGGTCGGATTTCTCCAGCTCCTGCACCGTGGCCTTTTCGATCACCCGCTTGTCGGCCAGCACCGCCACCTTGTCGCAGATCGCGTAGAGGCTATCGAGGTCGTGGGTGATCATGAACACCGTCAGCCCCAGATCGTCCGACAGTTTGCGGATCAGGTCGTCGAACGCCGCCGCCCCGATCGGGTCCAGCCCCGCCGTCGGCTCGTCCAGAAAAATCAGTTCGGGATCCAGCGACAGAGCGCGCGCCAGACCGACGCGCTTGCGCATCCCGCCAGACAGTTCCGCCGGCTTCTGGTGATGGCTTTCGGGCTGCAGGCCCACCATGGCGATCTTCATCTCGGCCAGTTCGCGGATCGTGTCCTTGGGCAGGCGGGTATGCTCGACCATCGGCGCCGCGACGTTTTCGAGCACGCTCAGAGAGCTGAACAGCGCGCCCTGCTGGAACAGCACCCCGGTCCGCCGCTCGATATCGGCGCGGTCTTCCTCGCTCATGTCGCCGATATCATGATCGAAGATACGGATGCTGCCGCCTTCCGGCTCTTTCAGGCCGATGATCGAGTTCAGCAGTACGGTCTTGCCGGTGCCCGACCCGCCCACGACGCCCAGAACCTCGCCGCGCAGAACGTCCAGATCCAGATCCTGATGGATCACCTGGTCGCCGAACTGGCTCAGCAGACCGCGCACCTCGATCAATACCTCGGGCTTGCCGGTGTCCGACGCGTCGTTCGCTGCGGCCTTCACAGGTTCAGCTCCAGGAAGACCAGGGCGAACACGGCGTCCAGCGCGATGATGGCGAAAATGGCCTGGACGACGGCGGCGGTGACCCGGCGTCCCAGGCTTTCCACATCGCCAGCCACCGCCATGCCCTGACGACAGCCGATCGAGGCGATAACGACGGCGAACACCGGCGCCTTCAGCATGCCGACCATCAGATGGGTGCCCATCAACGGATCCTCGTTGATCCGCTGGATGAAGAAGGCCGGGCCGTAGTCGAGCTGACTCCACGTCACCAGCAACCCGCCCAGAAAGCCGGACACCATCCCCACGAACGTCAACAGCGGCATCATCACCAGCATGGCGGCCAGCCGGGGAATGACCAGCGCCTGAAACGGGTTCACGCCCATCACCTGCATGGCGTCGACCTCCTGGTTCATCCGCATCGACCCGATCTCGGCCGCGAACGAAGACGCCGAACGCCCCGCCAGCAGGATGGCTGTGATCAGAACCGCCAGTTCGCGCAGCACCGCCACGGCGACCAGCTGGACAGTGAACACCCCTGCCCCGAACTGGGTCAGCAGATTGGCGCCCAGAAAGGCGATCACCGCCCCGATGAAGAAATTGGTCACCGCGATGATCGGCAGGGCGTCCAGTCCCGACCGCTCGGCCTGACTGACCCAGGCGGGCCAGCGAATGTCGCCCGGATGGCGAACGGCGGTGCTCGTCGCCCCCATCAGCCGGCCCAGAAAGGCCATGGACAACAGGAACTCGGCGCCCGCGTCATGGACCCCATGGCCGATCTTGGCGAAGATGCGGACGAACGAGCCTGAGCGTTTGGGCGGCTCGGCGCTCTGCCGTTCCAGCGTCTCGACCATCGCATAGATGCGCCCGGCCTCGGGTCGCTCGGTGAACGCATCGTCGGGCATGGCGAAATTGGAGGCTTGGACCAGGGCCAGCGCACCGGCGGTGTCGAACTTGCCGAGGTCGCTCAGATCGACGTGCTCGATACTGACGCCTTCCAGGTGGTCGCCCAGACGGACGGCCGCCTTTCCGATCCCCATGGTCGTCCAGTCGCCCGTGAGTTTGAGCACGGTTGAGTCGCCCTGGGCGTCCTCGATATGGAAATCGGCCGTGCTCATACGCCCACCCTTAGCCGACCCCGGCCGAATCGCCCATGCTCGAAAGTCGTGTCGAAACCGCATGAAAGCCGGGCCGTCGTGCTTCGGCAACAGCCGTTCGCCGGATCACAGCAGATCGCGTACGGACTTCAGGTCGCGCACGAACGCCGCACGCTCTCGCGCCTGCCCTTCTGCATCGGGGATGCGCAGAAGATAGGACGGATGCACGGTGATCATGGCCGCCGATCCATCCGCCGGCGTCAGCGCCTGTCCCCGCTCCTTCGTCACCGCGACCTTGCGGCCCAGCACGCCCAGCGCCGCCGTCCCGCCCAGAGCCAGCGTCACCTTCGGACGAACCAGTCGTCGCTCCTGATCCAGCCACCAGCGACAGGCGCTGACCTCCGACGCGACCGGCGTCTTGTGAAGACGTCGCTTGCCGCGCGGCTCGTGCTTGAAATGCTTCACCGCATTGGTGACATAGACCTCGGACCGGTCGATCCCGGCCTCGGCCAGGGCGGCGTCCAGCACCTGACCCGCCGGACCCACGAACGGCCGTCCGGCCAGATCCTCCTGATCGCCCGGCTGTTCGCCGACGATCATCAGCTTCGCCGCCTTGCCCGGTCCCTCCCCGCACACCCCTTGCGTCGCATCGCGCCACAGATCGCACCGACGACAAGCCTGCACCCCGTGCCGCAGTTCCTCCAGCGTCGAGGCGACGAACCCCTCGTCATACGACCCATCCCGAACATGGCGGGCGATGGCCTTGGCCAGGCGGGCATTGGGTTCGGTGTGCGGACTGGCGACCATGGTCTCGGTTCGAGCGTGCGACGCCGCGACCAGTTCCGGGATCAGCCCGGCCTCGGGCAGATTCTTCCAGTACCGTTTGGGCATCTCGCCCTGCATGGTCTTGGTCTTCAACCGGGCCGGGTTGAAGGTCGAGGCGTAATAGGTCTTCCAGAATTCCTCGACCTCGTCCTCATCGGGCGCATCGGCCTTGTCCGCCGCCGCCCCCCAGGTCATCGCCTCCCCATCCCAGAAACACGATCCGTCGGGCGTCAGGATCGACCACCGCATGGTGGTGAAACGCCGCATGAAGAAGGGCGCGGTCTTTTCCAGCACCCGATGCGCGGGCTCGAACCAGGCGACGTAGGTTTCGACCTCGGCGTCCTGAACCAGTCGGAACCGGACGAAGGCCTTCATCTTGTGCGAGGCCCGGCTGACATTCTTGGCCCGCTCCATCGCGTCGGCGACATCGCGATCCGACACCACCTTCATCAGGTCCGGCTCGTCCCTCAGCCGCCACAACAGCCGGTACAACAGGTCGAACCGATCCGCCGACCGGTGCAGGATCACCTCCTGCGCCACGTCCACGAAGGCCTTGGGCACTGTAAATTCCCGTGCATCCCCGCGAACGCCGAGACCCGGTTCCTTGGGCGATCCATTGGCGACTTCGACCTCGGCGGTGTCGATCCCCGACACCGTGCCACGCGAAAGGACTGAGCCCCCGCCTTCGCGGGGATGCATGGGGTCGAACAGCGACCCCGACCCCACGGCCCCCGCCGCCACGAACCGCGCATCCGCCGGCTCCACCCCCGCCAGGCGAAACGATCGCGCCGCCTTCCTCCACCCGTCGAAATCCGTCTCGTTCGCCAGCTCCGCCGTCGGCATCAGAACAGACTCAACTGCTCGGCCCGGGGTTCTCCCACCAGCCGCGCTCTCAGATCGACCGCATCGATCAGCCCCCCGGGCGACCAGTCCAGCGTGGTGATGAACGGCCGCACCTTGTCGATGCCCCGGCACAGCCGCGCCACGTCCTCCAGCCTCAGCGTCCGATAGCGCCGCACCGAGATCATCCGGTCGACCGACTTCACCCCCAGCCCCGGCACGCGCAGCAGCATTTCGCGCGCCGCCGTATTCACATCGACGGGGAACTGCGCCCTCTGGTTCAGCGCCCAGGCCAGTTTGGGATCGATCGCCAGATCCAGCATCCCGTCGGTCGACGCCTCCCCGATCTCGGGAACCGAAAACCCGTAGAACCGCAGCAGCCAGTCGGCCTGATACAGCCGGTGCTCGCGCATCAGCGGCGGCTTCGACAACGGCAGCACAGCGCTGGCGTCCGGGATCGGACTGAAGGCCGAATAATAGACCCGCCTCAACCCGTAACCGCCGTACAGCGACGCCGAACGGTCTAGGATCTCCGTATCGGGCGCTCCGTCCGCGCCCACGATCAACTGCGTCGACTGGCCTGCGGGTGCGAATTTCTGCGGCCGGAATTTGTCCCGTGTCTGTGGTTTCGCGGCCTCGACCTTCAGCCGGACATCGGCCATCGCCCTCTTGATGACGCCGACGTCTTTCTGCGGCGCCAGCCGACCCATCGCCTCGTCGCGCGGCAACTCGATATTGGCCGACAGCCGGTCGGCATAAAGCCCCGCCTGTTCGACCAGTTTCGGGTCCGCCTCGGGGATCAGCTTCAGGTGGATGTAACCGCGAAAGTCGTGCTCCTCGCGCAGCTTTTTCGCCACCAGCACCAGCTGTTCCATCGTGTAGTCGCCGGACTGGATGATCCCCGACGACAGGAACAGCCCCTCGATATAGTTGCGGCGATAGAAATTCAGCGTCAGCTGGACCACCTCCTCCACGCTGAACCGCGCCCTCTGCACGTTCGAGGACACTCGGTTGATGCAATAGACGCAGTCGTAAATGCAGAAATTCGTTAGAAGAATTTTCAGCAAGCTCACGCACCGCCCGTCCGGCGTATAGGCGTGACAGATGCCCATTCCCTCGGTCGAGCCGACCCCCTTGCCGCCCCGGCTGTCGCGTTTCGACGTGCCGGATGACGAACATGAGGCGTCGTATTTCGCCGCGTCGGCCAGAACCGACAGCTTTTTTCTGAGATCCAGCTGCGCCATATGTTGCCATTATGTTCTCAAATGAGAACAGGGTCCAGCGGAGCCGTATGCGAAATCTGCGGGCGGCCTTAACGCAGGTAGTTCAACAGCGATACGTCCCGCAGCTGGCTAATCACCTGGGCCGAGGCCTGCACCGCGATCTGGGACAGTTCAAGATCGGTGATCGCCTGGGCCAGGTCCGCGTCCGTTCGATCGGAAACCAGATCGGACAGCGACAGCTTCTGCGCCTCATGGCTGACGTTGATCTGATCGACCCGCTTCTGCAGCGAGCCGTTTCGCGAGCCGACGTTGACCACCGTGGTTCCGGCCTTGTCCAGCCGGCTCAGTTGCTGGGTCAGGAAATCCTTCTGCGCCTGGGTGGGCTTTCCGGTCAGCGGCCCGGTCGCGGGGTCGTCGCTATAGGCCTTGATGTCGCGGAAAATCTGGAAGATGTGGCTTTCGGTTACGCCGTCCGCTTCGACGAAGGTGAACCCGTCCGCCAGATAACCCGTCTCGACCGAGGTGTTCTCCGCGACGCGCGACACCGGCTTGATCTGGTCGTTGCTGAAGGTCGAGGCCACGGTGGGCGCCGCCGCCAGATCCGACAGCGTGCCGACCGAGACCGGCTTCTGGGTCGTATTGGCCCCCGCGAACAGATAGCCCCCCTGATGGCGGGCGTTCAGCCCGTTCGAGATCGACTGGAACTGACCTTCCAGGTCCAGCATCAGCGTCGCCGACGAATCCGAGGCCAGCACGCTCCCGACCGCCTCGCGCGCGGCGGCCAGGGCGTCGATCATCTGGGTCAGCGCCAGGTCCTGGGCCTCCAGTCGCGCCGTGACGACCTCGCCCGTGTCCAGAAAACCCTGCACCCGGCTCTCGGCGCCCTTCAGCGCCGTCAGGGTCTCGGCGCCGCGGCCGAACCCGGTCAGGTCGGTGGCGACCTTCTGGGTCGAGACCCGGTTGGACGCGTCCTGTTGCGCCTGCTGCGCTGACATCAGGTTCAGAAGCGCGGACTGATAGTTTCCGTTGGTCGAAACGCGGGTCATCAGACCATCCCCAGCAATACGTCGTACATGTCCTTGGCCGCCTGGATCATTCTGGCCGAGGCGTTGAACGCCTGCTGATAGGTGGTCATCAGCACCAGTTCCTCGTCCAGGTTCACGCCTTCATAATTCTGCTGCCGGGCGTCGGCCTCGGTGGCCAGGGCCAGGGCGCTCTGCTGGCGGCTTCGTGCGGCCTGCGCCCGGCCCCCGATCTCGCCGGACAGTTCGGACGCATAGCGCGAGACCGACAGACTGCCGCCCGGACTGTCGCCGGCGGCCGAGAACCGCGCCGTGACCTCGCCTGCGTCGGCCAGGATCAGGGCGCCCCGGCCGTCGCCGCTGCTCAATGCCGTCGCGCCCAGGGCCGCCGACAGGTTCAGTTGCGCCAGCGACAGCTTGGCCGGCGCCTGGCGGATGTCGGTCCGCACCGAGAAACCATCGGCGCGCGACGCCCGGATGCCGCCGCTGATGCCGAACAACTCGGCCACCGAGACCCCGGACGGAACCTGGGTCGTGGTGTCGTTCAGAACGCTCATGCGCGGGGCCGGTTGACCCAGCGGCGTGAACTTCAGCTCTCCGGACGTATCCAGGGCGAAACTGCCATAGCGGCCCACGCCGGTCGTGGTGCTGTTCAGGGCCGTGATCAGTTCGCCGACCGTGCCGCCGCCGGCGGGGATGGCGACCTCGATGTCGCGCAGCCGGGCGCCGCTCTCGGCCGTGAAGCGGAAGGTCATCGTCTGACCTGCGGGGAAACCGTGCAGCGCCCCCGTGGTCAGCCCGTTGTCGTAGAAGGCCGGCTGATCCGTCGAGATCAGATCGTTCATCCCGAAATAGTGCGAGAAGCCGCGACCCGCCTTGTCGCTGGGCGTCGTCGGATCGTCGGCGATGGCGACCCCGTTGGCGCCCGCCGCCGTGATGCTGAGCTTGCCGTTCGTGAAGCTGGCCGTCGCCGCCCCGCCCAGCGCCGTGTTCAGGTCGGTCAGGAAGGTCGCCGGGGTCGATGCCGCTCCGTTGATGGTCAGGGTGGCGCCGGAAAAGACGATATCCGCTCGCGCGGTCATTGCGCCGGTGCTCGGGTTGACGACGGCGATGGTCGAACCGCCGGTGAAGCCGGTCAGGGCGGTCTCCAGGGTCTGGCCGACATTCCTCCCGGTCAGGGTGTTCGGCGGCGGCACGGCGGCGTTGGTGTTGTGCGCGCGGTTCAATTCGTCGGCGACGTGAGCGACCAGTTCGGCCAGCCGCTCGGCCGTCTGCGGCGCATCGACGTCGCGCAGTTCCAGCAGGCCCTTGATCTCGCCGCTCTTCAGCCCGTCGGCGAAGGCGCGCCGGGTCCCGCCGTTCTCGGTGATCCAGATCTCGTTGAAGGTGGTCTCGGCATTGACGGTGCCGGCGCGGTTGTATTCCAGCGTCGCGGCGCCGTTGCCGGCCAGTTGCACCCCCGCTCCGGTGCGGATCGAGACCCCGCCCACCGACCGCTGCGTCACCTGCACATCCATCAGGCCGGACAGTTCGTCGACCAGTCGCGCCTGCTGGGTCTGGGCGCCGGCGGCGTCGCCGTTCAGCACCGTGGCCCGGGCGATATCCTGGTTCAGCGCCTCGATCTGCTCCAGCAGGCTGTTGGCCTTCTCGACCGCGCTCCGGATCCGGCCGTCGGCATCTTCGCGCACGGCCTGGATCTGGTTCGAGATGCGCGAGGCTTCGTCGAAGATCGCCTGGGTCTTGAACAGGGCGTCCTGGCGACGCGGGGCCGATGTCGGGTCTTCGGCGGCCACCGCGAAGGACGAGAATACGGAATCGATCTGGGAAAAGAAGCCGCTGTCCGCCCCGGGATCGCCGAACAGCGACTGGATGCGGTCGAACAGTTCATAGCGAACGCCCTGACGGCTCGATTCCGCGCCCGCGTTCAGGCTGGCGGCCTGCAGGAACCGGTCGGTGGACAGCCGGACGCGCGCCACCTCGACGCCGGAGCCGACGCCCTGGGTCGTCAGCGAAACCTGGTCGGCGATCTTGCGGACATAGCCCGGCGTGTTGACGTTCGAGACGTTGTCCGAGACCACGCGCAGCTGCGTCTGGGCCGTCTGCAGCCCCGAGTTGGCGATGTTCAGGATCGAGCTGAGGCTCATCGGATTAACCCTCCACCCGGCAAGCCCTGCCCGGCGTCAGGCGCGTCTTGCCCAGCCGCCGAGACGCGGACGCGCATCAACGCTCTGATTTTCTTGGAAAACTCTGTACGGGCCTCGCTCATAGGCGATCAGACGCGCAAACGACGGGCCAATACTTCCGGGGGCAAATCGCCGTGCGTCGGGCGCCGGGCAAAAACCGTCTTCGGCGCGGCAAGAATCGACACGCGCCCCCGCCGGGCCACGCGCCAGGTCACGAGCGTTATCTCAGATATTTCAATGCACTGACTGGCGCGCTTGCGGTTGGCCCGGCCCTTGCGACGGCCTCGTCGAATGACCCGGCGCAGCAGGCGCCCTCGCCCTCTCCATCCGGAATTGTCTGCGCCCGCATGTCCGCCTCCGCCGCCGTCCCAGCCCTGTCCGCCCTCGCGGGCCCCGCCCCCCGGCGGGCCGCCGACGCGCGTCCGGCCAACGACGACGCCTTCGCCGCCGTTCTGGATCAGGCCGTCGATGCGTCCGGCGAGGTCGAGCCCGCCGCCCCCGTCCGTTCGCGACCCGAAGCGGCGCCGACCGAAGCGGAGCCCGCGGACTCGGACGAGGTGACCGAGGCCATGGCCGACCCCGCCTCTTCCGGCTTCCTCCCACCGCCCGCGAGCGCGCCGGCAATCGTCCCGCAACCCGGCGCCGCACCCGTCGTCCAGGCGACGACCGATACAGCGCTCGCGCCGCCTGATGCACCGGTCGAACCGGTCCAACCGGACGCCGCCGCCGCCCCAGAAACCACCGCCCCGGCCGACATCGACGCCCCGGCCAACGCCAACGCCAACGCCAAGGCCAACGATGGCGTCCAGCCCGCCGCCAGGCCCCAGCTCGATCCGAACGCGGCCGCCGAAACCAAGCCCACACGACAGACCGCATCGGCGGACGCCAGGCCCGAGGTCGCCGTCCCGACCGCCCCGTCGCCCGTCCAGATCGCATCGACATCCGTCCCACCCGCGGCGGTGTCGTCCGTCGCGCCGGCCGTCGTGGCCCCGGCCGTCGTTCCGGCGCCTGCGACCACTCAGGCCGACGAGCCTGCCGCCACGCCTTCGGAAACCCTCGTCGAGACATCGCCCTCCGACGCGGCGCCCGTCACGGCGGAGGGCAAGCGCACCCGCGACGTCATCGAACGCGCCCAGAGCGGGCGCCAGTCGTCGGCCCACGCTGGCGATGCGTCAGTCGAAACCGATTCCGCCGCCGAACCCGACAGCGCGCGCGGCGGCCCGACCTCGCCATCCCCTGCGACGTCGACTCCTCGCCAGACGTCCGACTCGGCCCAAGCGTCGGCCGCGCCCGTCATGACGCCCGTTGCGACCGACGCGGAGGCGCCCGCCGCGCCCCCGAGCCAGTCCGCCGCCCCGGAAGTGGCACGCGGCGATCCCGTCCAGGCCCAGACCCTGTCGCTGTCCACCACGTCCCAGGCGTCCATCAACGCCACGGCCCAGATCGCCGCCCAGATCGTCAAGAAGCTCGAAGGTCGCTCGACCCGTTTCGAGATCGCCCTGACGCCTGACGACCTCGGTCGTGTCGACGTCAGCCTGGACATCGACGCCGATGGCCAGTTGGCCGCCCGGCTGGCCTTCGACAATCCGGCCGCCGCCGCCGACCTTCGCGCCCGCGTCGATGACCTGCGGCGTCAGCTGCAGGAGGCCGGCTTCACCGTCGCCGACGACGCCCTGTCCTTCGCCGAGCGCGACGCATCGGCCGGTCAGGGCGGCGCCTTCGACCGACGACCCGACTCCCGGAACGCCCGCGCCTTCGGGGCCGCCTCGCGCCTGTCGGCCGATGCCGACGCGGCCGCCGCGACGGGCCGCTGGATCCCTCTCACCCTGACGCCCGACCGCGTCGATATGAAGGTCTGACCCTATGGTCGACGCCATCACCGCCAATCAGGCGACATCCCGCACGGACGCCAGCCGCACCAGCCTGGTCTCGAACTTCGAGACCTTCCTGCAACTGCTGACCGCGCAGCTGAAAAACCAGGATCCGTTGTCGCCGCTCGATTCCAACGAGTTCACGGCCCAATTGACCCAGATGACGGGCGTGGAGCAGCAACTCCTCACCAACGATCTGCTGACCAGCCTGCTCGAGGCCCAGCAGGGCGGCGGTCTGGGCGGCGCCTCCAACTATATCGGCAAGGACGCCACCGCCGCCTGGGCGGTCACGAAGCTGGAAGGCGGCGCGGCGACCTGGTCCTACGAACTCGGCGCCGCGGCCTCGGAGGCCACGCTCCAGGTGCTCGACAGCTCCGGCGCGGTCGTCTGGACGGGCCCCGCCCCGGACCGCAGCACCGGAACGCACGACTTCGTCTGGGACGGCAAGACCTCCGCCGGGGGCCAGTTGCCCGACGGCGGCGTCTATTCGCTGAAGGTCACGGCCAAGAACGGCGCCAATGACATCGCCGCCCAGGTTCTGACCCGCGGCCGCGTCACCGGCGTCGAGATGTACGAGGGCGTCCCTTACCTCACCATCGGCGCCTCGATCGTGCCGGTGTCCAGCGTCTTCGGCCTGCAGAATCCCGTCACCGGACAAACCCCGCCAGACGGCGCCGGCGACGAGGAAAGCCTCGCCGCCCGCATCGCCTCCGCCATCAACCCCCTCAAGTTGCTTTCCTAAGGAGCCCACGTCGTGAGCATCAATTCCGCCCTGCTGGCCGGCGTATCCGGCCTGACCGCCAACTCCGCCGCCCTCGCCGCGATCTCCCAGAACATCGCGAATGTGAACACCGTCGGCTACAAGCGCACCGCGGTCGAGTTCTCGACCGTCGTCAACGCCCAGAACCAGGGCGCCGGCTATTCCGCCGGCGGCGTCCTCGGCTCCACCCGCAACTACATCTCCCAGGCCGGCCAGCTTCAGCGCACGACCTCCTCGACCGACCTCGGCATCGCGGGCCAGGGCTTCTTCGTCGCGACCGAAAAGGCCGAAGGCCTGGATGCGGGCGACGCCCGCCTGTTCACCCGCGCCGGCGCCTTCCGCGTCGATGAGTTCGGCTATCTCAAGAACACGGCGGGCCTCTACCTGCAGGGCTGGCCTGTGGACGCCGAGGGCGGCATCACCCGCGACCCGTCGGACCTGAACAAGCTGAAGTCGATCAACGTCGGCTCCGTCGGCGGCACGGCCGAGGCGACCACGCGCGCCCAGTTGAACGCCAACCTGCAATCCAGCCAGCCGGTCTCGGCCGATATCGCCACCTACAGCGCGGCGACCAACTCCATGTCGCTGTATGACGCCGAGGCGGGCACAGGCTTCAAGCCGGACTTTCAGATCACCGTGCCGGCCTCGGACTCCAAGGGCGGTCAGCGCACCATCGCCTACTCGTTCCTCAAGACCGCCAACCCCAACGAATGGCTGGCCGAGGTCCACGTGATCCCCGCGACCGACATCGAGAATGGCTCGGCGCCCGCCAACGGCATCCTGAAATCCGGCGTGGTCCTGTTCACCCAGGATGGCCGCCTGGACGTCGAAGGCATGAAGGCGGCCGAAATCGCGACGCCGGGCTCGATGCTGTTCGCCGATCCGTCCGCCGCCTCCGTCACCCTGGGGGCCTCCGACGCCGGTTCGGTCGGCACCGCCGCCGCCCCGCAATGGCGCGACTCGCTCGGCATCGACGACCAGATCATCAGCTTCGACCTGTCGGCCTCCGCCGGTGGCCTGACCCAGTACGACTCGGACTCGATCGTTCAGGCCGTGGTCACCAACGGCACGGCCTTCGGCAACCTGTCGAACATCGAGATCGACGACGAAGGCTTCGTCACGGCCATCTTCGACAACGGCGTCACCCGCCGCGTCGCCCAGGTCGCCCTGGCCACCTTCACCAGCGCCGACAGCCTCGCCGTCGCCAACGCCAACGCCTACCGCGTCAGCCAGGGTTCGGGCACCTACAACCTCAAGGCCCCCGGCAGCGGCGGCGCGGGGCTGATCGGGGCGTCCCAGCTGGAGGCCTCCACCGTCGATCTGTCACTGGAGTTCACGGGCCTGATCACCACCCAGCGGGCCTATTCCGCCTCATCCAAGATCATCACAACGGCCGACGAGATGCTGGCCGAGTTGATCAGCATCAAACGCTGATTTCTCGGTAACCCGGCGTTAGACTAAATGAATACTTACTCAAAATCAGCTGGATCGCCATTCGCGAGAAGAACTGGATTTTATCCTTTCCTTCACCACGACGCTAAACCCGGCCTTAGCGGCGTCGCGTTACCTTCACGATCAATTGGTGATGGTCAATGAGGCAAAAGCCCATGTTGCAAGAGCGACGCGTGAACAAACAAGGCGAGCAGTATGTCGTCGGGCCGACGGGCACGCCTTTGACCCTGCGCGATCTGCCGCCCGAGAATACCGACCGCTGGGTCATTCGCCGCAAGGCGGAAGTCGTCGCCGCCGTGCGCGGCGGCCTGCTCAGCCTGGACGACGCCCTGCTGCGCTATCGCATCACGGCCGAAGAGTTCCTGGCCTGGCAGAAGGCGATCGACAAATGGGGCATGCAGGGCCTGCGCACGACCCGCATCCAGAACTACCGCTCGTAAGGGTCCCTCCCCCGAACGGGCTGTTGCGGCCGCTCCCGGCGACGGGGGCGGTCGTTGTCGTTCAGGCTTTTCTCAGATTTGAACCGGCGCAGGCCCGGCGACCGACGCCAATGTCCGGTTTCGGCACGCTGGCCCGGCGCTGGTTTTGACCCATATCGGACCTTCGGAAGGTTCGCTTCTAGTCGCCCTGAAAAGAGATTCGGGGGATCCGCTGCGCGGAATCCTCCGTCCACGTCAGTTTTGAGAGATCAGATGCATGATCTGCTCACCAACGGTCATGCGGACCCTGCCGCTCTCCTGAAACTGGATGCGAACGGGCGTGCCGGGCAGGCTGAACTCGTCGGGCGCTGATTCCTCAAGCCGGGCGCGTCGAACGAGTTGGCCGTCCGGCGTTGTTTCGACATAGCCGAGCGACGCCCCAAGATCGACGAACGCGATGCGGTTCCCGCTCTCCATGCCTTCAATCACATAGGTGCCGACGCGTCCGTCGAAGGCGCCGGGCGCCGCGGGGCTCGGTCGCGGGGCGAACGCGGGCAGTGCCACTGCCGGATCGAGCAGGTGAAGGGCGATGTTCTGCAATCCGTCCTGCTCGGATGAGTTCGTCAGAAGGACGACGGCCACGCCGCCCTCCGCGTCGTGGAAGCCCACGAAGGCCTGATAGCCGTTCGCATCCCCGCTGTGATGAAAGATCCGACGGCCGTCCTGCTCGTGGACCTGCCAACCCAGCGGCACGCCGTCCTGTCCTGAAAGCGCCAGTTCGATCGTCGCCCTGGAGCCCCCGGTCTGACGATGGATGTGCTGCGCAAGGAAACGCATCAGATCCCTCGCAGTCGTGTGCAGCCCGCCTGCGCCCCGCGCTATGTCGGCGGTCTGCGGCCGCGTGTCGCTGATGTTGGCGCCGCCCACATGGGCGCGCGCAAGCCGCGCGGGGGCGGCCGGCGCATAGCCGGTACTGTCCAGCCCCATTGGGCGCGAGACCCGGCGCTCGACCAGCATGGCCGTTGAGCCTCCGGTCCGCCGAGCGAGTGCGCGCGCCAGAATCGCCATGCCTGCGTTGGAGTAGTCGATGGCCGCGTCGGAAGATGACGAGTCGAGCGCCGCCAGCAACGCCGCCTCGTCATTGCCGATCAACGCCCCGGCCGGAATGTCCGGCGGCAGACCGGCTCGGTGCGTCGCGAGTTCGCCGAGGGTGATTTCTTCGACCGACCGACGTTCCGGCCATATCTCGGCGAGGGTCGTGTCCAGCTCCACTTCCCGCGCGACCGCCATGGCCGCTAGGGTCTCTGCGGTGAACAGCTTGGTGACCGAGCCGACCTCGAAGATCGTGTCCGGATCGACCGGTCGCCCGCCATCCACGGCGGTCGAGCCGTAGGCGTAGAAGGCGCTCCTGCCTTGCCGGTGATAGCCGATGACCACGCCGACGCGCCCGCCGACGTCCACGGCTTCACGCACGCTGGCCTGCACCCGCGCAGGAATGAGGGCATCTTCGGCGACGGCAGGACCCCATGCGAGCGCCACCGCCAGCACCGCCCCGCCCATCCGGGTCGGAAGCCGTCTCATGTTTCGTCATCCCCTATGTCCAGCAGGTCGCCGGGCCGACAGTCCAGCGCGCGGCAAATGGCCAGCAGCGTGTTGAAACGAACGCCTCTGACGTGCCCGTTCTTGAGCAGGGACAGGTTTGTCGTCGAGATGCCGACCTCTTCGGCTAGCTGGGTCAGCGACATCTTGCGACGCGCCATCATCTCATCGATGCGGATGACGATACGCTTCATACGATTTCATCGCTGTCGCGTTGCACCTCGACGCCGATCCTGAAGGCCTGTGCGATAACGAGGAGCACCAGTCCGGCCAGCAGCAGCCCCGGAGAAAAATCCGGCAGAAGTCTCAGCGCACCTGCCGGCGCGTCCTGCGCAAGGCTGTGAACGAGCACGGCGCCGTTGGACGGCTGCCGGATCACAATGGCCTGCCAAAGGGCGGAGCGGATCAGTTCCCAGACGGGGTAGACGAGCAGAATCACGCCCATCCACGACAGTTGCCGCGTGGCGCCGGACGTGAAGGGTCTTCCCTGCGACACATGGCGACTGAACCGCCGCAGCATCCAGATCAGGGCGACCCAGAAACCGCCCGTGAGACCCACGTCAAGTACGCGCAGGAGGGTCGCGGCCAGAGATGGCGCGGCGAGCGTCAGGTCCCCCCGGTCGAGCACCAGCCGTGCCCCCTCCATGTCGGGCTCTGTTGCACACCCCGGGCCTGCGCCCTCTGCGCATACGACCGAAAAGCCCGTGTCGAGCTGTTGGCCGACGAGGGGCCCGATCAGCGCGAACGCTGCAGCGGCGAGCGAGAGCAGGACCGCGACGACCAAGGCGCATGACAAGATGAAGGAGAGGATTCGGATTGACATTGAGCAGCCCCTTTCGACGAGACCATATGGCACTCCAGATTATGCAAAACAACATACATTTTATGTTTTACGTAATTTCAAGGCAGTAGCATCGGTTAGGGCTAAAGCCTTAATCTCGAAACATCCGCTACCCTTGGATGACCGCTTGAAGCGCAAGGGCAAGCGTCAGAGGCTTCAAGCTGTGAGTCCGCGTTCCACCCTTAGCGGCGGATCGATGGGTCCTCTATCCGGGGTGGCGCGTGGTTCCTGGTGCTGGACCTCATGGCGCTGTCACGGTCCCACCCGGTGAGCACCGTGGCCCAATTGCGCTGACGCCTCGAAATCGTCCCCCATCGCCTCTATATGCGGCCCATGACGCTCCTCGAGCCCCTCTGCGCGATCCCCGACATCGCCCCCCTGTCATCTCCGGCCGAGCTGGATGCGGCGGTCGAGAGCGCGCGTCTGGCGGTCGGCCTGCCGGTCGGGTCGCGCGTCGTCGCGGCCATGTCGGGCGGGGTGGACTCCACCGTCGTCGCGGCCCTGTTGCACAAGGCGGGCTATGACGTCGTCGGCGTCACGCTGCAGCTCTACGACCACGGCGCGGCGCTGAAGAAGAAGGGCGCCTGCTGCGCCGGCCAGGACATCCACGACGCCCGTCTGGCGGCCGAGATGCTGGGCATCCCCCACTATGTCCTCGACTACGAAAGCCGTTTCCGCGACGCCGTCATCGACCAGTTCGCCGACGACTATCTGCAGGGCCGGACGCCGGTCCCCTGCATCCGCTGCAACCAGACGGTCAAGTTCCGCGACCTGCTCGACGTCGCGCGCGACCTCGGCGCCGCCGCCATGGCCACCGGCCACTACGTCGGCCGGTCCGTGAGCGCGGACGGGCGGACGCAGATGAGGAAGGCGATCGATCCCTCGCGCGACCAGTCCTATTTCCTGTTCGCCACCACGCGCGACCAGCTCGACTACCTGCGTTTCCCGCTGGCCGGTCTGGAAAAGCCCGCCGTGCGCGGCGTCGCACAATCGCTGGGTCTCAGGATCGCCTCAAAGCCCGACAGCCAGGACATCTGTTTCGTCCCGTCCGGCGACTACCGCACCCTGATCGACCGGCTGCGTCCGCAAGGGCGGGAGGCCGGACAGATCGTCCACATGGACGGCCGCGTCCTGGGCGCCCACGCGGGCATCACCGACTACACCATCGGCCAGCGCCGGGGCCTGAACGTCGCCGTGGGCGAGCCCCTGTTCGTGACGAAGCTGGACCCCGACAACCGCCGCGTCATCGTCGGTCCGCGCGAGGCCCTGCTGACCGCCTCCCTGACGCTGGACGAGACCAACTGGCTGGGCGACGAAACCTCCATCGAGGCCGCCGCCGAGACCAACGCCCCCGTCCTGGCTCGCGTGCGCTCGACCCGCCCGCCCTCGCCCGCCCGGCTGACGCTGTCCGACGGCGCGATCTCGATCGTCTTCGAAACCGGCGAAGAAGGCGTCGCCCCCGGCCAGGCCTGCGCCCTCTACGACCCCGCCGACCCCGACCGTCTGCTGGGCGGCGGCTTCATCGCCAGCACCACGGCCTGTGTTGTCTGACGACCTCGCCAGCCGGTCGGGCCTGCCCGAACAATATCGCTACCTGCTCGCCGACCTGCCCCGCGACCGCTGGCATGGCGCCGACGTCGCCGCCATGGCCCGCTTCTGGCTGCAGATGCACTCCGGCTTCCGCCGCGAGGTCGCGACCATGGACGCCCTGACCGGCCAGTGGCGCTCAGGCGCCCTCGCCCTGCCCGACCTGCATCGTCAGCTGATCCCGACCCTGCAGCAGTTCCTCCAGCACCTGGACGGCCACCACAATATCGAGACCCACCACTATTTCCCGACCATGAGACAGGTGGAGCCCCGCATCGGCGCCGGCATTGACCTGCTGGATCGCGACCACGACGTCATCCACGGCCATCTGGAGACCCTGTTCCAGACCGGCCTCGCCTTTCATCAGGGCGTCAGCGGCAATGCCGCCACGGCCGGCGACGCCGCCGCCCGCCTCGCCGACGCCCTCGACACGGCCGGCCCGTCGCTGAGCCGACACCTGGAGGACGAGGAGGACATCGTCGTCCCCCTGATCACCAAACACGTCGACCGCTTCAAAGCTTGAGGAGCGCGGACCTCCAGGTCCGCCCCTTGCAGGCACAGAAGAGCGGACCTGGACGTCCGCGCTCCCTCTAGACCGGCGACATCGGCCCGCGCATGGCCCGCCCGCCGTCGTGCGACCGTTCCGCCAGCACATAGCCGTGCTCGGCCATCACGCCCGGCTGGTCCGCCAGCTTGGTCGTCATGAAGGCTATCGCCACGTCGTTGAGTTTCTTCAGCGGCGTCTCGCTCTCGACCCGCCCCAGCCATCCCGCCAGCTTCGGCCAGCGCCCGGCGTCGACCTCGACACCCACAACCCGCGCGTTCAGGAAGGCCGGCGCCAGGCTGAAGTCCGCCAGCCCCGCCACCTCTCCGAACAGGAAACCGCTCTCCGGCATCACCGTCTCGAGATAGTCGAATGTCTCGGGGATATCGACGGCCTTGGCGTGTTCGACCACGGCCCGATCCATCTCTTCCTTCAGGATGCGCGGCTTGATGGCGATCTGGAAGAACAGCTTCCACCCCAGTACGTCGAACAACCGGGTGTCGGCATATTCCTCGATCCACCGCGCCTTGGCCCGATCTTTGGGCGAGGCCGGCAGCACCGACGGCTCTTGCCGCGTCTCCTCGATATACTGGGCGATGATGGAGCTGTCGCACAGCGTCACGTCGCCCTCGATCCACACCGGTATGCGGCGCAGCGGACTGATGGTGGCAAACGCATCGTCGCCCCGGAAGGGCGTGATGGGATCTATCGCGACCTCGATCCCCTTCACGACACAGATCGCCAGTATCTTGCGGACATAGGGCGAGACCGGATTGCCGATCAAGGTGACCGGCGGCGCGCTCACGCCGCGTCTTCCGCCACCGGTTCCTTGGGCAGGATCTCGGCCACCGTCGGCCGGTTGGCGTGGAAATGGATCTCGGTGTCGCGGCGCTTCACGATCTCGCCGCAGCAGGAACAGGCCACGCGCGGCTTCAGTTCGGCGCCGCAGGTCTTGTGGGTGAAGGTCACGCCGGAATCGGCATCGCCATACAGATGCTGAGAGCCCCAGCCGTGCATCACGATCAGCACGTCGGACAGGGCGCGGCCCTTGGCGGTCAGCACGTATTCGTTCCTCGGCGGCCGCTCGGAATACAGCTGCGGCTCCAGCACCCCGTGCTGCACCAGGGTCTTCAGCCGCGCGGCCAGCACGTTGCGGGCCACCCCCAGCCGTTCCTGCCACTGTTCGAACCGCTTCACGCCCTGGAACGCGTCGCGGATGACCAGCAGCGTCCACGGATCGCCGATGACCTCCAGCGTCGCGGCGATGGAGCAACTCTGTCTCGAATAGTCGGCTGTACGTCCCATACGGACGAAAGTGACCCCGCGTCAGCTATTTGGCAAGAGGGTTGCCAAAATGGACCCGCTAGGTCAGTCTTGTTTGGCAACGAACACGCGGGCCACCTCGCGGCGTTCCTGCATTCCCAGACTCCGAGGCGGCAGCTTGCCTGCCGCCTCCTCTTTTCGAAAACCCACGCGGAAGCCCGTCTTCCGCCCGTTTCTCTCAGGTGTCAGAAGAGCCGCATGATCGAACAGACGCTGGAACAGGCCCTGACCCTGACGCCCGACGGCGACGGCAGGCTCACGGCCGATCTGCACGGCGATTTCTCCAACGGCCGGCTGAACGCCCCGCCCGAGACCGGCTTTCCCTTCGGCGGCCTGATCGCGGCGCTGGCGGCCTCGTCGATGATCGAGGGCCTGCACATCACCGCGCCGTTGCGCAGCCTGTCGGTCCAGTACATGACCCCGGCCCGGTTCGGTCAGCGCCTGTCCTTCACGCCCCGCCTGTTGCGCGGCGGACGCTCCGCGACCTTCGCCCAGGTCGATGTCACCCAGGAAGATCGTCTGACGAACCACGCCAGCGCCACCTTCGGCGATGACGTGCCCGGCCCGACCATGACGCCGCTCAGCGCCCCGCCCCCGCTGGATGCGCTGCAGACCGGTCGCGATCTGGAGGGCCCGTTGGCGCCCCGTTTCTCCCAGCACGTCGACTACCGGTTCGAGACCGGCCCCCATATCCTTCAGCCGGTCGCGGGCCGCCCCGTCATCGAACGCACCTGGATGCGGACGCGGGACGGTCGGCCGCTGGACGCCATCGGCCTGTGCTATCTGCTGGACGCCCTGTATCCGCCGGTCTGGACTGCGCTGGATCGCCCGCTCGGCATGGCCACGGTCGATCTGCGCTACGACATCCTGACCGATCCGACGCCGCAGGCCTGCCCCGACGGCTGGGCCTTCTTCGAGTTCCGAATGCTGGATTTCGGCTCTGGCTGGACGGTGGACGAGGCGACCGTCTGGGCCGCCGACGGCGCGCCGCTGGCCCTCTCGCGCCAACGTCGCAAACTGGCCCCGGTGCGGCCGGCCAGGTCCTGACCCCGGCTTTCTGCGCGAACAGCCGACTTTCCATCTGGACCCCGGCCTTCGCCGGGGTGCACGGTGAAGGGCTGGATCGCTTCCGTGCCAACCGGTTCAAACGGCGAGCGTCAGCCCCAGAGAGAACCCCGCGCTCAAGCAGCGAGCGACCGCGTCGCGAGCGTTAGCGCGCTCCGAAGGAGCTCAAAAAAACAATGTGCAACGCCTACGCCATGAAGATCCCGCCGGCCGCGCTGGTGCAGTCCTTCGCCCAGTTCCGGATCCCCCTGATCTTCCCGGAAGGAACGCCGAACGCCGAGCCGACCGAGATGGTCCGCCCTACCGATCCGGCCCTGCTGATCCAGGGCGTCGCCGGGGGTCAGGCCGCTCTGAGCTCGGTCCGCTGGGGTCTGCCGCCGAGCGCGCCCAAACGCCCCCTGCTGATCAATATGCGCAGCGAGGGGCGCAGCTTCACCACCGGCCGCGCCCTGGTCCCGGCCAGCTGGTTCTACGAATACACCGGCGCGAAATATCCCAAGACCCGATGGACCATCGCGCCCGTCGGCTCCGACTTCATCACCCTGGCCGCCCTGTGCAAATCGACCCCCGACGGCCCGCGCTTCACCCTGCTGACCGTCGACGCCGGCCCCGACATCGTCACCACCCACCCCCGCCAGCCCGCCGTCGTCGCCTCCCGGGACTGGGCCGCCTGGCTGGACCCCGCCGTCCCGACCCCGCCCCTTCACCCGTCTCCCGCCGGATCATTCCAGGTGTTCGAAACCGCCAGCGCCTGATCCCGCTCCCCCTGAGGGCGAGATGTCACGCCCCTCCCACCGTGCACCCCGGCGCAGGCGCCCGGTCGCACCCGGTTTAACGCCGTGCATCCCCGCGACCGCGCCCCCCAAAAAAATCCGTGCATCCCCGCGAAGGCGGGGACCCAGGTTTGAGCCGGAGCGCGATCGCCAACCGGTTCCTTCAAGCCAACCCGTCGTGCGGGCCTGAGCAATGACCTGACCGCTTCACGCCC
>JAHJOK010000027.1 GCA_018820205.1 Alphaproteobacteria bacterium
AGGTTGTCGACCTTGCCGTTGACCGAGGCATCGGTCAGCACGCGGGTGGTTTCCTGGAAGGACGCCGCCGAGATGAAGCTGCGGGTCTGCAGCGACGCCTTGGTGATGCCCAGCAGAACCGGCTGTGTGATGGCCGGACGGCCCTTGCGCTTGATGACCTTGGCGTTCTCGATATCGACCTCGGGGATGTCGACATGGTCGCCCTTGATCAGGGTGGTTTCACCCGAATCCAGGATTTCGACCTTCTGCAGCATCTGGCGAACGATCACCTCGATGTGCTTGTCGTTGATCGGCACGCCCTGCAGTCGATAGACTTCCTGCACTTCGTTCACCAGATACTCGGCAAGCGCTTCAACCCCTTGAATCCGCAGCAGATCGTGCGGATCGGGGTTGCCGTCGATGATGTAGTCGCCCTTCTGGATCAGATCGCCGTCATGGACGGAGATGTGTTTGCCTTTCGGGATCAGGAACTCGACCGCTTCGGGCTGTTCACCGTCGGCGTTGACCTCCGGGGTGATCTTGATGCGGCGCTTGTTCTTGTAGTCGCGGCCGAATTCGACGCGGCCGTCCATCTCGGCGATGACCGCGCAGTCCTTGGGACGACGCGCCTCGAACAGCTCGGCCACCCGCGGCAGACCGCCGGTGATGTCGCGGGTCTTGGCGCCCTCGGTCGGGATACGGGCCAGGATTTCGCCGGGCTTGACCTCGTCGCCGTTGGACACCGACAGGATGGCGCCCACGGGCAACAGGTAACGGGCGTCGGAGCCCGAGGCCAGTTTGGCGTATTCATCGCCCTTGGTGACGCCCATGGCCGGACGCAGGTCCGAACCGCGAGGGCTGGCCCGCCAGTCGATGACGGCGCGCTGGGCGATGCCCGTCGCTTCGTCGGTTTCCTCGCGGAACGACAGGCCTTCGGTCAGATCCTCGAACCGGACCGTGCCGCCGACTTCGGTCAGGATCGGCGTGGTATAGGGATCCCACTCAGCCAGACGCTGGTTCTTCTTGGTCTCCTCGCCGTCCTTGACGCGGATACGACCGCCGTAGGGGATCTTGTAGCTTTCGCGATCCTTGCCATCGACCATGATGGTGACGACGACATTTCGGCTCATCGACACCGGGTCGCCGTGGGCGCCGACGACGGTCGGCCCGACGATCTTCACCGTGCCCGCATTGGTCGCCTCATAGAACGAGGTTTCCGCCACCTGGGCCGTACCGCCGATGTGGAAGGTCCGCATCGTCAGCTGGGTGCCCGGCTCGCCGATCGATTGCGCCGCGATGACGCCGACCGCCTCGCCGATGTTGACGTTGGTGCCGCGCGCCAGGTCACGGCCGTAGCACATGCCGCAGATGCCGGCGTCGGCTTCACAGGTCAGGGCCGAACGCACCTTGACCGACTGCACGCCCTCGCGATCGATGACCTCGACCACGTCCTCGACCAGATAGGTGTCGGCGGGGAACAGCACGGTGTCGGAGCCCGGCGCCTTGATGTCCTCGGCGTTATAGCGGCCCAGCACGCGCTGGCCCAGCGAGACCAGCACGTCGCCGCCCTCGACCACGGCCCGCAGGGTGATGCCCCGCGTCGACTTGCAGTCTTCCTCGGTGACGATCGAGTCCTGGGCCACGTCCACCAGACGGCGGGTCAGGTAACCCGAGTTGGCGGTCTTCAGCGCGGTGTCGGCCAGACCCTTGCGGGCGCCGTGGGTCGAGTTGAAGTATTCGAGGACGGTCAGGCCTTCCTTGAAGTTCGACACGATCGGCGTCTCGATGATCTCGCCGGACGGCTTGGCCATCAGACCGCGCATCCCGCCCAGTTGCTTCATCTGGGCCTGCGAACCGCGGGCGCCGGAGTTGGCCATCATATAGACCGAGTTGATCTCGGCCGTACGACCGCTGGCCAGCACGCGCGGCTGCGCGATCTCGCCCATCATCTCGTCGGCGACCCGGTCCGTGGCCTTGGCCCAGGCATCGACGACCTTGTTGTATTTTTCGCCCTTGGTGATCAGGCCGTCGGCGTACTGCTGCTCGTATTCCTCGACCAGGGTGCGGGTGGCGGCGACGATCTCGACCTTCTTGGCGGGGATGACGATGTCGTCCTTGCCGAACGAGATGCCCGCCTTGGCCGCCTCGCGGAAGCCCAGACCCATCATCTGGTCGGCGAAGATCACCGTCGCCTTCTGACCGCAGTGGCGATAGACCACGTCGATCAGGTTGCCGATTTCCTTCTTGGTCAGGTTCTTCTCGAGCAGGCGGTAACCCACGTTCGGGTTCTTGGGCAGCAGGGCGCCCAGCTTCATCCGACCCGGCGTGGAATCGATCACCTTGGTGATTTCATTGCCTTCGCCGTCCATCTCGGTCCAGCGGGCCTTGATGCGAGTGTGCAGGGTGACCACGCCGGAATCCAGCGCCGCGTCGATCTCGCCCATGTTGGCGAACAGCTTGCCCTCGCCGGGCTCGCCGTCCTTGACCAGCGAGATGTAGTACAGACCCAGGACGATATCCTGCGACGGCACGATGATCGGCTTGCCGTTGGCGGGCGACAGGATGTTGTTGGTCGACATCATCAGGACGCGCGCTTCCAGCTGGGCCTCGAGGCTCAGCGGCACGTGA
>JAHJOK010000028.1 GCA_018820205.1 Alphaproteobacteria bacterium
TACCGGCTGGCGCTTCTCACCAATGGCACCGGCCCGCTGCAGCGCGCCAAGATCGAACGCTTCGATCTCACGTCGCGCTTCCACCATATCCAGATCGAAGGCGAGGTCGGTGTCGGCAAGCCGGATTCCGCTGCGTTCAGCTAGGTGTTCGAGGCCCTGGGCGTCGATCCGTCGGCCGTCTGCGTGGTCGGCGACAGTCTGGAGTGGGATATTCGCCCGGCCAGGATGCTGGGCTGCCGCACGGTTCTGTACGATCCGGACGCACCGCCGGGAGAGGAAGGCGATCGTTGTGAGGCGGATATCGTCGCGCGGACCCTCGAGAGCCTCGTCATCCACCTCCCCGGCCCGCAGAGGCTGCAGCCGGAGACGATCTGAGCAGGGGAGTGGCGATCCCGAAGGAGCATTGTTCCTTACCGGCGGTTACCGGGATGCGGTCGGATCGGCGCGATGATCCTCTGGAAGGGATGAAAAACGCCGCGCAGTGAACCGCGCGGCGTTTCTTTCAAACAGGCTCCGGCCTTTCAGGAGGGGGGAGGCCGGCCCCTCAGTGAACCATGAAACGCACGACGCCATTCATCTGGTGCCCGTCGGCGCCCGTCGCGGCCCAGGCGGCGGAATAGGATCCGGGCGCCAGGGCGGGCAGGGGCGCGTGTACGGTCGTGCCCGGTGATGCGTCCGCGGTGACGGCCACATCTGTGGCCTGACCGGCGGGGCCTGTCAGCTTGAGTGACGTCAGGGTCATGGCGTGCGGAAACGTCACGGAAAACTCGGTCGGCGCGGCGGACAGCATGGCGTTGTCCGCCGGTGTCGTGGAGACGCCGTTGGCCGAGGGCGCGGCCGGCATGGCGGCGTGATCCTGCATCGACATGCCCGCGTGGGGATGGGTCTGGGCCTGGGCGAGCGAGACGGGGGCGAGCGCCACGAGAATGGCCAGAGCGGCGAGGAATGAACGGTTCATGGGAGAACTCCTGTTTACGCGAACTATTGCTTGGGCGGCATGGTCATGCCGTCCATCTTGGACATGTCGTGTCCGGCCATCGGATCGGCGGGAGCAGGCGTGGGGACGGGCGCGGGTGTCGGAACAGGGCGGGCCGGCCGGGGCGCCGAGGCCCTCGGTGACGGGGCAGGCGCGGGTGTTGCGACCGGGGGTGCCGGGATCGGCTGGGGCATGACCGCCGGAGCGGTCTCGACCGGTGCAGCCGCCGGGGCGTCAGGCGCTGGCTGGGCGTCGACCGCCTTTGGCTCGGCGGCCGGTTGACAGGCGGCAAGACCGACGGTGGCAAGGGCGGAAAGGACCAGAATTCTCATGTGAACAGCTCCTGTATTGGGGACGAAGAAGGGTCTCTCGACTGGGCGACCGCCGACAAACGAAGGCCGGTCGCCCGGCACCGCCGCGTGAACGAGCGGTGCCCTCAATCATGATACGCGCGCGCAGGCCCCAGCCCTCGCCTCGCCGTGGCGACCACCCGAACGCCGCTTCTTTCTCGATGACCGGCACCCGGTCCCGTGCACGTCAGACCGATCCCTCGGAGAACGGCGGCCCGGCCACCGTCTCCCGCAAGGAATCTGACAGCTTGCGTCGCGCGCGGGCCACGCGGGTTTCCACTGTTTTTACGGAGATCCCGAGAATTTCCGCCGTCTCCGCCTGACTGCGTCCCTCGATCGCCGTGAGTAGAAGCGGCGCCTTGAGGTGCGGCGGCAGGCGGTACATTTCCTGGTTCAGCCGGAGCAGCCGGCCGGCGGTCTCCATCCGGTCATCCGCCGGATCGCTCCCGTCCGGCACGGCCAGGGCCTCGGGCGCCGACAGATCGATGCCGCCACGGATCAGCCGCCGAACGAACCGGCGGCGGCTCCAGTCGCGGCATTTGTTAAGGGCGATGATTCGAAGCCAGGCCTCGAAAGGGCGCGCGGGATCGTAGCGGCGAATGCTGATCCAGGCCGCGGCGTAGGTCTCTTGCAGGAGATCCCACGCCTCCTGTTCGTCGCCGACATAGCGACGGATGACCCGAAACAGGGCAGCCTTGGTCTGCCGCATCAGTTCGCTAAACGCCGCGCGCTCACCGTTGGCGGCGCGCGCTGAAAGATCGTCCGGATACTCCACCCGAACGGCTAGCGATCGTCGGGCGCGAGGGCCGAAACGATACGCTCGTCGAAGACCTTCGCCTGGGCGACGGTCAGCACGGACCGCATCTCGAAGACGTGTGTGATCGTCTCCTTCTGCAATGCGCCCATCGCGTCATGAATGTGGTCGACGGCGGCCTGGACCTGGGGGCCGTCCCCGGCACCCTGCTCAATCGCCCGGGCGAGTTCCAGGTTCGCTGCCCTGACATTCGCTTCGAGCACTGGTCGCCGCGCCGCGAACCTGACCTCGATCGCTTCAATCCGGCTGTGTTGCTCGGGCGAAAGCGTCAGATCGTCGTGAACGATGTCGTGAAGCGAGGGCGGCGCGCGGTTGCCCAGGACCCAACTGGCGCTGATCCATGTCCCGGCGCCGCCGGCCAGGGCAGCCAGCAAGGCAGTGACGACAATGGCCCGCCAGCCGCGCATCATCGAACCACATCCAGTCTCGCCAAGGGCACCAGGCTGGTATCGGCCGTGAAGATCGTCAGATCTCCCGCGGGTCTGGGTGCTGCGATCGCGCCGAACCCGCCCGCCGTCAAGCCGGTCGCCAGGGCCATGGCGACGGCACCCAGACGTAGCTGTGACACAAGCCGTTCGCCCCGAAAGATGTCGACCCGGCGCCAGACGAGCGGCTCGAGCCCCTCAAGCGCTGTATCGACGGGCGCGGCCGCCAGTCCTGTCAGAAGGTCATCCAGATTATGCGTCATCGAAACTCTCCTTCACGGCCCCTGATACCTACTACGCGTGCCCTCGCCGAATCCCTCGGGTGAGGGGGCCGCCCCTGTGCTGCGTAGTTAGCAGAAGAGACGGAAGCGGAGCGGGTCATGGGATTGCGGAAAATGTTGGCGGCGTTCGCCGTTCTGGCCGCCGTATCGGTCAGTGGGCCGGGCCTTGCCCATGAGGCTCACGATCCTCCAGCCGCAGTGTCCGTCGCCGCCGCGCCGATGTCGGACGGTCATGGATCGGACATGGCGGGGATGCCGGCCATGTCGGTGGGCATGGATCACGGCGGCATGTCGGCCGATGCCGCGCCCCGCACGATGTCCCAGCGTCTCGTCCGTTGGTTGGGAGCCATGCATCCCGCGGCCGTGCACTTTCCTATCGCCCTGTTCCTCGTGGCCGCCGTGCTCGAGATCGCCGCGCTAACCTTGCGGCGACCCGTCCTTACCCAGGGCACGCGGGTAATCATCGCCCTGGCCGCGATTTCAGCGATCGGAGCGGTGGTGCTCGGCTGGTTCGCCATGGGCCTGCCCGGCAATGACGATGTCACCCACACCTACCACCGCTGGCTCGGCACATCGATCGCGGGTCTGGGCCTGGCGACCTGGTGGGCCAAGGAACATTGGATCCGCAGGCCGGGCCGGGGCCGCGAACTTATTTATATCGGTTTGCTGAGCGTCACGGCGGCGGCCATCCTCGTCAACGCCCTGCTGGGCGGGATGCTGACCCATGGCGTGCGTCATCTGATGTTCTGATCGAGGAGGGGCGGGCTTGGACCGCCCTTCCGCCCTCAATCCACCGGCCGGCACCGCTGCGCGGACCGGCTTCCACCCGCCGGACCTGGTCGCCATCGCGGCCGCGGCCAACAGGAGAACCGACCATGATCCTTCGTTCCGCCCTCGCCGGGGTCGCCCTGGCCGCCGTCCTGGCGACGTCTGTCCATGCCCAGTCCGCTGACGAGCAACAGGTCCGCGCGGTCGTGACGGCCTACCGGGACGCCATCACCGGCATGGACGTTTCCCGGACGCCGTCGCTGTTCTGGCCCGACTCCGAGATCTTCGAGAACGGCGGGGGGGAGGGGAGCTTCGCCTACTATCTCGAGCACCACCTGGGGCCGGAGTTCGACGATCTGGCGGGGTTTGAATTTCGAAATCACCAGATGACGGTGGAGGTCGACGGCGACACGGCCTTCGTCAGCGAGACCTATACCTATCACATCACCTTCAAGGACGCCGGGCGGGCCCCGATCGAGCGCCGCGGCGTCGCCACGAGCGTGTTGCGGAAACGCGATGACCAATGGCGTTTCGATGTCTATCACTCCTCGGCCCGACCCATTCGTCCGGCGGCCTGAGCGCAGGCTACCGGGCTCATCTTGCTCTTGATCAGTAAAGGAATGAGACGATGACGGAGCCGCTTTCCCGCCGGGCCCTTTTGATCGTTGGGGTCAGCGCCGCGGCCACCGCGGCCTGTGCGCAGACCACGCGGCCCTCGTCGGATCTCGCCGTCTACAAATCGCCCACCTGCGGCTGTTGTTCCGCATGGGTCGAGCACATGACGGCGGCAGGGTTCCAGGTGCAGACGACCGAGGTGGCCGATCCCGGCGTTGTGCGCCGCGCCAGGGGCGTCCCCGACTCCCTGGCCGCCTGTCATACCGCCGTGATCGGCGGATATGTGCTGGAGGGACATGTGCCTGCCGAAGATGTACGCAGACTGCTCGCGGAACGCCCCGACGCCCTCGGGCTCGCGGTGCCGGCGATGCCGTTGGGCTCGCCGGGGATGGAGATGCCGGACGGTCGCCGGGAGGCCTATGAAACCCTGCTGCTACTCAATGGCGGCGGCACCCGCGTGTTCGCGCGTCATGCCTGACCGGAGACCGTCCTGAAAATCCTCAAGCTCTCTACCCAACTGCATAAATGGATCGCGCTGGTCGTCGGTCTCCAGGTCCTGTTCTGGGTCGGCGGCGGCCTGGTGATGGTGGCCCTTCCCATAGAGACGGTCCGCAGCGAGCACCGAGTCGCCGAACAGGCCGCCGTCCCGCTGGCACTGGCCGGCCTGCCGTCGCTCGACGAGATTGCTCGGCAAGCCGGCGTAGCGCCCACTCAGGCGGACCTGCACACCACGCCGCGTGGTCCGGCCTGGACATTGAAACCGGTGAGCGGCGAGCCGGTGATCGTTTCGGCGGTGACGGGGCGACCGTTCGCGCCCATGTCGCGGGATGAGGTCTCGGCCTTCGCGATAGGAGCGTATCGCGGCGAGGCCGAGGTGACCGGCGTGTCGTATCTGGCGACCGCGCCCGAGGAAACGGGCAAGACCGGGCCGCTGTGGCGGGTGGATTTCGCGGATGGCGAAAAGACCTCCTTCTATGTGTCACCGTCCACCGGTGAGGTGGTGTCGCGCCGCTCGGGGGTCTGGCGTCTGTTCGACTTCTTCTGGCGTCTGCACGTCATGGACTGGGACGACGGCGAGGACTTCAATCACCCGCTGATCATCATCACCACGGCCCTGACGCTCAGCATTGTCGTCTCGGGATTCATTCTGTTGTGGATCCGGATCGCCCGGGATCTGAAAGGATGGCGCGCCTCGAAACGGTCGACCAAGGACGATTGAGCCCTTCGCCTGGTTCAGGCTGAAGGTCGTTCCACCGCTTCGGGCGGGGCAAAGGGCACCGGGGTTGTCCAGCGGCCCATCCTCGTGGACTCTCATGGACCCCGGTTGAGTTCGCCCGTCTTGCTGGTCGGCGTCGAGCGGACGTTTCGCAGCCAGGGCGCTGCGGGTGTCGTCTACTCAGCCGTCCGGGGGTCCCCGGGAGCGATGCGATCATGGCGGAGTGGTCCACCGATGTGCGCCGCGGGTCCCGGCGCGATACGTCCATGCCGCGTCATCTCCAGGCCCAGAATCCGGCCTTCGCTTGACTCGGCGCCGTCACGGGCGTGCAATAAGGAGGCATGTGGAACCTGGTTCGCACCCTTCTGTTCGCCCTCGCGATGGCCGGCTTTGTCGGCCAGGCGTCGGCGCATGCCACGCCGTTTGAGGCTTTCGAGGCAACCGGCGCCATGGCGGAGATGGACTGCGCCGAGATGATGGTGATGACGGACGATACGGCGGGGAAGGGGATGGCTCCCTGCAGCGAGATGACGCCCGACTGTATCGCCAAGATGGGATGCGCCGCTGTCGCGGCCCCCGTTCCGCCGGCA
>JAHJOK010000029.1 GCA_018820205.1 Alphaproteobacteria bacterium
GGGCGTGAAGCGGTCAGGTCATTGCTCAGGCCCGCACGACGGGTTGGCTTGAAGGAACCGGTTGGCGATCGCGCTCCGGCTCAAACCTGGGTCCCCGCCTTCGCGGGGATGCACGGAATCATGAGTGGGCCGCCTTCGCCGGGGGTGCATGGTGGGGGGATGACCGCGCTCTGGCTCAAACCTGGGTCCCCGCCTTCGCGGGGATGCACGGATTTCAGATGGCGCACCCCGCCGAAAACCCGAACACCCGCCTTCGCTAGGATGCACTTCGGCGGGGGCATGTGGACTGGGGTGATCATCCCGCGAGGCGGTCGACCAGATCGTGCCAGCCGGGATTCATCTCTTCGATCATCCGCAGCTTCCAGAGCCGATTCCATTTCTTGAACTGGCGCTCGCGCCGGAACGCGGCCTCGCGCGTCTCGTGCCATTCGTACCAGACCAAGCGCGCGACATCGTGCCGGGCGGCGAAACTGTCGGGGCGGACCTTTTCCCGATGCTGATAGACGCGCGCGGCGAGGTCGTCGGTCGAGCCGACGTAGAGCGTGCCGTTCCGTCGGCTGGCCACGATATAGGTGTAGAAGGCCATCGGATCAGACCCCGGCTCATCAAGGCTCCCGCCGTCGTGGGGGACCACGCGGATTAAATCACGGCGTTCCGTGACGGGTCGAGCCCGCCCATCAACACCGTGCATCCTCGCGAAGGCGGGGATTCAGGCTTGAACCGCCTGCTCGGAGGGCGACATCGGCTTGACCCTGGATTGAACGGCAGGGCCCGTGCCGAGGCTAAAACCTGGGTCCCCGCCTTCGCGGGGATGCACGGAATTTCGTGGGCTGATCACCCGTCCTGGCTGTCCCACCAGCGCACGGCGTCGGCGTCGCGGGCGGAGAGGTCGGGGTAGTCCGGGTCGGAGCCGACATCGGGGACGCGGCGCCAGGAGCGGGCGCATTTGGGGTGGTCGGCGAGTGCGATGGCGACAGAGAGGGCGTCGCCGCCGGTGACCAGTTCGGCCCCGGAGGTGCGGAAGACCTCGGCGGGGTCCAGATCGGCGAAGGGGGCGAAGGTCTCTGCCGGCGCGGTGACGGTGGGACAGGCGTCCAAAGCGCCGCCGATGATCTTTTCGCGACGGGCGCCCTCGAGGGCGTCGTTGACGATTTCCAGCACGTCGTTGACCTTGGCCCACCGCGCGGCCTCATCCGCATTGCGCCATTCCGCAGGCGTGTCCGGGATCACGCGGGCGCAGTTCGTGCCGGCGTCGGGGTAGCGCGTGGTCCAGGCCTCTTCCATGGTGAAGGGCGTCAACGGGGCCAGCCAGGCGGTCAGGCGCAGGAAGACCTCGTGCATCACGGTGCGGGCGGCCCGACGGCGGACGGCGTCGGGCCGGTCGCAGTAGAGGCTGTCCTTCCTGATATCGAAATACAGGGCCGACAGGTCGCCGGCGCAGAACTCCAGCACCGGACGGACGACGTCCTGGAAGCGGTAGGTGTCGTAGGCGCCGCGCACCTGAAGGTCCAGCTCCCACAGACGGTGCAGGATGAACCGTTCCAGCGGCGGCATGTCGGCGTAGTCGACGCGTTCGGCCTCATCGAAATCGGCCAGGGCGCCCAGCAGATAGCGGACGGTGTTGCGCAGCTTGCGATAGGCGTCGACCGTGGTCTGGAGGATCTGTTTGCCGATCCGCTGGTCCTCGGCATAGTCCACCAGGGCGACCCACAGGCGCAGGATGTCGGCGCCGGATTCCTTGATGACGACGGCGGGATCGGTGGTGTTGCCCTTTGATTTCGACATCTTTTCCCCGTTCTCGTCCTGGGTGAAGCCGTGGGTCAGGACGGCGTCATAGGGGGCGCGGCCGCGGGTGCCGGAGCCTTCGAGAAGGTTGGACTGGAACCAGCCGCGATGCTGGTCCGAGCCTTCGAGGTACAGGTTGGCGGGCCAGTGCGAGGGACGGTCGCCGGTGTAGCCATGGGCCGGGTCGCGGGTCTCCAGCGTGAAGGCGTGGGTGCAGCCGCTGTCGAACCAGACGTCCAGGATGTCGGTGATCTTCTCGTAGTTCGCCGGGTCGTGAAGGCCCAGGAAGTCGGAGTCGGGTTGGGTGTACCAGGCATCGGCGCCGCCCTGTTCGATCGCGGCGACGATGCGTGCGTCGACCTCGGGGTCATGCAGGGGGTGGCCGGTGTGTTTGTCGACATACATGGCCAGGGGGGTGCCCCAGGCGCGCTGGCGGCTGACCAGCCAGTCGGGGCGACCCTCGACCATCGAACGGATGCGGTTCTTGCCGGACGCCGGGTGGAAGTCGGTGGTGTCGATGGCGGCGAGCGCGGTCTCGCGCAGGGTCTCGCCCGACTTCAGCGGCTGGTCCATGCGGATGAACCACTGGGGCGTGTTGCGGAAGATGATCGGGGCTTTGGACCGCCACGAGTGGGGGTAGGAATGCTCCAGCCGACCGCGGGCCAGCAGCGTGCCGGCCTCGATCAGTTTTTCGATCACGGCGGGGTTGGCGGGGCCAAATTTGCCGGTCTTCTTGCCTTCGGTTTCGAGGACTTTCAGGCCCGCGAACAGGGGGACGGACGGATAATAGGCGCCGTCGGGATCGACCGTGTCGGGCACTTCGTGATGACCGTGGGCCTTCCAGACGTCGAAGTCGTCGGCGCCGTGGCCGGGCGCGGTGTGGACGAACCCGGTGCCCGCGTCATCGGTGACATGGTCGCCGTCCAAGAGGGGAACGTTGAAGCGGTAGCCGTCGTCCAGCTCGGCCAGGGGGTGGGCGACGACCAGCCCGGCCGGATCGATGTCGTCAAGGCGGGTGAAGGCGGCGATCTTGGCGGCCTTGAAGACCTCTTCGGCCAGCTTGTCGGCGACGATCAGCCGGTCGCCCGGCTTGGCCCAGGGTTCGAACTCCAGCCCCGTCTCCATCGACTGGACCTCGTACAGGCCATAGGAGATCTCGGGACCATAGCTGATCGCGCGGTTGGCCGGGATGGTCCAGGGGGTTGTGGTCCAGATCACGATCGACGGGGTCTGGTGACGGAAGGCCAGCAGGTCGTCGGGGTGGTCGTCGGTGGCGGCGATGACCGGGAATTTGACCCAGATCGTGGGCGAGACGTGGTCGTGATACTCGATCTCGGCGTCGGCCAGGGCCGTGCGTTCGACCGGCGACCACATGACCGGTTTTGATCCGCGATACAGCTGGTTGGAGTTCTTGAACTTGTGGAACTCCTTCACGATGGCGGCCTCGGAGCCGTAGTCCATGGTGGCGTAGCGATTGTCGAAATCGCCGGTGACGCCCAGCCGCTTGAACTGGGCCATCTGAACCTCGATCCAGCCGGCGGCGTAGGTGCGGCAGGCGGCGCGGAACTCGGCCTTAGACACCTCGTCCTTGCGGCGGCCCTGGGCGCGGTACTGTTCCTCGATCTTCCACTCGATCGGCAGGCCGTGGCAGTCCCAGCCGGGGACGTAGTCGACGTCGAAGCCCAGCAGGAAGCGCGAGCGGACCACGAAATCCTTCAGCGTCTTGTTCAGGGCGTGGCCGATGTGGATGTCGCCGTTGGCGTAGGGCGGGCCGTCGTGCAGCACGTACACGGGCGCGTTCTGGGACTGACGCAGGGCGCGCAAGGTCGAATACAGGTCGCCCCACTGTTCCAGGATCAGCGGTTCCTTCTGCGGCAGGCCGCCGCGCATGGGGAAGGGCGTTTCTGGCAGGAAGACGGTCGCGCGATAGTCGCGGCCCTCTTTCCTGGCGGAGGCGGCGGTGGAATCGGGGGTCTGGGCGTCGTCGGCCATGGTCGGTCTCGGGTCTTTGCTGGGCGGAGCGTCGGGTGAGGTCGGCTGATATCCCGGCGGGCGCAGGGGGCGACAAGGCCCCGTCGGCGCTACGCCGGGCGGCTAATCTCGATCGGGATGATCCGGCGGACGTCCATCGGGGGTTCCTATCAGGGCCGGGGGGCTGGGAAAAGCGCGGGCTTTCGCTAACGTCCCGGGCGTGCGGCGATCGGGCCGCGCGGGAGACGGCATCATGCGCATCATTCTCGTATCGGCGGTCGCGGCGATGCTGGCCGCCTGTCAGCCGGCGCAGGCCCCCGCCGAGGCGGCGGAAGCGGTCCAGGTCGTGCAGACGCCCGAGGCCTTCGTGGGGGCGCTCTACACCGAGGGGTATGTGATCGACGCCGACGGTCCGCTGTGGTCAGCGGCGGTGCGCGCCCTGCTGGAAGAGACCGAGCGGCTGACGGTCGAGGGCGACATGGGTTTCTTCGAGGCCGATCCGATCTGCGACTGCCAGGACGGGACGCCGGTGCTGCAGAGCGCCACGGCGACTTCGACCGGGCCGGATCGGGCCGACGTGGCGGTGGTCCAGACGTTCGAGGACATCGACGGCGTGACGCACCACAAGACCTATAATCTGGTCCAGGAAGGCGGCGCCTGGCGGATCGACGACATCCACTATCAGGACATGGCGTCCGAGTTCCCCTATCCGCCGTTTCGCGAGCAGCTGACCAGATGGATCGCCGACGCCAAGACCCATCCGGCGGAATAGGAGAGAGCCGATGCGCACGCTGTTGATCGCGATCGCCACGACGGCGGCCCTGGCGGCCTGTTCGCAGGGCGAGGAGGCCAAGGCGCCGGAGACGACGTCGGTGGAGGCGGCGACGCCGGCGTCGCGCGAGGCCGTCTATGCGGCGGCGTCGGAGGGGCCGGAGCCGTTCGTGCGCGCCATCTACGCCCGTTATGTCGAGGGCGGGCCCAGGGACGCGCCGCCGGCGCCGGGACAGGATCCGATGTTCTCGCGCACCATGAACGCCCTGATCGGGGCCGATGTCCGGGCGGCGAACGGCGAGGTTCCGACCCTGAACTACGACCCGTTCTGCGCCTGCCAGGACCAGGAGGACTTCACCGTCACGGCGATGGCCGTGGCCCAGGCCGACCCGAACGCGGCCGAGGCCAATGTCGCCTTCACCAACATGGGCGAGCCGACGAACCTGACCCTGAAACTGGTGCGCGAGGGGCCGAACTGGAAGGTCGACGACATCGTCGACGGCGACGCCTCGCTGCACGACACGCTGATGGCGGTGGCCGAGGCGGCGGGGTGAGAGGCTAGCGGGCGGCCAGCACCGCCCGCGCCGCCGAGGCATCCGCGTCGATCTGGGTCTTGAGGGCGTCGAGGTCGTCGAAATTCATTTCGCCGCGCAGGCGGGCGACCAGTTCGGTCTCGACGGTCTGGCCGTACAGGTCGCCCTCGAAGTCGAACAGCCAGACCTCGAGCAGGGGTTCGGCGATCTCGAACATCGGGCGGACGCCCAGGTTGGCGACGCCGTCGATGACGCGGCCGTCCGGCAGGCGCGTGCGGGTCGCATAGACGCCGTAGGCGGGGCGCATGTAGTCGCCCAGACGAATGTTGGCGGTGGGGACCCCGATGGTGCGGCCGCGCTTGTCGCCGTGGACGACTTCGCCCTCGATGGCGAAGGGGCGGCCCAGGATGCGGGCGGCGCGCGCCATGTCACCGGCGTCCAGAGCCTCCCGCACCGCGCTGGACGACAGTTTCAGGCCGCCCCGGTCATCGACGCGGTCGGTGACAGAGACGGTGAAGCCCAGACGGGCGCCGGCGCGGGCCAAGGCGTCGGGCGAGCCGGTGCGGCCCTTGCCATAGGTGAAGTCGAAGCCGACGGCGGCGTGTTTCAGACCCAGGCCGTCCGCCATCACCTGCTCGGCGAAATCGGTGTCCGACAGGGCGGCCATCCGGGCATCGAAGGGCAGGAGATACAGCCGCTGGACCCCCAGCGGCTCCAGCGCGCGGGCCATCTGACCGGCCGACATCAGGCGGAAGGGGGCGGCGTCGGGCTGGAAGAAGCGGCGCGGGTGCGGGTCGAAACTGACGACGGCCAGCGGCGCGTCCAGGCGGTCGGCGGCGTCGCGGGCCGAGGCGATCACGGCCTGATGACCCCGGTGGACGCCGTCGAAGGCGCCGAGGGCCGCGGCCGCGCCTCGTCTGGAGGCGGGCAGGTCGCGCCAGTCGCGGATCAGCTGGATGGACAAGACGGTCTCGGTCAGGCCTTGGCGGGGCGGCGCCTGCGGGGAACGCGCACGGTGGCCTCGCCCTCCATGATCATGTCGTCGCCGACGTAACCTTCGGTGCGCAGGACGACGCGGGCCGATTCGGCATCGACCGAGGCCACGGTGATCTGTGCGCGCACCACGTCGCCGATCCGCACCGGTTTGTGGAAGGCCAGGCTCTGCGACAGGTAGATGGCCCCCGCGCCGGGCAGGATGGTGCCCACCACGGCGGAGCCGAACGAAGCCGAAAGCAGGCCGTGGGCGATCCGGCCGCGATAGGCGGTCTTCGACGCGAACGCCTCGTCCATATGCACGGGATTGAAGTCGTCGGACGCCTGGGCGAACTGCTGGATGCGGTCCTCAGTGATGGTCACGTCCTTGGTCGCCACCATGCCGGGCGAAAGCTCTTCAAGAATATAGCCGCCTGAGGGGTGAGGTCCGGTGTTCATCGGCTGGTGTTAGACGCGCTGCGACGATTTGGCGAGCGCTACCACTTCAGCTCCAGCGCGGCGTAGCGGGCGTAGGCGGTTTCGGCGGTCAGGAGGGCGGCGGCGCGAGCGGGGTCGATCCGGCCGTCGTCGCCCCGGGCGGCGTCGCCGTGGATGCCCTGGGCGATGAACAGGCAATCCAGCGCCTGCTGGTTGGCGCCCAGAACGTCGGTGACGACGCCGTCGCCGATGCACAGGACGCGCGAGCGGTCGACCGGCCGTCCCAGCAGCCGTTCCGCCTCGGCCAGGGCCAGGGCGTAGATCGGGCCATAGGGTTTGCCGGCCATGGTCACCCGGCCGCCGAGCGATTCGTACAGATCGGCCAGCGATCCGCCGCAGTAGATGATTTTGTCGCCGCGCTGGACGATGCGATCGGGGTTGGCGCAGATCAGCTCCAGATCGCGGGCGGCGGCCTGGGTCAGGGGGACGCGGTAGTCCTCGGGCGTCTCGGCCTCGTCGTCGATCATGCCGGTGACCGACAGGAAGGCGGCGTCGTGCGCCCCCTCGGCGCGGGCCAGGTCGAGGCCTTCGTACAGGATTTCGTCGCGGGGCGGGCCGATGATCCAGGCGGGGCCGGGGGCGCGTTGCGCCAGTTCGGCGCGGGTGGCGTCGCCCGAGGTGACGAAGGCCCGCCAGCTGTCGCGGGGCACGCCCAGATGATCCAGTTGGGCAATGACGTCCGAAGCCGGACGCGGCGAGTTGGAAATCAGCACGACGTGGCCGCCGGCCTGGTTGAACCGGGTCAGGGCGTCGCAGGCCTGGGGCCAGCTCTCGCGGCCGTTGTGGATCACGCCCCAGACGTCGCACAGCAGGATGTCGTAGTCGGCGGCGACCTGGGACAGGTTTTCGAGCGCGTGGGGGAGGGCCATGGGCCGCTGACTAGCGGTTTCACGCAGGGGCGTGAAGGGAGGGTTTGGCGGGCGCGAGATGTCCTGCTAACCGGACGCGCATGAAAATCCCCCGCATCGCCTGGGCCGCCTATGGGCTGGCCCTTCTCGTCATCGTGCTGGACCAGGCGTCCAAGATCTGGATGTTGCAGGGACTGTCGCTGCGCGAGGTCGGGCAGGTCGCGGTCCTGCCGCCGATGCTGAACTTCTCCTATGTCGAGAACACCGGCGTCAGCTTCGGCCTGTTCGGCGGCGGCGCGGCGCGATGGGCGCTCAGCGTCTTTTCGATCATCGTGGCCGGAGCCCTGGCCTGGTGGGCCCTGAAGGCGGAACGGCGGACCCTGATCGCGGCCATCGGCCTGGTGATGGGCGGAGCGATCGGCAACGCCATCGACCGCATCCAGTACGGCTATGTCGTCGACTTCATCGATTTCTCGGGGACCGGCGTGTTTCCGTGGGTTTTCAACATCGCCGACAGCGCCATCACCATCGGGGTGGCCCTGCTGATTTTCGACAGCGTGAAGTCCGAGCGCAAGCCGGGCGTTGGCGCGGTCCACGAAAAGGCGTAATCACCCGCTCTTTGCTGTTGCCGAAAGCGCGAACCGCCGCGCCGGAGCCGAACCGACCCATGCTGAACACCCGTATCCTGTCCGTGTCCCTGATCGCCGTCTCGGCCGTCGCCCTGAGCGCCTGCGGCGGTCTTCGCCAGTCGATCGGCCTGGTCAAGGTGGTGCCGGATGAGTTCCTGACCGTGTCGACCACCCCCCTTACCGTGCCTCCGGAATACGGCCTGCGCCCGCCCGCACCCGGCCAGCCCCGGCCCCAGGAACTGGCGCCCGAGAGCGCCGCGCGTCAGATCCTGCTGGGTCAACGCCAGTCGATCACCCGCACGCCGGGCGAACAGGCCCTGGTTTCGGCCGCCGGCGCGGATCGCGCCGACCCGCTGGCCCGCTATGTCGTCGACGACGAGTTCGGCGACCTGGCGCACAAGGAAGAGAGCTTCGCCAACCGCGTGCTGTTCTGGCGTCGCGACGACGCGGCCACCCAGGCCCCGACCCAGACCCAGACGGCCCAGGGCGCGGTGACCATCGACGCCTCGACCGAGGCGCGTCGTCTGGAGGCCCTGACGGGTTCGTCGTCCTCGATCGTCATCCAGCCGCGCCGCGAGAGCGGGTTCAAACTGCCGGGCCTGTAGGTCGAATTTCCGCCGTAGCGGGGATCAGCCGACGGCCGGGTCGAACAGCGTGTCGATCCGGTTGATGACAGTTGTCGCATAGCTGTGTTCTATAAACGCCGGAACGGCGGGGACACGGCATGGCGAATCTGGTCGGTGAAGACACCAACTATGGGCACGAGCACGATCCCGCGGTTTCGGACGGGTATCTGCTGCCCAAACTGATCTCGATTCTGGGCAGGCGGGCCCCGTCGGAGCGGACCGCCTTCGACCTGGGCGCGGGCACGGGCGGAGCGGCCGGTGGACTGGGCGCGCTGAACTATACGATCGTCGGCGTCGAGCCGTCGCCCGAAGGGGTGGCGATCGCGAACCAGCGTTTCCCTGCGGCGCGGATCGAGGTCGGCTCGGGCTATGACGACCTGGCGGCGCGATACGGGCGGTTTCCGGTCGTCTATTCGCTGGAAGTCATCGAACACGTCTACAGCCCCCGGCAGTTCGTGAAGACGGCCCATGATCTGCTCGAACCCGGCGGGCTGCTGGTGCTGTCGACGCCTTACCACGGGTACTGGAAGAACCTGGCGATGGCGCTCACCGGGAAGCTGGACCGCCATTTCACGGCGCTGTGGGATCACGGGCATATCAAATTCTGGTCGTTGAAGACCCTGACCAGTCTGCTGGACGAGGCCGGTTTCACCGACATCCAGTTCGAGTTCACCGGCCGGCCGATGCCGTTCGCGAAATCCATGTTCGCGATTGCGCGCAAGCCGGGGGACGTCTTGCCACGCCCCTAGGACCGTCCTTATTGTGAACGGACTTCGCCTCGGGACCGTTCGCCATGACCAGCATTCTTTCGATGACGCATCTGTCGGGCGTCGAACAGTTGCGGCTGGCGTTCCAGGGGGATGAGAACGCCGCGCCCATCGCGCGCACGCTCGACTACCGGCTGACCGAGGTCGAGGAGGGCCGGGTGGTGTTCGAGGGGACGCCGACGCGGGCGGTCTACAATCCCATCGGCACGGTGCACGGCGGCTGGATGGCGACCCTGCTGGATTCGGCCTGCGCCTGTGCGGTGCATTCGATGCTGCGGCCGGGACAGGCCTATACGACGCTGGAGATCAAGACGGTCTTCCACAAGGCCCTGACCGAGGGCGTGCCGGTGAGGGCCGAGGGGCGGATCGTGCAGATGGGACGCAGGGCGGGGTTCGCCGAAGCGGACCTGAGGGGCGTGGACGGCAAGCTGTATGCGACCGCGACTTCGACCTGTCTGGTGATGCAACTGGATTGATTTTTCGCGACGACTGCGACGGCCCGGCGCGTCCGGGCGTGAAACCAAACGGCGGGCAGGGGATTGGTCTCGCTTGAGGACGTCACAGGGGAGCCGGGAAAATGCAGGTTGAACGCCAGGTCGTGTTGCGAGGCGTGGACGCCCTGCACGCGATCCTTCTGAGTTTCCCGATCGCCCTGTTCACGGCGGCCCTGGTCACCGACATCGCCTATCTGAACACGGCCCAGGTTCAGTGGACCAATTTCTCGGCCTGGCTGATCACCGGCGCGCTGTTCTTTGGCGGGCTGGTCGCGGCCTGGGCGCTGGTGTGGGCGCTGCTGAGCCTGAAAAGCCCGCGGATGATCTCGCGCTGGGTCTATTTCGGCCTGCTGGCGGGCATGTGGGTTCTGGGGCTGATCAACGCTTTCAAGCACAGCCAGGACGCCTGGAGCTCCGTCGGGGCGTTCGGTCTGTTCCTGTCCATCCTCTGCACGATCCTGGCCATGGCGGCGGGGGCGGTGCTGCATTTCGGCTTCTGGACCCGGGAGGTCGACCAATGATCCGTTCGTTGATGGGCGCGACCGCCCTGTTGCTGGTCCTGAGCGCCTGCGGGCAGAGCGATTCCAGTCTGGACCAGACGGGCCGCAATCCGGACCTGCCCGACGTTCAGGAAACCCTGCTGCCGACCATGGGCATCGCCAATCCGATCGGCTGGGGCGACCAGACGCCGACGGCGCCCGAAGGCTTCACCGTCACGGCGATGGCGACGGACCTGCAGATCCCGCGTCAGATGCTGGTGCTGCCAAACGGCGACATCCTGATCGCGGAGGGGCGCGGCGGCAACGCGCCGGCCCTGCGGCCCAAGGACATCATCGCCGGCCCGATCAAGAAGAAGGGCAACACCCAGGTCGAGAGCGGCGACCGCATCACCCTGCTGCGCGACGCCGACAACGACGGCCGCCCCGAGATCCGCACCGTCTTCATCGACAATCTGAACGCGCCCTATGGCCTGGCCTTCGTCGATGGCTCGATCTACGTGGCCAACCAAAACGCCCTGCTGCGGTTCACCTATCAGCCCGGTCAGACGCGGATCACCACCGCCGGCGAGGAGGTGACCAAGCTTCCGTCGCAGATCAATCACCACTGGACCAAGTCCCTGAGCGCCAGCGCCGACGGCATGACCCTGTATGTCGGGATCGGCTCCAACTCCAATGTCGGCGAGCGCGGCATGGCGGTGGAGGAGGAACGCGCGGTGGTGTGGGCCATCGACCGGATGACGGGCGCGCGGCGGACCGTGGCGACCGGCATCCGCAATCCGACCGCCCTCGACATCGAGCCGACCACCAGCGCCCTGTGGGCCGTGGCCAACGAGCGCGACGAGATCGGGGCCCAGCTGGTGCCCGACTATCTGACCTCGGTGCGGGAGGGGGCCTTCTACGGCTGGCCCTACAGCTACTACGGACAGAACGTCGATCCGCGCGTGCGGCCGCAGAAGCCGGAGATGGTGGCCCGGGCGATTGCGCCCGACTACGCCCTGGGGTCGCACGTCGCGGCGCTGGGGCTGTCGTTCGCGAGGGACGGCGGTTTCGGCGGCGCCTTCAGCCAGGGCGCCTTCATCGGCGAGCACGGCAGCTGGAACCGCAACGATCTGTCCGGCTACAAGGTCGTGTGGGTGCCGTTCGCCAATGGCCAGCCCAGCGGCCCGCCGGTGGACTTCCTGACCGGGTTCCTGACCGACAACGGCAAGGACTCTCGCGGGCGTCCGGTGGGAGTGGCCTTCGATCCGGTCAAACGCATCCTGCTGGTCGCAGACGATCTGTCCAACACGATCTGGCGGGTGGCGCCGAGAGCCGCTCCGACGGCGACGCCGGCGCCCGCGCCCTGATCAGGCGTAGCGGCGGCGTTTTTCGGCGCTGATGAGCGTCGATCGGACGAAGTCGGCCGGTGGATCGGTCTCGGCCAGGACGGCTTCCTTGATGGCGCGGGGTTCGCCGAACAGGTGGCCCTGAGCCATGCTGATATCCAGTTCCAGGATGTCGACGATCTGGCGTTCGCTCTCGCACTTTTCGGCGATGACCTCGATGCCGTAGCGGCGGGTCAGCTGGGCGAAGTCGGCGGCCTGGATGTCGCGCAGGGACGGGATGGGCGAGCCGCCGTCGAGGTCCAGCAGCTGTTCGATCAGCAGGTCGGCGGCGACCTTGACGAATTTGACGTCCGACCGCTGCAGGTCGTTGAAGTCCAGGTCCAGCGTCTGGACCTTGTCGATCGAGAAGCGGAAGCCCAGGTCGGCCAGCTTGGCCATGTTGCGCGCCTCGACCGCGCCGCGGGCGTCGAACGTCGCCTGACCCAGTTCGAAAATCAGGGCCTGGTTCAGGTCGCGGTTCTCGCTGAGGAAGTCCAGGAACTGGGGGAAGAAGGTCTCGTCGCCCAGGGACGACAGGGCGACGTTGCAGAACACGCCGACCTTGCGGTCCTGACGCGCCAGCCGACGCACGATCTGGGCGCAGCGGAACAGCAGCAGGTTGTCGATGGCGGGAACCAGACCCTCGCCCTCGGCGATCGACAGATATTCGGCGGGCATCATCACGCGGTCGGTCGAATCCCGCAGCCGGGTGAAGCTTTCGTAGAAGACGGTGCGGCGCTGGGGCAGGGTCACCACCGGCTGCAGATAAAGGTCGGCGCGGTTCTCGCTCAGCGCCTCGTGCACCGTTTTCAGCAACAGGTTCGACTGGTGGTGGCGGCGGGCCTCGACGCTGTCGGGGGCGGCCATCGGGGTGACCGACAGGCGCTGGTCGATTGAGACGCTCATCTGCTGGATCAGGTCCTCCAGCATGCGGACCTCGCCGGTCAGTTCGTCGGTGCGGGTCAGGGCGCCGGCCTCGATGGCCGTGGCCAGGTCGCCCAGCGCCGTCTGGGTCTGTTCCATGGCGTCGGCCAGCAGACGGTGCGCCTCGCGCACCGTGCCGATCTCGGTGCGCAGGGCCTTGCGTTCGGCGATGCCGCTGAAGATCGCGTGGGCGGCGCCCAGCACGCCCAGAACGCCGAAGGTCGCGGCGACGCCCGGTCCGAGGCCGAGGCCCGCGCGCCACAGAAAGGCGCCCGCCGTCATCGCCAGGAAGACGTAGCCGAAGAACAGAAAGCCGTTGGTCAGTGCGCGCATGGGAACGGGGTTGTCCGACTTCCCGGATGGAATCGACCGAGTATCGGGGTATCAGGGCCAAACAGCTAGGGTGTGGAGAAAGAATCCGCGCCGTTTTCAGGGGATACGCATGGAACTGTTCGATCTGACCGGCAAGGTCGCCATCATCACCGGCTCGTCCAAGGGCATCGGCAAGGCCATCGCCGAGCGGATGGCCGAGCACGGCGCGCGGGTCGTGATCTCGTCGCGCAAGGCCGGGCCATGCGACGAAGTGGCGGCCGAGATCAACGGCAAATTTGGCGAGGGCCGCGCCATGGCCATCCCGGCCAATATCGCGTCGAAAGAGGATCTGCAGCGCCTGGTGGACGAGACCACGGCCGCCTGGGGCCAGATCGACATCCTGGTCTGCAACGCGGCGTCCAATCCGTATGCGGGGCCGATGGCGGGCATCGCCGACGAGCAGTTCGAGAAGATCTTCCACAACAATGTTCTGGCCAACCACTGGCTGACCCAGATGGTCGCGCCGGGGATGCTGGAGCGCCAGGACGGGGCGATCGTGATCATCTCGTCGATCGGGGGCCTGCGCGGCAACGCCCTGATCGGCGCCTACAACGTGTCGAAGGCGGCGGACATGCAGCTGGCGCGCAATCTGGCGGTCGAATGGGGGCCGTCGAACGTACGGGTCAACTGTATCGCGCCAGGCCTGATCCAGACCGATTTCGCCCGCTATCTGTGGGAGAACGAAGAGGTGCTGAAGGTCACCGTCGAGCCGAACCCGATGAAGCGGATCGGTCAGCCGGACGAGATCGCGGGCACGGCCGTCTATCTGTGTTCGAAGGCGGGGTCGTATGTGAACGGCCAGACCCTGGTGGTCGACGGCGGGCTGACGATTGCCTGGTGACGCCGACAAGGGCCCGGGATTTCGCCAGGACCTGATCTGGCGGCTGGAGGCGGCGGCGTTCGCCGGCTTCATCGGCCTGATGCGGCTGATCGGGTTGGAGGCGGCGTCGAACCTGGGCGGCTGGCTGTTGCGGACGCTGGGGCCGCGCGTGGGCACGCACAAGGTGGTGCTGCGCAATCTGCGCATCGCCTTTCCCGACATGGATCCGGCCGAGCGGGACCGGCTGGCGCTTGACCAGTGGGAGCAGACGGGGCGGACCTTCGCCGAGACGGCGGTGATGGACCGGCTGACGCCCGCCTCCGGCCGGATCGACATCGTCGGCGCAGAGCGGCTGGAGGCGATCCGGGCGTCGGGCCGGCCGGTGGTCTTCGTCGCCGGCCACATGGCCAATATCGAGACGATGGCGGCGGTGCTGGTGGCGTCAGGCGTGCCGGTTCAGGTGACCTATCGCGCCGCCAACAACCCCTATGTCGACGCCCAGATCATCGCGGCGCGGGCGCGCTATGGGATCAAGCTGTTCGCGCCCAAGGGCGGCGACGGCGCGCGCGAACTGCTGGCCGGAATGGGGCGCGGCGAGAGCGTGGCCCTGATGAACGACCAGAAATTCTCCGAAGGACCGGAGGTGACCTTCTTCGGTCAGCCGGTGAACGCGGCGCCGGGCCCCAGCCGGCTGGCGCTGAGGTTCGGGACGGTGATCCAGCCCATGTCGGTGGTTCGCCTGCCGGGCGTGCGGTTTCGCGTGACCGCCCATGAGCCGATCGCACTGACCGCGACGGGCGACCGGCAGGCGGACATCCGCCGGGGCGTGCAGGCGATCACCCGTTTCATCGAAGACCGGGTGCGCGAAAACCCGGTGGACTGGTTCTGGGTCCACAAACGCTGGCCCGACCGGGTCTATCGAGAGTTGGACCCGGTCTAGGACTGGTCGGTGGAGCGGCGGAACGGCCCTTTGTAGGCAGGCGAATCCTTGCGCCGCCGGTCCGGTCCGAAATATTCGTCGGTCTTCACATAGGCGCGGGGTCGCAGGATGCAGGCCTGGATGCGATCGAACACCGCCTTGGCCGTGATCGGCTTGACCACGAACTCGGTGACGCCGGCGTCGCGCGCCTCATAGACCCTGTGTTTCTCGGAATGGCCGGTCATCATGATGATCGGCAGATAGGGATTGGCGCTGTCCGGGCTGTTGCGGACCAGACGCGTGAACTCGACCCCGTCCAGCGGGAACATGTTGAAATCCACGATGGCCAGATCGACGGGGTGGTCGCGCAGCGAGTCCAGAGCCATCGCCCCGTCGGAAACCTCGCGGATGTTGCGGATTCCAGCGGACTGCAGAATGGCGGAGGTGATGGCTCGCATATGCTGGTTGTCATCAACCAGCAGGATGTTGAGCGATTGTAGCGCAGACATGAATTCGGGTAGCCGGAGACGACCGCCCCCTCGGCGGTCCAGCCGGAGAATCTAGGCCCAAACGATCAGACGGTCCATGCAGGACGAAAGCTTAGCCGGAGAAGAAACCGGTTTCCGGCGCCGATTGGCCGACCATCAGCGACGGATCGCAGTTTCGATCGCGCCATTTCATGCGCCAGCACAGGTGCGGACCGGTCGCGCGGCCGCTCATTCCGACCCGGCCAATGACATCGCCGCGGATGATTCGCTGGTTTGGGACGACGTCGATCCGGGATTGATGCAGGTAGGCGGTGATCAACCCCTGTCCATGGTCGATCAGCGTCAGGCCGCCCTCGAAATGCATGCCGGTGCGGGCGAAGGTGACCAGGCCGTCGGCGGGCGCGCGGATCGGCGACCCGGCGGGCGCGGCCAGGTCGATGCCGTAGTGCGGCCGGGCCGGCGTACCGTTCAGCACCCGCTGAGATCCCCACCGGCTGGAAACGCGGTAGCTGTCCAGAGGCCAGACGAAGCCGGAACGGAAGTCGTCGTCGTCGGCGCGGCTGGCGAAACCCTCGGTCTTCAGGGCGACCTCGCGCTGGATCCGGGCCAGCAAGGCCGGATCGCCGGGCGTCACCGTGGACTGCGGCAGGCCGTTGATCCGGGTCGACGGAAAGTCGCCGGTCGCGATCGACAGGGTGCGGCGGGCGGTGCGGGGACGGTCACGCGCCTCGAGCACCACGGAGGACGGCGCATCGCGGTCGAAGCCGACCACGAACAGGCCGTCGGCGGACGCCGTGGTCAGGGCCTCGCCGTCGACGAAGATCATGGCGCGGGGCCAGGTCCGGCCCATGGCGAAACCGCCCTGGACCAGCCGGCCATTCAGGATCAGGCCGTCGTTCGACTGGGCCAGGACCGGCGAGGCCAGCGACGCGGCACCGGCGCCCAGGATCAGGCCGCGCCGGGACGGGATCACGTCTCGGCCAGTCGCGACAGCGCCTCGGTCGGACCGGCGTAGGCCTCCTGATGCTCGACTGACCAGTAGCGCAGGATATCGAGCGGGATCGCCCGACCCGAGACGGCGCAGAGGACGAAGGGGCCGGGTTTCAGCACGGCGAACTCGCCGTCGCCGTAGTGGAGGGTCGCGGGGGAAGGGGCGGTGGTCATGTCGGGCAGGATAGCGGGTTCAGACGTGTCGCGGCTAGCCTGACGCTAAAACAGATCGCCTTGACCGGCGGGCGCCGCCTTGGGTTTGGGGGCGGGCTTGGGGCGCAACGGAGCGTCGCCCTCGATCCGGGCGCCCTTCGAGCCGTCGGCGAAGACCAGGGTGACGGCCTGACCGGGCGACAGGGCGGCGGCGGCGGAGACCATGGCGCCTGTGTCGTCGTCGATGCGGGCGAAGCCGGGCTTGGGGCGTTTCGGGTCCAGGGTGGCCAGGGCGCGGGCGAGGGCGGCGAGGCGGGCCTGCGCCCTTTCCAGCGACTGGGGAACGGGGCGGGCCAGACGGGCGGCGACGCTGTCGAGGCGGGCGGCGCGCTGATCGAGGCGGCGATGGATCGGGTCCAGCGTCAGGCGGCCGGCGAAGCGCAGCAGGCGACGCTCGTGCACGGCGGCGTTGGCGCCCAGCGCCGCGTCCAGCCGGGCGGACTGGCCGTCGAGGCGGGCGGTGCGCTGTTCGATGGCGCGATCCAGCAGGGCGGGGGAGAACCGGCCGGCCGCCGCGACGAGGCGCCGGTGATGCAGTTCGGTGTTTCGGTTCAGACCCGACGCCAGCCGGCTGGACGCGTGATCCAGCCGTTGCTGGGCCAGGGCGACCAGTTCCTCTGGCCGGGCGGGCAGGCCGCGCGCGACGGCGCGAAGGCGGACGCGGCGGTCTTCCAGCAGCCTTGCGCCGGCCCGGTCCAGACGACGCTCCAGATCGGCGACGAAGGCCCGCAGATCGGCCAGCACCGGCGTGGCCAGTTCGGCGGCGCCCGTGGGCGTGGGCGCGCGCCGGTCGGAGACGAAGTCGATCAGGGTGGTGTCGGTCTCGTGCCCCACGGCCGAGATGATCGGGAGGGTCGCCGCCGCCACGGTGCGGGCCAGGCCTTCGTCGTTGAAGCACCACAGGTCCTCGACCGAACCGCCGCCGCGCGCGACGATCAGCAGGTCGGGGCGGGGGATGGGGCCATCGGGCGTCATGGCGTCGAAGCCGCGGATGGCGTTTCCGACCTGGCCGCAAGCGGCGTCGCCCTGGACCACCACCGGCCAGACGATCACGCGACAGGGCCAGCGTTCGGCGATCCGGTGCAGGATGTCGCGAATGACGGCGCCGGTCGGGCTGGTGATCACCCCGATGGTCCGGGGATAGAGAGGGATCGGCCGTTTGCGGGCCGGGTCGAACAGGCCTTCGCCAGACAGTCTGACCTTCAGCCGCTCCAGCTGGGCCAGAAGCGCGCCGGCGCCGGCGGCCTCCATCGATTCGATCACGATCTGGTAGGACGACCGCGCCGGATAGGAGGTGATCTTGCCGGTGACGATGACCTCCAGCCCCGTCTCCGGCTGGACGCCAAGGCCGCGCGCCGAGCCTTTCCAGACGACGCCGTCGATGGCCGACTTGTCGTCCTTGAGCGTCAGATAGATGTGGCCCGAGGCGTGGCGATTGACCTTGGAAATCTCGCCCCGCAGCCGCACGTGGCCGAACCGGTCCTCCAGCGTGCGCTTCAGCGCGAACGACAGCTCCGAGATCGACAGCGGCGGATTGTTGTCGCGGGCCGGCGTGGGCGGTTCGGCGTCGGCGGGACCGGCGAAGACATAGTCGTCACTCATGGCGCCAGCCTAGCGTGCGTCACCCTGTTCTGGAACGCCCCCCGCGCGGTGTCGTTGAAACGGGATGCCGGTCACAGACCCCCGCGAAGACGATACGCCCGATCCGAGGGAACGGGATTTGTCGCGCCGCAGCCAAAACCCGTCGGTGGGCGTCTGGGTGGTTCTGGCGCTGCTCCTGATCGCAGCGGCCGGCGTCTATGTCCTTTCCGCCATCCTCTAGAACTGGAACCCGCCCATGAACCGCCTGTTGATGTCCGCCCTGTCGATCACGTTGCTCGGCGCCGCCGCCTGTTCCGATGGAGAGACGGCCGCCGTGGAGGTGACGCCGGGCGCCGCGCCGACGGAGGTGAGCGACAGCCGCGCCGCGACGGCCGCGACCACGACGGCCCTGGCCCTGGGCATGACCCGGACCGAGCTGGAGGATGCGGACCTGGTGTCGCCCGGCCCCGAGTTCACCCTTCTGGGCGATGTGGAGAGCCTGGTCCTCGACCCGGCCGGCCAGGTCACGGGACTTGTCATCGACCTTGCGGGCCTGGATGTCGATGTCGTCGTGCCGATCGGGGACGTCAGTTCGGTGCGGCGTGAGAACGACGTCGATGTCACCACCATCATGACCCGGACCCAGCTGCAGGCCCTTCCGCCGTTCACGGCCGACCCGGATTGACGCCTGCGGGCCGCCCCAGCCCCTTGACCATCGCGGCGGGCGCGGCCATTCCGCGCGGATGGATATCCTGCTCGTCGGATCGGGAGGGCGCGAGCACGCCCTGGCCTGGAAAATCCGCCAGTCTCCGCTGGTCGATCGGCTGATCTGCGCGCCGGGAAACCCGGGCATCGCCAGGGTCGCCGACTGCGTGCCCGAGGTGCGCGCCGACGACGCCGAGGGACTGGCGCGGCTGGCGCGGGAGCAGAAGGTCGGCCTGGTGGTGGTCGGCCCCGAGATCGCCCTGGCGGCGGGGCTGGCGGACCTGTTGAACGCGGCCGGCATTCCCTGTTTCGGACCCAGCGCCAAGGCGGCGCAGCTGGAGACGTCCAAGGCCTTCTCCAAGGCCTTTCTGGAACGGCACGAGATCCCGACGGCCCATTACGGCGTCTATGACCGGGTCAAGGACGCCAAGGCGGCGCTGTCGGTCTTCAAGCCCCCCTATGTGATCAAGGCCGACGGTCTGGCGGCCGGAAAAGGCGTGGCGATCAGCCCCGACCGCCGCGACGCCGAGGCCGAGATCGAGCGGATGCTGGGCGGACGGTTCGGATCGGCCGGGTCGCGCGTCGTTATCGAAGAGTTCATGGAGGGCGAGGAGGGCTCGCTGTTCGCCCTGTGCGACGGCAAGCGCGCCGTCCTGTTCGGCGGCGCCCAGGACCACAAGCGCGCGTTCGACGGCGACCTGGGGCCCAATACGGGCGGAATGGGCGCCTATTCGCCGGCGCCGGTTTTCGACGAGGCCCTGGTGACCGCGGCGAACAAGCGGATCGTGCAGCCGACCCTGAAGGCGATGGCGGCCGAAGGGGCGCCGTATCGCGGCGTGCTCTACGCCGGGCTGATGGCGACCGACGAGGGCCCCAAGGTCGTGGAGTTCAACGCCCGGTTCGGCGACCCCGAATGCCAGGTGCTGATGATGCGGATGGCCGGCGACATCGTGCCCTATCTGCTGGCCTGCGCCCGGGGGGACGTGTCGCGTCTGCCGGAACCCGAGTTCAAGGCCCAGACGGTGATTTGCGTCGTCATGGCGGCGAAGGGCTATCCCGACAGTCCGCTGGAAGGCTCGATCATCCGCGGCGTCGACCAGGATTTCGGCCCCCACGTCCAGGTCTTCCACGCCGGCACCCAGAGGCGCGAGGACGGCACCCTGGTGGCCTCGGGCGGCCGGGTGCTGAGCGTCTGCGCCGAGGGCGACGACATCGCCGAGGCGCGCGAGCGAGCCTATGCCGCCGTGCGCAGGATCGACTGGCCCGGCGGCTTCAACCGCACCGACATCGGCTGGCGCGCGCTGGAGCGGGACTGATTTCTATCGCCCCGGCGCCAGACGATCGTTCTGGACCCAGCCGAGATTGTCGTTGTCGTCGAGCACTTCCCACCAAAGGCCGTCTCGCTGACCTGTCGGATACAGGCGCAGCCCTTCGGGCAGGGCGCGCACGACGCCCCCGTCCGGCGCGGAACGCATCGTGGTGGCCTGCTGGACGAGATAACTCTGGACCGGCGCCTCTGCGGCCGCGTTCGAGCCTTCGAGCAGCCCGAGCTGCGTCACCATGTCGGTGTAGGCGGAGATGAACGCCTGGGCGACGATCCGGCCGACCTCGGTCGATTCATAACCGCCCCCGACGGCGCCGCCAAAGCCGGCTCCGCCGCCCGCGCCCCAGCTCAGATTGTTCCTTGAGGCATAGCCTTCGGTCACCGCCATGGCTTCCGATGTCCGCACATTGGTCAGGCTCAGCACGGTGTTGGCCTCAACCCGCTGTGTCCGGATTCCTCCGACCAGGCCGCCCAGGCGACCGCCGATCAGGCTGCCGGCGATGCCCGCCGCCATGCCGCCGCCGCCCGCGTTCTGATCCTGGCTCGCCACCTCTGCGACGAGGACATAGTCCGCCGAACGAACCTGGCCGCCGCCAACATTGGAGCCCTGGCGCAGCATCCCGTCCCCGGCAAGGGACCGTTCACGCATCGCCGCGTCCATGCCGACCCCCCGATCGACCAGGGTGAAACAGCCCGATCGCTGAACCACGACCCTCAGCAGGGTCTGAGGCGGAGACAGGCGCAATTCCCGGAAGATTGCCGGCTGGCCATCGACGATCGACAGGCTGCCCAAGCTCTGGGCGCAGCGTGGGATTCCGGCCATCTGGGCGTCCTGCGCCTGTTGAACGCGCGTTCTGTCCCTATTCTGAGCCGCTGCCGGGACTGTCGAGATCGAAGCCATGGCGAGCGTCAGCGCGGCCGTCAGCATCTTGCGATTCATTTTTGTTTCCCCCGTTCGAACGCAGTCTTGCCAGCGCTCAAGTCCTAAATCCAGCCGCAATAACGACGTTCGTCGATCACGCGATCCAGTCGTTCATCGACGATCCTTCCGACGTTCCCCGAGCCTGGACCATCGCGTCGAACGCCATGGCGAAATGGTCGTCCATCGCGACTTCGGGAGCGGGCGAGATCGTCAGATCGACGGCAGCCATCGTTCCGGATCGACCGTCTTCGGGAACCGCGACTGCATCGATGAACACCGGAAGCGACGGGTCTTCCCCGGGCAGGACGAAGGCGTCGTCGTCCTTCTCCGCCAGGGCCAGGCCGAGGTCGGCGGGATCATAGACCGCTCCGTCGTCGTCCAGTGGCAGGATCTGAGGATCGTCGAAGGCCTTGAGGCCGAGATCCTCGACCGGCGCCCCGACATAGCCGTCGTAGCGGATGCCGCCCAGCCACGAGGCGGCGGTCAGGGCCGCGTGTTCGGCGCTCTCGGAGAAGCCCATCAGCACCGAGGCCCGGCTGGTTCCGCCGTTCAGGGCCGCGACCCAGCCCGCGATCCCCCCGGCGTCGCCCTCGCGGTTGAGGCAGAACCGGTACAACTGTTCGACGAAGGCCTGATTGCTGAGGGCGCCGTAGCGGGCCTGGAACTCCGCCGATCCGGCGAAGGCGGCGGCGATATCGACCAGGGCGGTCCCGGTTTTCAGCGCGGCGGTCCAGCCCGAAAGGCCGCCCACGTCGGGCAGCCGGTCGAAGGTGGCGTCGTACAGGCGCGCGATGATCTGGGCCTGGGCGTCGGGGACCCACAGGCCGGCGTTCAGCGTCGCGGCCGTGCGGCCCTGATTCTCGGCGCTTTCGGAGAAGCCGACCACGACCTGACCCCGGGTCGCGCCGCCGTTCAGCGCCGCCACCCAGGCCGCCACCCCGCCTGAATCCCCGGCGCGGCCCAGGGCGAAGACATACAGTTGTTCGACGAACTGCTGATTGGCCAGGGCGCCGAACCGGGCCTGGAACTCGGCCGATCCGACGAAGAAGCTCGCCATGCCCTGCAGGCCGTAGGTCGCCATCGCCGCCACATTGGCCTCCAGCCCCGCCTGGTCCGGCGTCCGGTTCAGCGTCGCGCTGTAAAGCCGCATGATCTGCGCCGAGGCGCTGGACGCGTCGAAGGTCAGGATCCCGTCGACGAAGCGGGCTTCCTCGATGTTGAACAGCTGATCGGCGCCGCCTTCCGGGCCGCCGGACACGATGGTGGAGGACGCGGCGTACTGGCGATGAACACCCCAGTACAGTGCGGCGTCAAAGCCGGTTCCGCCGTCGATGACATCGGACCCGCCGCCCCCACTCAACAGATCATTGCTATTCAGGCCGTTCAGTCTGTCGGCCCCAGCCCCGCCGAACAGATAGTCTTGCGAGTTGCCTCCCGTCACCGTGAGTGCGAACGGCGATGTGCTGAAGATGAAGTCCGCTGCCGTGAGCGAGGCCGCCTGGACGTTCTGGATCGTGATTGTTTCACGATCCGATGTGAAGCGAAGTTCGATCACGGCGTCTGCGCCGACTTGTCGAATAAAGGGCCGCAGCGCCTCGAGGCTCGATATGTTCAACGCGGACAGATCGATCCGGTCTCCCGCAGAAAAATCGGTGATGATGTCGTCGCCGAAGCGGCGATCCAGATAGCCGAAGGTGTCGTTTCCGGGCCCGCCGGTCAGGCTGTCGTCGCCTGTCCCTCCGATGAGATAGTCATTGCCAGCGCCTCCGACCAAAACGTCGGAA
>JAHJOK010000085.1 GCA_018820205.1 Alphaproteobacteria bacterium
CATTGCGCTGTTCCAGGGTCTGGCCGCGATTCTCGCCCTTGCGGACCACCACTTCCCGCGGCTTGGGGTCGTAGCGCACCAGCCAGACCTCGGCGCCGCCGCGGGGGACGGGCCCCGAACCCACATCGACCCGACGGGGGCCGATGAACTGGATGTCGGGCGCCGGACGCTGGGCGCGGGCGGCGGACTCCAGGAGGGCCTCCACCTTTTCAGGCTCCACGGCCGAGGCTTCGCTGGCCCCGTTGATCACCAGCTGCGGGGTGTAGGGTTCGCGCAGGGACATCGGCGTCAGATAGGCCTTCTGCCGCTCGGCGAACTCCGGCAGGGCGAAGGTGTCCTCCCAGCCCAGATAGTCCCAGTAGTCCACGGCGAAGGTCAGCGCGACCACACCCGGCCGGTCGGCCAGCTCGTTGACGAAGGTGTTGGCCTCGGCGCAGGCCGCGCAGCCCTGGGCCGTATAGAACTCCACCACCACGGGCGGCTTGGCCGCGGCGGCGACGGCGGGAACCGCCAGGAGACAAAGGCTGGCGAGCAGGGCTCTGATCATGGTCGCGCAATAAAGCCGAGTTGCTGCGCCAGCGCGTCTCAACAAGGTGTGAGCGGAGGTCGACATAGGGTTCGACGTCTCAAAAAAGCAGTCCCTCATAAAACGGAAAAGGGGGCCGCGGCGACCGCGACCCCCTCCGCTTATCCCGCGTGTCGCAGCGATCAGGCGTCTTGCGAGGCCAGATTGCGCAGCACGTAGTTCAGGACGCCGCCGTTCTTGAAGTACTCAAGCTCGGTGGGGGTGTCGATCCGGCAACGCACCGGGAAGCGGGCCACGCGGCCGTCGCCGGCGCGGTAGAGCTCGACGGTCAGCTGCTTGCGGGGCGACAGGTCCTGCAAACCACGGATCGAGACGATCTCCTCGCCGGTGAGGGCGAGCTTCTGCCAGCCTTCCTGGGTGAACTGCAGGGGCAGCACGCCCATGCCCACCAGGTTGGACCGGTGAATCCGCTCGAAGCTCTCGGCGATCACCGCGCGCACGCCCAGGAGCTTGGTGCCCTTGGCCGCCCAGTCGCGGGAGGAGCCGGTGCCGTATTCCTTGCCGGCGAAGACCACCAGCGGGCGGCCCTCGGCCTGGTAGCGCATGGCCGCGTCATAGATCGACATCACTTCGCCGGTGGGGAAGTGCTTGGTCACGCCGCCTTCGATCTCCGGGGTCAGCTTGTTGCGGATCCGGATGTTGGCGAAGGTGCCGCGCATCATGACCTCATGGTTCCCGCGGCGGGCGCCGTAGGAGTTGAAGTCGGTCTGCGGCACCTGGCGTTCACGCAGGTATTCGCCAGCCGGCGAGGTCAGCTTGATGGAGCCGGCCGGGCTGATGTGGTCGGTGGTGATCGAGTCGCCGAACACGCCAAGGACACGGGCCTCGATGATGTCGGTGATCGCCTCCGGCTCCATGCTCATGCCCTCGAAATAGGGCGGGTTCTGAACATAGGGGGAGCTGATGTCCCAGGCGTAGGTCTGGCCGCCGGCCACCTTGATGCCCTGCCAGGCCTTGTCGCCCTTGAAGACGTCGGCGTAGCGGGTGGCGAACATCTTGTCGGTGACGTGCTTGCGCTGCAGCGTGGCGATCTCTTCGTTGGTCGGCCAAATGTCCTTCAGATAGACCGGCTGACCGTCCTTGCCCTCGCCGAGCGGCTCGGTGGTCAGGTCGATCTGCATCGAGCCGGCGAGCGCATAGGCGACCACCAGGGGCGGCGAGGCCAGATAGTTGGCCCGCACGTCGGGGTTCACCCGGCCTTCGAAGTTGCGGTTGCCCGACAGGACAGAGCAGGCCACCAGGTCGCCCTGCTGGACGGCCTCGGAAATGGCCTCCGGCAGCGGACCGGAATTGCCGATGCAGGTGGTGCAGCCATAACCCACCAGGTTGAAGCCCAGCGCGTCCAGCGACTTGGTCAGGCCCGCGCTCTTCAGATAGTCGGTGACCACCTGCGAGCCGGGCGCCAGCGAGGTCTTCACCCACGGCTTGACCTTCAGGCCCTTTTCGATGGCCTTCTTGGCCACCAGGCCGGCGGCGATCAGCACGCTGGGATTGGAGGTGTTGGTGCAGGAGGTGATGGCCGCGATGACCACGTCGCCATGGCCCACATCGAACTTCTCACCGGCCACCGGCACCCGCTGGGCGATGGAGTCGGCCTTGCCGAAGTCCTTGGCGAGCGCATCCTTGAACTCGGTGGCCGCGGTGGTCAGCAGAACCCGGTCCTGGGGCCGCTTGGGGCCGGCCAGGGATGGCACGACGCTGGAGAGGTCGAGCTCGAGGGTGTCGGTGAACACCGGATCGGGCTCGTCGCCCTCGCGCCACATGCCCTGAACCTTGGCGTAGGCTTCCACCAGGGCGACGCGGTCGGCGTCGCGGCCGGTGGCGGCCAGATAGTCGATGGTCGCCCGGGTGATCGGGAAGAAGCCGCAGGTGGCGCCGTATTCCGGGGCCATGTTGGCGATGGTCGCCTGGTCTTCCAGGGTCATCTTGGCCAGGCCCGGACCGAAGAATTCGACGAACTTGCCGACGACGCCCTTCTTGCGGAGCATCTGGGTGACGGTCAGCACCAGGTCGGTGGCGGTCGCGCCCTCCGGCATGGCGCCGGTCAGCTTGAAGCCGATGACCTCGGGGATCAGCATCGGGATGGGCTGGCCCAGCATGGCCGCC
>JAHJOK010000030.1 GCA_018820205.1 Alphaproteobacteria bacterium
CATTTCACGGAAGCTGCCTTCGCGTTGCATCTTCTTCTTGAGGGCTTTCAGCGCTTGATCGACGTTATTATCGCGAACGAAAATCTGTACCAGGTTGAACTCTCCTTTGGCCGCCCGCCGCGTCCTGTGAGGGAGACGGGCAGACAAATAAAATCGTGTCTCGCGGACGACAGCCCGGCGAGCGAAGGCGGGCGAATACACCACTGGCCCCGAACTGTCCAGATCGCCGATGAGCATTCTGTCGCGATGTCGCAAGGCGTCGGTTGGGGTCGCAACCCCCGCCGGACGGGCGTATTCTAGGGCCATGACCCAGGCGCCGCACCTGTCGAACACGCCCGAACCCGACTGGGCGGACCGGATGGAACAGACGGTGCTGGATTCGGCGCTGGAACTGGCTCCACGCCTGGGCTGGAACGGCCGGATGGTGCGTCAGGCCTGCGCGGCGAACGACCTGAGCGAGGGCGATCAGGAACTGCTGCTGCCCAACGGCCCGCGCGATCTGGCGGCCCTGCTGTGGCGTCGGCACGATGAACAGGCGCTGGCGGCGCTCGGCGACCCGGACGGTCTCAAGATACGCGAGCGAATCGCCAAGGCCGTCTCGACGCGGCTGGAGGTCGCGGCGGCGGACGCCGAGGCCGAGAAACGGCTCAGCGGCTTTCTGGCCCTGCCGACCAATGCCGATCTGGTGCTGTCGCTGACCTGGGGGACGGCCGACGCGCTGTGGCGCTGGGCGGGGGACACGGCGACGGACTGGAATCACTATTCGAAGCGGACCATCCTGTCGGGCATATTGATCCCGGCCATGACCCTGCGGCTGTTCGACGGCAAGGATGCGTCGGACGCCTTCGTGGCGGCGCGGATCGAGAACGTCATGACCTTCGAGAAATGGAAGGCGGGCGTGGATTTCGATGCCCCGATCCGCAAGGCGACCGAGTTGCTGAGCCGGTTGCGGTATCCGGCGCGGACCTAGAGCGGCCGCACCCGGTTGACGTGGGCCATTTTGCGCCCGGGCCGGGCCTCGACCTTGCCGTACAGGTGCAGGCGTTGGTCGGGTTTCGCGGCCAGTTTCAGCCACTGATCGATCTCGTCGCCCAGCAGGTTGGTCATCTCGACGCGCGCGTGGGCGGCGGTGGGGCCCAGGGGCCAGCCGGCGAGGGCGCGGATATGCTGTTCGAACTGGTCGCAGACGCAGCCGTCCTGGGTCCAGTGGCCGGTGTTGTGGACGCGCGGCGCGATCTCGTTGACCAGCAGTTGGCCGTCGCCCAGGTCGAACAGCTCGATGCCCACGACGCCGACATAGGCGAGCCCTTCCAGAACGGCGGCGGCGATGGCCCTGGCCCGGCGCTCGGTCCTGGCGTCGATGGCGGCGGGGGCATTGGTGGTGCGCAGGACGCCGCCGGAATGCTTGTTCTCGCCCAGCGGATAGACGGCGACGGCGCCGTCGCGGCCGCGGGCGGCGATGATCGACAGTTCGCGGGTGAAGGCGGCCTTGGCCTCCAGAATCGCGGGACGGCCGCCCAGTTCCGTCAGAGCGGCTTCGGCCTGTCTGGCCGACTTGATCCAGACCTGGCCCTTGCCGTCGTAGCCGTCGCGGCGGGTCTTCAGCAGGGCGGGCGTTCCCAGCGTCGCCAGAGCGGCCTGCAGGTCGTCGAGGCTGTCCACGGCGGCGAAGGCGACGGTGGGGGCGCCGACGGCGTTGAGGAAGGTCTTCTCGTCCACCCGGTCCTGAGCCACCGCCAAGGCGGTCGGGCCGGGCGCGACCAGAGCCCCGGCCTCGGCCAGCAGTTCGACCGAGGCCGACGGCACATTCTCGAACTCGAAGGTGACGACGTCGCAGACGCGGCCGAACACGTTCAAGGCCGTGGGATCGTCATAGGCGGCCACGATCTGGCCGCGCGACACGCGACCGGCCGGGCTGTTCTCCTCCGGGTCCAGAATGACGACGTCGAAGCCCAGACGCGATGCGGCCTGGGACAGCATCCGGCCCAGCTGGCCGCCGCCCAGGATGCCGATGGTCGAACCAGGCGCGAGGGGAGGGGGCAGGTCGCTCAATCTTCGACCGTCTCGTGGACGGCCTCGGCCTGGGCGTCGCGGAAGGCGTCGAGGCGGCCGGCCAGAGTCTCATCCGACAGGGCCAGGATCTGGGCCGCTAGGATGCCGGCGTTCTTCGCCCCTGCTTCGCCGATGGCCAGGGTGGCGACGGGGACGCCGCCGGGCATCTGGACGATGGACAAGAGGCTGTCGAGACCCTTCAGCGCCTTCGACTGAACCGGCACGCCGAGTACGGGGAGGGGGGTCATCGAGGCGGCCATGCCGGGCAGGTGGGCGGCCCCGCCGGCGCCGGCGATCACGACCTTGAAGCCGGCGGCCTTCGCTCCGTTAGCGAAGTCGTACAGGCGTTGGGGCGTGCGGTGGGCCGAGACGACGCGTGCGTCCCAGGCGACGCCGAGCCGGTCCAGCATGTCGGCTGCGTGCTTCATGGTGGGCCAGTCCGAGCGGCTGCCCATGATGATCGCCACGGGGGGGGTCGTCGTCGCCATGCTAAAGCGGCCCTTCAAGGACGCCGTGGCGTCCTTGTTTTGTTGCTTGGGCGCGATCTGATCCGAAAACCGGATTCCACTTTTCGGGATCGCGCCCGAGGAAAGCGGCGGGTTACAGCACACGCGTTGCGCCCGCAACCAACGGCGTTAGCCTAGCGTCTTGTGGCGCGCTGGTGAGTCGCCCCGGCTGGAGCCCTTTCCGACGTGACCGACGCGACCGACATCGGCCCCGTGATCGACCCTCAGGCCGCCAACCTGGTCGAAATCGCGCGCCTGCGCGCCGAGGTCGAGGCCCTGAGGGCGCGCGCAGAGGCGGCGGAGGCGGCGGCCGAACATGACGTCCTGACCCCGGTCCTGAACCGGCGCGGGTTCGTGGCGGCGATGACGCGGACCATGGCCTATTGCACCCGCTTCAAGGTTCCGGCGGTGCTGCTGTATCTGGACCTGGACGGATTCAAGCGGGTCAACGACACCCTGGGTCACGCGGCCGGCGACGCCGCCCTGGTGCGGGTGGCCGAACTGCTGCTGGAGAATGTGCGGGCGACCGACGCCGTGGGGCGGCTGGGCGGCGACGAGTTCGGGCTGCTGCTGCTGAACGCCGGTCCGGACGAGGGGCGCGAGAAGGCGGCCGGACTGAAGGCGGCGCTGGAGGGAGCGGACTTCCGCTACGACGGCCAGCCGGCGGCGCTGGGCGGATCGTTCGGCGTGCGAGCCTTCACCGGTCAGGATGCGGAGACCTGGTTGGCCGAGGCGGATGCGGCGATGTGGGTTCGCAAGCGAGGTCGCTGATAAACCGGGAGACCGCGGATCGCGTCGGACCTGTTCGGAGATCGCGGCGGCGAACCCTATTGGCTTGCACCGCAGCTCGACGCCTTCGAACGCGCGGCGCCTGGCGAATATCGACTGAGATCGACGGGGGAGGTCATCGTCGATCCCGACCTGCTCTCCAGCTGGACCGTACAGGCGCCTGCAGACGCCTAGGCGATGATGTCGGGCAGGATGCGGCTTTCGATCTTCACGATCTCGTCGCGCAGCAGCAGCTTCTTGCGCTTCAAACGGGCGATCAGGAGCTGGTCCGGGATCGGCATGTGGCCCAGGGCCTCGATCGAGGCGTCGAGGTCGGCATGTTCGAGGCGCAGCAGCTTGACCTCGGCGTGGAGGGCGACCTCGTCATCGGTCAGGAAGGGTTGATCGTCGTTCATGGCAGGCCCCGCGAAGGCCGGCTTATAGCCGAGGCCGGGTCATGCCGGAAGGCGTTGGGCGAGCGCGGTCAGGGCCGGTCGCGGGACGGCACGGCTCCAGACCCGGGCGACGGCGATGAGGCCGTCCAGGGCCGGCGCGGGCGTGTCCGCCGGTGCGCCGGACAGGTCCTCCAGATCCGCCATCAGCGAGCGTTCGGCGGCCAGTTCGACGGCCTTGATCTGTTGTCGCAAGGCTTCACGGGCGGCGTCGTCGATATCGGGAATCGGGCCCTTGAGCGTGCGTCTGATGAGGCGGAGCGGCGCCACGGCGACGCCGTCCCAGGCGCGGGCGGTGTCGCATCCGGCCTCGATAGTGTCGTCGTCCAGCGGGCGGCCGGTCGTGGCCATCCAGGCGGACCAGAGCATCAGGGGGACATTGCAACCCTGGGCGTCCTGCAGCTGGAGACAGGCCTCCTGAACGCCGGGTGCGGCATAGGCCTTCAGCGCCCAGTCCCAGAAGTTGTCGCTCATTCGGACGACGCGCCCTTGAGCCCTTCCCAACGCGTCACCGGCGCCCAGTCGAGACCGAACAGGTCCAGGGCGCGCCCGACGGACTGATCGACCATCTCGGCGATCGAGGCGGGGCGAGAGTAGAAGGCGGGCAGGGGCGGGGCGATGGTCGCGCCCATCTCGGCCAGGGCCGTCATGGTGCGCAGATGACCCAGGTGGAACGGCGTTTCGCGCACCATCAGCACCAGGGGCCGGCGTTCCTTCAGCACGACGTCGGCGGCGCGGGTCAGCAGGGTGGAGGTCACGCCGGTGGCGATCTCGCTCATGGTCCGGACCGAACAGGGGGCGACGATCATGCCCAGGGTGCGGAACGAGCCCGATGCGATCGTGGCGCCGACGTCGTTCAGACGGTGGACGACGGAGGCCTTGCCGGTCAGGTCGTCGGGGGTGAGGTCGGTCTCCTGCGACAATGTGAGCAGGGCGGCGCGGGTGACGACCAGGTGACTTTCGACGCCCAGGTCCGCCAGCGCGGCAAGGACGCGGGCGCCGTAGATCGCGCCCGATGCGCCTGAAATTCCGACGACAAGGCGGTTCGGCGGGTTCCGTACGGCTCCGTTCACATCATGGTCCATATTGGGGGTCAGGCTCTGTCGGGCCCGGACGTTTTTATGGGTCTGTCGACGTCACCGAACCGTGATTTCACAGACCGCAAATCCGGGCGCTCACTGTGTGGTCCCTTAGACATGGAGGCGCAAGCCATGACCATCGAAGCTCGTATCCGCGAACTGGGAAATCGTCATCGCCAGCTGGATGAGACCATCCAGCGGGAGTTCGGACGACCCGCCGTGGATGAGTTGCAGGTCAGGGAGCTGAAGCGAAGAAAGCTCCGGCTCAAGGAGGAAATCACCAGCCTGGAGGCCAGGGCGGGCTAGCCCGGGTCTCCGAAGAGAAGCGAACGGCCCCGGGAGCGATCTCGGGGCCGTTTTTTTTTGGAAGGCGAACCTGGAGGTCCGCGCTCCGTGGCGGATCAGTCTCCGGTGCCGAAGACCGACGCCGCAGTCGGTTCGGCCGTGCGGCGTTCGCGTTCCTCGGGGACGAATTCGGGTTCGGCCGGTTCGGCCTCGACGGGCTGGAGGGCGGCGCCGCCCTTTTTCGCGTCGTCGCGGTTCTTTTTCTCGGCCGCCTTGGAGACCAGTTCGTCGAGCGCCAGCTGGCCGACCAGACCCAGGGTGACCGGATCGACCGGTTTGATCTGGGGGCTGTTCCAGTGGGTGCGGTTGCGCACGCTGTCGATGGTGGACTTCGTCGTGCCCAGCAGTTTGGCGATCTGGGCGTCGGTGACCTCGGGGTGGTTCTTGACGAACCACATGATGGCGTCCGGGCGGTCCTGGCGGCGCGAGACCGGCGTGTATTTCGGCGCGGGCTTGTGGCTCTTCAGCAGTTCGGCGTGGCGGCTGACGATCGCCTTCATGCGATAGGCGTCGTTCTCCTGGGCCTTGTCCAGCTCGGCGCGGTCCAGCTGACCGCCGGTGATCGGATCGACGCCGCGAATGTCGCGGGCCACGTCGCCGTCGGCGATGCCGCGCACTTCCAGCGGGTGCAGGCCGCAGAAGTCGGCGATCTGTTCGAAGGTCAGCGAGGTGTTGTCCACCAGCCAGACCGCGGTGGCCTTGGGCATGAGGATGTCGGTCATGGGCATTGTCCCGGTGTGCGAGGCCCGGACGACGCCGGGCGCTGGATACGACGGCGCCCGACCTTTCGGCCGGGCGCTGATGATGCCGATATAGGCCGTTTCGGCGCAAAAGAAAACGCCGTCTGTCCATGCTATACAGCTACGGTTCATGCGCGATGTCGAACACTGTCATATCGGACGCATTCAGCGGCCATAGGGACCATCAGGAGGAAGCCCAATGTCTATCGCCCTTTCTACAGTCGCCGCCCTGTCCATGCTGGTCGGCGCTCAACAGTATGCGCCGCAGCAGGGGGGCTCGCAGCGGGTCGCGCCGCGCGGAAGCTTCGCCGACAGCTGCAGCGGTTCCTATGTGAACCAGGGCCGGCTCTATGCCGACTGTCGCGACATGCGCGGCAACATGCGCGGCACATCGATCGAACTGGCGCGCTGTTCGTCCAGCGACATCGCCAACAACGACGGTCTGCTGGTCTGCGGCAACGTGCGCGGAGAGTATGAGCGGGGCGGGAACAACGGAAACGGCGGCAACAACGGCAACAATGGCGGCGGTTGGGGCGGCAACAACGGCAACAACGGCAACGGCGGCTGGAACGGCGGCAACAACGGCGGCGGCCGCAACAGCATCACCGTCTATCGCGACGCCAATTTCCGCGGCGCGTCGGAAAGTTTCCGGGGCGAGCAGTACAATCTTGCCAACACCGGGTTCAACGACGTGATCAGCTCGATCCAGATGAACGGCGAATGGGAAGTCTGCACCGACTCCAACTTTCGGGGTCAGTGCCAGGTCATCGACGGCAACGTCCGCAACCTGGATCGCTGGGGCCTGAATGATCGCATCTCGTCGATGCGTCCGGCTCGTCGCGGTGGTGGTCGCCGTTAAGGGTCAGACCGTCAGCACGATCTTGCCGACATGCTCGCCCGCCTCCAGCCGGAGGTGGGCGAGTTTCGTTTCGGCCAGGGGAAAGGTCGCCTCGACCGGGGGGCGCAGGGCGCCCGACCGAACCCAGGGCCAGGCCATGGCCTCGACCGCCGCGGCCAGGCGCGCCTTTTCGTCGGCGGAGCGGCGTCGCAGGGTGGATCCGGTCAGGGTCAGGCGCTTCATCATCACCTTCAGCAGGTCCACCTGGGCCAGCGACCCGGTCAGGGTGGCGATCACGACCCAGCGCCCGCCGGGTTTGAGCGCGCCCAAATTGAGCTCAGCGTAGTGTGCGCCGACCATGTCCAGCACCACGTCGGCGCCGCCCGCGTCGGCGATCCCGGCGGCCAGATCCTGAGACGAAGCGTCCAGGCTGATGTCGGCGCCCAGCCGCAGCGCCGCCTGGGCCTTGGCCGCCCCGCGCGAGGTGGCAATGACGCGGGCGCCGGCCGCCCTGGCCATCTGTATCGCGGTGACGCCGATGCCGGAGGTGGCGCCGTGGATCAGCAGGGTCTCTCCGCTCTTCAGGGCGCCGGCCTCGAAGACATTGGCGAAGACGGTGAAGACGGTCTCGGGCAGGGCGGCGGCCTGAACGACGTCCAGTCCGTCCGGGATGGGCAGGGCGTGGCGGGCGTCGACGACGACCTGTTCGGCATAACCGCCGCCGCCCAGAAGGGCGCAGACCCGGTCGCCGACGCGCCAGCGGGAGACCCCTTCCCCGACCTTGTCGACCTCGCCGGCGACTTCCAGGCCCATGATGTCGGATGCGCCGGGCGGCGGAGGATAGCCGCCGTTGCGTTGCAGCAGGTCGGGCCGGTTGACCCCGGCGGCGCGGACGCGGATGCGGATTTCACCCGGGCCCGCGGTCAGATCGGGGCGTTCAGCGATGCGCAGCGCCTCGGCCGGGCCCGATCCGCCGTCGATCTCGATGACCTTCATGTCTGATCCAAGCCTTGCAATCGTCCGTGTCCGGGCGCGTAAATAGGCATTCGTGCGCGGTCTGGCCAAGGAGGCGACGATGACATTCGAGGATCTGGAACCCCGTCCGCAGTTCGGGGCCGCCCTGACGCAGCTGAGGCGAGAAGATCTGGACCTGTATTCGGTCGGAGACCTGGGCGAGCGGATCGAGGCGCTGGAAGCCGAGATCGCCCGCGCCCGCGCCGCGATCGCCGCCAAGGCGGCCAAGAAGTCCGACGCCGACGCCCTGTTCAACTTCGGACGCTGATGCGGTTCCGCGCCGGACGGTTCCGTGGCATGGCGGTTGCAGGCCGACCGTCGCAGGCGCCGATCCGGGCCGAAGTAGCGGGACTTCCGTGTCACGATGAGTATGGTTGAGTTGATGGCCACCGAAGACAGTGCAGGGCCGAGCGAGGCCGCCAAGCCCTCCCGCGCCGGTGAGATCCGCGATTTCGCGCGGTCCGAACTGTTCGAGCGCACGTTTCAGGAAGGCATGGAGCTGGTCGAGGAGACCGCGTCGTATCTGGACGGCGACGGTCGCCGGGACTCCAAGCTGCTGTCGCGCGCGGCGGCCTTGGCCTACGCGGGCGAAAGCATGAGGCTGACCACGCGGCTGATGCAGGTGGCGTCCTGGCTGCTGGTCCAGCGGGCGGTCCGCGAAGGCGACATGACGCCGGAGGCGGCCTGCGAGCCGCGCTATCGACTGTCGGAACGCAAGCCGGACGGCGAACCCAGCCATCCCGAGATTCCGATCGCCCTGGTCGAATATCTGGTTCGCGCGGAAAAGCTCCACGATCGGGTGCTGTACCTGGATCGCCGCATGTATCTGGACGACGCGCCTGAGCCGGACGCCAATCCCGTGCTGAACCAACTGGGCATGCTGGAAGCCGCGTTCCGGGGCTGAAGCCCGCCTCTAGGGGCCGACGTCGTTGGCGACGGCGGCGCCGTCATCGATGGCGCGCGGCAGGCTGACGGCGATGCCCAGAGCCTCGGCCAGGGTCTGGTCGCGGCGATAGACGTCCTCGCGGAAGGCGACGCGGCCCTGACCGTCCACGAACGCCGTCCAGTAGAGCAGTCGCACGCTGATCTCGCGACCGGTCTGGATGCGTTTGGTGTCACGGCTGATCTGGGCGTCGTCGAACTGGACCAGCAAGACCGGATCCGGCGACAGCAGCAGACGGGCGAAGTCCACGGCGCCCTGGACGCGCACACAGCCGTGCGAGCGCTGGCGCATCGACAGGTTGAAGGCGGCCTTGGACGGGGTGTCGTGCAGGAAGATGGCGTAGCTGTCCCGCAGTTCGAACTTCACATAGCCGAGCGCCGCCGTCGGACCGGCGCGCTGGATGACCGTGCCGTTCGAAATATACATGTTCTGACTAGCCAGATAGCCGGGGCCGCGCGGCAGGATTTCGCGGCGGGCGATCCCGGCGGGCACATACCAGGGCGGGTTGGCGACGACCGAGGCGAACGGCTTTTCAAGGCTGGGGGTCTGGTTGGCGGCCGAGCCGCAGACGACGCGGTTCGAGTGAACCGGACGGCCGTCCTTCCAGTAGACCATGATGGCGGCGGCGGTGTTGACCTCGATCCGCTCGGGAGCCAGGTCGCGCTTGAGCCAGCGACGGCGCTCCAGGTTCAGGGCGATCTGCCGGGCGCGGTCCTCGGCCGAGGCCCCGAGCGAGCTTTGCGTGCCCGTGCCGATGCGGGCGTCGGATGCGAGGCCATGCCGGGTCTGGAAACCGCGCACGGCCGCCTGCAGTTCGGGGCCGTAGACCAGCCCCTGGGCCGTCAGGCGGGCGCCTTCCGATGCCGACAGGTCCCCCTCGGCCACCAGGCGGGTGATCAGGGCGGGGATGCGGGTGTCGCTGGCGAACGGTTCGATCGTGGGGCCGGACCGGAACACCGGCCAGCCGCCCTGGGCGATCAGCCGGCGATAGCGGACATAGCCGGCCGACAGGTTCGAATAGCCGATGTCGGTCGGGGCCAGGCCTTCGTACCATTCGACCAGACGGCTTCGGACAAGGGCGTCGTTCAAGCCGACCGGCAGGTCGACGCGATTCTTCTGCATCTCCCACAGTTCCTCGACCGTTTCGGGCCGGACGCGGCCTTCGGCCAGGACGCGGGCATAGGTCAGGGCGGCGGCGGTGGTGCGGACGTCGGCGCTGTCGGGATCGGCGGCCAGGCCCACGAAGTCGAAGAAGTCGCTGGACGAGAGCCCGTGACGCTCGGACCGCGCGGCTGCGGCGTTCAGACGGCGGAGACGGTCGGCGTCCCAGATCGGGCGCCATCCATTCAACTCGTAGAAGGTGCGAACATCGGGCTGGATCGAGGCGGGCAGGCGCGAAAGCTGGGCCGTATAGGCGGCCTGATAGGGGCTGACCGGAGCGGCGACGGCCTGGGGACCGGCGGGATACGCCGTCTGGGCTGCGGCCGATCCGGCGAAGGCCGATGCCGCGGCGCCGAGAGTGAGTTCGCGTCGATTCATGGTCTCATTCGCCTTGGTTCGACGCCCCGTGGAACCCGGCGTCCACGCACAGGTATCGAACGAGGCTCATGTTATCGACGTTCCGGGCAAACAAAAAGCGCCGGTCACGGGACCGGCGCCTTTCGTGATCTCTGTGACCCGGAAGGGACGACAGCGGCCTATTTCTTGATGAAGCCGCCGAACTTGTTGTTGAAGCGCGACACCCGACCGCCGCGATCCAGCATCTGCTGGTTGCCGCCGGTCCAGGCCGGGTGCGTCGACGGATCGATGTCCAGGTTCAGCACGTCGCCTTCTTTGCCGTAGGTCGAACGGGTCTGATAGGTATCGCCGTTCGTCAGGGTGACGGTGATGAAGTGGTAGTCGGGGTGGGTATCGGCCTTCATGGTCGTATCGTCCGGTCTCTGGGCGCGGTGACGATGCCGACCGTCGGTGCGCATGTGTTAGTGCCGCTAACGGTCGCCACGGATCGGGCCCGGGGCTCGCTGCTTGAGCGACGTGGAATGAGAAATCCCGCCGGACGTCCGACGGGAATGAGCGGCGGCGTTTACACGCAAGGGCGTTCCGGGGCAAGAGCCGCGCATGAGCAACGCGCCCTCCTTCGATCCCGCCCCCGGCCCGGCCGAGGCGTCGGGCCGCCCCGGGGCCGGCGCCGTCCTGATCGAGCAGATGGGGGAGGCGGGCCAGCGGCGCGAGAAGCGCAAGGACGTCCGGCCCCTGCTGAGGCTGTGGCCCTATCTGATGCAGCATCGGCTGGATGCGCTGATCGCGGGTTTCTGGCTGCTGGGATCGACCGCGGCCTCGCTGGGTCTGACGGCGACGGCGCGCGGCGCGATCGACCACGGGTTCGAGAACGGCGGAAGCGACCTGAACCGCTGGTTCCTGTTCCTGGGCCTGAACGCGGTGATCCTGGGGGTCGCCACGGCGGTTCGCTATTTCTATGTCACCAAGACCGGCGAGCGGATGATCGCGGACCTGCGCAAGGCGCTGTTCGACCGGATCCTGACGCTGGATCCGTCCTTCTTCGCCCGGATGCGGACGGGCGAGGTGCTGTCGCGCCTGACGACCGACATCGCCCTGGTGGAGACGCTGCTGACCACCTCGGTGTCGTTCGCGCTGAGGAATTTCCTGACTCTGCTGGGCGGGGTGGCGCTGTTGTTCGTGGTCAGTCCCAAGCTGACGGCGCTGGTGCTGTTGACCGCGCCGCTGCTGATCGCGCCGATTTTCGTTTTCGGGCGCAGCGTCAGGAAACTGACCGTGCGGTCCCAGGACAGGTTCGCGAACGCCGTGGGCTTCGCGGGGGAGAGCGTCGACGCCATCGAGACGGTGCAGGCGTTCGGCCGCGTGCCCAGCGCCACCAGCCGGTTCGGCGACGTGGTCGAGGAGGCGTTCGGGGTCTCGCTGGCGCGGATGCGGGTGCGGGCCTGGATGACGGCCGTGGTCATCGTGGTGATCTTCGGCGGCGTCACCCTGGTGCTGTGGCTGGGGGCGCAGGACGTGATCGGGGGCCGGATGACGCCGGGGGCCCTGTTGCAGTTCGTGCTGTTGTCGGTGTTCACGGCCGGGGCCGTCGGGGCGCTGGGCGAAAGCTGGGGCGACGTGCAGAAGGCCTCGGGCGCGATGGAGCGGATCGACGAGTTGATGAAGGCGCAGGCCGGCATCGCCGCGCCGGAACAGGCCGCCGTCCTGCCCAGCCCGCCAGAGGGGCGCGTGGCGATGGCGGGCGTGCGGTTCGCCTATCCGGGGCGGCCGGACCTGCCCGCCCTGAAGGGGTTCGATCTGACCGTGCGGCCGGGCGAGACGGTCGCGCTGGTCGGCCCCTCGGGCGCCGGCAAGTCGACGGTGTTCCGGTTGCTGCTGCGGTTCTACGACCCGCAGGACGGGGCGGTCAGTCTGGACGGCATCGATGTGAAGACCGCCGATCCGGCCGAGGTGCGCAGCCGCTTCGCCTGGGTCTCGCAGGAGGCGCCGCTGTTCTCGGGCTCGGCGCTGGAGAATATCCGCTTCGGCCGCGAGGATGCGTCCGAGAACGAGGCCCGCAAGGCGGCCGAGGAGGCCCAGGCCCTGGCCTTCATCGACGCCCTGCCGGAAGGATTCGCCACACCTCTGGGCGAGCGCGGCAAGAGCCTGTCGGGCGGGCAGCGGCAACGGCTGGCCATCGCCCGCGCCCTGGTCCGCGACGCACCGATCCTGTTGCTGGACGAGGCCACCAGCGCGCTGGACGCCGAGAACGAACGGCTGGTGCAGGCGGCCCTGGACCAGGCGATGGAGGGACGTACGACCCTGGTCATCGCCCACCGTCTGGCGACCGTTCTGCGGGCCGACCGGATCGTGGTGATGGAGGACGGCGCCGTGGTCGAGGAGGGGACGCACCACGAACTGGTGACCCGGGGCGGGCTTTACGCGCGGCTGGCGGAATTGCAGTTTCGCGAAATGTAGCCGTTCGGGTTGGGACGGATTTCGCACCGCGCCGAGGCTCGCCGTCCATGTCGCCCATTCTCGTATTCACGACCGCCCTGATGTTTCAGACGCCGGGGCCCGTCGATCTGGCGCCGGCGTTCGGCAACACCCTGTTGTCCACCTATCCCGACGGGCGCACGGCGCGGATGTGGCTGCAGCCCGGCGGCCGTTTCGAAGGGCGAGGCCGGCGGGGTGGTCTGAGCAGCGGCGTCTGGCGGGTGCGGAACGGCGAGGTCTGTTTCAGCCAGCGCCGCCCGATTCCCCTGCCGGGATCGTTCTGCACCCCGATCGTGCGGGGCGGCATCGGCGCGCGCTGGACGGCGAAGGCGGTGACCGGCGAGACCATTCAGGTCGAACTGGTGGCCGGGCGCTAGTCCAGCGGGTGGGCGTCTGATCAGACCGAAAAGCCGCTTACACTTTTCCGGATCAGACCCTTAGGGGCGGGCGTCCCGCGCCTGAACCGCGACGCCCGGGAAATCGCTGAACACGGCGTCCACTCCCAGATCGTAGAACCGGCCGATCCATCCGGGCAGATCGCCGCGATGGTCGGTCGGCAGGAAGGGATCCTCGGCGCGAAAGGTCCAGGCGACGACCTTCAGCCCTGCGGCATGGGCGTCGGCGACCAGGGTCGTCGGAGCGTCCGAGGCGCCGGCCGGGGTGCGGGGGACGATCATCGCCGTATCGAGCCCGATGGCATCGGCATAAGTCGCGATCTCGGCCAGACCTTCGGGCATCGCCATTTCGGCGTAGGTGGCCTGGGACTCGTCTGCGGGACCGCCGGTGGGCGACATCAGTTGCAGCAGCGGCGCATCGGTCAGCTGATACAACGATCGCAGTGCCAGAACCTCGAAACACTGGATCAGGATCGGGCTGTCGGCCGACATCAGGTCGTTGGCGCGCAGGGCCTGGATGAAGGTCGGTTCCATGTTCAGATCGAGACCGAGGAAATAGGTCGGATGCTTCAGCTCCGGCGCGACGCCGATGACGCGACCGGTGCGGATCGATGCGGCCCTGGCGATGTCGATGACCTCCTGGAACGTCAGGATCGCTTCGTCGGCATAGGCGGTGTTGCCCGGACGCAGGGTCGGCAGGCGTTCGCGGGCGCGCAGGGTCTTCAGCTCGGCCAGGGTGAAGTCCTCGGTGAACCAGCCGGTGGTCGTGACGCCATCAATCGTGCGGGTGGCGCGGCGGTCGGCGAACTCGGGATGTTTGGCGACATTGGTCGTGCCGCCGATCTCGTTCTCATGCCGGACGACCAGATGGCCGTCGCTGGACATCACCAGATCGGGTTCGATGAAGTCGGCGCCCTGTTCGATGGCCAGTTCATAGGCCGCACGGGTGTGCTCGGGCCGCTCGCCCGAGGCGCCGCGATGGGCGATGACGAGAGGGTGGGGCATCGGCTGGGCGCAGACCGGACTGGCGAGGAGCAAGGCGACGAGGATGAACCGGATCATGCCCCAGCGGTAGGGGAGGGTCATGACACGGCCGTGAAACCTCAGCCCTGCAGCACCTTGCGGATCTGGGGATGCAGTTCGGTGTTGGAGGCCAGGATCGAGACGCCGGTCTTGGGATCGCCGTCGTTGTCGATGGTTGTGACGCTGCCGCCCGCCTCGGTCACGAACAGGATGCCGGCCGCGACGTCCCAAGGCTTCAGGTTGCGCTCGTAATAGGCGTCGTAGCGGCCGCAGGCGACCCAGGCGAAGTCCAGGGCGGCGGACCCCAGGCGGCGGATGCCGGCGACGCGCTGGCCGATGGCGTGGATGTCCTTGATCGACTGGGCGTGGCCGGTCTTGCCGATGAAGGGAAGGCCCGTGGCGATCAGCGATTCCGACAGGTCGCGACGACCGGCGACGCGGATGCGGGTGTCGTTCAGGTAGCAGCCCTTGCCTTTCTCCGCCCAGAACAGCTCGTTCATGATCGGGTTGTAGGTGACCCCGGCGACGATCTCGGACGAGCCGTCCGGCGCATAGCGTTGCAGTCCCACCGTGATGGCGAAATGCGGGATGGCGTGCATGAAGTTGGTCGTGCCGTCGATCGGATCGACCACCCAGGTGTGCGACTTGTCGGTGCCCTCGATCATGCCGCGCTCCTCGCCCAGGAAGCCGTAGCCGGGGCGGGCCTTCATCAGCAGTTCGTAGAGTGTGTCCTCGGCCTTGATGTCGGCTGCTGTGACGAAATCGCCGGGGCCTTTGCGCGATACCTGCAGCTGGGAGACCTCGCCGAAGTCGCGCAGCATGGGACGGGCGGTCTTGCGGACCGCGTCGATCATGACGGAAACGAGGGCGGAGGACAGGGCCATGGGGATCTCCTGGTCCGACGGTCCTGAAAAGGCCTTTGAGCCCGGACCGCCGGAGAAGTTCACAGGGGCGCGACATGCGCCTCCGGTAGTCAGTCGTTCGTCGGCCTATTCGGCGCGGCGGACGTATTCGCCGGTGGTGGTGTCGACGATGATGCGCTCGCCGGCCGACATATAGGGCGGGATCATGATGCGCACGCCGTTGTCGGCCATGGCGGGCTTGTAGGACGAGGAGGCGGTCTGGCCCTTCACCGTCGGCTCGGTCTCGGCGACCGTCACCGTGACCTGGTCCGGCAGGTTGAGGCCGATCGGACGGTCTTCGTGCATCTCGATGACGACCTTCATCCCGTCCTGGAGATAGGGGATTGAATCCTCGCCGACCCAGTCCTTCTGCAGTTCGATCTGCTCGTAGGTGGCGTCGTCCATGAAGACCAGGGCGTCGCCCTGTTCATACAGGTACGAGAAATCCTTCTGTTCCAGGGTGACGCGTTCGACCTTGTCTTCCGAGCGAAAGCGTTCGTTCAGCTTGTTGCCGGTCTCCAGGTTCTTGGCCTCGACGTTGGCGAAGGCGCCGCCCTTGCCGGGCTTGACGTGGCTGGCCTTGGTCACGACCCACAGGCCGTTGTTGTGCTGGAGCACCATGCCCGGCTTGATGGTGTTGCCGTTGATTTTCGCCATTTGGGGATCACTGTCTGGAGGGTCGCTGCCGGTCCCGTGACGGGCGCGCGAAATCGGGCGCGATCCCTAGAGGAAGCGGTGCGTCAGGGCAAGGATGGCGAATTTCGACGGCGCCGGTCAGTGCACCGTGGCGTCGTGTGGCGCGGCCTTGCGTTGCAGGAGATTGGCCATGCGCACGCCGCCGCCCGTCGGCGAGGCGATCTTGCCGGTGTCGGGATCCAGTTTGCGCGCCTCATGGGCGAAGGCGGCGGCGAGACCGGCGGAGGTCATGGCGGCGGCGATCTGCATCCCCCGGCTGGCGGGCCGCAGCGCGATCCAGACCGCGTTGATGGCCTGGGCGCCGGCCCACAGGATCATGGCGCCGGTGCGGGCGCGGTTGGCCGGGGCGTTCCAGACCCGCACGGCCGACAGGGTGGTGGCCGAGAAAACGGCCGGCAGAACCAGGCTGAAGGCGCCGCGAGGCCGTTCGGTGATGGGAGCCGCCTTGTCCCGGACATCGGCGAGGCTGCGCCGATCGGGTCGAACCGTGCGGGTGGCGAGGGCCGTCGCCAACAGGGCGAAACCGACCGTCACGGTGACGCCGATCGCCACATGGGCGGCGCTGCGCTCCCCGGCATTCAGAAAATCGGTGGCGGCGTCTTTCACGTCGTCCAGGGTGTCGTCGATATTGCTCATGCCTCGCTCCTCCAGCCTGAGGGGAATGGGTCGGCCGAGCAGCGGTTCCGACCTAGACGGCGTCATCCGTTCCGGCGATCAGATCTGCGGGATCGTGGTCGTAGTCCAGCAGGTCGCCCGGCCGACACCTCAGGGCGGCGCAAATCCGGGCCAGGGTCGAAAAGCGGATGCCCTTCACCTTGCCCGAGCGGAACAGGGACAGCTGTGTCTCGCTGAGGCCGACCTCGGCGGCGAGGTCGCGGGCCTTTATGCCGCGGGCGACGATCAGCCGGTCCAGGGTGACGCGGACCGGCATCAGATCATCTCGTCCAGCTCGGCCTGGATGATATCGGCCTGTTCGACCACGCGACCCAGCAGGAACAGCGCCCCGCCGATCATGCCCAGGGTCATGCCGGCGACGTCGAAATAGGCCAGACTCGCCTGGCCCCCGCCGAACAGGCGCGAGATGTTGGTGATGCCGAACACGCTGAGCAGGCCGCCGAGGCCCAGGGCGAGACCGACATGGCGCAGCGCCCGCGCCAGGGTCGGCTGGATCATCCGTCCCTTCGACAGCTGGCCCATCGCCGAGCCGATCGACCAGACCGCGAAGAGGTAGAACAGGGTCGGGGTGGCCCAGACCGCCTGTTGCAGCCAGATCGCCGGATCGATGCGCGCGTCGCCCCGCAGGGTCAGCACCGTCGGAGCGACGACGTGCATGAGCGCCAGGATCGCCCCGACGCTGCACACCATGAAGACCGCCAGCCAGCGAAACTGGCCGCACAGGGCGCGAAATCGCATGATGTCGGAGGCGTTCATCGGACTCTTGTTTCCTGTCTGATCTTTAATCTTGACTTAAAGATCGAGTGTTTGCAACTTTATGTAAGACTTAAACGATCGGGGTGGGCGGACATGACGGCGGCGGTCGAGACCGAAGGACTGACACGGCGGTTCGGACGCCATCTGGCGGTGGACGCGGTGTCGATGACCGTCCCGGAGCGGGCGGTGTACGGCTTTCTGGGCCGCAACGGCGCCGGCAAGACCACCACGCTGAAAATGTTGCTGGGGCTGCTGAGGCCGACGGCGGGCGCGGCGCGCATCTGCGGCGTCGACGTGGCGCGCGACCGGATCGGCGCGGCGCGCAATGTCGGGGCGCTGCTGGAGGCGCACGGCTTCTATGGCAATCTGACGGGCCGCGAAAACCTGGACCTGACCCGAACGCTTATGGGTCTCGCCGCCGCCGAGGTCGATCGCGTGCTGGAGGTCGTCGATCTGACCGACAATGCGCGGCGGCGGGTCTCGGACTATTCGCTGGGCATGCGCCAGCGTCTGGGGCTGGCCCGCGCCATGCTGGGGGCGCCGCCGGTGCTGATCCTGGACGAACCGACCAACGGTCTGGACCCGGACGGCATCGCCGACATGCGGCGTTTCCTGAAGGGCCTGCCCGAGCGCACGGGGGCGACGGTGCTGTTGTCCAGTCACCTGCTGGGCGAGATCGAGCAGACGGCCACACACATCGGCATCGTCCACGAAGGTCGGCTGGTGCTGGAGGGGGAACTGGCGCGACTGAAGTCGGAACTGACGCCGGAAATCGGCCTGCGGGTCGATGATCCGGAGCGGGCAGGGCAGATCCTGCGCCGCCATGACCTGACGCTGCTGCCGGACTCCGGTGGTCTGATCGCCCGGTTGCGACCCGGCGCGGACCACGATGCCGCCACCGCCGCCGTGAACCGCGATTTGGTGGATGCCGGCGTGCAGGTCTTCGCCATCGGCGCCCGCAATCCATCGCTTGAGGGCATTTACCGCACCGTCACAGCGTCGCCGTCGGCACGCCAACCGGAGACCGTCTGATGCTGTGCGTTCTCGCTGTCGAACTGCGAAAGCTGAACCGCTCGCTGGCCCTGCTGCTGGCGCTTGCGGCCCCGACGTTGATCGCCATCTTCGTCTTCTTCAACATGCTGCGGGGCAAGCAAGCGCAGCCCTGGGAGATGTATACCCAGGGGTCATCGGCCATCTGGGCCTTCTTCATGCTGCCGATGAGCGTGACGGCGCTGACGGCCCTGGTCGCGCACATGGAACACGGCCCACGCGCCTGGGATCACCTGAGAGCGCTGCCGATCGCGCGGTGGAAGATCTATGCCGCCAAGGCCATTTGCGTCCTCAGCATGGTTGCGGCGATGAGCCTGCTGAACCTGTTGCTGACCTGGGGCGCGGTCTCTCTCGCCGTGATCATCAAGCCCGTACTGGCCCCGACCGGCGTGTTCGACATCGGCGCGCAGGCCGTGCTGCTGGCAAAGGTGCTGCTGGCCGCGATCCTGATGATCGGAATCCAGTTCTGGATCGCACTGCGGTTTTCCAGCTTCGTGCCGGCCCTGGCCGTCGGCATCGGCGGAACCTTCTTCTCGGTGGTGGCGACGGCGGCCAAGCAGGGCGTCTTCTTCCCTTGGCAGATGCCGATCAACATGCTGGCGACCGAGGCCTGGCGCGTGAACACCGCCCTGGCTCTCGGCTGCGGGCTCGGGACGGTCGTCCTGATCCTCGCGACAGCCCATCTGAGCCGCCGCGAGGTCCTGTAGGCGTCAGTTGCCGGTGGCGGACTTGTCCGGGGCGATCTCGGTCATGGCGGACTGCAGGTAATTCTGCTCGCCCAACTGCTCGATCAGTTTGAACTGGGCTTCCAGGAAGTCGATGTGCTCTTCGGTGTCCGACAGGATTTCCATCAGGATCTGACGGCTGACGAAGTCGGAGGCCGCCTCGGCCTGGGCCACGCCGGCCATCAGGGTGTCGCGCCCGCCCAGCTCCAGCTGCAGGTCGGCGCCCAGGCATTCGATCGCGGCCTCGCCGATCTTGAGCTTGTGCAGGTCCTGCATGTTGGGCAGGCCGTCCAGGAACAGGATGCGTTTGATCAGCTTGTCGGCGTGTTTCATCTCGCCGATCGATTCGTCGTAGATGATCTGACCCAGATGCTTCAGGCCCCAGCTTTCGAACATGCGGGCATGCAGGAAATACTGGTTCACCGCCGTCAGTTCGTTGGTCAGCACCGCGTTGAGGGTGCGGATGATCGCGGGATCGCCCTTCATGGCCGTCAATTCCTTGCTCTATGGAGGGCCGGCGAGGCCCGGTTCCGAAACGCGGCATAGCACAGGAAAAACGCCTGTGTTCAGTTGCGAACGCTTATCGGCGCATTGATATTGCGAATGATTTTGGTCCGCAGCGCGGGTGCGGCTACTCGGCGGCCAGGGCGAACGACTGGCGGCTGTCCGAGATCATCTGACGCATTTCGCAAACGCATTTCGCGCATTGGGCTTCGCATTGATTGCGCTGGAAAACATCGCGCGGACGGGTGGCGCCCGCCTCGATGGCTTGGGCCACGTCGCGCTGGCGAAGACCGTTACAGTTGCAGACGTACAAGAGGCGCGCCCCGAGGGATCAGTTGCGATTGGTTCGCTATAGCAGGTGTGACGGCGATTGCAACGCGTTCGCATGTGACCGGGTTGACGCGGCCCGCCGGCCGTCGCACCTGCGGCGCATGTCGACGCCTCGCTGCCAGCTGTATCTGATCACGCCGCCCGTGCTGGAGGATCTCGACGGGTTCGCGCTGTTGATGGAGCAGGCGCTGGACGCCGGCCCGGTCGCTGCCCTGCAGATACGGCTCAAGCCCGCCGATGATGAGACGATCGCGGCGGCGGTGCGGCGGCTGGCGCCCTTGGCCCAGGGTCGGGGCGTTGCCGTCATCCTGAACGATCGCCCGGATCTGGCGGCGGCCTTGGGGTGCGACGGGGTTCATGTCGGTCAGTCTGACGCCTCGGTCGCCTCGGCGCGACGGATCGTGGGCAAGTCGGCGATGATCGGCGCGACCTGTCACGACAGCCGCCACCTCGCCATGGAGGCGGCCGAGGCAGGGGCCGACTACGTCGCCTTCGGAGCTTTCTATCCGACATCGACCAAGGTCACGGAACACAGGCCGGAGCCCGAGTTGCTGACGATCTGGCAGGAGGTGATGGAAATCCCGTCGGTCGCCATCGGCGGGATCACGGTCGATAATGCGCGCCCCCTGATCGATGCGGGCGCGGACTTCCTGGCCGTCAGCCACGGTGTCTGGGGTCATCCGGCGGGGCCGGCGGCGGCGATCCGGGCCTTCCACGACCTGTTGTCGCAGGCCGGCTGACTTCAGGGGATATTAGGAAGCGCGTGGTTTAAACGCCGTTATCGAATTCCAAGAGTCTGCCTCCCAATGCCCGATAGCCGCGCGATGACCGCGAACGACACGGACGTCATCGACCAGGCGCCGAGCGCCCGCGCGCCGGGGCGGACGACAGCGGCCGGACTCTTCAGTCAGCCGCTGGCCCCCATGCTGACGGTCTTGGCGGTCACCCTGCTGACGGTCGGCGCCATACTCTCGTTTCGCACGGCCGACCTGGTGGCGGCGCTGTGGGCGGCCAACGCCTTGGCGGTCGCCGTCTGGCTGCGCAGCGGGCGCGGGCTCGGCTATGATCTGAGCTTCGGCGCCCTGATGACATTCGGCACCCTGGCCGGGCAGTTCCTGGCCGGGAACACGCCGATCCTCGGATTGATGTTCGGCGCCGCCAACATGGCGGAGATCGTGGTCGCGGTCCTGCTGGCGCGTCGGTTCGCGCCGACGCTGAACCTGGCGACGGTCGAGGGAGCCTGCCGGTTCATTTTCTGCGTCGCCGTGGTCGCGCCGATCGCCGGCGCGCTGATTGCGGCGACGGGCCTGTATCTGTTGCGGGACGCCTCGTTCCTGATGACCTTCCAGACGTGGTGGTTCGGTCATGCCCTGGGTCTGGCGGTCATCGCGCCTTTCGTTCTGGCCGTCGACAGCCGGACGGTGCGCAACCTGTTCAGCCCGTGGCGGGCGGTCGAAACGGTGCTTCTGTTCTCGCTTCTGGCGGCCGTCTGTTTCTGCGCCTATTTCCTGCTGGACGCGCCGCTCGGCTTCACCCTCATTCCGATTCTGATCATGATCGCCGCCCGCCTGAGGGTCGTCGGCGTCACTGCGGCGCTCGTCGTGGTGTCCGCCGCCGGCATGGTGTCGATGATGATGGGCGCGGGTCCCTGGCAGTCCACGGCCGGCGACGTCGCCGACCGCGCCATGCTGCTGCAACTGACCCTGCTGTTCGGCTATGTCCCCATCGTCCTGGTCGCCTCTTTGCTGGAAGAGCGCGACAGGCTTTCCGAGCGCGCCAAGGCGGGCCAGGTCCGCGCCGAACGGGCGTCGGCGGCCAAGTCGCGCCTGCTGGCCAATGTGGCGCACGAGATCAAGAGCCCGATCGGCGGCGTCATCGGCATCGGTGATCTGTGGTCCAGCGGTCAGTTGGGACCGGTCACCGAAACCCAGGCCGAGATGGCCGAGATGTTGGTCAAGACGGCGCGTCAGGTCGAGGCCCTGTCGCATGATCTGCTGGATGTCGCTCGCGCAGAGTCGGGCGCCGTTAAGGTCGAACTGCGGCCCACCGATATCCCCGGCATCCTGGAGGACGTGCGCCGCACCACGGCGATGCGCCCCGAAGCCAAACTGTTGACGCTGGCGGTGATCGCGGAAGGAGACGGCCTGGTCGCCATCGCCGATTCCCAGCGTCTGGCCCAGGTGATCGACAATCTGGCGACCAATGCGGTGAAATACGGCGCCGCTGGAGGGGCGGTGACCTTCCGCGCGCGTCGTGTCTACGATGGCGTCCGGATCGAGGTGATCGACCAGGGGCCCGGCCTGTCGCCGGACAAACAGGCGCAACTGTTCGAGCCGTTCAACCGGCTGGGTCTGGAACGGTCCACGGTTGAAGGCCACGGCATCGGCCTGGCCCTGGCCAAACGACTGGTGGAACTGCAGGGCGGGTCGATCGGCGTGGAGTCCACGCCGGGTCAGGGCGCGACGTTCTGGATCGAACTGCCCGCCGCCTGAGCGGTTATTTCACGTTCTGATGAAATACTGCGACCCAGCGTCGCGCGTCGCTTCGCGGCTGGACTTCGCACAGTTGAAGGTGCAAGACCCTACAAATATTGTGGTCATCAGGAACGCCGCCCGTGGACCTAGACGCCCTTCTGCTGTCTCGCCTGCAGTTCGCCTTCACCATCGCCTTCCACATCCTGTTCCCGGCTTTCACGATCGGGCTGGCCGCCTTTCTGGCGGTGCTGGAGGGGCTGTGGCTGTGGACGAAGCGCGAGGCGTTCAAGACACTGTACCTGTTCTGGGTCAAGATCTTCGCGCTCAGCTTCGGCATGGGCGTCGTGTCGGGGGTGGTGCTGAGCTACCAGTTCGGGACGAACTGGAGCGAGTTCATCCGGCTGACCGGGGGCGTGATCGGACCGCTCCTCGCCTATGAGGTGCTGACGGCGTTCTTCCTTGAGGCGTCGTTCCTCGGTGTCATGCTGTTCGGCTGGAAGAAGGTGGGCCCGAAGCTGCATTTCACCGCAACCGTTCTGGTCGCCATCGGCACCACCATCTCCGCGTTCTGGATCCTGTCCGCCAACAGCTGGATGCAGACGCCGCAGGGGTTCCAGATCATGGCCGACGGCACGTTCGAGGCCACCGACTATTGGCAGGTCATCTTCAACCCCAGTTTCCCGACGCGGTTGGCCCACATGCTGCTGGCCGCCTTCCTGACAACCGGGCTGGTGGTCGGGGCGGCATCGGCGTTCCGCCTGCTGAAGGACCGGGCGGAGGGGGTGAAGACCGAAGGCTGGAGCGAGAGCCGGATCTCATTGGCCATGGCGGTCGGGCTGATCGCCGTCCTGGCGCCGATGCAACTGGTCGTGGGTCACGCCTCGGGCGAGATCACGCACGAGTATCAGCCTTCAAAGACCGCGGCCATCGAAGGCTATTGGGAGACCCGTGCCGATCAGCCCCTGCATCTGTTCGGCATTCCGGACCGGGATGCTCAGAAGAACCATTTCGAGGTCTCGATCCCCGGCGTCGGCAACCTGATCCAGAACCTGCCCAAGGATGAGGTGATCCAGGGTCTGGACGCCTGGCCACGCGAAGACCAGCCGCCGCCGTTCATTCCCTTCTTCGGTTTCCGCATCATGGTGGGCCTGGGGATGCTGATGATCGGCCTGGGCGCCTGGGGGGCGGTGCTGATCTGGCGCAAGCGGCTGTTCGACAGTCCGTGGTTCCTGCGCAGCGCCGTGGCGATGGGGCCGTCCGGCTTCATCGCCGTTCTGGCCGGCTGGATGGTGACCGAGGTCGGCCGCCAGCCTTGGGTCGTCTATGGCGTGCTGAAGACCCGCGACGCGGTGTCGCCCGTGATCGCCAGCCAGGTGGCGACATCGCTGATCGTCTACGTCGTCGTCTATTCGGTGGTGTTCACGGCCGGCGCCATTTTCATTCTGCGGCTGATGGCCGAGGGCCCGGTCGCGGCCCGGTCCGAGCCTGCGCCACGCGGACAGAAACCGCCGGGAACGCCTCTGGCCGAGTCGCGCGAGGACACGCCGGGGGATGATACGCCTGACGGCCCGGACGGCCTGAGAGGAGGCGGGTCATGAGCCTGGACTTGCCGCTGATCTGGGCCGGGCTGATCGCCGTCGCGGTCCTGCTGTACGTCACGCTGGACGGGTTCGATCTGGGCATCGGCATCCTGTTTCCCTTCGCCAGGTCGAAGGAAGAACGCGATGTGATGATGAACACGGTCGCGCCGGTCTGGGACGGCAACGAGACCTGGCTGGTGCTGGGCGGAGGGGGGCTGCTGGCCGCATTCCCGCTGGCCTATTCGGTGCTGATGCCGGCGCTGTACCTGCCGATCCTGCTGATGCTGGCGGGACTGATCCTGAGGGGCGTGGCGTTCGAGTTCCGGTTCCGGGCGCGGGAGCGAGGGCGCAAATTCTGGACCCAGATGTTCGCCGGGGGTTCGATCCTGACGACGGTGGCCCAGGGACTGATCCTGGGCGGGTTCATCCAGGGCGTCACGGTTCGGGACGACCGGTTCGCAGGCGGACAATTCGACTGGTTCACGCCGTATACGCTGCTCGTCGCGGCCGGACTGGTCGCCGGATACGCCCTGCTTGGCGGGGCCTGGCTGATGATGAAGACCAAGGACAACCTGCATGGTGACGCGAAGCGCTGGACCAGTCGCGCGGCGGCGGCGGTGACGGTGCTGCTGGCGGCGGTCAGCATCGCGACTCTGGTGATCCATCCCCGGGTCGCCGCGCGCTGGGGCTTTGATCTGGGCGATGGTTTCGCGCTGGAGCTTTCGACCTTGCTGCCGCTGGCGCCCATTCCGCTGCTGGGGCTGGGCGGGCTGGCGCTGGTGTGGGTGATGTCGCGCAAGGGGTCGCACCGGTGGCCGTTCGTGGGGGCGATGCTGGTGTTCCTGTCCGGATACCTGGGACTGGCGGTCGGGTTCGCGCCCTATATCGTTCCCTATGCCCTCAGCTACCGCCAGGCGGCGGCGCCCGACAATGCGCTGGGTCTGATGCTGGTGGGGACGGCGGTCATCCTGCCGATGATCCTGGCCTATACCGGCTGGGTCTATTGGGTGTTCCGGGGCAAGATCGACGAGGAGGCGGGCTATCATCATTGATCCCGTCCCTCCGCCGGAGCCGGGCGAAGCGGCAGGCCCCCTGTGGAAGAAGCTGGCCTGGTTCATCGGCCTGTGCGTCGCCGGATCGACCGTCGTCGCCGTCGTCGCCTATGTGTTGAGAAGCTTGCCGTTCATGGGCTGAGGCGCGATGGTCCCGCCCATGATCGACGCCCTGTTCCTCGCCGCCCTGATCACCATGTCGGGCCAGACGCAGACCCAGAGCCCGCCCGAGGCGCGTCCGGGCAGCGACATCACCCGCAGCCTGAACGCCGCGCCGCCCTCGGCCGTCATCGCGACGCCGGCGCCCGCTCCGGCCGCTGTCGCGCCGGAGCCGAGACCCGAGACCCTGCCGGCCCGATCGACGCCGGCTGCGACGATGTCTGCTGCCGTCGCGAGCCCCGTCCCCCCGGCGACGACGCCGCGCACGGCGCCCGCTTCGCCATCGCGTGTGGCCGTTCCGCCGCCGTCCACGGCGCCCGCCGCGCCGGTCGCCACGGTCGCGCCGACGCGGCCCGAGGTGGTTCCCGCACGTCCAGCGAGCAACACGCCGGCGCCGGCGTCGGTGTCGCCGTCGCCGTCAGCGGCGACGACAGTGCTGGACGCGGCCGCGATCGCCGCCCTGCCTTTCACGGTCGAGCTTCCGGCCGGACTGAGCGTCACGACCGGCCGGCCCGGTCCGGATTTCGACGTCTGGACCATCCGGCGCGGGCAGCAGCCGTTGGTCATGGTCTATGCCGGGCCGGCGGCGCAGTTCCCGATCTACAGCGGCGAGATGGTCGAGGCAGGGGGCCGGGCCTCAATCGTGGCGACGGAGGACGGCCGGCGCGTCGCGCTGGAGCATTTGTTCACGCGCCAGACCGCGCCCCGGGAAATCCACGTCTGGCTGGCCAGCGTGGACGGGGCGGACCGGACCCTGGCCGAGCGGATCGGGCAGTCGGTCGACGCCCGCTAGGCCCGACGCACCGGCGTGTCCGTCTGGCCCAGTCGAACGCCGCGCCTGCCGGCGAAGACGAGCACTTCCTGGCCGTCCGCAGCGGCCCATCGGCGCAACTGGGCCTGATAGGGTTCGCGACGCCAGTCGTGGGGGCGGGCCGCGTCGCATTCGACGATCAGCCGGGCGCCGCCCTGTTCCGAATGGAGCACGAAACCCGAGGTCGTCGGCTTCCAGTCGTCGCCCAGCGCCTCGGTCAAGAGCCACAGGCAGTTGAAGACGCGGCAGTCGTTCGGGCGGTCGTCATAGATGGCGCAGCCTGTGGTCTTGCCGAAATGGCGGCACCAGCGGCCTGCGGGCTTCTCGAGGGCGGTGACGCCCATGATCTTGCAACACAGGCCGCAGTCGCCGCAGGACTTCATCCGCCCTCGGACCAGACCGCCAACTCGTTGCCGGACGGGTCGCGGAAGTGGAAGCGCTGGCCGCCGGGGAAGTCGAAGATGGGTTTCAGGATCGTGCCGCCGGCCGCCTCGACCCTTGCGACCATGGCCGGCAGGTCGGCGGCGTAGAGGACGGGCAGGGGCGCTTTCGGCCGGTCGGGATCGGCGTCAAAGCCGCCGTCCAGACCCTGATCGAAGGCGGCGTAGGTGGGGCCGTAGTCCTGGAAGGTCCAGCCGAAGGCGGCCTCGTAGAATGTCTTGGTCTCCGGCAGGCCGGTCGAGGGCAGTTCGAGGTAATCGAGTTTTCCGTCGCTTCGCATTGTCGTGATCCGATGAGAAAAGCCGCCGGAAACCGGCTTGCCATGACACGAAAGACCAAGCAATCTTGCGAACGACTCTCAAACGCAGGTGCATCCGTGATCGTTCTATCGACAGGCCCTGAAGCCCTTGTCCGCCTGATGCGGGAGGCGAAACCGCGCCCGGCCCAGACGCAGGCGAAACCTGTGGATCGCGTGGTCAAGCGCTGAGCCAGCCGTTGCGGCGACCGAAGGCCAGGACCAGTTCGGGCCAGACGGCGGCGGGTTTTCCGGCGATCAGGCGGATACCGAAGCCGTGGCCGCCTTCCTGGAACAGGTGCGCCTCGGTCACCACCTCGGCGGCGCGCAGGGCGGTCAGCAGTTGCAGGCTGTTCTCGGGCGGGACGCTGGCGTCGTCCAGGGCGTGGATCAGGACGGTGGGGGCGACGCCGGTCCAGTCCATCCGGTCCAGAGACCAGTCGGCGATCTGTTCGGGCGTCGGCGAGGGGCCGAGCAGATACTCTCGCGATCCGGCGTGGGCATAGGGATCGGCCAGGGTGGCGACGGGATAGAGCAGGATGTTGAGGTCGGGGCGGAAGACGGTCTCGTCGGCGTCGTCGACGGCGGTGTAGGTCGCGTCCGGGCGGGCGGCGAGCAGCCCGGCCAGATGCCCCCCGGCGGAGGCGCCCAGGCTGGCGATGCGGGCGGGATCGACGCCGTAGTCGGCGGCGTGGGCGCGGATCAGGCGCATCGCGCGCTGGGCGTCCTGCAAGGGGGCGTTCGGACCGGCGGCCCAGCCGTCGGCCGGCAGGCGATAGCGCAGCACGAAACAGGTGACGCCGGCGGCGGCGAAGACGCGGGCGACGTCGAAGCCCTCCTTGTCCAGCACGGCCCATTTGTAGCCGCCGCCCGGGATCAGCAGCAGGGCGGCGCCGTTCGGGCGATCCGGCCGCATCACGGTCAGGATCGGGTCGGTGGTGTACTGGGCATAGCGGTCGTGGAAGGCGGGATCGGTCGAGCGCTCGGGCACGATCGCCGTGACGGTGACGGTCTCGCCGCCCGGCGCGCCGTCGGGCCACAGGCGGACGACTTCGGTCGGATCGGCGGGGGCCACGGTCTGGGCGCTGACCGAGGTTCCGGCGGCGGCGGCGGTCACGGCCGCCACGCCGAGAAGGGTGCGGCGGCTGAGATCGGTCATCCCGCCAACTCGACCGCGACGGCCACGGCCTCGCCGCCGCCGATGCACAGGGACGCCATGCCCTTCGACTTGCCCCGGTTCTGGAGGGCGGCCAGCAGGGTGGTCAGGACGCGGGCGCCGGAGGCGCCAATGGGATGGCCCAGGGCCGTGGCGCCGCCGTTCACGTTCATCTTCGCGTGGTCGATGCCCATCTCTTGCATGGCGATCATGGGGACGACTGCGAAGGCCTCGTTGATCTCCCACAGGTCGACGTCCTCGACGGACCAGCCGGCCTTTTTCAGCGCCTTTTGCATGGCCGGGACGGGGGCGGTGGTGAACAGGCCCGGCTCATGGGCGTGGGCGGCGTGGGAGACGATGCGGGCGACGATGGGCAGGTTCATCGCCCGGGCGACGCTCTCGCGGGTCATCACCAGGGCGGCGGCGCCGTCACTGATCGACGAGGCGTTGGCGGCGGTGATGGTGCCGTCCTTGGAGAAGGCGGGCTTCAGGGTCGGGATCTTCTCCGGCATGGCCTTGCCGGGCTGTTCGTCCTGGCTGACCGTGACGGTCCCCTTGCGGCCCGAGACTTCGACCGGGGTGATCTCGGCCGTGAAGGCGCCGGTCTCGATGGCCTTGAGCGCGCGGCTGAGGCTTTCCAGGGCGTAGGCGTCCTGCTGTTCGCGGGTGAACTGATAGGTCCGGGCCGAGTCCTCGGCGAAATTCCCCATCAGCTTGCCGGGGGCATAGGCGTCCTCGAGACCGTCCATATACATGCTGTCGACGATGACATCGTGGCCGATGCGGGCCCCGCCGCGATGCTTGTTCATCAGGTAGGGGGCGCCGGTCATCGATTCCATGCCGCCCGCGACGATGACGTCGGCCGAACCGGCGGCGAGGCTGTCGGAGGCCATCATCACAGCCTGCAGGCCCGAGCCGCACATCTTGTTCACGGTCGTCGCCTCGACATGCTGACCCAGGCCCGCGCCGATGGCGGCCTGACGGGCCGGGGCCTGGCCGAGACCGGCGGGCAGGACGCAGCCCATGTAGATCTGTTCGATCTTGTCCGGTGTGACGCCCGAACGCTCGACCGCCGCCTTGACCGCCGTGGCGCCCAGCTCGGTCGCCTTCACGCCGTTGAAGGCTCCCTGGAAGCCGCCCATGGGCGTGCGGGCGAAGGCGACGATGACGACGGGATCGGACATGAGGGCTCTCTCGGTGACGTGCCCCGGATGTAGCGATCGGTGCGCGGGATTGCGAGGGGAGCAGGGTCCGACCGGGGGACATGCGTCATCGCTCTTCCGCTGCGAACGGGATGGGAAGGGCGGGCGGCGCGTTCCGGACCCTCGTCCGGATTTGAGATTTGATTACCGTTTCGACGAAGGCTGAACGCTCCGCACGGAAGGTCTGACCGGGTGCTGTCGGCTCTGGACCGCGTTGCAGTCCCGAACCAGCGACGCTCTTAACGCCTTGCCGACTACAAGCCCCCGGCGGGAAGGTCGG
>JAHJOK010000086.1 GCA_018820205.1 Alphaproteobacteria bacterium
CCCAGCAGCTTTGCACGCAGTTCATCGAGCGACGGCAGGGTCGCAAGCGACTTGACTGCATCGGCGTCGAGTGTGGTCGCACCCATGGCACCACCGAGAACAACGAGCTTGTCGTTGGTCTTGGCGAAATCCATGGCTACCTTGGGAGCAATCATCGGATCATTTGCGTAAGCAATGAGCGTCTGACCCTGGAAGAGATCAGACATCCCTTCCGACTCCGTACCCTGAAGGGCAATTTTGGCCAGGCGGTTCTTCGCGACCTTGACGGTACCGCCAGCTGCACGCATCTTCGTACGAAGATCGTTCATCTGTGCAACGGTGATACCGGCGTAGCGTGCCACGACGACCGAACCGGAAGCCTTGAAGACTTCGTTCAGCTCCGTGACGAATTCGCGTTTTTCCGCTCTTTCCACTGTGCCTATCTCCAGTTGACAGGACCGTGACTTCTCACGGGACCTGCCGGGTTTACCTTTGCCGCCAGGGATCCGCTTCAAAAGGGATCCCGAGCGACGCTCGAGGATCCTGTCCCCCCGCGCTCGACCGGATGGCCGCGACACAAGGTAAGTAGGTTCGAACCGAATTTCGGCGTCATCCGACGCTGAATGAAATCCAGGTCTTACCCGTCTCATGCAGGCTAAAGTGATTAAGGGATAACCACCTGCAATCTCGGACAGGAGTTCCGGGGTTGCCCCCGGAAATCCCCGGCCAGACAAGGCCGGGAATTCTGTTGCGGTCTAGCCTAGGCCGGACCGAAAAAAATCAGGCTACGGTCGCCGGATCGATCTTTACACCCGGGCCCATCGTCGAAGAGATGGCTACGCGCTTGACGTAGTTGCCCTTGGCGCCCGTCGGCTTGGCCTTGATGACGGCGTCGGCGAAAGCCTTGATGTTCTCTTCCAGGGCCTTGGCGTCGAAGGAAGCCTTGCCGATGCCGGCGTGGATGATACCAGCCTTCTCGACGCGGAACTCGACGGCGCCACCCTTGGATGCCTTGACGGCGCCGGTGACGTCCATGGTCACGGTGCCGACCTTCGGGTTCGGCATCATGCCACGCGGGCCGAGTACCTTACCGAGACGGCCAACGAGCGGCATCATGTCCGGGGTCGCGATGCAGCGATCGAAATCGATCTTGCCGCCCTGGACGATTTCGACGAGGTCTTCGGCGCCGACGATGTCTGCACCGGCAGCCTTGGCTTCATCAGCCTTGGCGCCACGTGCGAAGACGGCGACGCGAACATCACGGCCGGTACCGTTCGGCAGGTTGACCACACCGCGGACCATCTGGTCTGCGTGACGCGGATCGACGCCGAGGTTCATGGCGATTTCGACGGTTTCGTCGAACTTTGCGGTGGCACGCTCCTTGACCAGAACGATTGCATCCGAAAGGGCAATCAGCTTGGTGGGATCGATGCCTTCGCGGCTCTTCTGGATACGCTTTGCAACCTTAGTCATGATCAAGCCACCACTTCCAGGCCCATGGAGCGGGCAGAGCCCTCAACCATCAGCATTGCGCCATCGATGTCGGCGGCGTTCAGATCCTTCATCTTGCCTTCGGCAATTGCGCGGACCTGCGCCTTGGTGATCGTACCGACCTTCGCACCCTTGCCCGGAGTCTTCGAGCCGGAGGTGATCTTTGCTTCCTTCTTCAGCCAGTAGGTGACCGGCGGCTGCTTCATTGCGAAGGTGAAGGACTTGTCCTGGTAATAGGTGATGACGACCGGGATCGGCATACCCTTTTCCATTTCCTGCGTGGCGGCATTGAACGCCTTGCAGAATTCCATGATGTTAATGCCACGCTGACCAAGAGCCGGGCCGATCGGCGGGGACGGGTTCGCCGATCCTGCCTTGACCTGGAGCTTGAGCTGGCCTGCAATTTTCTTAGCCATTACTCTCTGCCTTTCATTTCAGACCGGTTGCCCGATCCAGTATGCCAGCCTTCAGCTGGCGGCTGCGGTTGCGTGGTACGTCTGGTCGGTCCGGCTAAAGACCGCCATCCTCCCACGCGGGTCGGGGAGTTTCCTCCCCTCGTGCAATCAGACCTTTTCGACCTGACTGTATTCAAGCTCAACGGGGGTCGCGCGACCGAAGATCGACACTTCGACCTTGAGGCGCGAGCGCTCCTCGTCCACGTCCTGGACGATGCCGTTGAAAGAAGCAAAAGGACCGTCGGAAACGCGAACCTGTTCGCCGATCTCGAAGGATACGGAAGACTTCGGACGCTCCACGCCTTCCTGGACCTGGCCCAGAATGCGCTCTGCCTCGAAATCCGGGATCGGAACCGGCTTGTTGTCGGAACCGAGGAAACCCGTAACCTTCGGGGTATTCTTGATCAGGTGATAAGCTTCATCCGTCAGGTTTGCGCGCACCAGCACGTAACCGGGGAAGAACTTGCGTTCGCTGTCCACCTTGCGACCGCGCCGAATCTCGACGACCTTCTCGGTCGGAACGAGGATCTTCTCGAAGAGATGCTCAAGGCCCTTCTGACGCGCCTTGTGCTCGATGTCTTCCGCGACCTTCTTTTCAAAATTCGAATACGCGTGGACGATGTACCAACGTGCCGCCATGTTCGTCTCCGCCCGATTAATTGCCAACGCTCAGCACAAGGCCGAGCAACCAGCTGATCAGCTGGTCAGCGCCGAAGAAAAACAGCGCAGCGAAAAACACCATCGCCAGGACCATGAGCGTCGAAATCATGGTCTCGCGGCGCGAGGGCCACGTTACCTTGTTCGTCTCAGAGCGTACCTGCTGCAGAAACGCGAATGGATTACCCTTGGATGCCATTTATTGCCCACGGATTTACGGCGCGTAAAGCCGACCTTCGTCAGCCCCACGCACCGCGTGTCTGTTTGAACTCTACATAGAGAGCGATTCCCCTTTTCACAAGAGGAAATCTTCTCCAGCACTCTTTCGGCTTTGCCACATCTTCATTGCGCGTCGCAGCCCTAAGGCGCGCCGTGCGACTTGGCAGGGGCAGCCGGGCTTGAACCGACGACCTGCGGTTTTGGAGACCGCCGCTCTACCAACTGAGCTATACCCCTAAGCCTTACATCGGACAGAAACGCTTCCGTCCGAGGCATGGAGCACCCTTTAAGGCGGGAGCGCCGGAATGGCAAGTGTCTTTTTTCTGCTTTTCCCCAAAGCCGTCAATGGCATCGCTCACCACTGCCGCTCGACGCGCGCATGGATGCGTGCAGCCGGCACATGGGCGGGATCGGACAGGATTTCCTCCAGGCTGATGCCGGGGGCAGACGCCCATCCAGCGCAAGGTCGAGCGCGGCAGGCGCGGTATCACTCGAGCTGTCGCTCCCCTCGCCCTACAGCCGCAACGGCGGTTAAACTGCGCCCGCATCGGTTCGCGTAGCCTTGCGCAATGTCGACTCGCCGCCGCGAGGCGGGTGACCCGGCATGCCGAGTGCTCGGCTGGCGCGAATCGCCATGTCGTTCGTCAAAAAGACGGCGCTCCAGACAAAGGAGCCCTCCTCTGCTGCGCTGGCAGCGGGATAGAGAGCGAGCGTCCCCAGCCGGGCCATACACAGTGACGGCATGTCATGTCCGCGCCATGTGTTGCGGTGCCCATGCGTGCGCCGCAGCCCTGACCACACCTGACGAATCAGGACAGTTTCCAACACAACTCCTTTACGTGCCAGGGAGGAGACCGGCGCGCATGGGAGCCACGCAACCGGCCGCCGGGATTTCCGGCAGACATACGACTGGTATCGACGTTTTCCTTGCGCTTGCCAGCTTCCCTGCTTTGACTGATACTCCCCAAGGCTCCCGCGGAGGACAGACATGATCCGTATCAGCAATGCCGCCCTGCCCGGCTCGGAATTCGACGACAGTGACCTGACAGAGTCCCGCTTCACCGACGTCTCTCTGAAAGAGGCTGTTTTCAGCAATGTCGACCTTGGGCGCTGTCTGATCACCGACGCCAATGCGGACCAGATGGTGGTCCGCAATGTGGCGATGAATGCGGCGGTGATCGAGAACGTCGTCATGCATGCTGCCAGCCTCACCCATGTCGACCTGAACGGCAGCACGATCCGCTTTGCGAGCTTCGCCGACACCACGATCGCCGAATGCGACCTCACCGGCATGACGATCAACGGCTATCTCGTGACCGACCTGTTGCGGCTGGCCGAAGAGCAGTTTCTCGAAAGGGCCTGACAGGGCTTTCGGCCGGACTCGCCCCACCTTTCCCCTGCTTCCCGCTCAACAGAAAAAGGCCCCGCTGTTTCCAGCGAGGCCTTCTCACTCACCCTTGCGGGAGATGCTTACTCGATGATCGAGGCGACGATGCCGGCGCCAACGGTACGGCCGCCTTCGCGGATCGCGAAGCGCAGCTTTTCTTCCATCGCGATCGGAACGATCAGCTCAACCTGAACCGTGACGTTGTCGCCCGGCATAACCATTTCCGTGCCTTCCGGAAGCGACACGATACCGGTCACGTCCGTCGTGCGGAAGTAGAACTGCGGACGATAGTTGGTGAAGAACGGCGTATGACGGCCGCCTTCTTCCTTCGTCAGGATGTAGGCTTCTGCCATGAACTTCTTGTGCGGCTTGACCGAACCCGGCTTGCAGAGAACCTGGCCACGCTCGACGTCGTCGCGCTGGATACCACGGACGAGCGCACCGATGTTGTCGCCAGCCTGGCCCTGGTCGAGCAGCTTGCGGAACATTTCAACGCCGGTCACCGTCGTCTTCTTGGTGTCGCGGATGCCGACGAATTCGACTTCTTCGCCAACCTTGACGATACCACGCTCGACGCGGCCCGTGACAACCGTACCACGGCCAGAGATCGAGAACACGTCTTCGATCGGCATCAGGAAGGGCTGGTCGATCGGACGCTCAGGCGTCGGGATGTAGGCGTCAACGGCGGCCATCAGCTCACGAACGGCATCTTCGCCGATCTTCTTGTCGCTGTCGTTCAGGGCAGCCAGAGCCGAACCCTTGACGAAGGGGATGTCGTCGCCGGGGAAGTCGTAGGACGACAGGAGTTCGCGAACTTCCAGTTCGACGAGTTCCAGAAGTTCTGCGTCGTCAACTTGGTCGACCTTGTTCAGGAAGACCACGATCGCGGGAACGCCAACCTGACGGGCGAGCAGGATGTGCTCGCGGGTCTGCGGCATCGGGCCATCGGCAGCCGAGCAGACCAGGATCGCGCCGTCCATCTGCGCTGCACCGGTGATCATGTTCTTGACGTAGTCGGCGTGGCCGGGGCAGTCGACGTGCGCGTAGTGGCGGTTCGGCGTCTCATACTCGACGTGGGCCGTCGAGATGGTGATGCCGCGGGCCTTTTCTTCCGGAGCTGCGTCGATCTGATCGTAGGCCTTGAATTCACCGAAATACTTGGTGATCGCCGCCGTCAGAGACGTCTTGCCATGGTCAACGTGGCCGATCGTGCCAATGTTAACGTGCGGCTTGTTGCGCTCAAACTTACTCTTTGCCATTTTCGGCTCTCCATTTTCTGGTCCCCGTCAGGGGAAATTCACAATTCAATTGGACGGGCGGGGTATCCCGGTCACTTCTGACCGGAATACTTTGCCTGGATTTCAGCAGCAACGTTCGACGGGACCGGTGCGTAGTGATCGAAGGTCATCGAGTACTGTGCACGGCCCTGCGACATGGACCGCAGGTTGTCGACATACTTGAACATGTTGGCGAGCGGGACGTGAGCGTTGATCACGATCGCAATGCCGCGCTGTTCCTGGCCCTGGATCTGGCCACGACGCGAGTTCAGGTCGCCGATAACGTCGCCGACATAATCTTCCGGCGTGACGACTTCGACCTTCATCATCGGCTCGAGCAGCTGTGCGCCAGCCTTCTTGGCTGCTTCACGGAAGCAGGCACGCGAGGCGATTTCGAAGGCGAGAACCGAGGAGTCAACGTCGTGGAAGGCACCATCGATGAGGGTGGCCTTGACGCCGAGCATCGGGAAGCCAGCGAGCGGACCCGAAGACAGAACGCTTTCGATACCCTTCTGGACGCCCGGGATGTATTCCTTGGGAACAGCACCGCCGACGATCTTGGACTCGAACTTGAAGTCTTCGCCATCCGGGTTCGGTTCGAAGACGAGCTTGACGCGCGCGAACTGGCCGGTACCACCGGACTGCTTCTTGTGCGTGTAGTCTTCTTCGTGCGTCTTCGTGATGGTTTCACGATAGGCAACCTGCGGAGCACCGACGGTGGCTTCTACCTTGAACTCGCGACGCATGCGGTCGACGAGAATGTCGAGGTGAAGTTCACCCATGCCAGCGATGATCGTCTGGCCGGATTCCTGGTCGGTCTTGACGCGGAAGGACGGGTCTTCGGCGGCGAGGCGATTGAGCGCGAGGCCCATCTTTTCCTGGTCGCCCTTGGACTTCGGCTCGATCGCGATCTGGATGACCGGTTCCGGGAATTCCATGCGCTCGAGGATAACCGGCTTCAGGGGATCGCAGAGCGTGTCACCCGTCGTGGTTTCCTTGAGGCCGGCCAGAGCCACGATGTCGCCTGCAAAGGCTTCTTCGATGTCTTCACGGCTGTTGGAATGCATCTGCAGCATACGGCCGACGCGCTCGCGCTTGTCCTTGACCGTGTTCAGAACCGATGCGCCCTTCTCGAGCTTGCCCGAGTAGATGCGTGCGAAGGTGAGCGAACCAACGAAGGGGTCGTTCATGATCTTGAACGCGAGCATGGCAAGCGGCTCGGCGTCGTCTGCGTGACGCTCGATTTCGGCTTCGGTCTTGAAGTCGATGCCCTTGATCGCGGGAATGTCGAGCGGCGAAGGCAGATATTCGACAACGGCGTCGAGCAGGGGCTGTACACCCTTGTTCTTGAAAGCCGTACCGCAGAACATCGGGTGGAACTTGACGTCGATGGTGCCGCGGCGAACGAGTGCACGGATCTTGTCATTGTCCGGCATGATGCCGTTCAGGTAGTCTTCCATCGCCTGTTCGTCGATCTCGACAACCGTCTCGATCATCTTTTCGCGATATTCTTCGGCCTTTTCCTTCAGGTCTTCCGGGATCTCAACGATATCCCAGGCAGCACCGAGGGACTCGTCGCGCCAGACGAGAGCATTCATCTCGATCAGGTCGACAACGCCCTTGAACTCGGTTTCTGCGCCGATGGGGAGCTGCATGACAACGGCGGTGGCGCCGAGACGGGTCTTGATCATCTCCACCGAGCGGTAGAAGTCAGCGCCGGTCTTGTCCATCTTGTTGCAGAAGATCATCCGCGGGACGTTGTACTTTTCAGCCTGACGCCACACGGTTTCGGTCTGCGGCTCGACACCGGCATTGGCGTCGAGGAGAGCAACTGCACCGTCGAGAACCCGCAGCGAACGTTCGACTTCGATGGTGAAGTCGACGTGGCCGGGGGTGTCGATGATGTTGAAGCGACGCATCTTGCCGTCGCGACCCTTCCAGTAGGTCGTGGTGGCAGCAGACGTGATGGTGATGCCGCGTTC
>JAHJOK010000031.1 GCA_018820205.1 Alphaproteobacteria bacterium
ACGTGCGCCCTCGGGCTTGAAGAAGATCCGGCTCTCGAAATCCAGGCCCGGGGATAGGCCCATCCAGGCATGGGACGGACGGGCGTAGCAGTAGATACAGCCATGTTCGCAACCTTTGTACGGGTTGATGGAGCGGTCGAAACCGATGTCGGGACTGTCGTTCCGGGCGATGATGGTGCGGGCGTGTTCGGGCGTGAGGGTGGTGCGCAGCGGCGCGGCCTGGGCGTCGTCGGTCGTCCAGCCGTCGTCGAACGACTCATGCTGCTCGGGCTCGTAACGGCCTGTCGCATTCGAACGCGCGCCTCTTCCCTTGGCGGTTTGCATGAAAGGGAAGGTGGATCAAAAAAGAGAACATAGCAAGAACATTTGTTCTCCATCTTCGAGGCTCCGCTCACGATGAGATCTAAACGATACAGTGTCTGTTGCGAAAGCCGCCGTTGCGGGTGTAGACGGCTGTTTTGCTTCCTCGCACGGCGATGACCGAGGCGGCGGGGGCTGCTTGCGTCCTAATCCGGAGAGCCCGATGGCCGCCCGCCGCTATTCAGCCGTCGCCGTCGCCCTACACTGGGCGATCGCGCTCTGCATCCTGTCCATGATCCCGATGGGTTGGTGGATGACCGCCGCTATCGAACAGCCGGGGAGCCAGGCCGCAGCCTACCGCGTGTTCCAGCTCCACAAGTCGATCGGCTTTCTGATTCTGGCCCTGACCCTGGTGCGGATCGTCTGGCGACTGACGCATCGGCCGCCGGCCCAGCCTGCGGCGATGAAGCGATGGGAGGTCTTCGCCGCCCATGCGACCCATGCGGCCTTCTACGCCCTGATGCTGGGTCTGCCGCTGACGGGGTGGCTGTATGTCTCGGCCGGCTGGGCTGTGTCGCAGGACCGGGCGCTGGAGGTGGCGACCCGCTGGTTCGGCCTGTTTCCCGTCCCGCACCTGCCGGGGGTGGCCGGACTGGCGACGGAGGCGCGGCGGGCAATGGCCTTTTCGGCCATGGGCGCGCACGCCGCCATGGCCTGGGGCGCGGTCGTCCTGGTGATCCTGCACGTCGGGGCGGCGCTGAAACACCAGTTCCTCGACCGCGACGGCGTCCTGGCGCGCATGGTTCCAGGTCTGAGGCCGGGCGGAGAGGATTCCGAGGAAGGCGTGGAGCCGGACGCGCGCGCGGCCTGGGCGGAACGTGGTCTCGGCCTGGCCCTGATCCTCGTCGTGGCGACGGCCGGGGCGATAGCCGCGCAGCCTGCCCTCAGGACTGAACCGACGCCCCGACCTGAAATCGCGCCCGTTCCGGCGCCCGAGCCCGATATCCGGGCCGAACCGACGGACGTCCAGGCGGCCGAGGCCGAAACCGCCGAACCGGCTGCGGCGGCGGAGGCGTCGCAAAAGGCCGTCGACTGGACCATAGACCGCGAGGCCTCCGAGATCGCCTTCGCCGGGAGCCAGTCGGGCGCCGCCTTCAACGGCCGGTTCGAACGCTGGAGCGGCCAGATCCGGTTCGACCCTGCCGATCTGGCGGGGTCGAAGGCGGTGATCACCGTCCAGACCGGCTCGGCGCGGACAGGGGACTCGACGCAGGAGGCTTCGATCCAGGGGGCTGAATGGTTCGACGTCGGCCAATATCCGACCGCCCGGTTCGAGACGACGGGCTTCCGGTCGCTCGGCGGGGATCGATACCAGGCGACGGGCCGCTTGCGGATCAAGACGACCAGTCTGCGGGTTGTCCTGCCCTTCACCTATCGTGAGACCGGCGGCGTCGCGACGGTGGAGGGGCGGCTGCAACTGGACCGGACCGCGTTGAACCTGGGCCTGGAATCCGACGCGACCGGCGACTGGGTCTCCAAGATGGTCGACGTCCGGATCAAGGTCAGAGCGCGGCGGGCCGAATAGGCGCCGACTTGCCCTGACGGAAGTCTGGCCTTAGGGGTCCGCGCTCTTGATCAACGATTCAGGGAGCGGTCGATGACCCTCGCACTTCTGTTTCCAGGACAGGGCAGCCAGGCCGTCGGCATGGGCGCGCAACTGGCCGACGCCTTCGCCTCCGCCCGCGACGTCTTCGCCGAGGTGGACGAGGCCCTGGGCCAGAAGCTGTCGGTGCTGATGCGCGAAGGCCCCGAGGATCAGCTGACCCTGACCGAGAACGCCCAGCCGGCCCTGATGGCGGTGTCGGTCGCGGTCATCCGGGCGCTGAAGGTCGAGTTTGATTTCGACGTGGCCAAGGCGGCCTATATGGCCGGTCACTCTCTGGGCGAATATTCGGCCCTGGCGGCGGCCGGGGCGATCTCGCTGTCGGATACGGCGCGGCTGCTGAAACTGCGCGGGCAGGCCATGCAGCGGGCGGTTCCGGTCGGGCAGGGGGCGATGGCCTCGCTGATCGGCCCCAAGACCGATCTGGTCCTGGCCGAGGCCGCAGCGGCGGCCGGCGCTGAAGTCGGCGTCTGCGTGGTCGCCAATGACAACAACGCCGGCAACATCGTCATCTCGGGCGAGAAGGCGGCTGTGGACCGGGCCATCGAAAAGGCCAAGGAACTGGGGGCGCGGGCGATTCCGCTGAACGTCTCGGCGCCCTTCCACTGCCCGCTGATGCAGCCGGCGGCGGACGAGATGGCGACGGCCCTGGCCTCGGCGACCATTCTGGCGCCGGCGGTTCCCGTGGTGGCCAATGTGCTGGCGCGGCCGGAGAGCGATCCTGAAGTCATCCGCCGGCTGTTGGTCGAGCAGGTGACCGGCCGGGTGCGCTGGCGCGAGAGCATGGAGTGGATGGCGAGCGAAGGGGGTGTGACCCGCTTCGTGGAGGTCGGTTCCGGCAAGGTGCTGATCGGCATGGCCAAGCGGATCGCGCCTGACGCCGAGAGTCTGCCTCTGAACACGCCGGAAGAGCTGGAAGCCTTTGCGAGGGGAGTGACGAGTGGCGAGTGACGAGTGGCGAGACTATCGCCGCCCCACTTTGCTTTTCCTCGTCACTCGCCACTAATCACTCGCCACTTCGGAGAGACATAAATGTTCAATCTTGCAGGCAAGACCGCGCTGGTGACCGGCGCGACGGGCGGGATCGGCGGCGCGGTGGCGCGGGCGCTGCACGCCCAGGGCGCGACCGTGGTGCTGTCGGGCACACGCGAGGCGGTGCTGGCGGATCTGGCCAAGGAACTGGGCGAGCGGGCGCATTTCGCGACGGCGAACCTGTCGGACCCCGACTCGGTCGACAATCTGGTGAACGCGGCCGAGACGGCGGCGGGCTCAGCCCTGGACATCCTGGTGGCCAACGCCGGCATCACCAAGGACGGCCTCCTGATGCGGATGAAGGACGAAGATTTCCAGTCGGTCATCCAGATCAATCTGGAGAGCTATTTCCGCCTGACCCGCGCCGCGGTGAAGGGGATGATGAAGCGCCGGTCGGGCCGGATCATCGGCGTGACCTCGGTCGTCGGCGTCACCGGCAATCCGGGCCAGACCAACTATTCGGCGTCGAAGGCCGGGATGATCGGCTTTTCCAAGTCGCTGGCGCAGGAGGTCGGATCGCGCGGGATCACGGTCAATTGCATCGCGCCGGGCTTCATCGCCTCGCCCATGACCGACGTGCTGAACGACCAGCAACGCGAGACCATTCTGGGCCGGATTCCGGCGGGCCGGCTGGGCACGGGCGACGAGATCGCGGCCGCCGCCGTCTATCTGTCGTCTGACGAAGCCGCCTATGTGACGGGCCAGACCCTGCATGTGAACGGCGGCATGGCGATGATCTGATCGTCATCACGACACGCAACAGACTATTTCCCGCCCGAAAGCCTGTGCTAAAGGGCAGGAACGCATCGGCGGTTCAGGCTTTCGGGCTTGCATCGTCGTCGCTGCCGTGAGACGGCGATTTCTGAAGCTACCCCCGCCTCTACGGCGATTTTAAACAGGCAGAGAGACACTCATGTCCGACACCCTCGAGCGCGTTCGCAAGATCGTCATCGACCACCTGGACGCCGATCCGGACAAGGTCACGGAAAAGGCCAGCTTCATCGACGACCTGGGCGCCGACTCGCTCGACAACGTCGAGCTGGTGATGGCCTTCGAAGAAGAGTTCGACATCGAGATCCCGGATGACGCCGCCGAGCACATCCAGACGGTCGGCGATGCGGTCAAGTTCATCGACGAAAAGTCGGCGGGCTGATCCAGCCCCGACTGGCGGCCGACAGGCTGACAGATCACAGGGCCCCC
>JAHJOK010000032.1 GCA_018820205.1 Alphaproteobacteria bacterium
CCACCCTGACCCATGTGATGCGCAAGGCGCGCTTCTGGGAGGCGCTCGCAGGTCAGACGTTGAGCGAGCGCCAGAGCACGGTCATCAACCGGCTGCTCGACGGCTTCGAAGGCAAGCTCACCTCGACCAAATGGGCCGTGCTGACGAAGTCCTCGCCCGACACGGCCTTGCGCGACATCAACGATCTGGTGGACCGTGGCGTCCTTGTGAAGGATGACGGCGGCGGACGCAGCACGAGCTACTCCCTGGTCGATCGAGGATAGGCGGCTCCACATCGCGTCGGCGGAGCCACCACGTCGGGCGGCTCCACCCGAGCGGGCGCGTCTCGACAGGGATGATGCAATTCGCCAGTTTTGGCGAGTTACCGCCGAAAACCTGCTTATTTCGCCAGAAGTGGCGAGTTACGACCTTCGCAAACCTCGCGACGCCTCAAGGCGCCGCCGCCGAGGCGCCGGGTCAGCGTCCTTAGCCAGCCGGAAAAGCCCCTGAGCCGACGCGAGGCGCGGGTTGTTCGTCGTGCTCACGGCGACGTCAGGCCTGACGGGCGATGGCGATGGCGGAGAGATCTGGGGCGGCGCCGACCGGAATCCCGGTCGCCTTACGCTCGGAATAGCGATCGACGAGCTGGGCGGCATGGGGCCGGGTCAGGACGGTGAAGCGCACCAGTTCCTCCATCACGTCGACGATCCGCTCATAGTAGGCCGAGGGCTTCATCCGGCCGGCCTCGTCGAACTCCTGGAAGGCCTTGGCCACGCTCGACTGGTTGGGGATGGTGATCATCCGCATCCAGCGCCCGAGCAGTCGCAGAGTGTTGACGGCGTTGAAGCTCTGGGACCCGCCCGACACCTGCATGACGGCGAGCGTCCGGCCCTGGGTCGGGCGCATGCCGCCGAGGCTCAACGGCAGGTGATCGATCTGCAGTTTCATCACGCCGGAGACCTGGCCGTGCCGTTCCGGACTGCACCAGACCATGCCCTCCGACCAGAAGGCGTGCTCGCGCAACTCGCGCACCGCCGGGTGGTCGTCGTCGCCGGGCGCGCCCGGCAGCGGGAGGTCGGAGGGGTCGAAGATGCGGGTCGCGCATCCCATTCGCTGCAGCAGGCGGGCCGCTTCCTCGACGCAGAGCCGCGAATAGGACCGCTCGCGCAGCGATCCGTACAAGAGAAGGATACGCGGCGCCGGGTCGGTCGGGCCCAGTCCACGGGCGGGCTCGGCGGACAGATAGGCCGCGTCCAGAGCCGGCAGGTGATCCGGATCCGGCAGCGAACGCAGGCGGGCGAAGGTCATCAGAGGTCCTTGGTCAGATAGGCGGCCGACGCCGGGCAAACGTCCGCGAACTCGCGGGTCTGCCGGATCGCAGCGGGCGCGGTCGCCCGGTCGGCGGCCACAAAGCCGCGTCGGGTGAAGAAGGGCTCGGCCGTCGTGGTGAGCAGATGAAGCCGCTCCCCGCCAAGATCTCGCGCAACGGCCTCGATGGCGGTCAGGATGCGGCTCCCGAACCCCTGCCCCTTCCGGTCGGCGGAAACCACCAGCGAGCGCAGCAACAGATTGCGCCCCTCCCCTTCCAGCCCGACGTAGCCGGCGCGGCCGCCGTAGTCGCGGGCGCTGAAATATCGGCCGGCGCCGGGCTCCGGCAGGTCCTCGCCGCCCAGGGCGGCGATCAGGCCGGAGTCATTCGCGTCCACCAGATGCAGCACGACCATCAGCCGGCCCCCGCCGGCGGCGCTGTGTCCGGGAACAAGCGCCGGCCCAACCACAGGGCGACCGACACCAGCAGGATCAGCACCGGCACCTCGACCAGGGGGCCGATGACCGCCGCGAAGGCGACCGGCGAGGTCAGACCGAACGCCGCGATCGCCACCGCGATGGCCAGCTCGAAATTGTTCGAAGCCGCGGTGAAGGCCAGGGCGGTGGTGCGCGGATAGTCAGCCTCGATCAGCTTGCCCATGAGGAAGCTGACGACGAACATGACGAGGAAGTAGATCGTCAGCGGAATGACGATGCGCAGGGCGTCCAGCGGCAGGGCCACCACCTCCCCGCCCTTGAGGCTGAACATGACCACGATGGTGAAGAGCAGGGCGATCAGGGTGATCGGTCCGATGCGCGGCAGGAAGCGCCGCTCGTACCAGTCGGCGCCACGGCGGGCGATCAGGCTGCGACGGGTCAGGAAGCCGGCCAGGAAGGGAAGACCGAGGTAGACGAGCACCGCGCCGGCGATGGTCCAGACGCTGACGTCCACCACGCTGCCCTGCAGGCCGAACAGGGGCGGTAGGACCGTGAGGAACATCCAGGCGTAGAGGCTGAAGAACAGGATCTGGAAGATCGAGTTGAAGGCGACGAGCCCGGCGACATACTGGTTGTCGCCCCGCGCCAGCTGGTTCCAGACCAGCACCATGGCGATGCAGCGCGCCAGCCCGATCAGGATGACGCCGGTCATATATTCCGGCTGATCGCGCAGAAAGATCACCGCCAGGGCGAACATCAGCACCGGGCCCAGCACCCAGTTCTGGAACAGGGACAGGGCCAGCACCCGCTTGTCGGCGAAGACGCGCGGCAGCTCCTCGTACCGGACCTTGGCCAGCGGCGGGTACATCATCAGGATCAGACCGATGGCGATCGGGATGTTGGTCGTGCCGATCGAGAGGCTATCGATCCAGGTGGGCAGGCCCGGAGCCAGCGTCCCCAGAGCCACGCCGAGACCCATGGCCACGAAGATCCACAGCGTCAGCCAGCGGTCGAGGAAGGACAGGCGACGCGGCGACGCGGTCGTCAC
>JAHJOK010000033.1 GCA_018820205.1 Alphaproteobacteria bacterium
CGGCCTCGCAATGACCGGCATGATCGGCGCCGGCATCGGCGTCGGCAACATCTTCGGCTCGTTCCTGACGGGCGCCCTGCGCAACCCGTCGGCCGCCGGCTCGCAAATCGGCAACCTGTTCGTGGGCGCCGCCCTGGCCGAGGCCCTGGGCATCCTGTCCTTCGTTCTGGGCATCCTGCTCTACTCGGCCTAAGCGCCGCATCCGATCAGGCGCGGCGCCGGGGATCCGGCCGCCGCGCCTTTTCGCCTCAGAATTCCAGACAGACGGACCATGGCTGTACAAACTCCCGAACTCGTCCCCGTCGCGCCTGACTCGGCCCATTCGGCCCAGGTCGGCACCGTGGACACGACGCACGCCTCGACCGAGGCCGCGCACGGCGAAGGCGGCGGCCTGCCGCAGTTCGAGTTCCAGCACTGGTTCGGACAGATCGTCTATCTGATCTTCCTGTTCGCCATCCTCTACTGGCTGATCGCCAAGGTCTTCGCGCCGCGCATGCGTCGTGTGTTCGACGAGCGTGAGACGACCATCGCGACCGCCGTCTCGACCGCCCGTCAGGTCCAGGCCGAGGCCGCCGGTCAGGCCGAAGCCGCCAAGGCCGACGTCGACAAGGCCCGCGCCGAAGCCCGCGCCGCCTCCGTCGCCGCCAAGACCCGCGTCACCGACGAAGCCAACCGTCGCGCCGCCGAAGAAGAATCCGTCGTCAACGCCCGCATCGCCGAGGCCGAGACCGCCATCGGCAAGACGCGCGACGCCGCCATGAAGAACGTCTCGACCATCGCGTCCGACACCGCCTCGGCCATCGTCGAACATCTGACCGGCAAGGCCCCTTCGGCCGCCGAAACCAACGCCGCCGTCAAGGGAGCCGCCTGAGCCATGCCCGCCTTCCTGACCGCCCATTTCTATGATCTGGCCGAACCCGAACTGTGGGTCGGCATCGGCCTGCTGATCTTCATCGGCATCTGCCTGTTCGTCGGCGTGCCCAAGCTCGTCGGCGGCGCCCTGGACGCCAAGGCGTCGAAGATCCAGACCGAACTCGACGAGGCCCAGCGTCTGCGCGCCGAGGCCGAGGCCCTGCTGGCCCAGATCCGTCAGGAAAAGGCCGCCGCCGAAGCCCAGGCCAAGGATATGCTGGCCGCCGCCGAAGCCGACGCCCGCATCATGGAGGCCGAGGCCAGGACCCGGCTCGAGGAAACACTGGCCCGTCGTCAGGCCCTGGCCGAAAGCCGCATCGCCTCGGCCGAGGCCCAGGCCTCAGCCGAAGTGAAGGCCGCCGCCGCCGAAGTGGCCGCCCAGGCCGCAGAAACCATTCTGGCGGCCCGGATCGCCGGGGCCAAGACCGACCCGCTGCTGGACGCCGCCATCGGCCAGATCGGCAGCCGCCTGAACTAGGCGGCCGCCGTCCGGCTGACGGGTCTTCGGATCAGTGCGCCGTGGCGACGTTCGCCATTTCGCGCGCGGCCCGCTTCTCGCGCGACACCAGCCGGGCGTAGACATTGCCCAGCACGATGCCGAACACGGCGTGTGTGGCCAGCATCCAGGCGACCATGCCGAACCCGCCCGATCCCTGGAACATCCTCGGATCGCCGAACAGGAAGACCGACACCATCAGCACCGCCCAGGCGCCGACGGCGAAGATGATCCCCTTCGTCTCCGGCGTCTGACCGGGCATCCGGGGACACAGGATTCCGAACAACGACCCCAGGATCACGGTCCCGGCGATGAAGTGGGCGATCCACCCCACGACCAGATTTCCCGGCATTCCGATCAGGCCGGCGACGAACAGCGGAAACGGCTCCACCCACGGTCCAGCAAACACATTGACGGCTTCCAGTATTGAAACGGCGACCGTGGCGAAGAATCCTGCGATCAGCCCTTTTTGTACGCGTGACATCATAACGATAGCGCCTCCCAACGCTTGTCTTCGTCTCGATAACGCGAGGAGGACTCTACGCCTGTGAGGTCAGGACGCTATTCAGCCATAATCACAACCCTGTGCTTCGCAGGTGCGAAAAGTCAGGCGAATGACACGTTCAGCATCGCCTCTGTCGACGCCCACAACCTGGCTGCGGCACCCTCGTCCAGCGCCGCCGGTTCGGCCTTCGCCGGCCCAGGCGGCCCCGTCATTTCTCGCAAGCGCGAAACCCCGACATAGGCTCCGCCCTCGACGTTCGGCGCCGTCGCCGCCATCAGGATCGGCAGCGCACCGCCCGCCGCCGAGTTGCTGATCAGGGGTTCGATGAACGGCCGGTAGATCAGTCGCATCGCAATCCGCATGCCCGGACGCTTGCCCAACGGCCCGTTGCTGATCAGGCCGGTGCGCGCATAGCCGGGATGCGCCGCCACGCTGGTCAGGCCCCAGCCCTCCGCCCGGCTGCGACGATCCAGTTCCAGCCCGAACATCAGCATCGCCAACTTCGACTGCGCATAGACCGGCCAGGCCTTGTAGTCGTCCTGATGGTTCAGGTCGTCGAATGCGATACGGCCCTGGCGATGGGCGATCGAGGATAACTGCACCACTCTCGCCTGCCCCGCTTTCAGCAGCGGCAGCAATCGCGCCGTCAGGGCGAAATGGCCGAGATAGTTGGTCGCCAATTGCACTTCGAACCCATCCACCGTCACTTCACGCGTCGGCAGAGCCATGACGCCGGCGTTGTTGACCAGAATGTCGATCGGGCGGCCTTCGGCCAGCAGCCGATCGGCAAACGCCGCCACCGATGCCTGGTCCGCCAGATCCAGCGCTTCGAACCGCACGTTCGCAGTGGGAACATCGCGGCATATGCGCCGGATCGCGTCCCCCGCCCTGGCGGCGCTGCGAACGGCCATCACGACCTCCGCGCCCTTCCGCGCCATCTCCAGCGCGGTCTGGAAACCGGTGCCGCTGTTGGAGCCCGTGACCACCGCCAGTTTGCCGGTCAGGTCAGGGATATCGTCAGTCATGAAAGAGGCCATGCCGAACAAGTCGGAATGGCCTCACAGGTTCACAAGGTCAGACTACTCCGCCGCGATGTTCGTGCCTTCCGGCGCGCTCCAGCGGAGCTTGGGCGAACGGGCGGCACGGGTCTCGTCCAGACGCCGCAGCGGCGCATGGAAAGGGGCGCCCTTGAACCGTTCGACGTCGCCGGCCTTGGCGGCCTGGGCCAGCAGGCGCAGCGCGTGGATGAACCGGTCCAGCTCGGCCTTGGATTCGGTCTCCGTCGGCTCGATCAGCATGGCCCCGTGGACGACCAGCGGGAAATACATGGTCATCGGGTGGAAGCCCTCGTCGATCATCGCCTTGGCGAAATCGAGCGTGGTGATGTCGGTGCCCTTGAGCCATTCGTCGTCGAACAGGGCCTCGTGCATGCAGGGGCCGTCGGGGAAGGCGGCCGACATCACGTCCGACAGGCGGGCCTTGATGTAGTTGGCGTTCAGAACGGCGTCCTCGGCGACCTGACGCAGGCCGTCGGAGCCGTGGCTCATCATGTAGCTGAGGGCGCGGACGAACATGCCCATCTGGCCGTTGAAGGCGCACATGCGGCCGAACGCCTGGGCGGCTTCGCCCTCTTCACGTTCGATCAGGTCATAGCCGTTGTCGCCGTGGACGACCCAGGGCGCCGGGGCGAAGGGGGCCAGGGCTTCGGACAACACCACCGGACCCGCGCCCGGACCGCCGCCGCCGTGGGGCGTCGAGAAAGTCTTGTGCAGGTTGATGTGCATGGCGTCGACGCCCAGGTCGCCGGGACGGACCCGGCCGACGATGGCGTTGAAGTTGGCGCCGTCGCAATAGAAATAGGCCCCCGCCTCATGCGTCAGCCGGGCGATCTCGATAATGTCGCGCTCGAACAGGCCGCAGGTGTTGGGGTTGGTCACCATGATGGCGGCCACGTCAGGACCCAGCTTGACGGCCAGATCGGCCACGTCCACGCGGCCGTCCTCGGTCTGGGCCACCTCGACCACCGAATAGCCGACGAAGGCGGCGGTGGCGGGGTTGGTGCCGTGGGCGGACGTGGGCACCAGCACCTTGCGGCGGGCGGCGTGTTCGCCGGACGCCTCATGCGCGGCACGGATGGCCATCAGGCCGCAAAGTTCGCCGTGGGCTCCGGCCTTGGGCGACATGGCCACCGCAGGCATTCCGGTCAGGGTCTTCAGCCAGTGGGCGAGGGTGTCCATCAGCTCCAGCGCGCCCTGCACGGTCGAGACCGGCTGCAACGGGTGGATGTCGGAGAAACCCGGCAGACGCGCCATCTTCTCGTTCAGACGCGGGTTGTGCTTCATCGTGCACGAGCCGAGCGGATACAGGGCCAGGTCGATGGCGTGGTTCTTCTGCGACAGACGCACATAGTGGCGCATGGTCTCGGGCTCCGACAGACCGGGCAGGCCGATGGGATCGCGACGCACCAGGTCTCCCAGGTCAGAACCGTCGGTCTTGGGCTCAGCCAGATCGACGCCGGTCTTGCCCCAGCCGTCGCTCTCGAAGATCAGCAGCTCGTCCTGCAGCAGGCCGCGCGCGCCGGTCAGGGTCGCAGGCTTTGACGTCACGGCGTTCGGGGTCGTCGGGCGGCCAACGGTGTTCATGGTGCTCATCGTTACGCTCCAGCCAGGATTTTGGTCAGGCTCTTGGCCAGGATCTGGATGTCGGCATCCATCGTCGTCTCGGTCGCGGCGACCAGCAGCACGTCGTCCATCCCCGCGTCGGGGGCCAGGCGGCTGTAGGGGACCCCGGCGAGGACATGATGGTTGGCCAGCAGGTCCACCACCTCGGCCGCCGGTTTGGGCAGGCGCACGGCGAACTCGTTGAAGAACCGGTCGGTCAGGATCTCGACGCCTGGCACGGCGGCCAGAGCATCGCGTGTCGCAAGCGCCTTCTCATGGTTCAGCAGGGCCAGTCTGCGCAACCCCGTCTCGCCCAGCAAACTCATGTGGATCGTGAAGGCCAGGGTGCAGAGGCCGGAGTTGGTGCAGATGTTCGAGGTCGCCTTGTCGCGGCGGATATGCTGTTCGCGCGTCGACAGGGTCAGGACGAAACCGCGTTCGCCATCGGCATCGACGGTCTCGCCGCACAGGCGCCCGGGCATCTGGCGGATCAGTTTTTCACGGCAGGCGAACAGACCCACATAGGGCCCGCCATAGTTCAGGGCATTACCGATCGACTGGCCCTCTGCCGCAACGATGTCGGCCCCCATCTCGCCCGGAGATTTCAGCAGCCCCATCGACACGGCCTCGGTGACCACGACGATCAGCAGGGCGCCGGCGGCGTGGGCGGCCTCGGCGATCCTGGTCACGTCGGTCGCGGTGCCGAACACGTTCGGGGTCTGGACGACGACGCAGGCCGTGTCGGGGCCGATGGCGTCGATGACGGCGACCTCGGCGTCGACGGCGGCAGCCAGGGCCTGGGTCTCCACGCCGACGGCGTGCACCACGGTCTCGGTCGCCCGGGTATAGTGGGGGTGGACCCCGCCCGAGATGACCGCCTTGTTCCGGCGCGTCACCCGCGTCGCCATCAGCACGCCCTCGGCCATCGCGGTCGAGCCGTCATACAGGCTGGCATTGGCCACCGGCATCCCGGTCAGGTTCGCGACCTGGGTCTGGAATTCGTACAGGTATTGCAGCGTGCCTTGCGCGATTTCCGGCTGATACGGGGTATAGCTGGTCAGGAACTCGGAGCGCTGGATGACGTGGTCCACGGTCGCCGGGACATGGTGGCGATAGGCCCCCGCCCCGCAGAAGAAGGGCCGCGATCCGGCCGCGACATTCCTCGCCGCCATCATCGACAGGGCGCGATCGACCTCCAGCTCGCCCATGACGGGCGGCAGGTCGACAAAGCCGTCGCGCCGCGCCGGCTCAGGCACGTCCACGAACAGGTCGTCGATGGATTTCGCGCCGATCGCGGCGAGCATCGCCGTCCGGTCATCGGGGGTCAGGGGCAGGTAGCGCATCGGCGGGGAGGTCCTAGCGAAAGCAGCCGACCATCGGTCGGCTCCTCAAAGAGAATTAAAGCGAGGCGAGGAAGGCGTCGTACGCAGCCCGGTCCATCAGGCCGTCGATCTGCGAAGCGTCCGACACCTTGATCCTGGCAAACCAGCCCTCGCCTTCGGCGTCGGCGTTGACGGTCTCGGGGGCGGTCGCCAGCACGGCGTTGCCCTCGATCACCTCACCCGAAACGGGGGCGTAGACGTCCGACGCCGCCTTCACGCTCTCGACGACGGCGAAGCTGTCGCCCTTGCCGACGGTCTTGCCGGCTTCCGGGGTCTCGACGAACACCACGTCGCCCAGCTGGTCGGCGGCGTGTTTCGAAATGCCGACCGTGGCGACGTCGCCGTCCAGCCGAACCCATTCGTGATCCTTGGTGAAATGCATGGCGGTCTCTCTAGGCTTTGGGTTTGCGGTAATAGCGTTGGGCGACGAAGGGCATGTCGATCACCTCGGCGGCTGCGGCCTTGCCGCGCACGATGACCTTCAGATCGGTTCCGAGGGCCGCAAAGGCCGGTGGCACGTATCCCATGGCGATGTTGCGACCAAGGGTCGGCGACGGGCCGCCCGAGGTCACCTTGCCGATGACGTTTCCGTCCATGTCGGCGATCTCGGCGCCTTCACGAGCCGGGGCGCCTTCCTTGACGCTCAGGCCGATGCGGACGCGCGACGGACCGTCGGCCAGTTCCTTCAGGATGCGGTCGGCGCCGTTGAAATCCGCGGCTTCCTTGCGCGACTTCGAAAAGGCGAAGGTCAGCGCCCCTTCGACCGGCGACGTGGCCGGATCGATGTCGTGGCCGTGCAGCGGCAGACCGGCCTCCAGACGCAGGCTGTCGCGCGCGCCCAGCCCGATCGGCTTGACGCGAGCATCCTGCAGGATCGTGTTCCACACCCGCTCGGCGTCCGCCGCCGGGACCGAAAGCTCGTAGCCGTCCTCGCCCGTATAACCCGAGCGCGAGACGTAGCAGTCGACGCCAAACAGCATCAGGCGGGCGCAATCCATGAAACCGAAATCGGCCAGTACGGGCTCATGGGCGGCCATGACAGCGGCAGCTTCCGGTCCTTGAACGGCGATCAGGGCGCGGTCGTCCAGAATGGTCAGTTTGACGTCGCCCGACAGGTTGGCACGCCAGAAGGCGAAATCCTCGTCCTTGTTGCCGGCGTTGACGACCACATACAGGCCGTCGTGGTCAGGCTTTCCGGCCATCAGGTCGTCGATGATGCCGCCTTGTTCGTTCAGCAGCAGGCTGTATTTCTGGCGACCGCCCTTCAGCGCCTGATAGTCGCCCGGCACGAAGCGCTGGAACTGGGCGATGGCGTCGGGACCGGTGAATTTGCACTGACCCATATGCGACACGTCGAACAGACCCGCGTGCTCGCGGGTCCAGCGATGCTCGGCCAGCACGCCCTCGTACTGCACCGGCATGTCATAGCCGCCGAAGCCGACCATGCGGGCGCCCAATGCGCGGTGCGCGGCGTTCAGGACGGTGGTCTTAAGGGGGGCGGTCTTCAGCGTTTCATCGGTCATGCGGTTCAGACTTTCAGGGTCGCGTGTTGAAGCGGAAAGCTCCGCCGTCCTCGCGCCCCCGCTGTCTGGGAAGCCTGAGAGATTCCGGCCGACCCATCCCTAACGACGAGTGAGGCGGCCTTGCTCCGTCGGCGCGGTCCGGGGACCGACTTTCCAGCGTCCGAATGTCCTCGCGGTCCGTTTGCCTGAGCGTTTCCGGGGCGGTTGCGCCTTCGGCCTCGGGTCCGGAATCACCGGCCCGATCTCTCCCGCGAGAGCCCCCGACCTAGGCCCCGGAACCGGCCTCGAGTCAAGCGTGGGCTTGCTGAGGTAGTGACCTGATTTCGATCCGGGTCACGGTGTTGTCTCCGCACGGACAGACGAAGGTCTGCGGACCTCCAGGTCCGCTCTTTATCGACCGCTGGAGAGCGGACCTGGAGGTCCGCGCTCCGGGTGGACCACGCGTCAGCCGAAGTAAGCGTCGATCTCCGCCAGATGTTTGCGCTTCTCGGCGTCGGTCAGGAACGAGCCATCGAAGCTGTTCCTGGCCATCTGGATGATCTGCTCCCGCGTCAGGCCGACGGCCTCGGCCAGCCGGCTGTAGTTGGCGTTCACATAGCCGCCGAAATAGGCCGGATCGTCGGAGTTCAGGGTCACGTGCAGACCCCGGCGCAGCATCTCGGGAACCGGGTGGTCCTTCAGGTCATCGACGACGCAGAGCTTCAGGTTCGACAGCGGACAGACGGTCAGGGTCATCTGCTCGGCCGCAAGACGGACGATCAGGCTCTCATCCTCCATCGAGCGGTTGCCATGGTCCATCCGGTCGATATGCAGCAGGTCCAGCGCCTCGTGCACATAGGCGGGCGGCCCCTCCTCCCCGGCATGGGCGCACAATTTCAGGCCCAACTCACGCGCGGCGGCGAAGACCCGGACGAATTTCGACGGCGGATGCCCCACCTCCGATGAATCCAGCCCCACCCCGATGAAGTGATGCAGGTACGGCTTGGCCATCTCCAGGGTCGCGAACGCCTCCTCTTCGGTCAGGTGGCGCAGGAAGCTCAGGATCAGGCCGGAGGTCACGCCCAGTTCGGTCTTCGCCCGATCCATCCCCGCGATCAGCCCCTCGACTACGACGCCGAAGTCGACGCCCCGGTCGGTGTGGGTCTGGGGGTCGAAGAAGATTTCCGCGTGCCGGACATTGTCCGCCGCCGCGCGCTGAAAATAGGCGAAGGCCAGATCCTCAAAATCCTGACGCGTCTGCAGGACGTTGGCGCCTGCGTAATAGATGTCGAGGAAGTCCTGAAGGTTGGAAAAATCATAGGCGGCGCGGACGGCCTCGACGCTGTTGAACGGAATCGACACGCCGTTCCTCTGCGCCAGTTCGAACATCAGTTCGGGTTCGAGACTGCCCTCGATATGCAGATGCAGTTCGGCCTTGGGCAGGCCGGCGATGAAGGCGGTAAGATCGGTCATGGTCCCTCGCTACCAGCGCGATCAGTTCGACACCACCAGACGCAGGTGGCCGCGCTTGATATCGGGGGTCGGCGGCGGCGGTCCCGGGGGTGGCGCAGGCGCGCCGTTCATACTCCAGCCCGCCGGGCGTTCCACGAAGCCGGATCGGGTCAGGATACGTTCGGGCAGGGCCGACCGCTCCAGCATCTCGACCTCGATCTCGGTGCGGGCCTGCGCCCATTCCAGAAGCTGACGGTTGTGGCCACGGCCCGGCGGGGCGACGCTGACCACCCGCTTGTCTGGAAAGCCCTCATGCAGGAACCGGGTCGTGGCGGCGTGGTCGCCATCGGTGGTGACGATATAGGCGGTGTCGAAGCGATCGGCGGCGGCGTCGGCGGCGATGGCTAGCGCAAGATTGACGTCGCTCTGCTTTTCCGTGGCGCTCATCCACTGGTGGCCGCAGGCCTGGCAGTCCTCGCCATGGACGACGAAATGGCCCATCAGGCAACGGACGTCACGCGCTGTCAGGGCTTCCTCATAGGCCAGCATCGCCTGCATCCGGTCGCGGCGTTGGGGCCGGTGGGCGCTGACCCAGGTGACGCCCGCCAGACGTTCCGACGGCGGCAGCAGCGCCCGCCCCAGAGCCTGCAGATCCAGCCACAGCAGTTCGCGCCGGTTCAGGTCCAGAATGGCGTGGTGCAGGTTGAAGCCGTCGACGTACAACCGGGCGCGTTTGCGGAAGACGGGCAGATGAAAGCCGTCGCGGCGCACCGCCGGCGTCTGCCCCCCCGTCCTGTTCCCGGACCGCGCCATATCTGGCCTCGTCACTGCCCCAAGCGGAACAGTTAACCAGCGGGTAACGCCGGAGTCCGTGTCGCGGACGCTACATCCGCTCGGGCGAATCGATTCCCAGCAGGCGCAGGGCGGTCTCCAGCTGGTCCAGCGCCGTCTGCGAAAGAGCCAGACGCGAGGCGACGGTGGCCGGATCGCCCGCCGCCAGGACCGGGCAGGCCGCATAGAATTTCGAGAACGCCTGGGCCAGACGATAGGCGTGTTCGGCCACCAGATGGGGGCTGCGCTTTTCATAGGCCTCGGCCGTGGCCTGATCGAAGGCGTCCAGCGTCAAGGCCAGGTCGCGCTCGGCCGGTTCGGCGATGACGATGGGGCCGGTCTGAATGCCTTGCGCCTCGGCCCGGCGCAGCAGGGATTTGATCCGGACGACCTGATACAGGAGATACGGCCCCGTCTTGCCCTCGAAGCTCATGAACCGGTCCAGGTCGAAGACGTAGCTGGTGGTGCGGCTGTTCGACAGTTCGGCGAATTTCAGCGCGGCCACGGCGACCTTGGCGGCGATGTCCTCGAACTCGGCATCCGGCAGGTCGGCGCCCAGTTCGGCCTCTTTCAGCCGCTCGCGGGCCTTCTCGCGGGCCTGGGTGATCAGGTCGTGCAGTTTCAGGACGCCGCCCGCACGCGTCTTGAAGGGTTTGCCGTCAGCGCCGTTCATGGTGCCGTTGGCGGCGTGTTCCAGTTGGCCCGGCGTGGCGTAGCCGACCTTGCAGGCGGCGCGGAACACCTGTTCGAAATGGTCGGCCTGACGCTGATCGACGCAATACAGAATCAGGTCGAAATCCTGATCCCGGCGACGTTGCAGGATGGTGGCCAGATCGGTCGTGCCGTACATGGCCGAGCCTTCGGACGAGATCAGCAACAAGGGCGGCAGTTCGCGTTTTTCGCCCTCTTCGGCCACGCGGATGATCCAGGCCCCCTGATCGAACTCGGCCAGACCCCGCGCCTTGATGTCCTCGACCATGGCCGGAATCAGCGGATCGGCGTCGCTTTCGCCGTTCCACAGATCGAAGGTGACGCCCAGGGCGCTGAACTCGCGTTCCAGCGCGGTCTTCGACACCGCCACGAAATGCCGCCACAGGGCGCGGTAGCCGGGGCGACCGGACTGGAGTTCCGCCGTGGCCTTGCGGGCGCGGTCGCGATAGTCGGCGTCTTCCTTGGCCTTCGCCGCCGCCTGCGGATAGAGCCGCTCCAGATCGTCCAGCGTCACCGGGCTTTGGTCCGGGAACGGGCCTTCGCCTTCGGACAGGAAGCCGTCCGCCTTGCCCTCGTCGCCGACGGCTACGATCAGCAGACCCATCTGGAAGCCCCAGTCGCCGAAGTGGGCGTCGCCCCAGACCGTGTCGCCCCGGAAGCGGAACAGCCGCTTCAGGCTCTCGCCGATGATGGACGAGCGCAGGTGGCCGACGTGCATCGGCTTGGCCACGTTCGGGCCCGCGAAATCGACCACGACCCGGCGCGGCTCTGCGACCTGAGAGGCCCCCGCCATCGCGGCGTCGTCAGCCACGGCCTGGGCGCGCAAGGCCAGGGCGGCGTCGGAGAGCTTCAGGTTGATGAAGCCGGGTCCGGCGACCTCGACCGTCGTCAGGCGCGGGTCGGCGGACAGGCGTTCGGCGACGCGGCTGGCCAGTTCGCGCGGATTGGCCTTCATCGCCTTGGCGGCGGCGAGCGCGCCGTTGGACTGGAAGTCCGCCAGATCGGGCCGGTCGGATGTGGTGACGCGCGCCAGCGATGCGTCCACGCCTTCGGCGGCGAAGGCGGCCGCGACCGCTTCGCCCAGGTCGGTCCTCAGATCGGTCATTGGTCGGGAGCGCTCGCCGCCTGCCCCGCGTTGATGCGGAAGCGGCTGCCGGTGCGGTTGAACTCGGCCATCTCGGGCGTGACGTCGAAGCCGACCAGAACCTCGAAATTGCCGCCGCTGGTCTCGGCAGTGGCGCGCGGGATCAGCACCGACTGTTCCTGGGTCACAGTGGCGACGGACTGACCCTCGAAATCGACCGGCATGTCGAAATATTCCTTGGCCAGCACGGCTGTGTTCCGCTCTGTCACTGCGATCCAGTAGCGATAGGTGCGCTGGCCGGATGCCGCCTGCGGTCCGCGACCCAGGTTGAACAGGATGTTCAGTTGCACGGTGATCGGCTCGTCGGACAGGTACGAACAGCCGGCCGTCACCCCCTCGATCTCCCCGGTATAGCCGACGGCGGCGGACGCGGCGCGACCGTCCTCCAACTCCACATAACGGGCGGCGTCGTAGAGGATCTTCACGAACGGACACGGTCCGGCGTTGGCGACCGAGCGCAGGGGCGCGATGCGGGGGGCGCGGCTGCGGGCGCCGTTGGCTTCCTGCTGCTCCTGCGGGCTGCGGCCGCGCTGGGAACGCTGGTCCTGGCTGCTCTGGGCGGAAGCGGCGTCGGCCGAGGCGAGAAGCGCCAGGGCGGCAAGGGCGGCAGTCGCAAGACGCATACGTGTAAAATCCGGAATCTGGGGCGCTGACGCGATCACCGTCAGGCTTCCCGCCTGATAGCGGCTAAAGCGAGGCGTCGCAAACCTTTGACGGCGTCCGGAGTGGCGACGCAGGCCGGGAACGACTAGGTTCCGACCATGGACCTCATGGCCCCCTCCCCCGCCGTCGCGCTGCGGCCGCTGACCGTGCGGATGGCGACCCCCCGCGGCTTCTGCGCCGGCGTGGACAGGGCCATCCAGATCGTGGAGCGCGCGATCGCGAAATTCGGCGCGCCCGTCTATGTCCGCCACGAGATCGTGCACAACAAACATGTTGTGGACCGGCTGAAGGCTTTGGGGGCCGTGTTCGTCAAGGAACTGGACGAATGCCCGGACGACCGGCCGGTGGTGTTTTCGGCGCACGGCGTGCCCAAGTCCGTGCCCGCCACCGCCCGAGCGCGTGAACTGCTTTTTCTGGACGCCACCTGCCCGCTGGTTTCCAAGGTCCATGTCGAGGCGGAGCGGCACCACGCGAACGGCCGCCACATAATTCTGATCGGCCACGCCGGCCATCCCGAGGTGGTCGGCACGATGGGTCAGTTGCCCGATGGCGCAATCAGCCTGGTCGAGACGGTAGAAGACGCGGAGACATTCCAGCGGCCCGGCGAACAACCGCTGGCCTATGCGACCCAGACGACCCTGTCGCTGGACGACACCTCGGAGATTCTGCGTGTGCTCAAGGGGCGGTTCCCGGAACTGCCAGACCCGCACAAGGAAGACATCTGCTACGCCACGACCAATCGCCAGGATGCGGTCAAAAAGCTGGCCGACGGATCGGACCTGGTGCTGGTGGTGGGATCGAAGAACTCTTCCAACTCGGTGCGGCTGGTGGAAGTCGCCCTGCGCGCCGGGGCCGCCGACGCGCGGCTGATCGACGATGCCTCGCACATCGACTGGGGCTGGCTGGAGGGTGTGTCCACCGTCGGCGTGACCGCCGGCGCCTCGGCCCCCGAGCCGCTGGTCCAGGCCGTCGTCGAGGCGTTGCGTCAGCGGTTCGACGTCACCCTGGCCGACGATCCGGGCGAGCCGGAGACGGTGACGTTCAAACTGCCCCGCGCGCTGACCGGCTAAATCCAATCAAGGCGCGATTCGTCCGTTCGCGGAGGTGTCGCGATCACGGCCGGACTCGTCCCCGTCGACTCCCGGGTTTATGCTGACGCAGGACGGGTTTCAGGAGGCCGGATTGGATCAACGGACAACGCGACGGCGCGGCGGCGGGCAGACCATCGTCGACGTCGCGAAACATGCCGGGGTGTCGGCCATGACCGTGTCACGGGTCGTGAACGGCGAGGCCAATGTGCGCGAGGACACGCGCCGCCGGGTGACCGAAGCCATCCGCGAACTTAGCTACTCGCCCAATCCCGCCGCGCGCAGCCTGGCCAGCGCTCAATCGATCCGCATCGGCCTGCTATATTCGAACCCCAGCGCGGCCTATCTGAGCGAGTTCCTGCTGGGCAGTCTGGATCAGTGCAGCCGCAGCGCGATCCAGTTGATCGTCGAGAAATGCGACGCCGAGGACAGTGAACAGGCCGCCGTCGATCACATGGTCCTGTCCGGCGTCGACGGCGTGATCCTGCCGCCGCCGCTGTGCGATTCTCACACGATCGTCGCTGGACTGGCCGCCGCCGGCATTCCGACCGTCGTCGTGGCGACCGGACACCCGCCCGCCTCCGCCTCGGCCATCCGCATCGACGATCACAGGGCGGCGGAGACGATGACACGCCACCTGATCGACATCGGGCACGCGCGGATCGGGTTCGTGCGCGGACATCCCAACCAGACGGCGAGCCAGTTGCGCTATGACGGCTATGCTGCAGCCCTGTCGGCCGCCGGTCTGCCGCTGGACCCGTCGCTCGTGGTCCAGGGCTATTTCACCTATCATTCGGGTCTGGACGCCGCCGACGCCCTGCTGGAGCTGTCGACCCGGCCGTCCGCCATCTTCGCCAGCAATGACGACATGGCCGCCGCCGCTATCGCCGTGGCGCATCGGCGCGGGCTGGACGTGCCCCGCGACCTGACCGTGTGCGGCTTTGACGACACGGCCCTGGCCACCACGGTCTGGCCCGAACTGACCACCATTCGCCAGCCGGTGGCCGAGATGTCGCGCCATGCGGTGCTGCTGTTGCTGGAGTCGATTCGCCGCAAGTCAGAGGGGAAGCCGGTGCAGCCCGTGAACGAGGTCATGGACTTCACCCTGATCCAGCGTCACTCGGACGGCGCACCGTGAACGCCGAACGCGAAGGCCGCGGGCAGTCGCAAGCTCGGTGAGACAGTTCGCTGATCCTTCCGCCTCACTGGTGGATATCGACGTCCTTGCCCTCGCGCACCAGCATCACGCCGACCACCGCCGTCAGCACGGCGATGACCACCGGATACCAGAGGCCGTAGTAGATGTTGCCGGTCGCCGCGACGATGGCGAAGGCCGTCGTCGGCAGGAAGCCTCCGAACCAGCCATTGCCGATATGATAGGGCAGCGACATCGAGGTGTAGCGGATGTTGGTTGGGAACATCTCCACCAGCGCCGCCGCGATCGGCCCGTAGACCATGGTCACATAGAAGACGAGCACAAACAGGATGGCGATGGTCAGCGGCTTGTTCACCAGCGCGCTGTCCGCCTTGGCGGGGTAGCCGGCGGTGGTCAGGGCCGCGCCCAGTCCCGCCTCCCATGAGGTGCGCGCCGGTCCGAATTCGGCGGCCGGCATCGCCTCGCCCCTGAAACTGGACACGACCTCATTGCCGATGCGGACTTCCGCGACCGTTCCAGCGGGCGCAGCCACGTTGTCATAGGTGATGCCCGCCTTGGCCAGATAGGATTTGGCTACGTCGCAGGATGTGCTGAACGTGGTCTTGCCGATCGGATCGAACTGGAACGAACAGTCCGCCGGATCCGCGTAGATCGCCACGGGCGATGACGCTGTCGCCGCCGCCAGTTGGGGGTTGGCCGCCCCGGTGAGCGCATGGAACAGCGGGAAATAGGTCAGGGCGGCGATCAGACAGCCGCCCAGGATGATCGGCTTTCGCCCCACCTTGTCTGACAGCCAACCCCAGAAGACGAAGAACGGCGTGGCCAGCAGCAACGCCACCGCAATCATCAGATTGGCCAGCGGTCCGTCGACCTTCAGCGTCTTCTCCAGGAAGAACAGGGCGTAGAACTGGCCCGTGTACCACACCACCGCCTGACCGGCGGCGAGGCCGAACAGGGCGATCAGAACCAGCCGCAGGTTGGGCCATTTGCCGAAGCTGTCCTTCAGCGGCGTGATCGATGCCTTGCCCTCGGCCTTCATCCGCTCGAAGGCGGGACTCTCGGCCAGCTTCAGCCGGATCAGCAGAGAGACGCCCAGCATCAGGATCGACAGCAGGAACGGAATCCGCCAGCCCCAGTCCAGGAAGGCCTCTTCGCCCAAGGCGTATCGCGTGCCCAGAATGACCACCAGGCTGATCATCAACCCCGCCGTCGCCGTGATCTGGATGAAGGACGTATAGAGACCGCGTTTCCCGGGCGGAGCGTGCTCGGCGACATAGGTGGCCGCGCCGCCGTACTCGCCGCCCAGGGCCAGACCCTGCAACAGCCGCATCAGCACCAGGATGATCGGGGCCGCGATGCCGATGGCCGCATAGTTGGGCAACAGGCCAACGACAAAGGTCGACAGCCCCATCAGCAGCATCGTCACCAGAAAGGTGTTCTTGCGTCCCCACAGGTCGCCCAGCCGCCCGAACACGATCGCCCCGAACGGCCGGACCGCGAACCCGGCCGCGAACGCCATCAGGGCGAAGATGTAGCCTGTCGTCTCGTTCACCCCGGAAAAGAACTGGGCCGTGATGATCGTGGCCAGCGAGCCGTACAGATAGAAGTCGTACCACTCGATCACCGTGCCCACGGACGAGGCCAGAATGACCAGCCGGTCGTCCTTGCCAATGGTTCGGTCGGCATCCGCCGGGACGTCCGTCATGGGTCAGGTCTCCAGGGTCACGGGGGTCAAGCGGGGGGTCAGAATGTGGATCACCCCAAGCGCCACCAGATAGGCTCCGCCCGCAAACAGCAACAGCGGCACATAGCTGCCGGTCGTCTGCAGCGTCCAGCCGGCGAATTTCGAGATCACCATGCCGCCGATGGCCCCGCCGGCGGCGCCGAACCCGACCACGGTCGCCACCGCCCGCCGGGGATAGACGTCGGACACGATCGTATAGAGGTTCGCCGACCAGCCCTGATGCGCCGCCGCCGCCAGGCCGATGATGGCCACCGCCACCAACAGGTTGTCGGCAAACACGGCGACCGAAATCGGCGTCACCGCCAAGGCGCAAAGCAGCATCGTCGCCTTGCGCGCCCGGTTCACGGACCAGCCGCGCTTGATCATGCGCGACGACAGCCAGCCGCCGCCCACGCTGCCGACATCGGCCAACAGGTAGATGGCGATCAGGGGCGGGCCGAACGTCAGGATGTTCATGTCGTAGGTCTTCACAAAGAAGTCCGGCAGCCAGAACAGGAATAGCCACCACACCGGATCGGTGATGAATTTGCCCAGCAGGAAAGCCCAGGTCTCACGCCGGAAGGCGATGGCGCGCCAGCCGACCTTGCCGGGCGGATCGACCGGGTCGCTCTCGATATGGGCCAGCTCGGCCGCGCCGACCCGTGGCTGGTCTTGAGGCAGGCGATAGACCACCAGCCAGACAGCCAGCCAGATAAACCCGGTGATCCCGGTCAGGATGAAGGCCCAGCGCCAGCCCAGGGTCACGACGATCAGCGGCACGAGGATCGGCGTCAGCAATGCTCCGACATTGGAGCCGGCGTTGAAGATGCCGGTGGCCAGGGCGCGTTCCTTCTTGGGAAACCACTCCGACACCGCCTTGACCGAGGCGGGAAAGCCGCCAGCCTCGCCCAGGCCCAGGACGAAGCGCACGATCGAGAACTGGATGACGCTGCGTGCGCCGGCATGCAGCATGGCCGCCACGCTCCAGATCGTCACCGCCGCCGCCAGCCCCCACCGGGTGCCGACGATGTCCATGATCCGCCCGAACGTCAGAAGGCCGATCGCATAGGCGGCCTGAAACCAGAAGACGATGTTGGCGTAATCGATCTCGCTCCAGCCCAGCTCGGCCTCGAGCACGGGCTTGAGAACCCCCAGAACCTGGCGATCGACGTAGTTGATGGTGATGGCGAAGAACAGCAGGGCGCAGATGACCCAGCGATAGCGACCGATCCGCCCGCCCCGTCCGTCCTGCGTCGGGCCGTCTTGTGTCGTGTCCGTCATGGTCGCCCTTTCCGGTTTCCTCTTGGGGTCGGGCGCGCGTCTGGCGGCGCGCCTCGGCCGAACTCACCAGTCGTGCATCGTCCCGTCTTCGAGCCGGTTCACCGGCAGATAGGCGCGCGAATACGGGTGCTTCGCCGCCAGATCTTCGTCGATGTCCACGCCCAGGCCCGGCTCGTTTCCGGGATGCAGGGCGCCGTTCGCGAAACTGTAGGCATGGGGAAAGACGGCGTCGGTCTCGGTCGTGTGGCGCATGTATTCCTGGATGCCGAAGTTCGGAATCGACAGGTCGAAATGCAGGGCTGCCGCCATCGAGACCGGCGACAGGTCGGTCGCCCCGTGACAGCCGGTGCGCACCCCGTAGATGTCAGCCAGGGCCGCGATCCGCCTCAGGTGCGTGATCCCGCCCGCATGCACGACCGTGGCGCGGATATAGTCGATCAGCCGCTCCTCGATCAGCTGTTTGCAGTCCCACAGGGTGTTGAAGATCTCGCCGACGGCCAACGGCGTTGTCGTGTGCTGGCGGATCAGGCGGAAGGCGGACTGATCCTCGGCCGGGGTGGCGTCCTCCAGCCAGAACGGGCGATAGGGCTCCAGATCCTTGCCCAGCCGCCCGGCCTCGATCGGCGTCAGCCGGTGATGGATGTCGTGCAGCAGATGCACGTCCCAGCCCAGTTCCTCTCGCGCCGCCTTGAACAGCGGTTCGACCGAGCGAAGGTATTTCTCCGTGGACCAAAGGTTCTCGGTCGGCAGGTCGGCATCGGCCGGCTCGTAGAATCCGAACGTCTTGGACACGCCATAGGTCGAGGCCAGACCCGGCACGCCCGACTGCAACCGGATGGCCTTGTAGCCCAGGTCGCGATAGCGCCGAGCCTCGGCCACTGTCTCGTCGATAGTTGTGCCGTTGGCATGGCCGTACACCAGGACGTCGTCGCGGCACGCCCCGCCCAGCAACTGATACAATGGCAGTCCCGCGGCCTTGGCCTTGATGTCCCACAGCGCCATGTCCACAGCCGCGATAGCCGACATCCCGACCGGACCGCGCCGCCAGTAGGCGCCCTTGTAAAGGTACTGCCAGGTATCCTCGATGCGGTGGGCGTCACGACCGATCAGCAGCGGCACGACGTGGTCGGTCAGATAGCTGGCGACCGACAGTTCGCGCCCGTTCAGGGTCGCGTCGCCGACGCCGGTCAGCCCGTCCTCGGTCTCGATCTTCAGGGTGACGAAATTCCGCCCGGGACACGTCACGATCACCCGCGCGCTGCGGATCTTCAAGGGCGCCACCGGTCTCCTCCCTGCGACGCTGTGCGTCGTCCCTACGGCTTGGTCTGTCGCCAGGCTCGTGTAATGATAGCGCTACCAGAATGCAGCCGCCTTCGCTTGTCAACGGCGAAGGGCGTTTGAACAGCGAGAACCCGCCAACGGGTCAGTGGAGGAAGACGATGACGAATCCAGCCTTGGCCGTGCGGATGCTCGCCCTCGCTGCGGCCTTGATCGGCACACTGGCCGGCGCTCCTGTAAGGGCCGAGGACGGCCATGATCTGTGGCTGCGCTATCGACCGCTCGCGCCTGCACAACAGCAGGCCGCGAGTCCATTGGGCCGGTCACTCGCGCCCCAGGGCGACAGTCCGACGATCCGGCTCGTGACTGCGGAACTGGCGCGCGGATTGGGAGGTCTGCTGGAGCGCGCGCCGGACATCGCGACGACGCCGCAGCCGGGCGCGATTGTCTATGGCGCGGCGGCTTCCCCCTCGATTGCCGCGCTCGACCTGCCGCTCTCCGATCTCGGCGAGGAAGGCTATCTCATACGCAGCCTGGATATCGACGGCGACGCCGTCACTGTGATCGCCGCCAACACCGATGTCGGCGTGCTCTACGGCGCCTTCGCCTTGCTACGCGTGGCCCAGACAGGTCAATCGCTCGCTGATATCGACATCGCCTCGGCGCCGACGGTGAAGCTGCGCGTCCTCAATCACTGGGACAATCTGGATCGCCATGTGGAGCGCGGCTATGCGGGTCAGTCGATCTGGGACTGGCATCGGCTGCCCGGCTATACGCCGCAACTGTATGCCGACTATGCCCGCGCCAACGCCTCCATCGGCATCAACGGAACGGTGCTGAACAACGTCAACGCCAATGCCCAGATCCTGACCGCGCCCTATCTTGAGAAAGTCGCGGCGCTGGCCGACGTGTTCCGCCCCTATGGCATCAAGGTCTATCTGTCGGCCCGGTTCAGCGCACCCATCGAGATCGGTGGACTGGACACCGCCGACCCGCTGGACCCCGCCGTCGCCGCCTGGTGGAAGGCGAAGGCCGACGAAATCTATGCCGCCGTGCCCGACTTTGGCGGCTTTCTGGTCAAGGCCAACTCCGAAGGTCAGCCGGGCCCCCAGGACTATGACCGCACCCACGCCGACGGGGCCAACATGCTGGCCGACGCGGTGGCCCCGCACGGCGGCGTCGTGATGTGGCGCGCCTTCGTCTATTCGGCCGAGGACGAGACCGACCGCGCCAAACAGGCCTATGCGGAGTTCGTCCCGCTGGACGGCCAGTTCCGCGATAATGTCATTGTCCAGGTCAAGAACGGCGCGATCGACTTCCAGCCGCGCGAACCCTTCCATCCGCTGTTCGGCGCCATGCCGCAGACGCCGCTGATGATGGAGTTCCAGATCACCAAGGAATACCTGGGGTTCGCGACCCACCTCGGCTATCTCGGTCCGCTGTACGAAGAGGTGCTGCAAGCCGGCACCTGGCGGCCCGGCGAGGGCGCGACCGTGGCCCGCGTCGTCGAAGGCGCCCTCGACGGCCACGCCCTGACCGGCATGGCGGGCGTCGCCAATATCGGTTCGGACCGCAACTGGTCGGGCAGTCATTTCGATCAGGCCAACTGGTATGTCTTCGGCCGCATGGCCTGGAACCCCGAGGCCGCCCGCGCCCGGCCGATCGCCGAGGAATGGGCCCGGATGACCTTCTCCAACGACGAACGTTTCGTCACGTCCGCGGTCGGGATGATGATGGAATCGCGTGAGGCCGTGGTCGATTACATGACGCCGCTGGGCCTGCATCACCTGATGGCGACGGGGCACCACTATGGTCCCGGGCCCTGGGTGTCGGACCTCGCCCGGCCCGAGTGGAACCCGACCTACTATCATCAGGCCGACCGGGACGGCATCGGCTTTGACCGCACGGCGACCGGCAGCAAGGCGGTGGATCAATACGCCCCCGAGGTCGCCGCCCGCTTCGCCGATCTGGCGACCGTGCCCGAGGCCGACCTGTTGTGGTTCCATCATGTCCCGTGGGAGCACCGGATGCGCTCCGGCCGCACCCTGTGGCGGGAACTGGCGGTTCACTATGACCGGGGGGTCGCGACCGTCGGCGACATGCGCACGACCTGGTCTGGCCTGTCGAACTACGTCGATGCCGAACGGTTCGCCGAGGTGTCCGAGATGCTGGCGATCCAGCAGGACGAGGCCCGCTGGTGGCGCGACGCCAGCCTGGCCTATTTCAGCGACGTGTCCGGCCGCCCCCTGCCCGAGGGCGTCGCACCGCCCGCCCGGTCACTGGCTGAATACGAGGCGATGTCCTTCCCCCTCGCCCCCGGCAACTAGACCAGCGGCGGCCGGGGCGCGGCCGCCTGGAAGGCCGCCGCCATCGCCTGACGCAAGGGCTTGGCGCGGAAATCGTCGTCATACGGGGTCGGCCGCTTGGCCAGCCCGTCCTCGCGCGGCCAACGTCCCTGCAGCCAGGTGTAGCGATCCGTCATGCCCCAGGCCATGACCGTATTCAGCTGCGGATACTCCAGCATCAGGTCCAGATAGCGCCGTCCCAGGGCCGCGACCTCACGATCGCGCACGACGGGGTCGGCCGGCAGGTTCTTGTCGTGAACGTCGAATTCGGTGATCGCCAGCTTCAGCCCCATGCCGGTCGCGTCGTCCAGGAAGCGCCGCCATTCGGTTTCCTGCGCGGTGTCGAAACCGACAGAGTCATCGGTGTTTCCTGACCCGATATGGCTCTGGACGCCCAAGGCGTCGATCGGCACGTCGCGCGATTTCAATCCCTCCAGCAGCCTCAGTACGCCCGCCCGATGGCGCTCGTGCCCGGCCTCCCAGCTCATATAGTCATTGTAGGCCAGCTGGGCGTTCGGCGCGGCCTCCCGCGCGGTGTGGAAGGCGACATCCAGCGCCGATTGACCCATCGCCTTCGACAGGCTGGTCTCACGCAGTTCGCCCGTGTCGGCATCGACCGTCTCGTTGATCACGTCCCACGACACGACCTGGGGATAGTGTTCGCAAACCCGGCGGATGTGGGTTGTCAGAATGCGTTCGGCCTCGGCCCCCGGACGCGATCCAAAGTCGTAGTTGGTCAGCCAGTCGGGGAACCATTGCGGATGGTGCCACAACAGGGTGTGACCCCGCATGACCATGTCGTGCTCACCGGCGAAGGCGACGATCGCATCGGCCCGCTCGAAGGTGAAATCAGACGCGTTCGGCCGAAGAGCCGGCCATTTCATCTCGTTCTCGCAGACCAGGGCGCCGCATTCAGCGGCGATCACTGCCAGATAGCGGTCGGCCTCCGTCGATCCCCGGGCCATGACAGGTTGGGCGGACAGGGCGCTGCCGAAAATCACCCCCTTGGCGGCCGCCAGAGCGTGCAACGATGGGGCGGGTTGAGACCGGGTTCCGGCTGAGGCGGGAACGGCCAGCGCGGCCGCAGCGGTCGCGAGCAGGGTGCGTCGGTCGATCATGTGAAGCTCCGTCGGTCAGGGTTGCCAACCTTATAGAAGAAAGGTCAAATGTCCGACAAATGAAAACACGTCGCACCCTGCCGCTCGTCGCTGCCCTGACCCTGATCAGCGCCTTTCCCGCCGGCGCCCAGACGCAGGCCGCACGTTTTGAATCCTTCACCTACGAGGGGTCTGATCCGGCGACCTCCGGCCCGTTGCAACCGGGCCAGTATCGCAATCCGATCCTCAGCGGGTTCTATCCCGACCCTTCGGTGACGCGGGTGGGACAGGACTATTATCTGGTCACATCGACCTTCAGCTATTTCCCGGGCATCCCGGTCTTCCACAGCAGCGACCTTGTGAACTGGACCCAGATCGGCAACGCGATCGACCGGCCGGACCAGCTGGATTTTGGAACCTTGGGCCTGTCGCGAGGCGTGTTCGCCCCGACCATCGAGCATCACGACGGCCTGTTCTACATCCTGAACACCTGCGTCGATTGCGGCGACAATTTCCTGATCACCGCGACGGACCCAGCCGGTCCATGGAGCGATCCGGTCTGGCTGCCCGACCTGGTCGGGGGCATCGATCCGGCCCTGTTCGTCGATCAGGAGGGCCAGGCCTGGATCCTCAACAACGGTCCCCCGGAAGGACCGCCCCAGTACGACGGCCACCGGGCGATCTGGATCCAGCGGTACGATCTCGAACGACAGGTCACGTTCGGTCCGCGCACGATTCTGGTGAACGGCGGCGTCGACTTCAGCACCAAGCCGATCTGGATCGAGGGCCCGCACCTGACGTATCGCAACGGCTGGTATTATCTGACCTGCGCCGAGGGCGGCACCGCTGAGGGTCATTCACAGGTCGTGCTGCGTTCCCGCGCGCCCGACGGCCCGTTCGAGGCATTCGAAGGCAACCCCATCCTGACGCAGCGCGGCCTGCCCTCCGACCGGCCCTATCCGATCACCTCGGCCGGCCACGCCGATCTGGTCCAGACACCCGACGGCGACTGGTGGGCGACCCTCCTGGCCGTGCGTCCCTATGGCCCCGACCAGTACAACACCGGCCGCGAGACCTTCCTGTTGCCCGTCGACTGGTCCGGCGAATGGCCGATCATCACCGTGCCGGATCAGGTCATCCCCTATGCTGCGGCGCGCCCTGACCTGCCCGAGCAGCCGACGCCGGACGTTCCGACCAGCGGGCCGTTCCGCGTCGTCGATGACTTCGACGCCGCGACCCTGCCGCCCTGGTGGATGATGATGCGCAATCCGCACGAGGCCTGGTTCGACCTGACCTCGTCGCCCGGCGCTCTCAGCCTGACGCCGCGCGCAGTCGATCTGGGCGACAACGCCAACCCGTCCTTCCTCGGCCGCCGCCAACAGCACCAGTTCGCGACGGCCGAGACCGTCATGGACTGGACCCCCACCCAAGACGGCGACCGTGCGGGCATGGCCGCTCTGCAGAGCGACGACTTCTGGTATTTGCTGGCGGTCGGACAAGAGAATGGCCGACCCGTCGTCGAACTGCGCAAGCGCACCGGTCCCGAAGAGCCGGCCGACGGCGCAGTGATCGCCAGCGCTCCCTTGTCAGACCCGGACGATGCCGCGCGCCTGCGGATCACCGCCCGCGCCGACCGCTACGACTTCGCCTATGCGGGCAAGGCGGGCGACTGGACGACGCTGGCGGCCGACGTCGACGGCACGGTCCTCAGCACACGGACAGCCGGCGGTTTCGTCGGCGTCGTGTTCGGTCCGCACGCCCGTTCAGCGGACTAATCCTCGTTGGTTGGCAGCTTGTTCGCGTCGTAATCCTGGCCGAAATCGAGAACCAGCGCCGGGCCCAGTTCGACGGTGTGATCCGCCGTCGCGAGGTGGACCGCCAACCCCGTCGATCCTCCGGCATAGTCCTGCTGCGCCACCCCTGAGGCGTAGACCATCTTCCACTCCGGCCCGATTTCGCCGGTCGCCTCGGCGATCGCGGCATAGGGGGCCGTGGCCTGCTGGACGCGAACCGGCAGGGTGCTGGTGGTCTGACCGGCCGGCGGCGACGCCAGTCGCGCCCAGACGGCCAGCAGGATCGTGTCGCCCTGTTTGATCTCGCCGCGAATGCTCATCCCGCCCGAAACGGCCCAGGGTTGGGCCGCCCTGCGCGCCTGCACCGAGATGGCCCGCTCGCCCAGCACGCCCTCGGCCCTGCGCGGACGCGGCTGGGTCTCGACGCCGTTGATCTGCCAGGATCCGACCGGCGGATTGTTAATGATGTACTGGGTGATGTCGTCGGCGTCCTGGGCTCGAAGGCTAGCCGCCGTCGCGCCTGTCAGCACCAGGGCTGCGATCAGTCCGATGAAAATACGCATGGTTCACTCCCTTGCCCGAACTCTGTCCGCAGAAGCGTCCGCGTTGACTCGGTTGACCGATTAACTCAGACAATTGCGAAACAATAATCAAGGTGGAAACGATGGGTCAGGAACGCGGCGCGGGTCGCTTCGCATTGTCGATTGCGGCGGTCATGTTGGCGGCCGTCCCGGCCGTGGCGCAGGATCATCCCCTTCAAACCCTGCGACTGAACCAGGTCGGGTTCGAGACTGAGGGGCCCAAGGCGGCCACGCTCGCCGACCCTCGCACGACGCCCCTGCCCTGGACCGTCGCCGATGAGACCGGCGCGATCGTTTTGTCCGGCGACACCACCGTCACCGGCCTGGACGCGACATCAGGCGATCATGTCCACACGATCCGCTTCGATGCCGTGCGGACCAGCGGCGACCTGATCCTGACCGTCGGCGGCCAGCGCCGGACCGTGCATGTTTCGGCGTCGCCGTTCGCCGACCTGAAGCGCGACGCGATGGTCTTCTTCTATGAGAACCGCAGCGGCGTTCCGATCGAGGCCGAACACGTCGCCCGCGCCGATCTGGCGCGGCCCGCCGGCCACGCTCCCGATCGCGCGACGTGCTTTTCCGGCGAGGACATGCGCGGAAACGTCTGGTCAGGCTGCGACTACACGCTGGACGTCACGGGCGGTTGGTACGACGCGGGCGACCACGGCAAATACGTCGTCAACGGTGGAATCTCGGCCTGGACCCTGCTGAACGCCTGGGAGCGCGCAGCGACCCAGAGGTTTGCCGAACCCTATCCCGATGGGTCAGCCGACATCCCCGAGGCCGGCAACGGCGTCTCGGACCTGCTGGACGAGGCACGGATCGAGGTCGAATTCTTGCTGGCGATGCAGATCCCTGAGGGCGCACGTCTCAGGGTCCCTGTCGGCCGGTTCGCCCGTGACCAGGCCCTGACGTTCACCGAAATCGACGCAGGCGGACTGGTTCATCACAAGGTGCACGACGTGCGCTGGACCGCCCTTCCCATGGCGCCCGCCGACGATCCCGAGACCCGCTATCTGTATCCCCCAAACACCGCCGCGACGCTGAACATGGTCGCCGTGGCGGCCCAGGCGGCGCGGATCTGGAAGACCATCGACCCGGCCTTTTCCGCGCGCGCGCTCGCTGCGGGGAGACGAGGTTTGGCGGCAGCGCGTCGTCACCCCGACATCTATGCGTTGGGAGACTTCAACGGCGGCGGCGGCTACGGCGACGACGACCTGAGCGACGAGTTCTATTGGGCCATGGCCGAGATGTTCGTCACGACCGACGACCCCGCGCTGCTGACCGAGTTGAAGGCCTCGCCCCTGTATCTCACTGCGCCGGGCATGAGCGGCAGAGCCGGCGCCGACATCGGCTGGAACAGCGTCGGCGCCTTGGGCACGATCAGCCTCGCCCTGGCCGATGACCGCCTGCCCGACGCGGATCGCAACCGCGCTCGCGGCGCCCTCGTCGCCAGCGCACGCACCTATCTGGCCGACGCGCAAACCCAGGGCTATGGCCACCCCTTCGCCGGGCCGGACTATAGCTGGGGTTCGAACGGAAACCTGATGAACCGGGCGATGGTGCTGGGACTGGCCCACGACTTCACGGACGAGACCGGCTTCCGCAACGGCGTCGTCTCCGCTCTGGACTATTTGTTGGGCCGCAACCCGCTGGATCAATCCTATGTCACCGGCTACGGCGACCGGCCGATGGTCAATCCGCACCACCGGTTCTGGGCCCATTCGGCCGATCCGGCCTATCCCAAGCCGCCCTCGGGCGTGCTGTCCGGCGGCCCGAACAACACGAACATGAGCGATCCGGTGGCCCAGACGATGCGCGGCAACTGCCTGCCCCAGAAATGCTGGAAGGACGACATCCGCGCCTTCACCCAGAACGAGGTCGCGGTGAACTGGAACGCCCCGTTCGTCTGGGTCGCGGCCTTCCTGTCGCCGGACTAGCCTGGCTTCTCCGACGCATCGAGCAATCGGCGCAATCGCGGCGTCACCATCGGAATGGACAGCATCGTCGATCCCACGGCCATCAGCAGCAGGGCGGTGAAGGTCTCGTTGGTGATGATCGCCTTGTCCAGAAGGATGTTGGCGAAGATGATCATGATCAGGGCCTTGGTCTGAAGCAGCCAGCCGATGATCGACGCCTCGCCCTTCTTCCATTTCAGGATGCGACCGGCGATCCCGACGCCTGCGAGCTTGCCCGTGACGGAGGCGACCAGCAGCAGGGCGGCGGCGGCGAACACCGCCACCCCGCCGACGTCCCACTGGGTCCGCAGGCCGGTCGACAGGAAGAACACAGGCATGATCGCCAGCAGGACATGGTCGCGGAACAGATCCATCCGCTTTCTGTCGAACCAGTCCCCCTCCAGCACCGCGCCCGACAGAAAGGCGCCGACCATGAAATGCAGCCCCGCCCAGTCGGCCGCGAATCCGCAGGCCGCCAGCCAGATCAGGGCGACGTACCACCGGTCCCGTTCCTGCAGCCTCTGCATCACCCACCGAATCATCCAGGTGGCGACGGCGAACCCGATCAGGAACCCGGCCTGACGCCCCACCCTGTCCCAGTCCAGCAGGATCAGCGCCAGCACGCCCCAGATGGCGATGTCGTCCAGGCTGGCGTAGCGCAGCACCCGCTGCCCCAGCGGCTGTCGCAGGATCTCCAGCTTTTCCATGAACAGCACCAGGATGGGCAGGGCGGTGACCGCGCAGGCCATTCCGATGCCCAGCACGACCTGCCACGGCGCTCCGTCCGGCCCTACCCAGCCGGGAAAGCGCATCATGAACAGCGCCGCGACAGACCCGAAGATCAGCGGCACGGCCAAGGCCAGTCCGGCGGTCACGCTCGTTTCGCCCTTTCGCGCCCAAGCCTGTTTCAGGTCCAGTTCCAGCCCGGCGATCCAGACGAAGATCATCACGGCCCACCACGCAATCCCGTTCAGGGCGCCGATCACCTGTGGATTGAAGACGAAGCCGTAATATCCGGGGAAGACCGCACCCAGGACGCCGGGCCCCAACAGGATACCGCAGATGATCTGAACCACCACCAACGGCGCGTAGTACTCCGTCCGCAGGCCCCTCCAGATCAGATAGGGGACGCTGAAGATCAGCAGCAGCGCGATCAGGAAGATTTCGCTGGTGGTCATCGCATGCATGTCTTGATCCTGCGTCGGCGCCCCCGGAAGTCCGGCCGCTTACCGTGTAGCTTGGGTCCACCAGTCGAGAAAGACCGGCCAGTTCGGGCCGCCGGTGTGTCCGCCCTCGTGCTGTCGGAAGGCCAGGTCGCCGCCGACCAACGTCCCCAGCGGCGGAAACAGGTCACTGGCAAGGGGCCGCGCGCCCAGCAGGGCATAGGCCGGCGAGGCCGCCGCCGCCGCCATGAACATTCCGCGCGGATCGGTCCAGGCGTCAGCCTGGGGATTGCCTACGCTGATGAAGACCGGACGGGGCGCGCAGAGTGCGATCAGCTGATGGGCGTCGATCGGCAGATCACAGGCGGTCAGCGGTCCGGCGTATTTCAGATAGGCGCCGGCCATCCAGTGATACTCGCCGCTGGAGGCGACGTTCTCGACCCGCTCGCCGAAATCGCGCCGCATCAGCTTGGCGCCGCCCTGTCCGGACGAGGCGATGAACCCCGCAGCGAACCGCGGATCGAACGCCATGGCGACCAGCGCCGCCTTGCCGTAACGGGACAGACCAAAGATGGCGACACGCGACTCATCGATCTCCGTCGTCGCCTCCAGCGCATCCAGAACCTGACTGGCTCCCCAGCCCCAGGCCCGCAAGGCGCCCCAGTCGGTCAGGCCCCGAGGCTGCCCGCCCCCCGCCAACCCGATCACCCCGGCTGCCAGCCCTGCCCCGTCGTCCGCCTGAACGGTGACGGGGGTGTATTCAACGACGGCGTATCCGCGCGCCAGAACCTGCTCGCGCCAGGTCGGTCGGGCCTCGGGCGGAAAGCGGTCGGTCAGGGCTTTTGGAAAGGCCAGCCCCAGCACGGCCGGAACTGGTCCCGTCGCGCCGACCGGCAGGCTGATCGTCGCCTCGATGGCCAGCGCCTCTCCGGCGTCACGGCCGATCAGCCGGCGAACCTCGGCTGCTCCATCGACGACCGGCGCCGCGGTCGCTGTCCAGCGGATATCGGGCGCCGTCGCGGGGATGCGGCCATAGATCTCGTGTTCGAACAGCCGGAGCAGTTCGGCGCGTCGTCTGGGCCAGGCTTCGCGCGTGACGGCCGACCCGTCGCTCGCCGTCAGAAGCGGCGGCAGCGTCGGACACGGATCGGCTCGCGCGTCGTCATAGTTGACCGCATTGGGCGCCGTCGAATTCTGTCCGTCCGCGCCCGGTCGCAATCGGTCGATGCCCAGCAGTTTCAGCAGACGACGATGATCCTGTTCGGCCGTCAGCGGCGCTATCTGTCGTTCCAAGCCCGGTGTTGCGGCGGGACGCCGGCCGGCCATACCCAACCCCAGCAGCCCCAGGCCCACCTCCCGTCGCGTTCCGTTCATGACCCGCCCCATAACTCAGACAAATAACCTAGCGCTTGCGCCTTCATGCCTCCAGCTTCAATTCCCGCTTGCAATTGACAGCGTTGTCAGTAGCGTTCTCAATTCTGGCATGAAAAAGTCGCCCTTCAAGCGACGACGCCCGGAAACACAGGAAACGCCATGTTCAATCTCGCTCTTGGCCGCCAAGGCCGCCTGCTGTCTTCGGCCTGCGCCGCGGCCGTTTCAGTCTTCGTCGGATCGACGGCCGTCCAGGCCCAGGATTCGATCCAGATCCACCCCTCGCTGTGGCCTCAGGTCGCTGACGCCGGTCTGGTCGATGCGGACGTCGAAGCCCGCGTCACCGCACTGATGGCCGGATTGTCGCTTGAGGAAAAGGTCGGGCAGGTCATCCAGGGCGACATCACCTCGATCAGGCCCGAGGATTTGCGCCGCTATCCGCTGGGCTCGGTGCTGGCGGGCGGCAACTCGGGGCCGGGCGGCGACGACCGGGCTCCGCGAGAGGCCTGGTTGGCCTTGGCCCAGGCCTATTACGACGTGGCGATGGAGGACCGGCCCGGCCACACGCCGATCCCGCTGCTGTTTGGGGTCGACGCAGTTCACGGCCACAACAACGTCTTCGGCGCCACCATCTATCCGCACAACGTCGGCCTGGGCGCCGCGCGCGATCCCGACCTGATCCGCCGCATCGGCGAGGCGACCGGGGCCGAGCTGGCCGCCACCGGCGTCGACTGGACGTTCGCTCCTACCGTGGCCGTCGCCCGCGACGATCGCTGGGGCCGCGCCTATGAGAGCTATTCCGAAGAGCCCGAGATCGTCGCCGCCTACGCCCGCGCCGTGGTCGAGGGCCTGCAAGGGGCAAACGGCGGCGACGAGGGTCTTCAGCCCGGGCGCACGGTCTCGTCGGTCAAACACTACCTCGGCGACGGCGGCACCGACGGCGGCCGCGATCAGGGCGACACGGTCGTCTCGGAACAGGAACTGATCCGCATCCACAACGCCGGCTATCCGCCGGCGATCGAGGCCGGCGCCCTGACGATCATGGCCACCTTCTCAGGCTGGAACGGGGCCAAGGTCACCGGCCAGCACGGTCTGTTGACCGAGGCGCTGAAGGATCGGATGGGCTTCGACGGATTCGTCGTCAGCGACTGGAACGCCCATGGCCAGGTCGAGGGCTGCACCAACGAAAGCTGCGCCCAGGCCTTCAACGCCGGGATCGACATGTTCATGGCGCCCGACAGCTGGCGCGCCCTTTACGACAATACGCTGGCCCAGGTCCGCTCGGGCGAGATCACCGAGGCGCGGCTGGACGACGCCGTGCGGCGAATCCTGCGGGTCAAGTTCAAGGCCGGGTTGATGGACAATCCGCCACCCGTCGAGCGCTCTGGGGCCGGCGACTATTCGGTTCTGGGCTCTCCCGCCCACCGCGCCCTGGCGCGCGAGGCGGTGCGTGAATCCCTCGTGCTGCTCAAGAACCAGGGCGGCGTCCTGCCGCTCAGCGCGGGCGCCCGTGTCCTGGTCGCCGGAGACGGCGCCGACAACCTGGCCAAACAGACCGGCGGCTGGACCATCAGCTGGCAGGGATCGGACAACGCCAATTCGGACTTTCCCAATGGCCAGTCGATCTGGGGCGGCATCGCCGAAGCCGTGGCCGAGGGCGGCGGGACGGCCGAGCTGAACGCAGCAGGCGAATTCACCGAACGCCCCGACGTCGCCGTCGTCGTGTTCGGCGAAGACCCCTATGCCGAGTTCCAAGGGGACCGCCCGACGCTGGACTTCGCGCCAGAAGAACCCCTGGCGATCCTGCAGCGGCTCAAGGCCCAGGGCATTCCGGTCGTTTCAGTCTTCCTGTCGGGACGGCCTCTGTGGGTGAACCCCGAGATCAACGCGTCGGACGCCTTCGTGGCCGCCTGGTTGCCAGGGTCGGAGGGCGGCGGGATCGCCGACGTCCTGTTCCGCCAGGATGACGCCGACTTCACCGGCAAGCTGTCGTTCTCTTGGCCCAGGCGCGCTGACCAGTATCGGCTGAACGGCAGCGATCCGGACTACGACCCGCTGTTCGCCTTCGGGTACGGCTTGAGCTACGCCGATGCGGGCGACATGGCCGCCTTGTCGGAAGATCCGGGCGTGGCCGCCGCCGCCTCCGCGTCGGACATCTATTTCGCGGCCGGCCGCACCCCCGCGCCCTGGGCCTTCTCCTTGCGCGATCCGGCTGGCGAGGTCCGCCTGGACGACGGCGCGACGCCGGGCGGCGTTCTGTCGATCCGCCCAGCGGACGCCGGCGCCCAGGAAAGCGGGCGCGCACTCGTCTGGTCGGGCCAGGGCGCCGCCTCGCTGATGGTTCAGGGGCCGGTCGTCGATCTGCAGCGTCAGGCGACGGGCGACATGGCGATCAACATGCGGTTCCGCACCGACGTGGCGCCGACCTCGGACGTCACCCTGGGGGTCGGCTGCGGCGGCCCTTGCCAGGGATCGGTCGATATCACCGACCTGGTGGGGGCGGCGCCCGCGCGCGAGTTCCAGACCATCAAGATCAAGCTCAGCTGCCTGCGCGACGCTGGAGCCGATCTGTCGAAGGTGGAGTGGCCGGTCGTTCTGGCGACCGACGGCGCACTGGGCCTGACCATCGAGGACCTCAGGCTCGCCCCCAACACCGGCGACGCCATCTGTCCGGCCTGACGCGATCAGGCGGCGCAGTGCTCGCTGATGAAGGCGGCGTGCAACGGCATGTAGTCGGCTGAGTTCCGGATCGCCTCGGCGGTCTGGATCAGCCGACGTCGCGTCTCCTCAATCGTCAGAACGTCGGCGACAGGATCATAGGCCGCCGGCCTGATGTTCTGGCCGATCATCACGGCGAACCAGCTGGTGTCGTTGAACAGTTCCTCGTTCTCGCGGAACACCCGTCCCCGGCTGCGGAAGATCTCGTATTTTTCCAACAGGCTGTCGGGCAGCGGCATCGACCGGACATGACGCCACAGGTCGGAGTCGTCGCGCTGGGTGGCGTTATAGTGCAGCACGATGAAGTCGCGGATTCGCTCGGCTTCATAGGCGACGACCCGGTTGTAACGGTCCGTCTCGGCGAGCTGGAAATCCTTCGTCGGGAACAGGGCCAGAAGGTTGGCGATGCCGCTCTGGACCATGTGGATGCTGGTGGATTCAAGCGGTTCGATGAAGCCTGACGCCAGGCCCAAGGCGACGACATTCTTGTTCCAGGCCTTGCGCCTGCGCCCCGTGACGAAGCGCAGCGTCCTGGGTTCGGCCAGGGCCTTGCCGTCCAGCTGGCCCAGCAGGTCTTCGGTCGCTGCCGCATCGTCGATGAACCGGCTGGAAAAGACATAGCCGTTGCCGGTCCGGTGCTGCAGCGGGATGCGCCACTGCCAGCCGCCGGGACGCGCGGTCGATCGCGTGTAGGGAACCGGATCGCCGACCTTTTCGCACGGCACGGCCACGGCCCGGTCGCACGGCAGCCAGTTCGACCAGTCCTCATATCCAGTCTTCAGCGCTCCTTCGATCAACAGCCCCCGGAACCCCGAGCAGTCCACGAACAGGTCGGCCTCGACCTCCCGCCCGTCTTCCAGCGTCACCGATTCCACGAAGCCGTCTGCGGCGCGCAGGGTCACATCGACGATCTTCCCCTCCATCCGCACGACGCCCTTCGCCTCGGAATACTCGCGGAGGTATTTCGCATACAGGCCCGCGTCGAAATGGAAGGCGTAGGCGATCTTGGAGAGAGGCGAGCGCCCGGCGTCGATCGGGCGCATGAATTTGCCGCCGTCCGCCGCCTTGGCCTGCAGCGAGTAATCCGTGATCGGCGCGGGGTCGCCTGACTGGTTCAACCTCAGCCAGAAGGCGTGAAACGAGACCCCTTCCATGTCGACGCCGAACGGCCCGAACGGATGAAAATAGGTGTCACCAATCCGGCCCCAGTCGCGAAACTGGATGCCCAGTTTGAACGTCCCCTGGGTCCGGCGGATGAACTCATCCTCGTCCAGGCCCAGCATGGTGTTGAAGGTGCGAAGCTGGGGGATGGTTGCCTCCCCCACCCCCACGGTTCCGATCTCCTCGGATTCGATCAGGGTGATTTCGGCGTACTGGGGGCCCAGAATCTTCGCCAGCGCCGCAGCCGTCATCCATCCGGCGGTTCCGCCGCCGACGATGGCGATCCTGCGTATACGGTTGTCCGAAGTCATGATTTCTTGAAAGCCTTCGTCTGTGCGGCCAGCGCCTCGGCGTGGGCGGGCATGGCGTCGGCCGCCTTTGCGATCACCGTCCGCATCCGATCCAGTCGTTCGCGAACCTGGTCCAGTGTGAGTTGATCAGCGGACGGGTGATAGCGCTGCGGCACGATATTCTGACCCATGAAGACCGCGATCCAGCTCGGCTCCTCGAACGTCTCTTCATCATACAGAACCACCCGGCCCCGGCTGGCGAACATGCGGATCTTGTGCGCCAGTTCGTCTGGGGGCGCGGTGTTTCGAACCGCATCCCACAACGGCTCGCCCGTCCGTCCGTTCGCGCGATAATGCAGGATCAACAGGTCGCGCAGCCGGTCGGCCTCGGCCGCCATCAGTCGGTTGTATTCAGCCGCGCTCGCCGCCATCGACCCGCCCGCCGGAAACAGGCCGATCAGTTTCGAGACCCCGCTCTGCACCAGATGCAGGCCGGACGCCTCGAGTGGCTCCAGCGTCGTGGCCGACAGACCGATGGCGATGCAGTTGCCGATCCAGCTCCGCGACCGACGCCCGTTCGAAAACGCCAGTCCCGCCTTGTCGCCGCCAAAGCCCGTCGCCGAAATCCGCGCCGACCTGGTCCCGCTCCGGAGCGGCGCCTTCCACAGCCAGCCGCCCCGCACGGCTCTGGCCTCCGACACCGGCGCGCCGACGGGGCCCGTCGTCATCGAGGCCGCGATCCGGTCGCATGGCAGCCAGCGGGAATAGTCGACCCGCTCCCCGCCCATCAAACTTATGATCGCCCCCGCCTGCCCGGTCGCGTCGATGAACAGATCGCCGTCGAACCGCCGGCCGTCGTCCGAGACCACCGCCGCCAGACTTTCTCCGTCCGAACGCCGCTCCACATCAACCACCGTCGCTACGATCCCCTCCACACCTCGCGCCAGGGCCGCTGATTTCAGCGCCGCGACATAGGGCGCGACCTCCAGATGAAGGCCGTAGGACATCGTGGAGGCGACAGAACGGGGATCATCCGACGGCCGGCTGAACCGACCTTTCCGCGCTGCGACGGCGGCCAGTGAGAAATCCTCGAACGGAGTAACCTTGCCCGCCGCTTTCAGCCGCAGCCAGTAGTGATGAAAGCCCGTCCCCTCCATCACCCCGCCGAATTCGCTGAACGGATGGATGTAGTCGTGATCGCGGCGGGTCCAGTCCCGGAAGTTTGTGCCCAACCGGAACGTCGCGTTCGTCCCCGCCATCAGCCTGTCTTCGTCCAGGCCGAGAGATGTGTTGAAAGAATTCAACGAAGGCAGCGTCGCCTCGAACGGCGCCAGCACGCCCGTATCGCCGACCTCCTTCGCATCCTCCAGCACCCGGATCGACAGCCGCTGGCCGAAAGCTCGCGACAGGGCCGCCGCCGTCATCCAGCCGGCCGATCCGCCGCCGACGATCACGACCGACCGGGGCGCCGAGGGATCGCCGGGCCCGCTCACGCCCGACCATCCGCCGCACAGCAGGCCCGCACGAAGGCGTCGTGCGTCGGCATGGCGGCCACATCCCTCTGGATCGCCATGCGCATCGTCTCCATCGCCTCGGCCAACGCGCGTTCAGGCGCACGATCGCTGAGCGGGTCATAGCCGGCCGGCTCGATCCGCTGCCCGAAATAGACTGCCAGCCAGCTGGGTTCCAGAAACAGACCGTCGCGGTATCGCGCCACCACGCCCCGCTCCTTGAACAGGGCCATCTTTGCGGCAAGGCTGTCGGGCACGGTCATGGTGCGACAGTGATTCCAGAACGGCGTGTCGTCCCGCTCGGTCGCCTTGTAATGCAGCACCAGAAAATCGCGGATCCGGTCGTACTCCAGGTCCATGATCCGGTTGAACTCGCCGGCGTCGGCGGGATCGAAGCCGGCGTCCGGGAACAACTCGATCAGATTGGTGATCGCTGCTTGAATCAAGTGGATGCTGGTCGATTCCAGCGGTTCCAGAAATCCGCTCGACAAACCGATGGCGACGCAGTTGCGCGTCCACTGGCGCCGCCGTTTTCCGGTCGTGAACCGCAAGAGGCGAGGCTCGGCGCGCGCCGGCCCCTCCAGCCGTCCCATCACCCGCGCCACCGCCTCATCATCCGACAGGAAGGCGCTGGAATAGACATAGCCGTTGCCGACGCGGTGTTGCAGAGGAATGCGCCACGACCAGCCGGCCTCCAGCGCCGTGGCGCGCGTATAGGGCGTGGAGGCCTCGACCGTGTCGCACGGCACGGCCACCGCCCGGTCGCACGGCAGCCATTCGGTCCAGTCGTCATAGCCGACCTGAAGAGCGCCCCCGATCAACAGCCCCCGGAAGCCGGAGCAGTCGATGAAAAGGTCTCCCTCCAGCCGCTCGCCGCGTTCCAGAACCACCGCCCTGACGTTTCCGTTTTCGGGGTCCAGCTCGACGTTCGCGACCTTGCCCTCGGTTCGAACCACGCCCCGTGCCTCGGCGTGTTCGCGCAGGTATGCGGCATAAAGTCCCGCATCGAACTGAAACGCATAGGAGAAGGTCGACAAAAGCGATCGCGGGTCATCCGACGGTCGGTCGAATCGGCCCATTCGAGCCGCCACGATCGGCAGGGAGTAGTCGTGTATATCCGCCGCTGCTCCCGCCCGGCGCATCCTCAGCCAGTGGTGGTGAAAGCCGACCCGATCCATCGAACGGCCATAGGCGCCGAAGGGATGGATGTAGGAATCGCCCAGCCGGGCCCAGTCGCGAAACTCGATCCCCAGTTTGAACGTCGCCTGCGTCCGCGCCATGAAGACGTTCTCGTCCAGACCCAGTCGTTCATTGAAGCTGCGGATGTGTGGAATGGTCGCCTCGCCGACGCCGACCGTGCCGATTTCCTCGGATTCGACCAGGCGGATGCTCAGCCCCGGCCGCTTCAACAGCGTGGCCAGGGCGGCGGCCGTCATCCATCCCGCCGTTCCCCCGCCGACGATGATAATGCGTTCTAAAACTGCCGCCGCCATTGTCGTTAGCGCTCCCAATCCGGATTGAATGATCATGGGTTGGCCCGCCATTGCAAGAGCAGCGGAATATGTTGCGTTGCAGCAAAATCAGGCGCTTACCGCCTTTGTTGTGGCATTACTCAGACACTTGAAGGCCGCAAACTCTTGGGGTATGTCTTGGGTAATGGTAGCGTTACCAAGACGCTACACAATAACACCTGGGGAGGAACTACGTGCGCCATATCATCTCTACAATTGCGCCTGATCACCGAAACAAGTTGGGGCTGATCCGGTGCGGCGTGTCCGCGCTGGCCATCGCATCGGTCATGGCGGCAGCGCCTGCGCTGGCCCAGTCGCAACCGACGCCTCAGGAAGACGACGACGCGACCGAGGTCGAGGAAATCATCGTCACCGGTATTCGCGGGAGCCTGCAGAGCGCCCAGAACATCAAGCGCAACGCCGAAGTGTTCGTTGACTCGATTTCCGCCCAGGACATCGGCGCCCTTCCCGACCGGTCGGTGACCGAGGCCCTGCAGCGCGTGCCCGGCGTGTCGATCGACCGCTTCGCCGCCGGCGTGGACCCCGATCACTTCTCGGTGGAGGGTTCCGGCGTCGTCGTGCGCGGCCTGACCTTCGTCCGTTCTGAATTCAATGGCCGCGACGCCTTCACCGCCAACAACGGCCGTGCGCTCGGGTTCGCCGACGTGCCGTCCGAACTGCTGGCAGGCGTCGATGTGTTCAAGAACCAGTCGGCCGATCTGATCGAAGGCGGCATCGCCGGCACGGTCAACCTGCGGACCCGCGTTCCGTTCGATCAGGCGGGCGACCTGCTCTCGGCCTCGGTCGAAGCCAGCTACGGCGACTTCGCCGAGGAATGGAGCCCGACCTATTCGGTCCTGGGCAGCAAACGCTGGGACACCGAGATCGGTGAGTTCGGCCTGCTGGCCAACTTCGTCGATTCCCAACTCAAGTCGCGTGGCGACGGCCAGCAGATCTCGAACTTCTCGCTACGGTCGGACCTCGGCCCGACGCCGGTCTATTTCCCTCGCGGCGCGTCGTTCCGCTCGCAGGAGTTCGACCGGGGCCGCACCGGATATGCGGCGGCCGGCCAATGGCGCAGCCCCGATCGCACCATGATCGCCACGGCCCAGTTCCTGCGCTCCGAAGCGACGCAGGCTTGGACCGAACATGCGGTAGAGATTGCGACCGACAACGTCACGTCGAACGGCGATTCCCGCCCTGTCCTGGGCACGACCTTCGACTTCGGCGACGACGGCGTCTTCACCAACGGCACCATCACCGGCCCGACCGGTTGGCGTGACGACTCCGCAGGCGGACGTGAGAACCGGAACCCCGCCTTCGGTCTGCAGAGCAACAACCAGCGACGCGACGTCTATTCGGAAAACATCACCACCGATTACGGCTTCAACTTCAAATGGACGCCGACCGATCGGTTGAAGTTCAACTTCGACATCCAGCGCGTGGAATCCACGGTCGAAAACCTCGACGCCACTCTGTGGGCCTCCACCTATCAGAACGCCTCCATCCAGCTGCGCGGCGACGACGTGCCGCTGGTGACCTTTCTGCCGCCGTCGGAAAACGGCGTGGTGGTCCAGTGCCCGACGGATGGGACGGACGGCGCAGACTGCCCGCGCTACTACAACTCGCCGAACGACAATTTCAGCAATCCGTTCAACAGCTTCGTCCGCAACAACATGGACCATGCCGAGGACAGCGAGGGCGAGCTGACCGCAGTTCGGCTGGACGGGGAATATACCTTCGACGAGGATAGCTGGCTGGAATCGGTCCGCTTCGGCTATCGCCGTGCGGAACGGGAGCAGACCACACGCTTCTCGCAGTACAACTGGGGCGTCATCAGCGAACAGTGGGGCGGCGGCGGCCCGGTCTGGCTGACCGACTCCGCCGACGGCGTGCCCGAAGCCAACGGCCTGCCGGGCACGGCCGGAACCCTGGTCGGTTCGATGTTCGAGACCTTCGCCTTCGACAATTTCTTCCGCGGCGACGTTCCCGTTCCCACCGGCGACCAACCCCGCCTGTTCTATAACCAGAATATCGTCGAGAACTACGACGCCTACTCTGCTTTCGGCCTTCAGGTCGGCGACGAATGGCGGGCCAGGCTGCTGGATGGGTGTCCGCAGAACTGGGTGCCTCTGGCGCTGCGCTGCGATGTCGTTCCCGGCACGATGTACCGGCTGAACGAGATCAACCCCGTCGACGAACAGAGCGACGCCTTCTACGGCATGCTCCGTTATGCGGGCGAAACCGCCAACGGCGTCAGGCTCAGCGGCAATATCGGACTGCGCTACACGACGACAGACCGTCAGGCCGGCGGGTACATCGCCTTCCCGCGCGTCGCCTTCAGCACCGAGGATCAGTGCGCGAACGTGCCGCCCGGCGAGACCGCGACGGCGTTCTGCCGCCTGGTGTCCCCGGCTGATCGGGCCGCCGCGCGCGCCTTCGCCAACGGCGCCATCACCGAGGACAACAAGGAGACGACGTTCGACTACCTCCTGCCCAGCTTCAACCTTCGGGCGGAGATCGACGGCGGCAAGGTCTTCCGCTTCGGCTATTCCAAGGCCATCACGCCGCCAGACATCGGCCTGACGCGCAATTTCTTCAACGTGAATCTGTCGGGCAACGAGCTCGATATCGTCAACGGGCGGCCCACAGGCCGGTTCGCGGTCGGCAATCCGTTGCTCAAGCCGATCCAGGCGGACAGCTTCGACGCCTCGTTTGAGTGGTACTACGGCAATCCGGGGTCGTTCACGGTCTCGCTGTTCTACAAGACCCTGACCGACGTGATCACCAACGGCACCCAGCGTCAGGCCTTCACCAACAACGGCGCCACCTTCGACGCCGTGGTCACCACGCCTGTGAACTCGGATGAGGAGGCGACGGTCAAGGGCTTCGAGGTGGCCTGGCAAGCCCTGCTCGACGACTACCTGCCTGAACCGTTCGCCGGTTTCGGCTTCAACGCCAACTACACCTACATCGACTCCGAGGGCGTGCCGCAAAGCACCCTGTCCAACACCGACCCGGACGTGGCCGCCGGTCGTGTCGCCAATATCGACACCAGCCTGCTGCCGCTGCAGAACCTGTCGGAACACACGGTCAATCTGGCCGGCTTCTATGAAAAAGGCCCGCTGGCGCTTCGTCTGGCCTACGCTTGGCGCTCCGAGTTCCTGATCACGCCGCGTGACGTCATCGTCCCGTTCGCGCCGATCATGAACGAGGCGACCGGCCAGCTCGACGGGTCGGCCTTCTACTCTGTGACCGACAACATCAAGGTCGGTGTCCAGGCGGTCAATCTCACCAATGAGATCACCCGCACGTCCCAGGTTCTGAACAACGATCTCCTGCGTACGGGACGTTCCTGGTTCGTCAACGACCGGCGCTTCACCTTCATCGTCCGCGCCACTTTCTAACCATCTCCTGACGACCAACTCAGGCCCCGACGGTTCGCCCGTCGGGGCCTTTTCCTTTATTGCGTTGCGTATGACCTCAACCCGAACATCCAGCCTGCCGGCGCCCGGAGCCATCGCTGTCAGAGAGGCGACCGACCGCCAGACCTTCGAGCGTGATATCGTGCCCGCCTATGAGCCTGTCGTGATGAAGGGCCAGGTCGCCGACTGGCCGATCGTTGATGCGGCGCGTGACGGCGACGCGACGCTCGTCGCCCTGTTGAAGGCCGGCGCGACCGATCGGCCGCTTGAGACTTTCGTCGGCGCGCCCGAAATCCAGGGCCGGTTCTTTTATAATGAGGCCGTCAACGGCCTGAATTTCGAGCGGCGCCCCGTGCCGTTGCGCGCGACGCTGGATCGACTGATGACCCAGCGCGACGATGCGGCCGCCGCGCTCTATGTCGGCGCGGCGGCCGCGACCGACTGCATGCCGGGGTTCGAGGCTGCCCATGTCCTCGGCCTGGTCGATCCGCGCGTCCTGCCGCGTCTGTGGATCGGCAACGCCTCGACCGTCTCCACCCACTACGATCTCTCCGACAATCTCGCCTGTGTCGTGGCCGGACGCCGCCGCTTCACCCTGTTCCCGCCCGACCAGTTGAAGAACCTCTACGTCGGCCCGCTGGACTTCACCCTGGCCGGCCAACCCGTCAGCATGGTCGATCTGCGCGCGCCGGACCTGGAGCGTTTCCCACGCTTCGCCGAGGCCATGGACCATGCCGTCACAGCCGAACTCGAGCCCGGTGACGTTCTCTACATCCCGCCGCTGTGGTGGCATCAGGTGGAGGCTTTGTCGCCGCTGAACCTGCTGGTGAACTACTGGTGGAACGCGGCCGGAGCCCCGCCCTCCCCGTTCGAGGCGCTGGTTCATTCGGTCATGACCGTTCGCCACCTGCCCCCGGCCCAGCGCGAGGCCTGGCGCAATCTGTTCGATCACTATGTGTTCGAGACCGACGGCGATCCGGCCGCCCACCTGCCGCCCGCCAGCCGGGGCGTGCTGGGGCCGATGACGCCCACCTTGGCCAAACGCATCCGTGACTTCCTGACGGCGGGCCTGCGTCGGAACTAGGCGGTCGCTCGATAGGTCAGAAAGATGTTGGCGGTCAGCCGCCCCCGGCGCGGGTCCGCCGACAGGGAGGCCGGGTCCGGGATATGGCCCGAATGCAGGACCCGGCTGCGGTAGACGATAACCCGGTTGAAGGCGGCCTGGACCAGCCGCGTCCGCACGAACTGCGGCGTGTCCCCGTCGATAAAGGCCGGAGGCGGCGGCTCACGCTCCAGCTCCGCATCCAGCGCCGACTGGTAGGCCTCCAGCCGGTCCGGCGTCAGAGTCTCGAACCCCGTCGTCCGATGGCGATAGAAGGCCGTGCCGCCCAGACGCGGGTCGCACAGATAATGCAGTATGGCGAACTGCAGCGGATCGACCGTGTCGACATGCGGGATCCGCTGCGCCAGGTTCAGCTCTCCCGGCGCCAAGGTCGCCAGCGAGAAATTACAGGTCGCCCGCCCAAGCGCGACGTCCTCCAGCCCAAAGCCTTTCCGGATCAGTGGGTCCAGCGCCCTCGCCAGACCGCCGACATACTCCAGCGGCGCCGGGGCCAGCCGGCCGGGATAGAAATTCTCGCCCGCCGTCGCCTGGCTGAACGTCGCATCTCCGGCCGCGATTTCGACAAGGGCGGCCGGGTCCGGCAGCGCGTCATCCACGGTCAGAAGCGGCTCGCCCTCATTGCCGAGCCGCTCCAGCTGCGCGCGTTCGGCAAGATCGACCGGCGGGATCATCACGCCCCTAGGTGCACAGGGCGGCCAATTCATTCAACACGTCGGCCCGTTCCGGCACGGCGATCCCGGCGGCCCGCGCTTCATTCTCCAGCGTCAGCGGCGCGGCCGTGTCAGCAGCCTCGCGGTCAGTCTCGTAGAAGGGGTCGGACATCGCCGCTTCCAGCGACACGAAGGTGACGCCCCTCGCCTGATACAGCTCCAGCAATCGCGGCATCATCCGGGCGTCGAACGCCCCCGCATGCATCAGCAGCACATAGGGAATGTCGCGGCCGTAGAGGCGATCGGACAGCGCACGCGACGCGGCCAACGCCTCGTCGGCCCCGGCCAGAAACAGGGTCTCCATCCGCGCCACCGCCGCCGCATCGCCTGTCTTGCGGCAGCGCTCATAGGTGTTGTTGTAGGCCCAGTCGCTGAAATCCATGGTCACGCTGGCGACCTTGTAGCCGTGCTCGCGCAGAACCTCTCGCCCCGCCCGACGAACGGCCGGATCGCGACCTTCGGCCAGGAACGGATAGCGGAACCAGCGCCAGTCCGAGCCGTCCGCCATGGCCTCAAGCACCGGCTCGTTCCTGACCAGTTCGGCCTCGAACGCCTCGGCGCCGATTTCATCCAGATTGGCGTGGGCCCAGCCGTGGTTGCCCAGCTGATGGCCCGCATCCCGCCAGATCTCCAGCACCGCGCGATCGGCCGGCTCCTCCTCCAGTCGGCTGGCATTGACGAAGCCCATCGCGGGAACGGCGCCCGCATCGGCCAAGGCCGCGACAAGCCGTCCGATCACGCCGATCCGCGTCTCGCCCGGCGGCAGCGGCGCATGCGCCGGCAGGTCGTCGAACGTCAGCGCCACCTCCTGCGCTGTCGCGGGGACAGCGAACGCCAGAACCGACAGGGCGCCGATCAGGGTCTTGCGCATCACGGCCTCCGCTCGAAAAGGCTCAACGGCACGGCGTCGCCCATGGCGCGATAGCCGTCCATGGAGGGATGCAGCCCGTCGTTATCCAGATCGGCCTTCAGATGGTCAGGCCGCGCAGGATCGCGCAGGATCGCGTCGAAATCGATCACCGCGTCGAAATTTCCAGGCGTTCGGATCCAGGCGTTCACCGCCTGACGATCCGCCTCGGTCTCCGGCCCCGGGTGATAGTAGGCCGAGCCTGCGAACGGCATGATTGTCGCTCCTATGGCCATCACGCCCCGGTCGCGCGCGCTCTGCACGATCTGCGCATAGGACTGGATCATGTCGCGCACGATCGCCGCATGGGCCTCGGGGCTGGCGGGCCCATCGCGGGTCAGAACGCCCAGGTCGTTGACCCCTTCCAACACCACGACATGGGTCACCCCCGACTGGGCCAGGACGTCGCGGTCGAACCGCGCCGCCGCATTGGGCCCCAGCCCGTCCAGCAACATCCGGTTGCCGCCGATGCCCAGGTTCAGAACCGCCGCATTCTTCAGCCCCGGCGTCTCCCGAAGCCGCTCGGCCAGCCGGTCGGTCCAGCGGAGATTGGTGTCCGGCTCAACGCCGTATCCATCAGTGATCGAGTCACCGAACAGGGCGATCACGGCCGGCGCCTGCCCCTCCACATCGACCGCCGCGAGCAAATACCAGCGCACCACGGCATCCGCATCATTCAGAACGTCCGCCGCGACCCGGTCGCCGACGACGACAAAGGTCGTGGTCCTCGATCCTGGATGTCCAGTCCGTTCGGCCGGCAGCTCGGCGACGTGCAGACTGATCGCCAGATCAACCCCGGCCTCGACCCTCATCGCCACCGGATCGGACAGGTATTCCGCCCCCGGCGGCACCGACACCTCGGCCTGTCCGCCGAAGCGCAGCGGCCGGCCGGAACCGGGCACGACCGTCGACTGCCCGGGCGCAACGGCCAGCGCCACCTGTCCGCCTGCGATCCTCAATGGCGTGCGTCCGAACCGGTTGGAGACCCGCACCCGCACGCGGTCTCCGCCCCCCGACAGGCGTAAAATCTGACGCAGGGTCACGTCTTCGGTCACCGTCAGGGCATTGTCGCCCTCGGCGATCATCTGCGCGGAGGCCCAGCTGGCCTTCCATCGCGTCCCTGCGTCCTGTGCCGCCACGGGTCCCGCAAACACCAGCGCCGAAGCGATCAGAACTCTCAGCAGAACGCGACCGAAACCTGTCATACAAACACCTCGAAGCCAGGCCGAACGCTAGCGCCGCACGGTTGAGATGGCGAGCGGATTTGGCCTTTTGTCAGACTTTTCACCGGCTATGGTTGGCATGATGCAGACACCCGGCTCCCCTTCCCCCCACACCCTTCGCCATGTGCTGGTCGTTGGCGGCGGCACGGCAGGCTGGATGGCGGCGGCGGCCCTGTCGCGCCTGATCAGCAATGGCGTGACCCGCGTCTCGGTCGTCGAATCCGAGGACATCGGCACGGTCGGCGTGGGCGAGGCGACCATCCCCCCGATCCAGAGCTTCAACGGCCTGCTCGGCATCGATGAAGCCGACTTCATGCGCGCGACCCAGGCCACGTTCAAACTGGGCATCGAGTTCGCCGACTGGGGCCAGATCGGCGATCGCTATATGCATCCGTTCGGCGGCTTCGGCGTCGATATGGAGGCCGTCCAGTTTCATCAGCACTGGCTGCGTCGCCGGGCCGGGGGCGATCCGACCTCCCTGTGGGACTACAGCCTCAGCACCGTGGCCGCCCACGCCGGACGCTTCGTCAAGCCCGGCAGGGACGCTCCATCGGCCTTGCAGACGTTGAAATACGCCTATCATTTCGATGCCGGCCTCTACGCCGCCTATTTGCGCCGCCATGCGGAATCGAAGGGGGTGGTCCGTCACGAGGGCCGCATCGTCGATGTCGCCCTGCGCCCCGCCGATGGTTTCGTCGACGCCGTCACCCTGGACGACGGCCGCCGCATCGAGGCCGACCTGTTCATCGACTGCTCGGGCTTTCGCGGCCTGATCATCGAACAGGCTCTGGGCGCCGGCTACGAGGACTGGTCCCACTGGCTGCCCTGCGACCGGGCGCTGGCCGTTCCGACCGCCAGCGCCGGGCCGCTGAGCCCCTACACCCGCGCCACGGCGGGCAGCGCAGGGTGGCGCTGGCGCATCCCGTTGCAGCACAGAACCGGCAACGGTCATGTCTATTGCAGCAGCCATATCTCCGACCACGACGCCCATGCCGAGTTGATGACGGGACTGGATGCCGAGCCCCTCGCCGACCCCCGTCCCTTGCGGTTCGTCACCGGCCGTCGAAAATCTCAGTGGGTCAGGAACTGCGTCTCGCTGGGCCTGTCGTCGGGGTTTCTGGAGCCGCTGGAATCGACCTCGATCCACATGATCCAGTCGGGGGTGTCCAAGCTGATGACGATGTTCCCGGACGACCGTTTCGACCCGCATCTGATCGCCGAATACAACCGCCTGTCACAGCTGCAGTTCGAACAGATCCGCGACTTCATCATCGCGCATTACAAGGCCACCCGCCGCGACGACACGCCATTCTGGCGTCAGGTCCGCGACATGGAGATCCCCGAAACCCTGTCGCGCAAGATCGACCTGTTCCGCGCCACCGGCCGCCTGTTTCGATACGAGGACGAACTGTTCAGCGAAGCCAGCTGGATCGCCGTCCTGCTGGGTCAGGGTATCATCCCCAACGCCTACGAACCCCTCGCCGACGCCGTCGACCGGCCCCTAGCTGACCGCCGCATGGACGCCATCGCTAAGGTTATCCGCGACATCGCCGCCGACATGCCGGAGCATGAGGCGTTTATCGCGCGGTATTGTCGGGCCTAAGCGGCCGTCACCCGCATCGACATCGCCATCGTCGCCGCCGGCGCCAGCGTCGCCAGCCCCGCGCTCTCGCTCTCCGGCGCATTGACCGCGTTGGGCCGGTGCGTCACCGGCTCCAGACAGACGAAGCCTTCGCCCTCGGGCGCATAGACATGCAGACGCGAGACCGGGCTCGTCATCTGCACCGTCCGGTCCGCACCGATCACCTCGGCCACCCCGGTCCAGCCGTCATAGGCGTTGTCGACGAAAGGAACCGAGGCCCGCGCCACGCCGTCCCGCCAATCCACCAAATCAGACACGGCCACCCGCCGGTCCGGGATCAGCGTCTCGCCGACCCACACCGACGCCGCTTCCAGCCGCACCCTGTCCCCCGGACCGGTCGCTAAATAGGGATGCAGCCCCAGCCCACCCGGCATCGGCGCCGTGTCCTCATTGGTCAGCGACAGGCTGACGCTCAGCCCGGTCTCGTCGAGCGCGATCACCTGTTCTGCGCGCCATGCCCAGGGCCAATCGCCCGCTGCCACTGACAAGCCCAGCCGCACCGACGCGGAGTCCGCCCCGATCACCGTCCACGGCGTGCGCCATCCCGTCCCGTGCAGCGCGTGCGGCTCGAACCCGGGCGTGGGCTCCAGCACGATGTCCCGCCCCACCCAGCGGAACCGCCCCTGGTCGATCCGGTTCGCAAACGGCACAAGCGGAAAACAGCCGGTGTCCAGCGGGCTCGTCGCCCCCACCGGCGTCGGCCGGAACACGGGTTCGCCTCGCCAGTCCAGTCGTCCGACCGCGCCGCCCAGTTCAGGAAGCACCTCGGCCATCCATGCCCCGGCGGAAAGCCGGATCACCAGCGGAACAGGTTCTGCGGCAAGCCCGGACGATCCAAGGCGACGCGATACAGCCCGCCCAGCGCCGGTTGCTCCCCGCGCTTGTCGGCGTTGTTCAGCCAGCCTGTGGTGCAGTACAGCGACTTCAGATCGTCGCCCCCGAACGCGGCCTTGGTCACGGTCATCACCGGCATGTCGATCTTGCCGATCCGCTCGCCCTGGGGGCTGAAGCGGGCCACGCCCCAGCCGTTGAACAGGCCGACGTGTACAACCCCGTCAGCGTCCACGCTCGGCCCGTCGGCGTATCCGTCGGTCGTTTCCGCGAACAACCGCTTGTTGGTGATGACGCCGTCCACATGGTCGAAGGCGTAGATGCGCTTCTCGATCGTGTCGTTGTGATAGAGGGTCCGCCCGTCGGGGCTCAGCGCTGGGCCATTGGTGACCCGATAGCCGTCGTCGTGCCGGGCGATCTCGCCGTCGGCATAGCGGTAAAGGGCGCCCGAAACGCCGGCCTCGCTGTCGTCCATCGACCCGAACCAGAGCGACCCGTCGGGAGCGACGAAACCATCGTTCAGCCGGTTCTGCGGCCGATCGGGCTCCACCGTGGTGACGAAGGCAAACTCACCCGTCGCGGGGTCGAACCGGTGCAGCCCGGTCCGCACGCCGCAGACCAGCGATCCGTCCTCCGATGGCAGGGCGAAGCCGATCTGGTCCGGGGCCTCGAACGAGGTCTTGGCCCCGTCATCGACGCCATAGCGATGCAGCCGCCGTCCCTTGATGTCGACGAACCAGACGCAGCGCTCCCGCGCCGACCAAACCGGGCCTTCGCCCAGTTCAGCCTGCAGGTCCCAGAGTAGCTCGGGTTCGCCCACGACGATCAGCTCCAGCTATAGGCGGTCTTCTGCTGGGTGAAGAACTCTACCGCCGCGAAGCCCTGCTCGCGGGCGCCGTAGCTGGACTTCTTCGAGCCTCCGAACGGGACGTGATAATCGACGCCGGCGGTGGCCAGGTTGACCATCACCATTCCCGCCTTGGCCCGGCGCTGGAAGTCGCGGGCGTGTTTCAGCGAGGTCGTGGCGATGCCCGCCGACAGGCCGAACTCGACCCCATTGGCGATCGACAGCGCTTCTTCATAGTCCTTGACACGAATGGTGGAGGCCACCGGCCCGAAGACCTCTTCGGTGTTGATCTGCTGGCTCGCGTCGGTGTCGGCGATCAGGGTCGGCTGGACGTACCAACCGGGGTTGTCCAGGTTCAGCCGCTCGCCGCCGGTGACGATCCTGCCCCCCGCCGACTTTGCGATATCGATGTATTTGTAGCTGGTCTCCATCTGGCTCTCGGACACCGCCGGCCCCATCTGGGTCGACGGATCCAGCGCGTCGCCGACCTTCAGCGCGCGGACCTTCTCGCCCAAGGCCTGGACGAACCGGTCGTGGATGCCGTCCTGAACGATCAGGCGGCTGGAGGCGGTGCACCGCTGGCCGGTGGCGAAGAACGATCCGTCCAAGGCGATCATCACCGCGCGGTCCAGATCGGCGTCGTCCAGAACGATCAGCGGGTTCTTGCCGCCCATCTCCAGTTGCACGCGGGCCTGGCGCTCCATGGCGCCCTTGCCGACGCCGGCGCCGACCTGTTGTGAGCCGGTGAAGCTGAGACCGTCGATGTCCTTGTGAGCCACAATGGCCCGGCCGACATCGCCATCGCCGATGACCATGTTCACGACGCCCTTGGGCAGACCCGCCTCGTGCAGGATAGCGATCAGCGCCTCGGCCGTGGCCGGCGTCGGGCCGGCGGCCTTGATCACGACGGTGTTGCCGAAGGCGATGGCCGGAGCGATCTTCCAGGCCGGAATGGCGATGGGGAAGTTCCAGGGCGTGATCAGGCCAAACACGCCGACTGCCTGACGATAGGTCTGAATCTCCACACCGGGTCGGACCGACATCAGGTTCTGGCCGTGGACGCGCAGCGCCTCACCAGCGAAGTATTTGAGGATGCGCGCCGCCCGCGCCGTCTCACCGATGCCTTCGGGCAAGGTCTTGCCCTCTTCGCGCGACAGCAGCCGACCGACCTGCTCCTTGCGGTCCATCAGGATGTTGGACGCCCGGTCCAGGATGTCGGATCGCACCTCGGGACTGGCTTCGGACCAGGCGGGAAAGGCCGCCTTGGCCGCGGCGACGGCAGCGTCGACCTCGCCGGCCCCGCCCTTGGGCGTGCGGGCGACGATCTCGTTGGTGTTGGACGGGTTGTGGCTTTCACCCGGCCGGTCGGCGTCCACCCGTTCGCCATTGATCCAGTGGGAAAGGTTCAGCGTGTCGGTCATGGGTATCGCCTCGTCGTTAAAACGGGGCGGCGAGGGAGCGCCGCCCCTTCAATTGTCGGACTAATAGATAGGGTCAGCCCTGCATATCTTCCAGTTCCTTGCCCTTGGTTTCCTTGATGAAGGAGCGGACCAGGAAAATACTGATCACTGCGGACACGGTGTACAGGGCATAGGTGCCCGCCAGGCCGATACCGTCCGCCAGTGCCGGAAAGCTCTGCACGACCAAGTAGTTAGCGCCCCATTGGGCCAGACCCGCAACGGCCAGCGCCGAACCTCGCATCTGGTTCGGGAACATCTCGCCCAGCATGACCCACATGACCGGGCCCCAGCTGAAGTTGAAGAAGATCACATACAGGTTGGCCGCGACCAGCGCGGTCAGGCCGGCCGTTTCGTTGAGCACCAGATTGCCGGCGGCATCAGCGCCGGCGCCGCTGAAGGCCCAGGTCATGGCGCCGAGCGTCGCCGCCATGCCGACCGAACCGATAAGCAGAAGCGGCTTGCGGCCGACCTTGTCGATGACAGCCAGCGCCACAAGCACCGCCGCGATGGACACGGCGCCGGACAGGATGTTGCGTTCCAGCGCCACCTCTTCGGACACGCCAGCCAGACGCCACAGGGTCTCGCCGTAATAGAAGATGATGTTGATGCCGACGAACTGCTGGAAGGTCGCCAGCATGATGCCGGCCCAGACGATCGGGCGGAAACCGAACTTGCCGATGACATCCTTAAAGCTGGGCTTGTGACCTACGACGAAGCTGGCGCGGATTTCACCCAGTTTGCGATCCGCCGCATCGGGGCCGAACAGCTTGGTCATCACTTTGCGCGCCGCGTCGTCCTTGCCCTTCATCACCAGATAGCGCGGGCTTTCCGGGATCAGGAACAAAGCGAACAGGAAGATGGCCGCAGGCACGGCCTGGGCCAGGTACATCCACCGCCACGCTGTCGTACCGCCGATTTCGCCAAGGCTGCTGCCGGCCTTCTGGGCCAGGAAATAGTTGACCAGGAAGGCGGCGGTCAGGCCGCTGATGATCATCACCTGCTGGACCGTACTCATCCGCCCGCGAATGTTGGCCGGTGCGACCTCGGAAATATACAGCGGCGACAGGACGCTTGCGGCGCCCACCGCCATGCCGCCGGCGAAGCGCGCGGCGACGAAGATTCCGTGCACATCGGTGAACCCCTGGATCAGGGCGCCGACCAGGAACAGCACCGCCGCCATGATCATCACCGAGCGGCGACCGACCAGGTCGGCCAGACGTCCGGCGAAGAATGCGCCAAAGGCGCAACCGATCAGCAGAGAGCCGACGGTGAAGCCAAGACCGTTCGCATCAAGATTGAAATGTTCCTGCAGCCCGGCCTGCGTCCCGTTCACGGCTCCGCTGTCATAGCCGAACAACAAGCCGCCGATCGTCGCCACCGCGACGATGGCTATGATGAAACCCAGGTTGACGCGGTCCGCCCCCGCGATACCGGGGCCGTCAGCCCCTGTCGGTCCAGCCATTCTCAATCCTCCCGCGGGCTCTGTCGGCCCAGATTTACGGATCGTCGGGTCAACGCCACCCGGCGTCCACGAAATATTCGTGTCCTGTAATGAAACGTGCGTCGTCAGAGGCCAGGAACATCGCCATCGCGGCGATATCCTCGGGCAGGATCCGGCCCTTCAGGCATTGGGCGGCCACGATCTCGGCCTCGCCTTCGGGCGTGTACCATTTCTCCTGTCGAGGCGTCTTGACGTTGCCTGGCACGATACACGCGACCCGGACGCCATCGACGCCAAGCTCACGCGCCAGGGCCCGCGTCATGCCCTCGATGCCTGCCTTGGACGTTTCGTAGAGCGACAGGTCGGGCAGCCCCAGATGCCAGCTGATCGACCCCAGGTTCAGGATCACGCCCTTGCCGGCGGCTGTCATGGCCGGAGCCACGGCCTGGGCGGCGAAATACAGATGTCTCAGGTTCACCGCGATCCGGTCGTCCCAGTAATCGGGCGTCACCTCCGCCAGGCTATGGCGATCATCGTTGGCGGCGTTGTTGACAAGCACCTCGACCGGTCCATGCGCGGCCGCGACGTCGGCCAGACACGCCTTCAGCGCCGGAATATCGGTCAGGTCGCAGTGCATGAAGACCGGCGCCGGGAATAGCAGCGACAGCCGTTCCTCGAGCGCCCGCGAGGCCTCCATCGCGACATCCAGGAAAACCACGCGCGCGCCCTGACGGGCGAACGCCTCTGTCATGCCGGCGCCGATGCCGGAGCCCCCGCCGGTGACGACGACCAGCTTGTTCTTCAGGGAGGGATAGACGGCCTTGCTCACGCGGACACTCCAAGCAGACCGCGGGCGGCCAGGTTACGCATCAGTCCCGATATCCCCAGCGTCCAGGGCGGCGCCTGTTCGCTGGTCGTGACCGTATTCTCAAGAACGCCCAGCCGTTCGGACGCGACCCGCACCCGGTCGCCCATATGGTGGGTGAACCCCTGGCCCGGCGCATCGCGGTCCTGGATCGGGGCGAACATCGTGCCCAGGTAAAGAGCGAAGCCGTCGGGATACTGGTGCGCCTTGCCGACCGTCTGGCCGATCAGATCCAGCGGATCGCGGCTGATCAGGCTCATCGAGCTGGCGCCCCTCATGACGAAGCCGTCTTCGCCGCGAACCTCGAGCGAGATTTCGGCGGCCCGCAAATCGTCCATCGTGAAGCCGTCGTCGAACAGACGTACAAACGGGCCGAGCGCCGCCGAGGCGTTGTTGTCCTTGGCCTTGCCCAGCAACAGGGCGCTTCGTCCCTCAATGTCTCTCAGATTGACGTCATTGCCCAGCGTGGCGCCCACAGCCCGACCGTCGGCGGCGCACAGTATCACCACTTCAGGCTCGGGATTGTTCCAGTCGCTGTCGGCCCGCACCCCGACGAAATCGCCCCAACCGACCGACGACAGCACCGGCGTTTTGGTGAAGATTTCCGCGTCCTTGCCGATGGCGACTTCCAGATACTGCGACCACAGACCGTCGGCGATCAGGATGTCCTTCAGCTTCATCGCCTCGGCCGATCCCGGCTTCACGGCCGACAGATCTGCGCCGACCCGTTCGGCCAGTTGCGCGCGAATCTCGTTGGCCCGCTGGGCGTCGCCCCGCGCGCGTTCTTCGATCACCCGTTCGACGGCCGAGACCGCGAAGGTGACGCCCGAGGCCTTCACGCATTGCAGGTCCAGCGGCGACAGCAGATGGGTCGCCCCGGCCGAAGCCGGATCCCAGGACACCGCGAAATCCATGTCCTCCAGCGGACCCAGATCAACGCCCTGCGCCTCGGCCAGACCGGACGTCGCCACCGCGTCGGCGGTCGTCGCCGCAAAGTCGGAAATGTCCAGCACGCGGCCCTCGCGCACCAGCACCGGGGTGGGGCCCACAGCCAGTTCCACGCGCCCCAACAGCAGCGCGTCACGCCAATCGGCCGGCAGATGATCCGTTACGCCCGTCATATTCCCCCGCCAGAGCCTTCCTCGGCCCGGTCATTGTTTGGTAGCGCTATCATCGGAGAACCGCCCCCGGTGTCAAGCGCCGATCCCGTGATTCAGCTCAGGTCGAAACCGTCAGTGTGGTCGTCTTCAGGTCTCGGGAGTTCGGACCCGCGCTCAGGGTGAACGTCCCTGGTTCGACCACCCGATGCATGTCCTCGTCCCACAGCGACAAATCTCGCGGCGAAATCTCGAACGACACCGTGGTCCGGGCGCCTGGAGCCAACGTCACCCGCTGGAAATGCTTCAGCTCCAGCACAGGTCGAGTGATCGAGGCGAAGTCGTCGGTGACAAACAGCTGCACCACCTCGTCGCCGGCGCGGGAGCCGATATTGGCGACATCGACCTCCACCATGACGTGCTCGAATCGACCGATCGTCGCCTTGGCCAGACGCGGCGCCGAGATGTCGAAGGTCGTGTAGGAGAGGCCGTAGCCGAACGGATAGAGGGGGCTGGTCTCGCTGAACAGATACCCTCGCCGCGACGTCGGCTTGTGATTGTAGAAGATCGGCAGTTGTCCCACGCTGCGGGCGATCGACACCGGCAGCTTGCCGCCCGGATTGACCTTGCCCAACAGGACGTCGGCGATCGCGTGGCCGGTCTCCTGTCCGAGGTACCAGCCCTCGACGATCGCTGCGGCGTTCTCGGCCAGATAGTTTGCAGACAGCGGACGGCCGTTCAGCAGCACCACCACCGTGGGCTTGTTCAGGGCGAAGATCGCGCGGGCCAGATCGTTCTGCTGACCGATCAGGTCCAGCGTCGCCCGGTCGCCCAGGTGTTCATCAGCCCAGGCCTCGCGGCTGGTCTGTTCGTTGTCGCCCAGCACCATGACGATGGTGTCGGCGTTGCGGGCGACCTCGACCGCCTCCTCGATCAGGCGCGCATTGACCTCGGGCGAGACCAGATCGACCGCGTCCGCGCTCCATGAGCGGCTTTCGGTGATGCGCACAGCCTCGGCGTAGTCGATCTCGAACCGGCCTTCCGCCGCCGCCTGCAGGCCTTCCAGCACGCTGACGACATGGCGCGGCACGTCGCTGTAGCCCCCGATCGGCGTGTCGCGGGCGTGGGTTCCCAGAACCGCCATCCGCTGGATCTTCGAGGGGTCGAGCGGCAACAGCTCGCCCTCGTTTTTCAGAAGTACGACCGCCTTCTGGGCCGCCTTCCGGGCGAGGGCCACCGCATCGGGCGTGGCCGTCAGCGCATCGGCGCGGCGGGCGTCGACATAGGGGTTCTCGAACGCACCGGACAGGAATTTCATCGTCAGCAGCCGTCGCACGGCCGCATCGATGTCGGCGATGTCCACCCGACCGTCGCGGACCATCTCCGGCAGTTTGATATAGCCCTCGCCGTCCGGCAGTTCGATATCGACCCCGGCGTCCAGCGCCCGCGCCGCCGCCTCTTCGATGGTACGGAACATGTGGTGGCGGGTGTTCAGTTCACGGATGGCGAAATAGTCTGAGACCACCGCACCGCGGAAGCCCCACTCACCGCGCAGCACGTCGTGCAGCAGCCAGCGGTTGGCGTGCGACGGCAGGCCGTCGATCTCGTTGTACGAGGCCATCACCGACATGACCGGCAGTTCGGTCACCGCCCGTTCGAAAGGCGGGAAGAAATTCTCGCGCAGCGTCCGCTCGGAGATGTTCGCCGGACCGACATTGGTGCCGTTCTCCGGCTGACCATGGCCGGTCATGTGTTTCAGCGTCACGAACACCTTGTCGGGCGCCAGAGGCAGATACTCGCCCTGATACCCCTTGATCGCGGCCAGACCCATTTCAGCGACCAGATGCGGATCTTCGCCATAGGTCTCCTCGATCCGACCCCAACGCGGGTCGCGCGCCACGTCGACGACAGGAGCCAGCGCCAACATGGCGCCCCGCGCCCGCATCTCGCGTGCGGCGACGGCGAAACACTGCTCGACCAGCGCCGGGTCCCAGGTCGAGGCCAAGGCGATCGACTGCGGGAAGCTGGTGGCGCCGCGCGCGACATAGCCGTGCAGCGCCTCCTCATGCAGCAGCACCGGAATGCCCAGACGGGTGTTCTCGACGGCCCAGCGCTGGGCGGCGTTGACGTAGTCGGCGGTCTCTCGCCCCGTCCGGTTCGGGGCGTCGCCGGCCTGGCCCGCCGCGCCGTTCGCCGCAGGGTCGACGCCGCGCTTGTCCTGCGGTCGCGAAATCTGGCCGATGCCGTGAGGAAAAGCCTCCATGGCGCGCGCCGCCACGAAATCTCCAGCGGCGTTCTGGATGGCTCCCTTGCCTTCCCAGATGCCGATCATCTGCGCGACCTTTTCCTCGACCGTCATCCGGCTGAGCAGGTCCTCGACCCGCCGCTCGACCGGCAGGGAGGCGTCGCGATAGGGGGCGTCGCGCGCCGGCTTGGCGCTGTCCTGCGCAAAAGCGACCCCGCGGGTCGTCGCCAGGGCGAAGACCGAAACGAAGCTGGCCAGAACGGTCCGACGCCCGAGCGTCACGGTTCCCCGATGTGGAGCGGTCATGTGTCTTCCTCCCTGATCTCGCCGGTTGATCCCGCGATGATAGCGCTACCACACGATAGGCCGGGATTTCCGCACGGGTCAACGGGGATCATCGGTTATAGAAGGGGAGTCGTTGTCACAGGTCGCCGATGCCCGCCGCCACACCTTCCGCCCCAACCGCCGGTCGCCCCAAGCCCGGTTCCGAACGTCTTCACGGCGCCATCGCTCGAAATCTCGGCGTGGCCATTGTCTCCGGCGTCCACAAACCCGGCGACATTCTGGGAAACGAGATCGAACTCAGTGAACAGCTGGCTGTTTCGCGCAGCGCCTATCGCGAGGCCATCCGCATCCTGGCGGCCAAGGGTCTGGTCGAAAGCAGACCCCGGACCGGCACCCGGGTCCTGACCATGGATCGCTGGAACCTGCTGGATTCCGACGTCCTGTCGTGGTTCTTCGCCTCCGAGCCCAGTCCGGTGATCGTCAACGGCCTGTTCGAACTGCGGATGATCGTCGAACCCGCCGCCGCCGCCCTCGCCGCAGCCCGCCGGTCGGACGGCGATCTGGCGGAAATGCGCACGGCGCTAGAATCGATGGAGCGGATGACGCTGAAGACCGAAGCGGGGCAGTCCGCTGATCGCGATTTCCACCAGGCAATCCTGACCGCCACGGGCAACCCGCCGCTGATCAGCCTGGCCTCGACCATCGGCGCGGGCGTGCGCTGGACGACTCTCTACAAGCAGCGCAAGCGCCGCCTGCCGCCGGACCCCATGCCGGAACACTGGGCCGTGTACGAGGCCATCGCGGCAAGCGACACCGAGGCGGCGCGATCGACCATGGCGGCGTTGGTCGCTCACGCCCTCGAACAGACCGAAAGCGCCGCATCGATCAAAACCGCCAAGCCTGTTGCAGTCGGAAGGCCGCTTCGATAATTGTCTGAGTAATCCCCAGACAAAGACCCGTTGATGACAAAGCCCCTTCGCTCGCGCGCCTGGTTCGACAACCCCGACAATCCCGACATGACGGCGCTCTATCTGGAGCGCTATCTGAACTATGGCCTGACGTTGGAAGAGTTGCGCTCGGGCAAGCCGATCATCGGCATCGCCCAGACCGGATCGGATCTTGCGCCCTGCAACCGCCACCATATCGAGCTGGCCAAGCGCGTGCGCGAGGGAATCCGCGAGGCTGGCGGCATCGCCATGGAGTTCCCGGTCCATCCGATCCAGGAAACCGGTAAACGCCCTACTGCGGGTCTGGATCGCAACCTCGCCTACATGGGTCTGGTCGAGCTGCTTTACGGCTATCCGCTGGACGGCGTCGTCCTGACCGTCGGCTGCGACAAGACCACGCCCGCCTGTCTGATGGCCGCCGCCACCGTGGATATTCCCGCCATCGCCCTGTCGGTCGGCCCGATGCTGAATGGCTGGCTCAAGGGCGAACGCATCGGGTCAGGCACGATCATCTGGAAGGCCCGCGAGATGATGGCTGCAGGCGAACTCGACTATGAGGGGTTCATCGACCTGGTCGCCACTTCGGCCCCCTCGGTCGGCTATTGCAACACCATGGGCACGGCCTCGACCATGAACTCCCTGGCCGAAGCTTTGGGCATGTCCCTGCCCGGCTCGGCCGCCATCCCCGCGCCGTACCGCGAACGCCCTCAGGTCGCCTATCTGACCGGCAAGCGGATCGTCGAGATGGTCCACGAGGATCTGAAGCCGTCCGACATCCTGACGGCCGACGCCTTCCACAACGCGATCGTGGTCAACTCGGCGATCGGCGGTTCGACCAACGCCCCGATTCACATCACGGCCCTGGCGCGTCACTCGGGCGTCGAACTGCCGATCCAGGACTGGCAGACCCACGGCCACGCGGTGCCGCTGCTGGTCAACCTGCAGCCCGCCGGCAAATACCTGGGCGAGGACTTTCATCAGGCCGGCGGCGTTCCCGCCGTCGTGTCCCAACTGATGAGCCAGGGCCTGATCCGCGAGGGGGTCATGACCGTCAATGGCAAGACCATGGGCGAGAACTGCAAGGCCGCCGAGATCCTGCTGCCCGACGTCATCCGCACAATGGAGGAACCGCTGGTTCCCGATGCCGGCTTCCTGGTCCTCACCGGCAATATCTTCGACAGCGCCATCATGAAGACCAGCGTCATCGCCGCCGAATTCCGCGATCGCTACCTGTCCAACCCCGCCGATCCCAACGCCTTCGAAGGTCCGGCCGTCGTGTTCGACGGGCCTGAGGATTATCATCACCGCATCGACGATCCCGCCACCGGCATCACCGAGCGCAGCGTGCTCTTCATGCGCGGCGCCGGACCGATCGGCTATCCGGGCGCGGCCGAGGTCGTGAACATGCGACCGCCCGCCCACCTGATCAGACAAGGCGTGACCGCCCTGGCCTGTATCGGCGACGGTCGCCAGTCCGGCACCTCGGGGTCGCCCTCGATCCTGAACGCCTCGCCCGAGGCGGCGGCGGGCGGGAACATGGCCCTGTTGAAGACCGGTGATCCGATCCGCGTCGATCTGAACACCTGCCGCGTCGACATCCTGATCTCCGACGCCGAACTGGCGGAACGCCGCGCCGCCCTGGAAGCCGCCGGCGGCTTCGCCGTCCCCGCCTCCCAGACGCCGTGGCAGGAGCTTCAGCGCGACACGGTCGGTCAGCTCTCGACCGGCGCCGTGCTGGAGCCAGCCGTCAAATACCACCGGATCATCGACCGGTTCGGCAATCCGCGCGACAACCACTGACGGCGGCCCCGGGGCGTTCTATCGGCCCGGGACCACCGACCCTCCGTCAATGGCCAGCAGGGCCTGACACAAATCCTCCACGTCGCGCCGGTCGTGAGAGACGACGACGATGCGAACGCCTGCCTCGTCACGCAGGCGAATCAGATAGGGGATCAGGGCGGCGCGGCGTCGTTCATCCAGGCCGGTGAACGGTTCGTCGAGCAGCAGGATTTTCGGACGGGGCAGAAGGGCGCGAGCCAGGGCGGCACGGCGCGCCTCGCCTCCGGACAGGCTGGCGGGCCAACGATGCTCGAACCCTTCCAGATCGACCAGACGCAAGGCCTCGTCCACCGACATCGGATCCGTGGCGTAGGGCCGGGCGAAGCCGACGTTCGACCCGACACGCAGATGCGGGAACAGCCGCCCGTCCTGAAAGACATAGCCGACCCCGCGATGGTGCGCCGGTGGCTGGATGCCGACGCCTGTATCGACCAGGGTCTCGCCGTCGATCACGAGCCGCGCCGCGCCCACCGGCGTCAGGCCCGCAAGCCCTTGCAGCAATGTCGTCTTGCCGGCGCCGGACGGCCCGACCACGGCGATGGCCCTGACCGCCGTCTCGAAGGCGACGTCGAGGTGAAACTCGCCCCGCTGGGCCCTGACCCGGAAAGCGATGCTCATCGGGGCCGTCGCGTTCTGGCGGATCGCCGATTGATCCATTCGGCGATGAACAGGGCGCCGATCGACACCAGGATCGAGAGGACGGCCAGCCGGATCGCGGGGGTCTCTCCATTCGCGCGCTGGAGCGCCGTATAGATCGCGACCGGCAGGGTCTGGGTCTCGCCCGGGATCGAACCGGCGAAGGTCACCGTGGCGCCGAACTCGCCGAAGGCCCGGGCGAATCCGAGCAGCACGCCGGCGACCAGTCCCGGAATGGCCAGCGGCAGGGTCACCCGAAAGAAGACGTGCAACGGCGGCGCGCCCAGGGTGGCTGCGGCTTGTTCCAGGCCATGATCGACCGCCTCGAGCGAGACCCGCAGAGGTCGAACCACAAGAGGCAGGGCCATGACGCCCGCAGCGAGCGCCGCGCCGGTCCAGTGAAAGGCCAGGGTGACGCCGAACGTCTCCCTGAGCCACCCGCCGACCGGACCCTGCACGCCGAACACCAGCAGCAGGACCAGACCCGTGACGACCGGCGGCAGAACCAATGGCAGGTTCACGACCGCCTCGAGCAGCCATTTCCCGGGGAAACGTCCGCGCGCGAGCAGCAGGGCCAGACCCAGGGCGACGGGCACGACACCGAGCAGCGATGCGGCCGCCACCCGCAGCGACAGCGCCAGGGCCTGGCTTTCGAACGTGGTCAGGGGCTCAAACAGGGCGCCGGCCCTCGCAAATCCGAAAGTCCGCGATCATGCGAGCGGCTCGAAGCCGTAGCGATTGAAAATGGCGCCCGCCGCCGGGGAGCGAAGATAAACCAGGAACGCCTTCGAGGCCGGTGCGGCGCCGACGGTCACGGCGGCGGGATAGACGATGGACGGCTGCTCGGCGGAGGGCGGATCGGCCACTACGCGGACCTCGTCGAACCCGGTCGCGTCGCTGCGATAGACGACGGCCAGTTGAGCCTCTCCGCGCGCGACGAACGCTCTCGCGGCCCGGACGTCCGCCGCCGTGACGATGGACGGCTGCAACCCGTCCCAAAGTCCGGCCGTCTGCAGCCAGGTCCGGGCATAGGCGCCGGCCGGAACGCTCTCCGGATCGCCAATGACCAGCCGACCGCCTGTCCGGGCCAGCCAGGCCAGAGGTTCGCCTTCGATCTCCGCCTCGGCTGCGGTGATGAGGACGAGGCGATTGCCGAGCAGATCGACGCGGCTGTCCGGCTGGATTCGACCCGCCGTCTGAAGCCGATCCATCCAGGATGTATCGGCCAGCACCACGACCTGGGCCGGCGCGCCGGCCTCGACCTGACGCGCCACCGCGCCGCTGGCGGCGAAGGACAGGCGAACGGGCTGACCGGTCTCGCGCTCATATTCCGAGGCGATCTCGCCCAGGGCGTCGGTCAGGGAAGCGGCGGCGAAAACCGTCATCGGCGCCGGCGTGGCAGAGTCGGTCGGCGAACAGGCGGCCATCGCCATCAGGGCCAGAGCGCCGAACAGGCCGAGGCGTCGAGACCGTGACCGGAGGTCCGGAGGCGGCGACGCGAATCCTGTCATGTCGAAATCCCCCCGACCTTCGCTTCGGCCCTGCGGCGCGTCAGATCCCGGCGCACTCCGCCGAGTTTTCGTGGTGCGGGCGGTCGGACTTGAACCGACACTCCTTACAGGACCCGGATTTTAAGTCCGGTGCGTCTACCATTTCGCCACGCCCGCATTGGTCGAGACCTCAGGGTGCAGGATTAGCGGTCGGGCGCATCGCGCGGAAGTCCACGTCGGAATCCGCGACCAACCAGACCAAGGCGGCCCAGGCGGCGACGTTCTGGCGAAGTTGCTCGGGATCGATCTTGTCGAGGGTGTCGTCGGCGGTGTGGTGCAGGTCGAAATACCGCAGACCATCCTGCTTCAGGCCAAAGACGGGCACACCGGCCTGAACGATGGGGCCGATGTCGGCCCCGCCCTGGGTCTCCGGCGCCCCCGTGCGCAGGACCCCGATGGGATAGAGGACCTGATTGGCCGCATCGGCGAACGGGCCGGTCTGGGCCCCTATGGGCAGTTGCAGGGCGTAGACGCGATCGGCCCCGAAATCGCTCTCGCCGGTGAAGACGTGGTTGGCGATGTCTTCGGCCGACAGACTGCGCAGATAGGCGCCGCCGCCGTTGCCGGTCTCGGTCGGCTGGGCGACCTCTTCCGAGCCGTACAGGATGACGCGAACGGTGCGGGCGGTGCGGCCCTGTTCGGCGATGGCCTTGGCCGCCGCGATGGTGATGGCCCCGCCTGCGCCGTCATCGATGGCGCCTGTGCCCAGATCCCAGCTGTCCATGTGCGAGCCCAGGACGATGATCTCCTCGGGCCGCTCGTCGCCGGGCATGTCGCCGATGACGTTGTGCGAGGTCGTCTGATAGGTGTGGGCGCTCGAAAACAGGCGCAGGCGGACAGGATCGCCATACGACACCAGGCGGCTGAGCTGGTCCGCGTCAGGGGCGCTGAGGGCGAACCCCGGCAGGGCCACGACGCCGTCGACGTAGCGGGTGGTGCCGGTGTGGGGCATCCGATGTTCGTCCGACCCGGCGGACCGCATGATGAAGGCCGAGGCGCCCTTGGCCGCCGCCACGGAGGGGCCGGCGCCGCGAATGCGCGTGAGGGGGCCATAGCCGGCGCCCGACTGCATGGCGACCAGCTGGCCCGCGTCGACGTAGGCGATCTTGCCGTTCAGCGAGCCGTCGGGAACCGCCATCAGGGCCTCCAGCGAGGCGAAGCGGACGACCTCGGCCTCGATGCCGGCCTCGGGCGTCCCGGGCGAATGACCCAGGGCGGCCACGACCAGGGGCTGGGGGTTGTCGCCCAGGATGGACGCGCTTTCCTGACCGCGCTCCCATCCGATCAGAGGGAATGGCTGGATGTGGACGTTCTGAAAGCCGAGATCGCGCATATAGCCCGCAGCCCACTGCGCGGCGGCGGTCTCGGAGGGCGAGCCCGCAGGGCGCGGGCCGAACCGGGTCGTCAGCTGGGTCACATAGTCCATGGCCACGGTGTCGGTCAGGGCTGCGTCACGAACCTGTTCGGCGGCTGCGACCGTCTGTGCATCCTGCGCGGCAGTCGGCAACGCCAGGACGGCGGAAATCCCGATGGCGGACACCAGACCGATTATCGAACGACGAACGGGCACCAGCATGGGGCAAACTCCGATGACTGCGACCAAACCCCGGCCGTTTCAGCCGGGATCGGGAGGGATTTGAGACGGCGACAATCGAAAAACAGGGTCTGGATAGTCTGGAATGTCTGGAATCGAGAGGAAACCAGCACACTGCGATGAGCCATTATAGGCGGACCACAGGACGTGGTGGGTTCAGAAGCTGAGAAATATTTTCGTCGTCGTCTTCGGGCCTGTCCGAGGGACAGTGGCTTGCGACCTGAAGATGACCGGGTCTGCTCGCTAGCCGTGGAACCTGCGTCAGCCGACCTGGGCCAGTTGCGGTTCCAGAACCACCTCGCGCCAGGCGTGGGGGGCCGCCAGCAGGGCGCGGACCAGCAGGTTGTTCACCGCGTGACCGGCCTTGTAGCCTTCATAGCGGCCCAGCAGCGGGGCGCCCATGACATAGAGGTCGCCGATGGCGTCAAGCGCCTTGTGGCGCACGAACTCGCGTTCCATGCGCAGGCCGCCGGGATTCAGGATGTCGTCGCCGTCGATCACAACGGCATTTTCCAGGCTGCCGCCGCGGGCCAGGCCGGCCTGACGCAGGGCCTCGACCTCATGCGCGAAGCCGAAGGTGCGGGCGGCCATGATCTCGTCGCGGAAGGTCTGTTCATCGACGACGAAATCGACGACCTGATTGCCGATGACGGGGGAGTCGAAATCGATCTCGAACCGCATCTCATAGCGGTCGCACGGCAGCAGGGCCGCGTGCTTGTCGCCGTCGGTGACGTGTATCGGCTGGAGGATCTCGATATAGCGCACCGGCGCCGCCTGGCGACGGAAGCCCGCACGGTCCAGCAGTTTGACGAACGGCAGGGCCGATCCGTCCAGGATCGGCAGTTCCGGACCATCGACCTCGACCACGACATTGGAAATGCCCAGGGCGCAGAAGGCGGCCATCAGATGCTCGATGGTCGACAACTGAACGCCAGCCGCGTTCTGGATCATGGTGTTCAGGCGCGCATCGACCACGGCGTCCCCGGACACGACGATGCGGTTGTCCCGGTCGGTGACGTCGGTGCGGACGAAGACGATCCCCGTCCCGGTCGGCGCCGGACGGATCGCCAGACGGACACGCTTGCCCGTGTGCACGCCCACGCCCGCACAGATGGCGGGGGCGATCAGCGTCCGTTCGCGATGATCGTGACGTGGCGGCAAACTGAACTCACCGGTGAATGCCGGGCGCGGGGAGGCGCACAGGCCGAGGCTGGAGTGCTACCGGGGCGGCGCGCCAGCGGAAACCAAAGTCGGGTTTCGAATTGTTTCGATCCCGGTAACCTTTGCCATAAACGAAGAACGCCCCGGGAGGTCCCGGGGCGTTCTCAAGGCGGGGCGTAGGCCCCGTCTAGTTGGCCAGACGGCGCAGGAACGAGGGAATTTCCAGGTCGTCTTCGGCGCTGGTCGGTTCCGGCGCGGGCTGGGCGGTCTGGCGCAGCTGCGGCTGAGGACGGGCCGGCGCGGCGGGGGCGTAGGCCGTCTGGGCGCGCGGCTTCTTGCCGAACAGGCTCCAGCCCGATTTGCGGTGATCGCGGTCGTCGTAGGCCGGTTCCTCGACCGCCTGCGGAGCGGCCGCGGCGGGCGCGCGGTCGAAATACAGGTCGCCCTGCTCGACCGGCTGAGCGGCGCCGAGGCGGCCGTGGTCCTGTTCGAACGCCTCGACCCAGGGATCGACGATGGGGTCCAGACTGCGCGTTTCCTCGGCCACGTGGATCACGGGCTCGGGCGTGCGGGCGACCGGCTCAGGGGCCTGAAAGGTCGGCACGACGGGCGCGGGCTCCGGGGCGCGATAGGCCTCGGCGGCCGCCGGTTCGCGGCGGACGGGCTCGGCATAGGTCGGCTCGGCGCGAGCCGCCGGAGCCGCAGGCGCTGTGCGGCGCGGGTCGTGGAAGGCGGGCTGGCGCGTGGCGGCCGGCTCGAGCTTCTGGGTCGCGACCTCGTCCATGCCGGTGGCGACCACCGAGACGCGGATCTTGCCGTCCAGGGCCGGATCGAAGGCCGCGCCGAAGATGATGTTGGCGTCGCCGTCCACCTCGGCCGAGATGGCGTTGGCGGCTTCATCGACTTCCAGCAGGGTCATGTCCAGGCCACCGGTGATGTTCACCAGAACGGCCTTGGCGCCCTTGAGCGAAGTCTCGTCCAGCAGCGGGTTGGCGATGGCGTTCTGGGCGGCCAGCAGGGCGCGGTCGTCGCCCGACGCCTCTCCCGTGCCCATCATCGCCTTGCCCATCTCGGACATGACGGCGCGGACGTCGGCGAAGTCGAGGTTGATCAGGCCCGGCAAGATCATCAGGTCGGTGATCGAGCGCACGCCCGAGTGCAGCACCTGGTCGGCCATGCCGAAGGCGTCGGCGAAGGTCGTGCGTTCGTTGGCGACGCGGAACAGGTTCTGGTTCGGAATGACGATCAGGGTGTCGACGTAGCGCTGCAGCTCGGCGATGCCGGCCTCGGCCAGAC
>JAHJOK010000034.1 GCA_018820205.1 Alphaproteobacteria bacterium
CCGCCGGCTTCGTGAACGGAGAGCGTAGGGCCCGGACGGGAAGTCCGGGCCCCTCACCCTTCGTCCTAGAAGTTGATGCCGATGGTGGCGCGACGGTTCAGAGGCTCGCGAACGCCGTCGGCGGTCGGACGGGCGAGGTTGGTCTCGCCCTTTCCGTCCAGGGCGATGACGCCGCCGGCGACGCCTTGAGCGACCAGGGCGTCAGCCACGGTGCGCGAACGACGGTTCGACAGGCCCACGTTGTAGGCGGCCGAGCCGGAGGTGTCGGCGTAGCCCACCACCAGAACGCGCGTCGGACGGCCCGACTTGGCGTAGTTGGCGGCCTGGGTGACCACCGAACGGGCTTCCGTCGTCAGGTCCGAGCGATCCCAGTCGAAATACACCACGAACTCGCGCGCCGTCGGAGCCGGCGGAGGCGGCGGAGGGGGCGGAGGAGGCGGCGGGGGCGGAGGCGGCGGAGGCGGCGGGGGCGGAGGAGGCGGCGGCGGCGGGGCGTCGGCGCCGAAGGCGTAACGCAGACCCAGGGTCACCGTGTGGCTCTCGTCGTAGTCGCCTTCGAAGCTGCCGTAGTTGTTGGCGGCCAGGGCCGAAGAGGTCGAGACGTCGAACGACATGTCGCCGGTCAGATAGCGATAGGTCAGGTCGATGTTGGCGCGGTCGCCGACAGCATAGCTGACGCCGGCCAGGGCCTGGGCGGCGAACTCGGTGGACGAGTCGTCAGCCGAGATCGACACGCCGCGCTGGCCGCGGATCGTGCCCACGAAGTCGGTGTTGACGCGGTTCACGCCGACGCCGAGACCCACGAACGGGCGGATGCCCCAGTATTCGCCGCCGATGTCATAGATGACATTGGCCATCAGGGTGGTCGACTCGATGTCGCCTTCCGGCGAGAAGCAGGGGCCCGTGGCCGGCGTCAGGTTGCAGACGCCCGACGGAACCGTGCCCGTCGAGTGACGGATGCGGCCGATGTCGCCCGAGCGGTAACCGCCCTCGAGCTCGACACGCCAGTTCGGGTTGAACCGGTAGCCCAGGCGCGCGAACGCGGCCCAGCCGTCGTTCATCTCGGCCTGCCAGTTCACGCCGTTGCCGGTCGCTTCCAGATTGATGTTGTTTTCGGTGAAGTGATAACCGGCGTCTACAGCGCCATACCACCCATCCGGCTCAGCCGAAGCAGCGCCAGCGGCGAAAATGCCCGCGGCTGCGACGCTGGCGAGAAGTTTCAGCTTCATGTCAGTCCTCATGTTCATTGATTGCCCTAAGGCCACGCTTACACGCGACGCTCACCGGGCCGAACGGTAGAGTTGGTTCCGGGTTCCCCATTTCGGTTGGGAATGGGGCGACTGTGGCGCCGTTTCAACACATCTGCCCCCCTTGGCCTGACCGTCGGGCCTGTTATCAGGGTGATCAACGATAATGGAGATCCGGCATGGCGATGCGGTTTGACGGCAAGGTGGCGATTGTAACAGGTGCGGGCGGGGGGCTCGGACGCGAGCACGCCCTGGCGCTGGCGTCGCGCGGCGCAAAGGTGGTCGTCAACGACTTGGGCGTGGCCCGCGACGGGGGCGGTTCGTCGGCCACGCCGGCGCAGAGCGTCGTGGCCGAGATCGAGGCGGCCGGCGGAGAGGCCATGGCCAATGGAACCTCCGTCACCGATTTCGAAGCGGTCAAGGCGATGGTCGCCGAAGCGACCGAGCGCTGGGGCTCGGTCGACATCCTGGTCAACAACGCCGGCGTGCTGCGCGACAAGTCGTTCGCCAAGATGGAGATCGAGGATTTCCGCTTCGTGGTCGATGTCCACCTGATGGGGGCCGTGAACTGCACCAAGGCCGTCTGGGACGGGATGCGGGAGCGGAACTACGGCCGCATCGTCATGACCACCTCGTCGTCGGGCCTCTACGGGAATTTCGGCCAGGCCAACTATGGCGCGGCCAAGATGGCGCTGGTCGGCTTCATGCAGACCCTGTCGATCGAGGGGGCCAAGAACGACATCCGGGTCAACTGCCTGGCCCCGACGGCCCACACCCGCATGACCGAGGATCTCGGCGCCGCCCTGCCGCTGGAGGCTCTCGGGCCGGAACTGGTGTCGCCGGGCCTGCTGTATCTGGTCAGCCAGGACGCGCCCACGCGCTGCATCCTGGGCGCGGGGGCGGGAGGGTTCGAACGCGCCTATGTGACCCTGACGCAGGGTGTCCGCATCGTCGGCGAAGACGCCCCGGAACAGGTCGCCGCCCGGTTCGAGGCCATCTCGGACCGGACAGGCGAGATCGTCCCGGAGATGGGCGCGGCCCAGGGGATGATCGAGCTGACCAAGGCGCAGAAGGCACACGCCTGAACCCGCGCGCCGCGTCAGGCGCTTGCCTTGACGCGGCGGCAGGCGCGTAGATCGAAATCAATACAATCGCCAATGACGCAACGGTCGTCAGGCTCAGGGAGACACCACCATGCGTGAAGCGGTCATCGTATCGACAGCCCGGACCCCCATCGGTCGCGCCTATCGCGGCGCGTTCAACGACACCCAGGCGCAGGCGCTGGGCGCCCATGCGGTCAAACACGCGGTGGAGCGCGCCGGGATCGATCCGGCCGAGGTCGAGGACGTGGTTCTGGGCGCGGCCCTGCAGCAGGGCTCGACCGGCACCAATGTGGCGCGCCAGATCGCCCTGGCCGCCGGTCTGCCCGCCTCGGTCGCCGGCATGACCATCGATCGCCAGTGCGCCTCTGGCCTGATGGGCATCGCCACGGCGGCGAAACAGGTCGTCTTCGACCAGCAGAAGGTCGCCGTCGGCGGCGGTCTGGAGTCCATTTCGCTGGTCCAGAACCAGCATATGAACCTGTACCGGATGAAGGACGAGGCGCTGCTGAAGCTGTCGCCCCACATCTATATGTCGATGCTGGAGACCGCCGAGGTCGTGGCGCGACGCTACAATATCAGCCGCGACCGTCAGGACGAATACGCCCTGCAGTCGCAACAGCGAACCGCCGCCGCCCAGGAGGCCGGCCGGTTCGACGCCGAGATCGTGCCGATGACCACGACCATGCAGGTGGTGGACAAGGCGACCGGCCAGGCCTCCGCAAAGGAAGTGACCCTGGCGAAGGATGAGGGCAATCGGCCAGAAACGACGCTGGAGGGCCTCAAGTCGCTGAAGCCCGTATTCGGCGGCGGCGAGGAGATCGAACAGGGCGAGTTCATCACCGCCGGAAATGCGTCCCAGCTGTCGGACGGCGCCTCGGCCTCGGTGATCATGGAGGCCGGCGAGGCGGTCCGTCACAACCTGCAGCCGCTCGGCGCCTATCGCGGCATGGTCGTGGCGGGTTGCGAACCCGACGAGATGGGCATCGGGCCGGTCTATGCCGTGCCGAAACTGCTGAAGCGCCACGGCCTGACCATGGACGACATCGGCATCTGGGAGCTGAACGAGGCCTTCGCCGTGCAGGTGCTGTACTGCGCCGACACCCTGGGCATCCCGATGGACCGGCTGAACGTCTCGGGCGGCGCAATCTCGATCGGCCACCCCTATGGCATGTCGGGCGCCCGGATGACCGGCCACGTCCTGATCGAAGGCAAGCGTCGCGGGGCGAAGTATGGCGTGGTGACCATGTGCATCGGCGGCGGCCAAGGCGCGGCCGGGCTGTTCGAGATCTACTGAGAACGCCCGGAAGCCGCGCCTGATCAAAAGCGGCCCTGCTCGATATCCGCCAGGCGAATACGCCGCCATCCGCGCTCAGCCGGGCCTGGCTGGCGGCGTATCCGCTTCAGGACCGGTCCCGGCCTGACCGGCCAGGAACCGGCATCGCTCCGCTTCCATCTTCGCCTGCCATTTGGCCCGTAGCTGGGCCGGCCGACCGGGGAAGCGATCCTCCAGAAACACCGCCTCCACGACCCGGTCGGTGCGGAAGGTGCGGAAGTCGGCGCGGCTTTCGCACCAGGCGACCAGCAGCCGCGTCGTCTCGCGATAGCCGATCAGCAACGGCCAGACGGTCCGCAGCGAGGCGCGGTCCTCCTGATCGCGATAGTCGAGCGTGACCTTGCGTCCTGCATGGATCCAGGCCCGCAGCTGGCCCATGTCCAGCACCTCGACCTCATGCGTCTTCCATACCGCCGACGTCACGGCCGGCTCCACGATCATCGGGCGCAGGCGTTCGGGCACCGTGGCGGCGATCTTGGCGATCAGATCGCGCGCGGCCCGGGCCAGGGCGGGGTCTCCCCTGCCCGCGACCCACTGGGCGCCCAGGACCGCGGCCTCGACCTCATCCGAGGTCAGCATCAGGGGCGGCATGTCGAAGCCTGAATCGAGCACATAGCCGATGCCCGCCTCGCCCCGGATCGGCACACGCTGAGCCATCAGGGCGGCGATGTCGCGATAGACGCTGCGTTTGGAGGTCTCCAGCTCGACCGCGATGCTCTCGGCCGTCATCGGCCGCGAACTGCGGCGAAGCAGCTGGACGATCTGGAACAGGCGGTCGGCGCGTCTCATGGGCATCCTTGTGGCGCTAACGCTCGCGACGCGGTCGCTCGCTGCCTGAGCGCGGATTTGCTGTTTGAAAGTCAGCTACCGTACGACTGCTGACAGCATGCTGGCAGCAGGGTGGCGGTAGTCAATCTCTCACGGGCAGCGACCAGCCGCTCCGCGCTCAAGCAGCGACCGACCGAGTCGGGAGCGGTAGCGCGCAAACAAGTGGGAGAGATCAACATGCTGACCCTGTTTCACGCCCCGCGATCACGTTCGTCGCGCCTGGTCTGGCTGATCGAGGAGCTGGGGGCCGACTGCCGTATCGAATACTGCGACATCCGTCGCATGATGGACGGGACCGGCGCGCCCGATCCCAGGAATCCGCATCCGGACGGCAAGGTTCCGGCCCTGATCCACGACGGGTCGCTGATCACCGAGTCGGCCGCTGTGGCCCTCTATCTGACCGCCCTGCACCCCGAGGCCGGACTGGGCTTCCCGCAGACCTCGCCCCACTCGGGCCCGCTGCTGACCTGGATCTGCTGGGCGGCCGGGGAGATGGAGCCGGCGATGTGGGGCAAGATCATGGGGCAGACCCGGACGGACCCCCACGCCCTTGAACGCTATGAGGCCGCCATGGCGCGAGTTCTGGAGGCCCTGTGGGTCGGTCCTTATCTGATGGGCGACCAGTTCACCGTGGCCGATGTGATGATCGGGGCCTCCCTGGCCTGGGGTCGGGAGCATCTGCCCGACAGTCCGCTGATCGACGACTATCTGGCGCGGATTCAGGCCCGGCCTGCGCACGGCCGCGCCCTGGCCCGGGACGGGGAAATCCGCAGCACGAAGGCGGCCTGACCCGGTTCAGGCGGCGTCGGCGCTGCTGTGAAACGCAGCGCCGTCGTCGTCGATGACCTCGATCTCGTTCAGCCGACCCACGAAGGCGTCGCGCCACAGGCCGACGTCGGTGTCGCGCACGACCTGCATCAGGGCCTTCCACTTCCGGATCCGCTCGGCCAGCGGCATGGTCAGGGCCTTCTTGATGGCGTCCGACAGTTCCTCGCGGCTGAATGGATTGACCAGCAGGGCCTCGCCCATCTGTTCGGCCGCCCCGGCGAACCGCGACAGGATGAGGACGCCCGGATCGTCCGGGTTCTGAGCGGAGATGAACTCCTTGGCCACCAGGTTCATCCCGTCCCGCAGCGGAGTGACCAGACAGACGCGGGCGGCCCGATAGATTCCGGCCAGCTGATCGCGGCGATAGGAGCGGTTCAGATAGCGGATCGGCTGCCAGTCCATGTCGGCGTATTCGCCGTTGATCCGGCCCGCCAGGGAATCCAGCCGGGCGCGGATGTCCTGATAGGAATCGACGTCGTCGCGGCTGATCGGCGTCACCTGGACCAGGAAGACGTCGCCGCGCATCTCGGGATTATCGTGCAGAAACTGTTCGTAGCCGACCATCCGCTCTTCCAGCCCCTTGGAATAGTCGAGCCGATCGACGCCGACGATCATCGAGCGGAAGGCCGCCGACGCCGCCATCCGGTCGTAGGTGCGCACGCCCTCGTTCGAATCCCGTGCCGCCTCGAAGCTGTCGACATCGATGCCGATCGGGAAGGTGCCGATGGTGACGCGACGACCGAAGGCCTCGAGGCCGTCGTAGCCGGACAGTTCGCCCCGCGCCTCGGAGATCACATAGTCGCGGAACAGATCCAGCCACTCCTGGGTCTGGAAGCCGATCAGGTCATAGGCGAACAGGCTTTCGACCAGCCGACGATGATGCGGCAGGGTGACCATCAACTGCCGCACCGGCCAGGGGGTGTGCAGGAAGAAGCCGATCCGGTTCTTGATCCCCAGTCGCCTGAGATCGCGCGCCATCGGGATGAGGTGATAGTCGTGGATCCACAGGACGTCGTCCGGCTCGATCAGAGGAGCCAGCACCTCGGCGAAGCGGCGGTTCACGCGCTCGTAGCCTTCACCGTAGGACCGCTCATAGGCGGTCAGATCGACGCGGTGGTGGAACAGGGGCCACAGCGTCTTGTTGGCGTAACCGTTGTAATACTCGTCGACGTCCTGGGCCTCCAGGTCGACGAGGGCGACGGTGACGCCGGCCCGGTCCTCGTATTTCAGCTCGCCGGTGAAATGACCCGTGGTTTCGCCCGACCATCCGAACCAAAGGCCGTCGTATTTCCGCAGCGCGGCCGACAGGGCCATGGCCAGCCCCCCCGCCGATCCGGCGGCCGGATCGACTGGCGCCGATACCCGGTTGGACACAACAATCAGACGAGACATGACCGCCGTAACGCCCAAGCTTGGTCGCGGTTGCGGCGCACCATGGAAAAATACGCGGGGGTCTTGACCGTAATCCGTCGCGATCAGCGAACGTCCGTCCACGACCGGCTGAGCAGGATGGCGCAGTTGATGATGCCGACCAGGGAGTAGGTCTGGGGGTAGTTGCCCCAGAGCTGGCTGTCGCCCAGCGAGATATCCTCGCTGAGCAGACCCGCATGGGTCCGACGGCTGAGCATCTGTTCGAAGATCTCGCGCGCCTCCTCGTCGCGGCCGTTCTGGTGCAGGGCCTCGATGAACCAGAAGGTGCAGAAGTTGAACGCGGTCTCGGGCTCGCCGAAATCGTCCGGCTCGACATAGCGGAACAGATACGGCCCCTTCTTCAGGTCACGCTCGATGGCGTCGAAGGTGGCGACCTGACGGGGGTCGTCCGCCGCCAGAAAACCGAGGTCGACCAGTTGCAGCAGGGATGCGTCCAGTTCGGTTCCCCCGAACGAGGCGCCGAAACGGCCTTCCTCGGGCAGATAGGCCTCGGCTTCAATCCGTGTACGGATGGTCGTGGCGCGGTCCCGCCAGAAGGCGGCGCGGTCGTCGAGCCGCAGATTGTCGGCGGCCTTTGACAGACGGTCGCAGGCGGCCCAGCACATCACCGACGAATAGGTGTGGACCCGGGCGATGGTGCGGAACTCCCACAGGCCGGCGTCGGTCTGGTCGTGCATGGCGAAGGCGCGGTCGCCGACCCCTTCCAGGGCGTGGAAATCGTCAAGCGAGCCGGGCCGCAGCAGCCGCTGATCATAGAAGGACTGAACCAGGGGCAGGACAATCTGTCCGTAGACGTCATGTTGCAGGTGTTCGTGCGCCTGATTGCCGACGCGGACCGGCTTCATGCCGCGATAGCCGTCGACCGAGGTGACGATGCGCTCGCCGATCCCGGGCTCCAGCCCTACGCCATAGACCGGCTGGACGTGGCCGCCGGCGGAGTTGTCGACCAGATTGCGAAGATAGACGAGATAGTTCTCGAGGATGTCGACCGCGCCGAGGCGGTTGAGCGCCCGGACGGTATAGTAGGCGTCGCGAATCCAGCAGAAGCGATAGTCCCAGTTGCGGCCGCTCTCGGGGAACTCGGGAACCGAGGTGGTCATGGCGGCGACGATGGCGCCGGTCTCTTCATAGGCGCAGAGCTTGAGCGTGATCGCCGCGCGGATCACCGCCTCCTGATAGTCCAATGGGATGTAGAGGGTGCGGACCCAGTCCTTCCAGTAGGCGACGGTCCGGTCAAGCGCCGCCGAGACGCCCGGCCCCACCTCCTGATCGTAGCCCTCGTCCGGGCCCAGGAAGAAGGCGTGCGGCCCTTCCAGCCGGAACACCCGCTCCTCCAGAATATGCGACACCGGGCAATCCGTGGTCAGGCGCAGGGTGACGTCGGTGCAGCGGTAGCGGATGTGGTTGGAGCCGGAGGTGCACTCCGCCTGACGCGCGCCCCAGTCGGCGGCCGGACGCAGACGCACGCGAATGCGGGGCGAACCCGACAGCGGGCGCACGATCCGGGCGAAGGCCAACGGCCGATAGGTCCGCGAATGCTTCATGTGCCGGGGGGCGAAATCGAGGATCTCGACCGCCGCGCCGTCCCGGGCGGTCAGCACCGTGCGCAGCACCGGCGTGTTGTTCAGATAAGCCTGGCTGACCTCGACCAGATTCTCCAGCTCGATCGACCAGAAGCCGTGCTCGGGCGCGTCGCCGTCCATCAGGGCGGAGAAAACCGGGTCGCCGTCGATCCGCGGCGCGCAGGCCCAGACGAATTTGCCTCTCCGGTCGACAAGGGCGGAGATGGCGCAGTTGCCGATCGGCGCGAGATCGAGCGATGGCGGGATATCGGGTGACAGGCTCATCGCGGGGCTCCCTTGGCCGCAACCGCTTCCAGCCAGTCCAGCACGGCCTCGACGTCGGCCAGACCATGGCGCGCCGCCGTCCGACGCGTGGGGCCGACCAGAACGCCGAAACCGCCCAGCGCCCGGGCGGCCAGGAATCCGGCCTCGTCAGTCAGATCGTCGCCCAGCATGACCGGCACGGCGCCCTTGAACGGGGCCTCGGCCATGAAAGCGGTCACGGCGGATCCCTTGTCGGCGCCCGGGGTCTTCAGTTCCAGAACCATATGGCCGGGCTGAAGGTGGAGGTCGGTGTCGTGCGCCAGACGTTCGGCCAGCAGCCGGGCCTTGGCCTCGCTGGCCGGAGCGTGGCGATAATGGAGGCCGGCCGCCACGGTCTTGTCCTCAACGAGGACGCCGGGGTGGTCGCGCGCGAAATCCTGAAAGGCGGCCAGCGCCTCGGCGACGGCTGGCGAGGCCTGGGGCCGACTGACCTCGCCGTCGCGATCCCGGCGCTCCAGTCCATGCACGCCGGCCGCGGACATCGCGGCCCCGTCGGCGATACGGTCGATCTCGACCAGCGTCCGGCCGCTGACGATCGCCACCCGCCCCTGCAGCGCGTGATCCAGGGCGGTCAGGACGGCGGTTCGGCGCGGATCGGCCAACACGGCGTCCGGGCTGGGAGCAATCGGAGCCAGCACCCCGTCCAGGTCGAGGAACAGCGCCATCGGCTGCGCAAGCGAGGTGGGCGGAGCCGACAGGGTTTCGGCGATCGTTCCGGTATCTGGCGACATGCAACCTTCAGGATGATTTTGACGGCCCCGCGCAAGGAACGCGCTCGTGCGGCAAAGGTTGACCGGATTCGCCTGAACTTGCGTTACACCGTGACCGACCCGCCAGGGCCGCACATTGTGAAACCGCGCCGGATGGGGCAAGTCCCGCAGGCGAAACATCCCGCCTGTCGTCGCGCCCGGAGGACCACGCCTCGGGCCGCGACCCGCCAGGGCGGCGTATCAGGACTCCGGACATGCCCCTCGACGCCCCCTCTTCCGACCCCGCAACCATCGGCGTCATGACCGATCGAGCCAGGGACGTCGTCCGCCTGAATATCGAAGCGCTGCAGGCGCTGGAACGGACCATCGACGCGACTGTCGCGCGCGCCTGCGACGTCATCCTGTCGCGGCCGGGCTATGTGGTCGTCACCGGCATGGGCAAGTCGGGCCATATCGGCGGAAAGATCGCCGCGACCCTGGCCTCGACCGGCACCAACGCCTTCTTCGTGCACCCGGCCGAGATGAGCCACGGCGATCTGGGCATGCTGCGGCACGACACCACCCTGCTGGCCATCTCCAACTCGGGCGAGAGCCGCGAACTGCGCGACCCGCTGCTGTTCTGCCAGCGCAACGACATTCCGGTGATCGGCATGACCCAGCGGGGCTCGTCCTTCCTGGCGCGGATGTCGGCGGTCGCCCTGGTCAAGCCCAGCGTGGCCGAGGCCTGCCCCAACGGGCTGGCCCCCACGACCTCGACCCTGATGACCCTGGCGCTGGGCGACGCCCTGGCCATGGTGCTGATGGACCGGCGCGAGTTCTCGGCCGAAGCCTTCGGCATGCACCATCCCGGCGGCGCCCTGGGCATGAGCCTGCAGAGCGTGCGCGAATGGATGGGCGACAACCATGCGCCCCCGCCCACCGTGTCGATCGACGCCACGTTCGCCGATGTCGTGGCCAGAATCACGGAGGGACGAAAGGGCGCAGTCGCCGTGCTCGACGCGGACGGATCCCTGGCCGGAATCATCACCGACGGCGACGTCCGTCGCGCCTTCGCCGAGGACGTGGCCGGCCTGGCGGCCGTGGACATCATGAGCCGCACGCCCATCACCGTATCGCCGGACCAGCGGATGAGCGACGTCGTCGATCTGCTGACCGCCAACAAGATCTCGAACCTGTTCGTGATCCAGGCCGACAGGCCGGTCGCCATCGTTCACATCGCCGAGTTGATGCAGGCGGGTTACGTGTCCTGACGGGGCGCGCGTGGTTGACCCCCGCATGGCGAGGGTTTACGCCGCAAGCCAGCCGGTAAGCGACTTGACCGGCACCGGAAAAACCACGGCGAAGGCTGGATTTGCAAACGTCGATTGATGTCGTGGAGCCGCCGCTGCGTAGTGCGTCATCCCTCCACGAAACGGACGCCCGTCGTCCGGCCCAGCCTCCGATCGCCGCCGCCGCGCCCTCTGGGCGGACGATCTGCATCGACGGGTTCAACATCGCCCTGGCCAAGGGATCGGGCATCGCCACCTATGGCCGCAATCTGCTTTCGGCGCTGAGCGCAATGGGTCACCGGGGACAGGTCCTGTATGGCCCCGGAGCGAAGCGTGTCGCCAGCAACGTGCTGAACGAAGCCGCCCTGGTCGACGCCGAGCGCGGCCGCAAGATGAAGCGGACCGAGCGTTTCATCCGCACCTTGACCAGCCGCGCCGGCCGCACGGCATGGCCGGTGACGCCGAGCGACGAGGTCGTCTGGCCGAGACGCGGCGGAGGACGTCCCGACGCGGTGTCCTACTGGGCCTCGCAGGACCTGTTCCACATGGCCAACCGATCCTTCGCGGCCTATCGCAAGGAAACGCCGGTCACGTTCGAGGCGGGCGCCGAGACGCCGGATGCGATGCACTGGACGGCGACCCTGCCGTTGCATGCCAAGGGCGTGCCGAACATCTACACGATCCACGACCTGATCCCGCTGCGCCTGCCGCACACCACCCTGGACGACAAGCCGGCCTATCTGGCCCTGTGCCAGGCCATCGCCCGGCGCGCCGACCATATCGCTGTGGTGTCCGAGACGACGCGCCAGGACGTCATCCGCATGCTGAACGTGCCGGAAGACAGGGTCACCAACACCTATCAGGCCGTCGATCTGCCCCCCGCCCTGACCGGTCGCTCGCAATCCGACGTGACGATCGAGCTGGAAGGCGTCTTCAACCTGGGCTGGAAAGAGTATTTCCTGCATTTCGGCGCCGTCGAGCCCAAGAAGAACCTGGGCCGGATCGTCGAGGCCTATCTGGCGTCAGGCCTGACAACGCCCTTGGTCATCGTCGGCGGCCGGGCCTGGCTGGACGAGGGCGAGACGGCGCTGCTGAACCAGGTGATGAAGGACGGCGGGCCCAGCGCGCAACGCATCCGGCGCTATGAATACATGCCGTTCTCGCTGTTGATCAGCCTGATCCGCGGCGCCAAGGCGACGCTGTTCCCCTCGCTGTACGAGGGCTTCGGCCTGCCGGTTCTGGAATCGATGGCCCTGTCGACTGCGGTCCTGACCTCGACCGGCGGATCCCTGCCCGAGGTCGCGGGCGACGCGGCGATCAGCGTCGACCCCTATGACGTCCAGGCCATGACCCGGGGGCTGCGCGCCCTGGACGCCGACGAGGACATGCGCGCCGAACTGGTCCGGCGCGGACTGGCCCAGTCGGGCCTGTTCTCGGTCGAGGCCTACAAGGGACGTCTGGCGGAGATGTACGGCCGCGTCGGCCTAACGTGACGCGATCGATCCTGTTCGACGCCAGCCGACTGCTGAGCCGGGTCGAACGCGCGGCGCCGACCGGAGTGGACCGTGTCTGCCTGGCCTATGCCGAATGGCTGCTGTCGCTGCCCGACGTGCGGGTCACGCCGGTGCGGGCGCGCCACAACCGGCTGGTGGTCGTCGACGAGGCCTGGTTCAGGCGATGTATCCAGACCATGCGGTCGCGCTGGACCGGCGGGTTCTTCGAGCGGTCGCTGACCGAAGACGAGATGCGGCTGATGGCCGCCCTGGGCGGCGACGGCAAGGCCGCGGAATCGGTGATCGGCAAGCCCCCGACCGAGCCGGGCAAGTCGCCGGGGCGACGAGCGCGCGTCTGGCGGCGACTGTTCCGCTCGCAATGGATCCAGAAGCTTCCCGAGAGCAGCCATTATTTCAACGTCGGCCATACCTCGCTGGACGATCCGGCCATCCTGGCGGCCCTTCGCGACAAGGGGATCGAATGCGTCGTTCTGATCCATGACCTGATCCCGATCACCCATCCGGAGTTCTGCCGACCCGGCGACGGGGACAGGCATCGCCAGCGGGTCGTGAACAGTCTGAACCTGGCGTCGCGCATCGTGGTCAACTCGCGCTACACCGCGCATGAGCTTTCATCCTTCGCCGCGCGTGAGGCCATCGCGGCCCCGCCGATCGACGCGGTGCATCTGGGGCTGGAGCCGACCTTCCTGACCCGCCCGACGGCGGCGACCTCCCGCCCCTATTTCCTGCATGTCGGCACGATCGAGGCGCGCAAGAACCTGGCCTTCCTGCTGACGGTCTGGCGGCGCCTTCAGGAGAAGATGGGCGACGCGGCGCCGCAGCTTGTCCTGGTCGGTCGCTACGGGTGGGAGAATGAAGCGGTGCTCGACCATCTGGAGCGTTCGCCGGCCCTGCGCGGTCTGGTTCATCAGGCCTCCGACCTGCCGGATTCGGCCCTGGCGACCCTGATGGCCGGCGCCCGCGCCCTGGTGGCGCCATCGTCGGTCGAAGGCTTCGATCTGCCGGCGGTGGAGGCCTCGGCCCTGGGCGTGCCCCTGATCGCCTCCGACATTCCCGCCCACCGGGAACTGACGCCGGACGCCCGGCTGATCGACCCGCTGGACGGCCTGGGCTGGATCGACGCGCTGGAGGCCGCCACCCTGCAACCGCCCCGGGCTTCGCCCTTTACCGCTCCGAGCTGGGAAGACCATTTCGCCGAGGTCGCGCGTCGCGCCGGCCTGTCGGCGTGAAACCACTTGGCGCTGGCGGGACGGCTCAAAGGCCGATAATCACCGACGGGGCTTTCGAAGTACGGATATCATGACGCGTTCTCTGCTCGCACTTCTGATCGTCGCCATTCTGGGCGGATGCTCCACCCTGCCGCGCGACGGGCCGTCGAACCGGGCGGTGCTGCGGGGCGCGAACGAGAACGCCGACTACGCCATCGTCGATCTGGACTATGCCGCCGCCGAGCGGATCCGGGCCGTTCCCGGCCGGAGCTATGGCTCGCTGGCCGGGGCCGCCAGCACCGCGCCCGTCGATGTGATCGGCCCGGGCGATCAGCTGGCCATCTCCATTCTGGAACCCAGCGGCGCGCTGTTCGGCGGCGGATCGGGCAACACCAGCGTCCGTGCGGGCCAGCAGGAGCTGCCGGTCGCCACCGTCGATCGCGGCGGATCGGTCACCGTGCCGTTCGCCGGAGCCGTGCGCGTCGCCGGCCTGACCAACACCGAGGCTGCGGCCGCCATTCGCCGTGCGCTTCAGGGACGGGTCGGAAACCCCCAGGTCAGCGTCACCGTCGCCACCAACGTCTCCAACGCCGTGACGGTGCTGGGCGAGGTCAAGCAACCCGGCCGGGCGCCGCTGTCGACCAACGCCGACACGATCCTGGACGTCATCGCGGCCGCCGGCGGGTCCTCGCGGCCCCCGCAGGACGTCGAGGTCCAGATCCGGCGGGACGATCAGACCTTCACCGCGCCTCTTACGGCGGTGACCACCGAATTCGCCCAGAACATCCGGCTGGAGAGCGGCGATCAGGTCAACCTCGTCTACCTGCCCCGCCGGTTCTCGTCGTTCGGAGCCCTGGGCGCAGTGACGCAGCAGGACATGCCCGCCGGCGAACTGACGCTGGCCGACGCGCTCAGCCGCTCCGGCGGTTTGAACGACGGCGCGGCCAATGCCCGCTCGGTGCTGATCTTCCGCTTCGAGCGGCCGGAAGTCGCTCAGGCCCTGGGCGTCACCCAGCCCGCGACCGTCAGGGGCGTCCCCGTCGTCTATCGCCTGAACCTGGAAGAGGGGGTGGGCTTCTTCACCGCCTCGAGCTTCCTGATCCAGCCCGACGACATCATCTATGCGCCGCGCGCCCTGTCGGCCGAGGTGGGCAAGTTCTTCGGTCTGGTGCAACAGGTCACGCGGGTCGTCTATGATCTGTCGGTGACGAGCGCACTGGGCACGGACTAGAGCCTTCCACGATGTGGCGCGGCCTTTTTTCGGGACGCCGGCGCACCGAGCGAACATCGCAGATCGCCAGGGCGGCCGATGTGTGGGAGCGCGCCGGCAAGGTCGCCACGGCCACCCTGCCGGTCATGGCCGAGGTCGAGACCCTGGCGTTGAAGGTCTATGGCGACCACGGCCTGCCGACCCGACCGGGCCACTATCGGCGCGGACCCGACGCCGACGGCTGGACCTATCTGGGCGAGCATGTGGACGCCCCTTATCGCTGGGCCATGGTGCTGGACATGCCGCCGGAATCCGGCTGGCGCTACGCGACGCTGGAGGACATCGGCCGATATCCCGGCGCGTCTCCGCAACTGCGGGCCGCCTCCAGCCTGCTGGCGACATGTCGCCATCTGAAGTCGCGATTGAGCGGCCGCGAGCCGGGTGAGCCGGGCGACGATATCGAGACGGCGATCCGGCTGGGCGTGGACTGGCGAGCGCTGCAGGACGCACTGGCCCAACCGGCGCGAGACAGTTCGCGGCTGAAGCTGACCCGGCCTGTCGACGCCCTGCCCGAGCCGGCCACCATACCGGCCGCAAAACCGAAGCGGACGCGCCGCAAGAAGGCCGACTGACCTCAGGCGGCGGCGCGGTCCTGCGACATCGCCTCGCTGAGCAGTTCCAGCGAGCGCACCCGGGCCGCTGGATCCCAGATCTGGCTCGTGATCATCAGTTCGTCGGCGCCCGTCGCCGCGACGAACGCGTCGATCCCTGCCCGCACCGTGTCCGGCGAGCCCACGGCCGAACAGGCCAGGGCCTGGCCGATCATGGCCCGCTCCCCCTCGCCGAGGCTGTCGGCGTATCCTGGTCGAGGCCGCGGCAGCTTGCCCGGACGGCCCGAGCGCAGATTGACGAAGGCCTGCTGCACCGAGCTGAACAGCAGGCGCGCCGCCTCGTCCGTCTCGGCGGCGATGACGTTGAAGCCCAGCATGACATAGGGTTCGGCCAGATGCGCCGAGGGTCGGAAGGTCTCGCGATAGATCCGGATCGCCGACTGCATCTCGCCCGGAGCGAAATGGCTGGCGAAGGCGTAGGGCAGGCCCAGATGGGCGGCCAGTTGCGCACCGAAGGTGGACGACCCCAGAATCCAGACCGGCACGGCCTGGCCCTCGCCGGGGTTGGCGCGGATACGCTGGTCGGCAGTCGCGGGCTCGAACCATTGCAACAGCTCCATCACGTCCTGGGGAAAGCTGTCGACGTCGCCCTGCAGGGTTCGGCGCAGGGCCTTGGCGGTAGCCATGTCCGATCCGGGCGCGCGCCCCAGACCCAGGTCGATGCGACCGGGGTACAGGGCGTTCAGCGTGCCGAACTGTTCGGCGATCACCAGAGGCGCATGGTTGGGCAACATGACCCCGCCCGCGCCGACGCGGATCGTCTTCGTCGCCGCCGCCACGGCCCCGATGACCACCGATGTGGCCGCCGAGGCGATGCCGGCCATGTTGTGGTGCTCGGCCAGCCAGTAACGCTGATAGCCCAGCCGCTCGGCGTGGCGAGCCAGGTCGATGGTGTTGGCCAGGGCGCGCGAGACGTCGGACCCTTCGGGCACCGGCGCGAGATCGAGAACAGAGAGTATTGCCATTCCCGCCATATGGGGATGGCCCGGCGTCGGACAATCAGGCGGCGTTGGCGGCCTTGCTCTTGCCTGCGGCGGCGGCGGCCTCATCGTGGGCCTTCATGCCCTGGGCGATCAGTTCGGCGGCCTCGCCGGCGTCGCCCCAGCGCTTGACCCGCACCGACTTGTTCTTCTCCAGATCCTTGTAGCGGGTGAAGAAATGCTCGATCTGCTCGACCATGATGGTCGGCAGCTGACGATAGCTGGCGATGTCGGTGTAATAGGGGTGCAGCGCATCGACCGGGACGGCCAGGATCTTGTCGTCGCCGCCGGCCTCGTCTTCCATCATCAGCACGCCGATGGGACGCGAGCGGATGACGCAGCCGGGCACCACCGGGGTCGGGTTCAGCACGATGACGTCGCAGGGATCGCCGTCGTCGGCCAGCGTATGCGGCACGAAGCCGTAGTTGCCCGGGTAGTACATGGCCGTATGCAGGAAACGGTCGACGAACAGGGCGCCGGACGCCTTGTCCATCTCGTATTTCACCGGCAGGCCGCCTTGCGGGATTTCGATGACCACGTTCAGATCCCAGGGCGGGTTCGGACCGACAGGAATGGCGTCGAGGTTCATGTTCGGCTCGGATTGTGCAACTGCGAAGGGAGGCAGGCGTGATAAGCCTGTCGGCGGCGATCGGCAAGCGCGACTGACACGGCCAGCCTGCCATGGATGAGGAACACGGGTTGAAATGACCGCGATCGACTGGGCGGGTCTGACGCTCTTTATCGTCTGCTGGCTGGGCTATGACCCGCTGCTGAAACTGCTGGCGCGACGCAGCGGCTCGCTGAACACCGACATGCTGACGGTCCGGCAGGCCTGGATGACGGCCATGACCCACCGCGAGATCAGGCTGCTGGACAGCCAGCTTCTGGGGCATTCGATCAACTCCGGGTCCTTTTTCGCCTCGTCCAACCTGCTGCTGATCGCCGGCGTCGCGGGCATATTGTTCGGCGGGGACCAGGCGCTGCGGGGGTTCTCGGCCGTCGGCGCCGAAGACGTGCCGGTCAAGCTGCTCGAGGCCAAACTGGGTCTGGTGCTCCTATGTCTGGCCCGAGGTCTGCTGGATTTCATCTGGTCGATTCGCCAGATGAACTACGCCCTGGCCCTGATCGGCGCCGCGCCCGAAGTTCATTCCGAGGCCGACAAGGTCGCCTTCGGCGAGGCGACGGCACGGGTCCTGAATCCGGCCCTGGCGGCCTTCAGCCAAGGCGTGCGCGGCTATTATTTCGCCCTGGCGGCGGCGGCCTGGCTGTTTGGCCCGATCTGGCTGTGCGCCGGCGTCGTGTCAGCCTTCGCCCTGCTGGTATGGCGACAGTCGGCCTCTCCGGCGGCAAGGGCGATCCGCACCGCCCGGAGACTTCTCGAGGTCAATCATGGCCGTCAAGCCTGACCATTTCGCACTGCAATATACGCATCTGATCTTTCTGACGCACGAAACATGTCCTGAAAGCGGTTACATCAGGGCAGGCGGGCCGCGTTAGCGGTAACACGGCGTGATCGCCGGCTATAAAAGGCCTCTTGACGCGTTGTGCACCGCAACCTAGATTGATCTTCGACGCCTCCGGGCGTCTTGCCCTTCCTGGGCGTTTCCTCCCTATAGACTTTTATGCCGCGCCTTCGGGCGCGGCTTTTTTTTGCTCGCGGCAGGCGTTCAGCGCGCCCACGGCTCCGTCGCCAGCGCCGTGATCACCCGATCCAGTGCCTTGGCGAAACGGTCGTAGTCGGCGGACGGCTCCAGCGTACGCTGATCCAGATAGAGCGCGCGGTTCAGCTCCACCTGGATGGCCTGAAACCCCTCGTCGGGCCGCCCCCAGGTCTGGGTTGAATAGCCCCCCGCATAGGGGGAGTTCAGCCCCACACGCCAGCCCTGCGCATCGAACAGGGCCCGCACCCGCCGGGTCGTCGCCCCCCGGCAGGCCGAGCCGTGCCGATCGCCCAGAACCACATCCAGCCCCCGCCCCGAACGCCCGGCCGGCGCGGCGCGCGACGGCATCGAATGCCAGTCGATCAGCAGGGCGACGCCATGACGCGCCCGCGCCGCCTGCATCAGTTCGGCGAGCGCGGCGTGGTAGGGCGCATGCACCCGCGCCAGTCGATGCTCGGCCTCCGCCAGTGACAGTCGCCGGTCGTACAACGCCGTTCCGTCGCCCGCTCGCCGGGGGATGACCCCAAATCCGGCGAGAACCTTGGCCGTAGGATCCGGGGCGACGCAGTCGGACACCAGGTCGGGATCCAGTTCCGACGGCGACCGGTTCAGATCGACATAGGCCCGCGATACGCGGCCCGCGATCAGCGGCGCGCCCAGCAGCGGCCCCGGGGCCGCAAGACGATCGACCCCGACGTCCTCGGCGCTGCGCAGGGTGGCGATCGACAACCCGCCCATCGTCCCCATGTCGTCGGGACGATGGACCCCGGAATGAGGCGAGGCGAACACGACGCGCCCGATCTCACCCGGCGCCGGGGTGACGGCAAACGTCGGTTCGGCGGCAAGCGGCGGCGTCATCCGTCCCGCATAACCTGTTTTCCACCGGCATCCACCGTCGGCGACCTGCGAGCTGCGGGAATTTCATGGCCGGTTTACGGTTCCCGGATTAGCGTGCCGGCTGGATACGGGGGACGACCACGCATGGCGCGCATTCTGCTGGCCGAAGACGACGCTTCGCTGCGGGGATTCCTGACACGCGCGCTGGAACGCGCCGGGCATCAGGTGGTCGATTGCGAGAATGGCGACGACGCCATCGACGCCCTCGAACACGGCCCCTACGACCTGCTTCTGACCGACATCGTCATGCCCGGCGCCGACGGGATCGAGGTCGCGCGCGTCGCCGCCGCCCGCCAGCCGGGACTGCGCATCATGTTCATCACCGGTTTCGCCGCCGTCGCCCTGTCGGCGGCCCAGGCCAGCCCCCAGGCCAAGGTGCTGTCCAAGCCCGTCCACCTGCGCGACCTGGTCAGCGAAGTCGAAAAGATGTGCGCGGCGGCGTGACATCAGGAACGGCGCTATCGCTCGGCGCGTGGCGCCTCGCTGCTTGAGCGCAGGGTCGGCAAAATGGTCGTCCGGCGCGGCGGCAGCACTTTCGCCCAGTCTAAATAACGCCCTCGTTTGGCCCTTGCAGCTTTCATAGGGGCTGGGGTATAGACCCCTCCTTCCCGTTCCGGACCCGTTCGGAACCGTCTTGGCGGATGCGTAGCTCAGCGGGAGAGCACCTCGTTGACATCGAGGGGGTCACAGGTTCAATCCCTGTCGCGTCCACCATTCTCCTTTCCCGACATCTTCAGCGACAGCGGGCCTCAGCGGCCTAAAGTTTCGTGCGGAGCGACCACAGCTCGGGGAAGCACCGCCGGTCCAGCGTGGACGCCAGATAGGCGACGCCCTCGGTGCCGCCGGTGCCGCGACGACGGCCGATGATCCGCTCGACTGTGACGACATGCTTGTGCCGCCAGGTCACCAGGGCGTCGTCCAGATCGACCAGCTTTTCCGCCAGCTGATAGAAGGTCCACCAGCGGTCGGTGTCGCGGTAGACCTCCAGCCACGCCTGTTCGACGGCCTCGGACGGCTCGTATGGCCGGCTGACGTCGCGGTTCAGGGTCGCCGTGGGCACGGGAAGACCGGCCGCCGCCAACTGGGCCAGGGCGTCGTCATAGAGGCTGGGGGCCGCCAAGGCCGCGGACAGGGCAGCATGGGCCTCGGGCCGGTCGGTCTGGAACGCCAGGAATTTGGCGTCCTTCAGCCCCAGCATGGTCTCCAGGCGACGGAACTGGTCGCTCTGGAAGCCCGAGCTTGAGCCCAGCACGCCGCGAAACTGGAGGTAATCCGCCGGTGTCATGGTGGCCAGGATGTCCCAGCTCTGCGTCATTACCGCCTGGATGCGGCTGACCCGCGCCAGGCTCTTGTAGGCCGGGACCAGATCGCCCGAGCGCACCAGCCGCTGGGCCAGGGCGACCTCGTGCAGGATCTGCTTCAGCCACAGTTCCTTGGCCTGATGGATGATGACGAACAGCATTTCGTCGTGCTGGTCGCTGATCGGATCCTGGGCCGAGAGCAGGCGGTCCAGCCCCAGATAGAGGGCATAGGTCATGTCGGCGGCGGGCGTATCGGTCATGGGGGCTGTATCGTCCGGAACGCCCGCGCCCTCAACCCATGGCGGTCAAGGTCATCCGACAAGCACCGGGCGGCCGGCGCCGTCGCCGGGACAGGTCGCGCCGTGAACCCGCACATCCGCCTCGCCGAACTTCAGGCCCAACAGGTCCAGAACCGGGTTGATCGCCGCGTCCAGCACTGGTCCGAGCGGCGCCACCAGGGCTCCCAGCGCCTGAACGAGGCCTCCCAGCCCGAGCCCGAGGCCGATGATCCTGACGTCAACGTCCAGCCGCTGAACCAGGCTGACGATCAGCCCCTGGGCCAGGGCGTTCGCCGTCAGGGTCTTCGTCGTCTGGTTCCGGATTTCGGCGTCGGTGAACCGGACCGTGCGAAAGCCGGGATCGGCGACCTCCACCTCCGCCGTGCCCGTCAGGGTGACCAGCCCCAGGACGGACAGCAATGTCGCCGGCGCCGGAGAGAGGTCCGTGGTGAAATCGTCCAGATTACGCTCGTCGATCGCGCCGATGGTCGCCCTGGCCAGACCGGGCCGGACGCCCAGGGTCACGCCGCGCGGATCACATGAAATGGCCTCCAGTCGGGCCTCGGACGCCGCCAGTTCGATCAGGATGGGCAGGTCGACCTGGGCCAGACCGGACAGTTTCTGCGCCGTCCGCGCCCGGACATAGAGCCGCGTCTGAGCCGTGCGGATGATCGGGCTGCCGTCGCCGGTGACGGTCAGCCACGGAGAGCGGTTTGGGCGTTCGCCGATCGCGAGACGGACATCCAGCGCGGCGATACCGGCCTGCGCGCCCAACGACAGGGCGGCCTGGCGTTCGCCGCCCGTCTCCAGCATGGCCATGGCCAGATCCAGCACCGAGACCGACGTATCCAGTCCCTCCGCGATTCCACCGTCGGCGCCGGCCTCGAGGCCGATCAGATCGCCGAGTTGGACGGTGACGCCGGTCGCCGGTCCCGTCAGCTTGGTCAGCGCGGAATCCGCATGATTTCCGGCCAGATTCTGCAGCACCCGTAGCGCTCGTCCGGCGTCGATCTGGCGCGTCAGCAATGTCTCATAGTCCCCGGCGGTCACGTCCAGCTCCGTCGCGAGCGCATCGGAAAAGCCGAGCAGATTCACCTGCGCATCCGCCAGGGCCGTGTAGTCCATCAGGCTCAACGCCACCGTGTCGCCCGTCAGACCGCTGAGCAGTTGGTTGGCGACGCCGCCGTCCAGCCGCGCCAGCCGCGACCCGATCGAGAACATGGCGCGGGGCGGCTCGACCAGCGTCGCCGCCGTCGCCGACCGGGTCAGGACCCAGGTGTCGCGCCCCAGTATCCAGCGCCCGAAATACAGCCGGCTGGCGCGCGTCGCGATGACCCGAACCGCATTGACATCGGCGGCCCCGGGCACGAAGCGCGCGGCGGGGTCCAGGGCCGCGTCCGGCGTATATCGACCCAGTTCAATCGTGGCGGCGGCCCGGTCCAGATTAGCGGATACGGTCGCCTGGGCGGCGAGCAGCGGCCGGTCCATCGTCTGCGCCGCCGACAGGGACGCCAGGTCCGCCGCGCCTTGGAGCGCGCGCCCGTCCAGCGCTAGCGAGGCCAGATCGATCGTGATGGCGGCAAGGGCGCAGATGAGTCCCCCCGCCGCGGCCGTCATGATGGCGATGCCGCCCCGGTCGTCGCCGGCGAGGCGACGCATCTCAGAATCCGCCCGTGCGAACCACGGCGGTTCGCACGATCTGGTCGGGCGGCGCCGGCAGCAGCGCGGCCATGGCCAGGATCGGATGTTCGCTGGCGTCCATCGTGATGCGCACACGGATCGCTTCAGCATCGCTTTCAACCGCCACGGTCAGATCGTCGGGGTTCAGCCCCGCGCCCCGCTGAGCCTCCTGGGCCACGAAGGCCTGCGCCAGCAGTGTCCGCTCTTGGGCATCCAGCCCCGACAGGGCCGCCCGGGCGCTTTCGGTCGCCAGCGACTGGACGCCCTGCGCCAGCCAGAACCAGCCGCCATAGACCACCATCCCCATCAGCAGCAGAACCAGCAGCGGCCCCAACAGCGCGAACTCGATCGCGACGGACCCGGCCCGCCGCCGTATCAGCTCCCTCCGAGGTCGGTCGTAATTCATCGACATACGATGATTAACGATCAAAATCGTATCTGAACGGTGAATGGCGCACGACCGGATTCTTCAGGGAGTTTCGGGGAGGGCTTGACCTCGCGTGACGTTATTTCATAACACTACCTTTCCGTTCACGCAGAGTGCCCGTCATGCGCCCCTCCTCCCTGTCCGCACGATCCGTCCTTTTCGCCGCCGTCAGTTGGGCGGCGCTGGGCGGGCCGGCCCTCGCACAATCCGCGACGAATGCGCCGCGCCAGGACGAGCCGGCTCAACTGGGCGAGATCATCGTCACCGGCGCGCCGTTCGGGATCAGCCGCAACGCCACCACGATCGCCACCACGGTCATCGACGAGGAGACCCTGGCCGTCGCGCCGGCCGCCTCGCTGGGCGACCTGCTCAATGGCACGCCGGGCGTTCGCTCCACCGCCTTCGCACCCGGCGCCAGCCGGCCTGTCATCCGGGGGCTGAGCGGACCGCGCGTTCAGGTGCTGACCAACGGGGTCGGGCTGATCGACGCCTCTTCGGTGTCCCCGGACCACCAGGTCGCGGCCGACCCGGCGGAATCCAACCGGATCGAGATCATTCGCGGGCCTTCGACGCTGATCTACGGCGGAACCGCCATCGGCGGCGTCGTCAACATTCTGGACGGCCGCATTTCCGAAGCCCTGCCCGAGGACGGCGTTGACGGCCACCTGTCGGCCCAGGGTTCGACCGTGGATCACGGCTCACTGTTCTCGGCCCGCACCGAGATCGCCCTGGGATCGTTCGTCCTCCACCTCGACGCCCTGAAAAAGGATACCGACGACTACGATATCCCGTCGGCGGCGATATCCCGGCGTCTGGCCGATGCCCAGGGCGTGGACCGCGAGGACACGGGAACCCAACCCAACAGCTTTTCCGAACTGGAGGCCAAGGGCGCGGGGGTTTCATACATCGGCGACCGGGGCTTTGTCGGCGTGGCCTACAAGGAGACCGACAGCACCTATGGCGTCGTCGCCGAAGACGCGGTCTTCATCGGCCTCGAACAGCAGAGGTTCGACGCGCGCGCCGGCTATCGATTCGACAGCGGCCCGTTCCGGGAGTTGCGTGCGACCTACGGCCAGGCCGACTACACCCACACCGAGTTCGAGGACGTGGGCGAGCCGGGCACCATCTTCGCCTCGGACGGCCACGAAGCGCGCCTCGACCTGATCCAGCGCGAACGCGATGGCTGGAACGGCGCCATCGGGGTGCAGAGCCTGTCGCGGAACTTCTCCGCCGTCGGCGAAGAGGCCTATGTCCCGACGACGGAGATCGACGAGGCCGGCGCCTATGCGGTCCAGCGCCTGGATTTCGACGGCTACGGGTTCGAGGGCGGCCTGCGCTATGACCGCCGCAGCCTTCGCGCCACGCCGCTCGGCGGAAGCGGCGAGATCGACCGCGACTTCGACAACTGGTCCGCCTCGGGCGCCGCGTTCGTGCGCCCCTCGTCCGGCCTGTTCCTCGGTCTCAGCCTGGCCCACAACGAGCGTGCGCCGTCCGAGGTCGAACTGTTCGCCGACGGCCTGCACATCGCCACGGCGGCCTACGAGCGCGGAGATCCGGGACTGGACAGCGAGAAGGTCACCACGATCGAAGCCACGGCGCACCTGGATCGAGGCGATTTCCGTGGCGACTTGCACGTCTACGGCTCCAGCTATGACGGCTTCATCGATCTGCGCGACACCGGCGCTGTCTTCGCGTTCGACGAGGACGGCGAGATCGAGGAATTCCCGATCTTCGCCTATCAGCAGACGGGCGCCGACTTCCGCGGTTTCGAGGCGGAAATGGCCTATGACGTCTGGTCGTCGGGCGCGCGCGTCGTGACGCTGGAAGGCGCGGCGGATTACGTCGAGGCCGAGACCGACCTGGGACCGGCGGCGCGCATCCCGCCCTGGTCTGTCACCGCCCGCGTCAAATACGCCTCGACGCCCGCGGACCTGTCGCTGGAGGTCCGCCATGTCGGCGAACAGGACGATACCGCGGCGTTCGAACTGCCGACGGACAGCTACACGCTGGTCAATCTGTTCGGGGCCTGGCGACCGTTCAGGAGCCGCAATGTCAGCCTGTTCGCCGAAGGCCGGAACCTGACGGACGAGGAAGCCCGCGAACACGCCTCGTTTTTGAAGGACATCGCGCCCCAGCCCGGCCGCAACCTGCGTGTCGGCGTGACCTACCGCTTCTGAATCGCCAGTGCGACTACGCCGTCGGCGCAGGGTCTCTAGACCAATCGTCGCTTGAGTTGGCGATGGACGATTGGTCTAGTTTCCTGTTTTTCGCCTTCTTTGCCGCGAACCGGCGTCCACTTCGCTGGCGAATGCTCTAGGCACGCCGGACCACATCGATCAGCGGTCCGCCCGGTCCCTGGATGATGGCGGTCTCGACCCCGTAGGCTCGCTTCAGCAACTCGGGCGTGAACGCCGTGGCGGAGGGCGCGTCGGCCATGACACCGCCCTCGGCCAGGACGATGATCCGGTCGGACAGCCGCTGCGCCATCGACAGATCGTGCAGGGTGATGATGACCCCGACGCCGTCATCCGCCAGTCGGCGAAACAGGGCGGCGGCGTCCAGCTGGTGCGCGGGATCCAGACCGGTCAGCGGCTCGTCCGCCAGCAGCCATTCGGGCTCTCCTGCAAGGGCGCGCGCGATCAGGACCCGCGCCCGCTCGCCGCCCGACAGGGTGTCGACGATCCGGTGTTCTAAGGCCTCGACATTGGCGGCCGCCATCGCACGATCCACCGCGGCGCGGTCTTCCCCGGTCTGGCCGCGCGCGCCGGTGAACGGCGTCCGCCCCAGTTCGATCAGTGTCCGCGCCTCGACCGACCAGGCGATCTCCGGGGTCTGAGGCAGGAAGGCCAGCAGCCGGGCGCGGTCACGCGGCTTCATCCCGGTCATGGCGGCGGCGTCCAGCAAGACCCGTCCGGACGTCGGGTCGCGCAGGCCGGCCAGACAGCTCAGCAGCGTGGACTTGCCGGCGCCGTTGGGGCCGACGATGGCGGTGACCTTGCCGACGTCGATCGACAGGCCGACGCCCGACAGGATCGTCTTCGATCCGATGGCGACGCCCAGGTCTGTGCAGGACAGGACGCTCACGCGATCTTCCTCCGCAGGCGCAGCAGCAACCACAGAAAGAAGGGCGCGCCGAGGACCGCCATGGCGACGCCCAGCTTCACCTCGCCCGCAGCCGGGGTCAGTCGCACCAGGATGTCGCCGGCGAGAACGATGACCGCTCCGCCGAGAATGCTGGGAACGAGCAGCGCCCCCGGCCGGGCCCCGACCAGCGGCCGCAGCAGGTGCGGCGTGACCAGGCCGACGAAACCGATCACTCCGGTGACGGCGACGCTGGCCCCGGCCGCCAGAGCGACCCCCAGCGCCAGGGTCCAGCGGGTCATCGGCATGGATATCCCCAGCGACCTCGCGCCGACCTCGCCCAGCGTCAGGGCGTCGAGCGCCCGTCCGGTGGTCAGCAACAGCCCGCAACCGATGACGACGAAGGGGGCGGCCATCTTCACCTCCTCGAAGCTGCGGTCGGCCAACGAGCCCATCAGCCAGTCGACGATCTCGGCGACGGCCCAGGGGTTGGGGGCCAGGGACAGGGCCAGCGATACCCCGGCGCTGGACAGGATGTTCAGGATCGCGCCGGCGAGGATGAAGGTCACCAGGCTCGACGCCGAACCCGACAGCAGCATCAGGACAGCGACCCCGATCAGCGCCCCGCTGACGGCCGCGACCGGCAGGGCCCAGGGCGCATAGGCGGTCACGCCGTAATAGAGCGTCAGCACAGCCCCCAGCGCCGCCATGGACGACACGCCCAGCACCCCGGGGTCGGCCAGCGGATTGCGCGTGTAGCCCTGCAGCACCGCGCCGGAGAGCCCCAGCGCAGCGCCGACCGCAATGCCCAGCAGGGTCCGCGGCAGCCGAAGCTCGAACACGATGGCCCAGCGCGCATCGACCTCAGGCGAAACCCAGGCGCTCCACGGCACCCAGACCTTGCCGGCGATCAGACTGATCCCGGCAAGAAGCAGCAGCAGAAGGATCAAGCCTGCGTACAGAAGGGGACGACTGACGGGTTTCATGCGCGTCCTGCCAGGGCGGCCTGCCTCGCGCGGGCGAGGACCGCGGCGGTATGGATCAGAACCGGGCCGCCGCAGAACAGCAGCCGCTCGGGAAAGACGGCGCGCGTCATCCGGTCGGCGATGTGAGCGAGAGCCGGGTGGGACATAACGCGCTCGGCCCGGCTGGCCAGGCCGCGCGAAGCCTCTCCGGACAGCAGCAACTCGGGCGGATCGGCGATCAGTCGTTCCAGCGGCACATTGGCCGAGCCGGACAGGCCATAGCGGGCGACGACGTTCTCCAGGCCCGTTCGCCGCATCATCTCGTCCATCAGTGTGCCGGCGCCGGAGGCGAATCCGCCGGGCATATAGACCAGGGCCGAAATCGGTCGCGCGCCGGGAGCAGGCGCCGCCGCCGCTAGCGCCGCCTGAATCCGGGCGACCATGGCCTCGCCGCGTGCGGGATGGCCCATCAGGATCGCGACTTCCCGCACCTGGGCCAGGCTGTCGGCGACGGTCTCGGGCACCGGAAATTGGACTGTGCGGATGTTCAGCCGCTCAAGCGTCTTCACCATCGTCAGCGAAGCGGGACGGCCCGTGATCACCAGATCGGGCGCGAGAGCGATGACCTCCTCGGCCGTGCCGTAGGTGAAAGGCAGGGTGCGGGCGACCTCGGCGATGGTCGAACCATGGGAATCTCGGGCGTAGTGGCTGATCGCGCCGATCTGCCCACGGTCCGCGACCCCGACCAGAATGACATCCAGACAGGGGTTGAGCGACACGACGCGCCGAGGCGGGGCCGCCTCGGCGCCCGACGGCGCGCGGGCCGCGCTGGCCGGAGCCAGGGCGAGCCCGGCCGCGAGGCCTCCGGCCACCAGGGCGCGACGGTCGAAATCAGTCATCGATGCCTCTCCCTGTCCTGCCGCAGATCTCGCGCCCGGTCCTGACCTAGAAGCGCGCGCGCACGCCGACGAAGGCGCCGCGTCCGGCGACGCCGTAGTTGCGTGTCGTTTCATAGACCTCGTCGCCGAGGTTCTCGACTCGACCATAGACTTCCAGCGTCTCGTTGATCGGGTAGGAGGCCCGCAGATCGACCAGGGTGTAGCTGTCCAGGCGGGTGGCGTTCGACGCGTTGTCGAAGCTGGCGCCCGCATGCTGGACCGCGACCGAGGTCGACAGACCGAACGGCCACTCATAGGTGGCGACCAGATTGGCCGCCTCTTTCGGACGACGCGCCAGCTCGCGACCCAGATTGGCGCCGGGGGTGCGGTTCTCGGTGTTGGTCAAGGTGTAGTTGGCCTGGACCGAGAAGGCGCCGATCCCGTAGTCGGCGGCCAGTTCGACGCCGTCCGCCTGGGTCCGGGCCACGTTGAAATAGTAGCCGAACCGGGGCGCGCCGTTCCGGAAGCACAGCGGCGCCGACGCCGGCGTCTCCGAGCCGGTGCAGGAGACGAAATCGATCTGGTTGGTCGTCTCGCGCGAAAAATACGTCGCCGACAGGATCAGGCCGCCGCCCAGCAGGTGGTGTTCGACGCCGGCGTCCCAGCCGTCGGCCTCTTCCGGCAGCAGGGCGGTGTTCCCGTATTCGCTGAACAGCTGGTACAGGCTCGGCGCCTTGAAGCCCTGGCCAAAGCTGGCGCGGAGCACGGTCGAGCCCTGGTTCAGCGACCAGGCGACGGCCGCCTGGCCCAAGGTCTTGCCGCCGAATGTGTCGTGCTCGTCGCGACGGACGCCGCCGGTCAGGGTCAGACCATCGACGACCTCGGCCTGCAGTTGGGCGTAGACGCCATCGATCGACGCCTCGGCCGTCGCGGAGGCGGGATTTGGATCGAACGAGGACGGCGCGCGGGTGGTGAACTCCGCCTCCTCATGCTCGGCGCCGAAGGTGGCGGTCCAGCCCTCGCGAATGTCCAGCACGCCTTGGTACTCGTAGCGATCATTGACGCCCTCGGCATCGAAGGTGACGTCCGTCAAGGCCTGGTCGGGGTTCAGGTTCCGGCGGTCGGTGCGGGTGTGGCCATACGCGACACGGTTGCTGAAGCGACCGTCGAGAAGGTCGAAATTGACTCCCGCATAGCCGACCAGTTGCTGGGTCTCGGCGACCTCGCGGGTGTCGCCGAAGGCGTAGGTCGGCGGGGCGAAACCGTCGATGTCCGCCTCGCCATCCGAATAGACGGCGCGCAGATCGATCGAGACCGTGTCGGTCACGCGGATGTCGGCCCGGCCGCTGAGGCCGAACTGCTCGAAGCCGTCTTCCTCGATTCCCCCCGCGAAGCTTGAGAAGCCTTCGGTCTGGTAGTGGGAGGCGGCCAGGCGCCAGGTCGCGCGCTCGGTCGCGCCGCCCACGCCGCCGCGCAGATAGGCCGTGCCCCGCGAGCCGGCCTCGGCGTCCAGGTCGGCCTGGAACGGGCCGGTCGGCGCGGCGGTGACGATGTTGACGACGCCGCCGATGGCCTGGGAGCCCCACAGGGTCGACTGGGCGCCGCGCAGCACCTCGATGCGGGCGATGTCGCCGACCAGCAGATTGCCGAAGTCATAGCCGCCGCCGGTGCCCGACGGGTCGTTCAGCTTGACACCGTCGATGACCGCGACCGTCTGGTCGCTCTCGGCGCCGCGGATGCGCAGGCCCGTGACGCCGCCGACGCCGCCGTTGCGCGACACGGTCACGCCCGGGGTGCGAAGCAGCAGGTCGGAGACGGCGACAGCCTGACTGGCCTCGATCTCGGCCGTGGTCAGGACGGTCACCGACTGGCCGACGCGATCGGCCGGCTGGGCCGACCGGTTGGCGGTGACGACCACGTCTTGCAACAGGGTCGGGTCGGTCACGGAGGCGGCGGTCTGAGCGGAGGCCGCAGTCGCGGCAAGGAGGAGCGCGGCCGTGGCGGCGCCGGCGATCAATTCGTTTCTCATCTTGGGTCCAATCCCTCGTTTGACAACGAGCCGGCTCGCAGACGGCCGCGATCGGACACACGGACGCGCCCGGTCGCGACCGCGCAGCGATGCGCGGCCCAACAGACGTCGTCATTCGGGAATAGACCCCGTTTCGCTCGGCACACCCCGTCCGCGCGAAGGACGACCACGACGGGCAGGTCTCCTGGCTCGCGGGTCAACGCCGGTGCACGTCGCCTTCCCAGATCCTTGGTCGAAACCATCGGACCCAGTGGCCAGTGACGCGCGGGCTCGCCGCTTACAGTTGCGGGGGCAGCCCAGGTTTCACACCTGAGTTCCCTTTTCATCCCCATCGCTGGGGAACCTGTCGTGCGGCGGCTGATAGGCCATTGCACGTTCCTCAGCAATGGAGGTTCGCGATGACCTCACCGGTCCGCAGACATTTCGGCGCGGTTGCGATGAACGGCGCAGATCGATTTCAATCGCGCGGAGATAGTCTCGCTTGTCTGTTGTCCGCCCACGCGCACACGCGTAGCTCTGCCATGCGCCATAGGCCGTGTCTGCTACGGGCTTTTCGCAATGTCCGCCGGCCGGCAGATCATGAACATGATGGTCGCGCGTCGGTTTTTGCCACAGCTAGGATAAGGCGACGATGCGCGTTTGCTTTCTGTTCAACGCCCAACGCCACCAGCTTCTGCATGGGATATCGACGGCGGTGCATCTGGCCCGACGCGAGGATTGCGAGGTCCATCTGGCCTCGCCAAGCGGGCGGCATCTCGACTATGCGAGTCGCATGGCGTCGCGGTTGGGTGGGGCCGATATCCGATATCATCGCATCGACTCGCCGCTGCTGTCGCTGTCCCTGATGCTGACGGGTGGCGAGATTCCGCCCAAGCTGCTGACCCTCCTGACGGCGGCGCGATACCTCGATGGGTTTGACGCGGTGGCGGCGCCGGAACGGACGTCCCTGTTGCTGCGGCGCATGGGGGTGAAACGGCCTCGCTTCATTCACCTGGATCATGGCGCGGGCGACAGAGCCGCCGGATTTGATCACCGCATCGCGGGGTTCGACATGGTGCTGATGGCGGGAGAAAAACACCGTGTGCGACTGTTGCGTGAGAGGCTGATCAGAAAGGATCACTACGCAGTCGTCGGCTATCCCAAGTTCGACGCGGCGGACGCCGTCCGCGACCCGGACTGGCGACCCTTCACGGATGACCGGCCGGTCGTGCTGTACAATCCACATTTCTCGGCCCTGGGGTCGTGGGACCGGTTCGGGCCCGAGGTCTTGCGCAGTTTCGCCGCACAGGACCGCTACAATCTGATTGTCGCGCCTCACGTCCGCCTGCTGGACGGGCGGGCCGCCGCCGCCCGCTGGGCCGGGCTGCTCGCCAAATACGCCAACCATCCCCGCATCCACATCGACACCGGAAGCGACCGGTCGATCGACATGACCTACACCGCGTTGGCCGACGTCTATCTGGGCGACGTCAGCAGCCAGATTTACGAGTTCCTTCGTACGCCCCGCCCCTGCCTGTTTCTCGATGGCCGGGGCCTCGATTGGCGAGGGGACAAGAGCTACGCACATTGGCGGTTCGGGCCGGTTCTGGACACGGCGGCCGATCTGGTCGATGGCGTCGATGCGGCGCGGCGGAATCACCCTGATTTCCTGGCCGAACAGGTCGCGGGGTTTGCCGAGACCTTCGCGACGGCGCCCGAATCCGCTTCGGAACGGGCAGCCGGCGCGATCGAGAGTTTCATGCGTGGGGCGGGACGGTAGATTGACGGGTATCAAACGGGCCATCGTGCTGAGCGCGGGCCAGGGACGTCGGCTTCTTCCGCTGACCGAGACACGTCCGAAATGTCTGATCGAACTGGGCGAGCGCAGTCTGTTGGCCTGGCAGTTGATGCATCTCGAAGCGGCGGGCGTGGCCGAGACCCTGGTGGTCACGGGCTTCGGCGCAAACCTGGTCGAGCAGGAGATCGAACGTCTGTCGCTGGCGACCATGACGGTGACGACGCTCTACAATCCGTTCTACGGCGTCGCCGACAATCTGGCGTCGTGCTGGATCGCGCGCGAGGCCTTCGAGGGCGATGTGCTGCTGTTGAACGGCGACACCCTGTTCGAGCGGGCGATCGCCGAACGTCTGATCGCGGCTCCGGCCGCAGGCATCGTCGTCACCATCGATCGCAAGGGCGGCTATGACGCCGACGACATGAAGGTCGAAACGCGAGGCGACGCCCTGGTCGCGATCGGCAAGACCATCACGACCTTCGATGCCGAGTCGATCGGCTTCCTGAGGTTCTCGGCCGAGGGATCGGCCCGCTTCCGCGTGGCGATCGACGCCGCGCTGCGCGACTCCGAGAACCTGCGGCGCTGGTATCTGAGCATTATCGACGAACTGGCGCGTGAAGGCGGCGTCGCGGTCTGTTCGATCGAGGGCTTGCAGTGGGGGGAGATGGATTTCATCGCCGACCTGACCTCCAACGATGCGATGGTTCAGGGCTGGCTGGCAGGGGGCTGAGAAGCGACGATCTCGCGCACCAGGTCGAGGTCCGTCGGCTTGTCGACATCGACGGCGGCCAGCCCGGATCGGCTCTGGACGACAACGGCGCGGACGCCGACCGAGGCCCCCAATCGCGCCACGGCCTGATCGATGGTCAGCCGGCCGCCGAGATAGCGCGCCAGGGTCGTCAAGCCGATCAGCCGGGCGACCTTCCACGGGTGTTTGCGGTGGACCTCCACCGTCCGCCACAACTCCAGCGCCGAAGCCGCCCGAGGCGTCGCGAGATGAAACAGGTTGCAACCCGACCAGGCGCGTCCAGCGAACCGGTAGTAGGTGCGTCGTGAGCCGGGGGCGTCCGCCTCGATCAGGGCCCGCTCGGCCAGCAGCATCGCCAGATCCGCGCCGGCGGGAACGTCAGCCAGAAACTGCGTGATCCACTCAGGTCGCAGCAGGCCGTGGTCGGCCGTGGTCACCAGCAGCGGAGCGCCGAGCCTCTGGAAGGCCGACAGCACGCTGAGACTTGGCTGGCTTTCGGGCGCGAGACAGTCGACGCCGGTCCAGGCGATGGCGGCGATGACGTCGGGGTGATCGGTCGAGACCGCGATCCGCCCGGCCCCGGCCTGTTTCAGCGCGTCGATCACGCGCAGGATCATCGGCTGGCCGTCGATCACGATCAGGGCTTTGTGCGTCACGCCGGCATAGTTCGCGACCAGGTCTGGCCCGCCCCTCGACCCGGCCAGCACCAAAGCCGTGAAGCCGCTCAAGCCAGCGCCTTCTGATAGATGCGATAGGTCTTGTAGATCTGGGCGCCTAGGGCATCGACGATGCCGCGCATCGGGGCGTTGTCCTCGAGTATCCATGACATCTCGCAGCGTTGATAGCCGAGCGCGCGAGCCTGGGTCCGGATCGTATCCATGAGGTGGAACGGCGCCATGGCGCCCTTCAGCGTGCCGGCGTAGCGCCGTTTGACGCCCATCAGGGGGATCCGGACAGATTTCACGCGACTGACTTTCAGACGCCAGAGCAGTCTGGCCCAGCCGAAGGGCAGCAGCCGGCCGTTCAGGTCACCGATCGCCTCGTTGACGTTGGGAAGGGCGACGACGAAGCCCGCGACCTCTCCGTCGATCTCGGCGAACCAGGTCAGGCGCGGATCGATCACGGGTTTCAGCGCGGTGGCCAGTTGCCGCGTCTCGGCTTCGGTGACCGGCGTGAAACCCCAGTTGCCGGCCCAGGCATCGTTGAGGATGCCGGTCAGGGCGTCCACTTCCGCGTCATAGCGCTTCATATCCAGAGGACGCAGGACCAGTCCGGAGGGGGGACCGCGTCGAACCCGCCGGACGACCGCCGCAGGCAAATCTTCCTCGAACGATGACGCATAGGCATGCACGTCCTTGGCCTTGAAGTAGCCCTGCGCCTCCATGCGCGCGGCGGCGTAGGCCGGATCGTGCCCCATCATCACCATGGGCGGCGTGTCGAAGCCGTCGATGAGCAGGCCGACTTCCTCATTGATCGACAGATTGAACGGTCCGAGCACGCGTCGGCATCCGCGGGCCTTCAGCCAGTCCTCGGCCGTGCCCAACAGGGCCGCGAAAATGTCCGGGTCGTCCTCGGCCGAGATCAGGCCGAAATGCCCATCCGGGCCGCCGGGATTGACGGGGGCGAGGTGATCGATCTGAGCGCTGATCCGGCCCACGTCACGACCCTCCCGCACCGCGATCCAGAGCTGAACGTCGGCGTGGGCGAAGAACGGGTTCTTGGCCGGCGACAGGGCATCCTGGCGCTCCATGCGCAGGGGCGTCACATAGTTGGGATCCCGCGCGTTGACGCGGTCGGCCACCGAGATGAAGCGGTCGAGCTCTCCGCGTGTCGTGACGGGTTCGATCTGAAGGGCTGAGGGCATGGTCATCCTTCCTCGCGCAACAGCACGGTGAAAGCGATAGCCGCGAACAACAGCGGCGCCGCCCAGGCCGCGACCAGAACAGGCGCGGCGCCCGCTTCGCCCACGGCGGCCAGAACCCCGTCGACGACCATAAACAGCAGTCCGGCCCCCAGGCTGAGCGCCGTGACGATCGGCGCGCGCGCCTCGCGATAGTTGACCAGGGCCACCGGCGCGGCCAGCAGCAACATGATCAGAGAGGCGAACGGCGCGGCCCAGTTGCGCTGCAACTGCATCCGATAGAAGGCCGGCGCCCGCAGGGCCGCACCCTCGCGCAACGCCCTGCGAGCCTGCGCCGTCGTGGTGGTGGCGGCGTCGCCGAACACGGTCTGGACATCGACCGGCTTCAGCGTGGTCGGCCAGACCATATGCGCGGCGTCGCGGACGCCGTGCGGTCCCCCGGCGACGGCGACGCGGCGGGCCTGGCTCAGAGTCCAGCCCCCGTCGATGAAGGTGGCGGCCCGGGCCGTGGTCCGGGTCGCGAGGCTGCCGTCCGCCGCGCGGCGATAGACGCGGACCTCGGTCAGCCGCGTCGGCCGATCCGGATCGGCGACGGCGGTGACGATGTCGGGACCGACGCGAAAGCTGCGGCTGGCGGGTCCGGTGCGGTCGCCTGCGGGCTGGGTCGCGCGCCACCAGCTGTCCAGGGCCGCGTCGGTGCGAGGGGCCACGACCTGGCCGATGAAGAGATGCGCCACGACGATCGCCAGCCCCGCGGGCATGGCCAAAAGGACGATCCGGTAGATCGAGACGCCGCCCGCCCGCATGGCCACGATCGCGCTCTCCCGTGCGAGCTGTGCGAAGGCCAGAACGCTGCCGGCCAGGACGGCGATCGGCATGACTTGAATGATCAGTCCCGGCGAGCGCAGCAAGGCGTAACGCAGGACGCCGGCGACCCCCAATCCCCGCTCCAACACCTCGGCCATCACGTCGAGCAGGTCGAGCACCTGAAGCAAGGCGAACAGAATCGCCAGCGCGGCGAGGATCCGCGCGCCGACGGCCTTGAAGATGAAACGCCCCAGGATCACCCGCCGGCTTTCCCGCGCGCCGGCGCAAAGGTCCTCAGCCGCCCCGCGGCGAGAGCCAGGCGCTGGGTAAGCCGCGCGATCGGCGTGTCGCCCGGCCTGTGGCGGCTGCCCAGGAATATCCAGACGCAAAGGGCGGCGAAGACCGCGAACGGCAGGCCCACCGCCACCAGGGCGTCCGCGCGCCCGCTGGCGGCCAGGCCCTGTCCAAGCTGAAGCAGGTTCTGGAAAGCGATCAGGATAATGCCCGCCAGAATGACCCCGGGCGCCCGGCCCCCGCGTTTGGCCGCGAGACCCAGCGGCACGGCCAGAAGCGGCAGCAGCGGCAAGGCCAGTGCGCGGGCGAGACGTCCGTAGAGCTCAGCCAGTCGGGCGGCGAGAGGAATGCCCTGATCGGTTCCCGTGACAAGTTCGACAAGCGTCAGTTCGCGTTCATCCCCGCCCCGCGCCCTGAGCAGTCTGGAGGCGCCGGTCATCGGCACATCCAGGAAAAAGCCGCTGAAGGCAAGCGACCGCGGCGTCCCGGCGCGACTGAGGCGAAGTTGTTGGCCATCATTCAGGATCAGAGTGGCGGCGTCCCCGTCGCTGTTGATCCGTATTTCCGCCGATCGGGCGGTGGTGATCAGTTCGGACCCGTCGGACGCGAGCTTGCGAATGAACACGTCCCGCAGCGACCTTCCCGACGCGTCGGCGAAATCGGCGGTGATCATCAGGCCGGTGTCATCGGAAATGATCGTCCTCTCGGCCACCGAGCCGCTCCAGCCTGCGGCCTCGGCGCTGTGCAGCACCGCTCGGTAGGCATAGCGGCTGTAGGGCTGGACGAAGCCGAACAGCACGAGGCTGACGATCATCAGCGCCAGACCCAGGGCGACGAACGGCGCGGTGATCCGACTGAGCGGGCGCCCGCCGGCCAGCATGGCATCGATCTCGGATCCGTCGCTCAGACGGGTGACGACGATGAACAGAGCCACAAAGAACGCCGCCGGCAAGGTCAGGCCCAGATAGTGCGGCACCAGATTGGCCGTCAGTTCCAGCACGAACCCGAAACGGTCACTGCTCTGGGACAGGGCGTCCAGAAGTCTGAGCACCCGTTCCAGCAACAGGGCGACCAAGGTGATCACAAGCGCCCCGGCCAGAGGCCACAGCGTCGATCGCAGAATATAGCCATCCAGGAGGCCGAGCCGATTCACGGCCGGGCCGCCGCCCCGCCGACGTCGCGCCACAACTCGCCGAGGCGTTTCGCCAATCGCGCCGCCTGTTCGGGGTCGAGATCGACGCACGACTTCAGATCCGGAGGCCCGGGCCAGCCGGCATCGACGAACGTCAGGCCCGCATCGCTCCGTTCGCCGTCATAGCGGGCGATGACGTGAAAATGCACATCGCGATCGACCATCATGAGCATCAGATAGTTGATTCGTTCATAGGCGACCGCGCTTGAGAGCATGGCCTCGATTCCCCGGGTCGCGGCCTTGAGATCGCTGAAGGCGTCCGGGCTCAGGTCGGGGAAGGCCTGAACCGGTTCCTTGCAAACCAGCACCAGAGACCCCAGAGTCGGTTGCTTGGGCCGAACCAGCACCAGCCAATGGCGGGTCTCGGCGACAAGCGTCTGCGGATATCCAAAGGCGGCGGCGGTCGGATTGGTCATCGCGGTCCAGATAGCGGGTTATGCAGCGTCACCCAACGGGAACAGAGACACTCCTTGAAAGCCAGAACTTTCCTTCTCTCGGCCGCGATCCTGGCGTTGTCGGCGACCGGCGCCCTGGCGCAGGCGTGCGAAGGCCGCGGCGACGGAGCCCGGCTGTTTGTCCAGGTCAGTGGAGTCCGGGCCGCGACCGGCGAGGTCGCCGTGACCCTGTATCCCGACGTCGCGCGCCGGTTCCTTGCGCCGCGAGGCAAGTTGCTGAGAGTGCGGGCGCGCGCCGCCGCCCCGTCCACGAACGTCTGCTTCAACCTGCCCGCTCCAGGGGTTTACGCCATCGCCATCTACCATGATGCGGATGGCGACCGCGATTTCGACCGCAACTTGCTGGGTCGCCCCACCGAAGGCTTCGGCTTCTCCAACGACGCGCCGGCCAGCCTCGGCCTGCCCAGTTTCCAGTCGGTCCGGTTCACGGTCCACGCCGGCGACAATACAATCCGGATCCGCACCCGATACCCCTGATTCAGGCGGCGAGCCGGTAGCGCCCGATCTCGGCGACGCCGCCGTCGGGTCCGACGCCACGCACCGTGACGTCGATCTGGAATTCGTTCGCCCGGCGGGTCACCTCGATCAGATGCCACCGCGCGGCCTCGGCCGCCCCGGGCGCCATCGAGGCGGAAGGCGCGCCGAGGGTTGGGATCGGTCCAGCCGTTCCGGAGATCGCCGAAAGCGCCGTCCGATGCGCGTGCCCATGTAAAACCAGCTCAGCGCCACACTGGGCCAGAACCTGGCCGAGTTCTGCTCGGTCAATCAGCGCCTTGCGCGTCGAAACCACGCCATCGGCCACGGGATGATGGATCAGCACGACCCGGCACAGACCCGCCTCTGCAGCCGCTTTCAGCGCGTGGGCCAGGCGCGCGATCTGGGCTCCACCCAGTCGGCCCTGAGCCGAATGGACGGCGGTGGGAACGGCCGACGACAGGTTCAGGAAGGCGATCGGACCTCGCCGACGAACGAAGGGGAAGGTCTGACCATCGTCGCCCAGCCAGGATCGCCAAGGTCCAAATCGCGCAAGATCCGCCGACCCGACCAGCGCGTCGTGGTTGCCCGGCGAAACGGTGACGGCATCAGGCGCGCCCAGGCTCGACAGCCACCCGGCGGCGGCGGCGTATTCAGCCTGGGTGGAGAAGTTGGTCAGGTCGCCGGTGACCGCCGTGTGATCGGGCGCGGCCGCCGCGATATCAGCGACGATGGCGCGCAGCACTTCGGGTCGATGGTGATGGCGTTTCCCGCGCCAGGCCAGACCGCTGACCAGCCGCTTCAGCCTGATCTCCCGCAGGGTCACAGGCGGTGAGGGCAGGTGCGGGTCGGACAGGTGGGCGATGCGAAAAGGGGGCAAGCGGATTAGTTTCTGGCCAGATCGGCCCGCAGTTGATTTATGATGCGCAGGCCCGCCGAGGAGGCCTTTGGGATTGCATAGCAGATGACGGACGCCGCGCCTCGCGCCCTGGCGCTGGGCCCAGGCCCGGTGAGAATCTGGAGCATGACATCGTCGGATCGGTTGAAGCTGATATTCGCGCGCCTCGGGCTGGATCAGACGGACGCGGTCAATGACCCCGAGTCTCGGCGCCCGGTCGTGCTGGCCCTTGCCAACCATGTGTTCGACGAATCGCTGATCAAGGCCCTGGCCGCGCGTCCCGATACGCTTCTGGTCGACGCCGGCGGCGCGCCGGTCGCGGCCCATGTCGGGGCGAACAGGGTTGCGGAAGCCTCCGAGGCCCTGCTTTCGGGGAATGGCGCATCCCCCGCGCTGAGCGGACTGACGCGGCTAGATCCCGCCGACCTCGCCTACAACAGCACGCTGCGCAAGCGCGCGGCGCCCGTGTTGACCAGGCTGGACGCCGGCAACGTCCGGGCGGTCGAAGGCGCGCTGTTCCGGGCGTCTTACAAGGGCATCACGGATCTGGTGACGAAATATGTCTGGCCGACGCCTGCCCGAATCGTCACCCGCTGGTGCGCCGCCGCCGGAATCAGCCCCAATCAGGTGACCTTCGCCAGCCTTCTGCTGGTGCTCGTGGCCATGTACCTGTTCTGGATCGGGGAGTTCGGCTGGGGACTGGTCGCCGCCTGGATCATGACCTTCCTCGATACCGTCGATGGAAAGCTGGCGCGGGTGACCCTGACTTCGTCGCCATGGGGCAACGTGTTCGACCATGGCATCGACCTGATCCATCCGCCGTTCTGGTGGTGGGCCTGGTTCGTCGGCGTGCAGGCGGCAGGTTTCACCCTGCCTTATCCGTTCCTGCTGCTGGCGGTGATCGTCGGCGGCTATGTCGTCCAGAGGATCGAGGAAGGCGTCTTCATCCGCCTTTTCGGCATGCATATGCACGCCTGGCGGCCGTTCGACGGCTTCTTCCGCCTGATCACCGCGCGGCGGAACCCCAATCTGCTTCTGTTGACGGGCGCGACCCTGATGGGTCGGCCGGATGTCGGGCTCGTGGCCGTCGCGGTCTGGACCGGGCTGTGCCTGATCGTACACCTGGCGCAGATCGTTCAGGGCCTCGGCGCGCCCAGACCGCTGGTGTCCTGGCTCGAAGGCTGATGCGGGTCGGCGTCATCCACAATCCGCGCAGCCGCCGTAATCTTGGCCGGCCATCGGCTGTCGTGTCGCCTGATGTCATCCATGTCGCGCCCGAGTCTCCGGAGGCCCTGGGCGGGGCGCTGAATGACATGGCGGCGGCGGGCATAGGCCTGTTGATCGTCGATGGCGGCGACGGCACGGTTCGTGAGGTTCTGAGCCAGGCCCTGTCCGCGTTCGGCGCAGCCATGCCGCCGCTGGCGGTGATACCGCACGGCAAGACAAACGCCCTGGCGCACGATCTTGGCGTTCCGCCGCGCTGGTCGATCGAAGAGGCGATGGCGTCCGCGATGGATCCCGGACGCCGGCAGGTCCGGCCGGTCGTGGAGGTGCGTCGAGCCAGAGAGACCGAGCGGCCCCTGATCGGCTTCGCCTTCGGCGCAGGGGCCTATGTCGAGGCGACCCGGATGGCGACGCAGGTGCATCGTGTGGGCCTGATGGACGACGTCGCCGTCGGGTTTGCGCTGTTGGGCGCGGCGGTCGGTGCGCTTCTGGGGCGCGGGATCGCGAAGGGCCAGCCGATCCGTCTGAACGACGAGGACACGGCCCGTCTTCGGTTTCTGGTGTTCGCCAGCACTCTGGAACGACTCCCGCTGGGCCTGCGTCCGTTCGGACCGACCAGAGCCGGTCTGAAACTGCTGGACATCGACGCCCCCGCGCGCCGGCTTTTCGCGGCCCTGCCTGAAATCCTTGCGGGCCGCGAGCCCGGCTGGCTGGAGCCCGCGGGCTACCGGCGCAGGACGACCGACCGAATTTCGCTGTTCGGGCTGAAAGACTTCGTGCTGGACGGCGAAATCTACGCGGGGGGCGACGTCGAGGTTCGCCGGGGACCGGACGTGGTGTTTGTCACCGTATGACCGGGTCGCTGATGAGCAGGGTCGAGCGGGACCTGCAGGTCGGGGCGCCCGACGAGGTCATGCGCTTCGCCGAGGCGTTGTCGGCCGAGCGGGATACCGCGGCGGTGCTGTTCTATGGCTCGATCCTGAGGACCGGCCACCTGGATGGCGTGCTCGACTTCTATGTGCTGACCAACGGCCCGCATCGACGCGGCCTTCGCGGCTGGCTGGAACACAAGCTGTGGCCCGAGGTCGATATCAGGGAATGGACAGGCAAGGGCGTCGTGCTGCGCGCCAAGGTCGCCACCCTGCCGCTTTCGACCTTTGCCGAAGCGGCCCAGGGGCGGCGCCTGGACACGACGATCTGGACGCGCTTCGTTCAGCCGTCGGCCCTGGTCTGGGCCGCGAGCGACGCCGATCGCCAGGCGGTGACGCGCGCCGTGGCCGACGCCGTCGTGACGGCTGGACGCTATGCCGCCGTCCTGGGCTTGGCGGGTTCGGCGGCCCCGGACTGGTGGCGCGCCCTGTTCGCCCAGACCTATCGCGCGGAGTTCAGGGTGGAGCGGCCGGGGCGTGAAGACCAGATCGTGGGCTTCGATCCCGGCCGTTATGGCGACATTCTCCGGTTGGCCTGGACCGAGGCGGGCATCGCCTTCGCCGAGGACGCCTCCGGTGTGACGCCCACGCTATCTGCGGGCGAGCGAGGCCGTCTGCTCCGACAATGGCGATTGCGACGCAGGCTGGGCAAGCCGTTGAACCTCGCGCGGCTGGTCAAGGCAGCCTTCTCTTTCGACGGCGCGGCGCGCTACGCGGCCTGGAAGATCGAACGGCACACCGGGATGGCCGTACCGCTAACGCCATGGCGCGAGAAACACCCGGTTCTGGCGTCACCCGGCGTGTTGTGGCGGCTTTGGCGACGGCGTCGGGCTCAGCGCGACGCGCGCTGAGGCTGGGGTTCGAGCAGGTTCATCTGACGTCCGACCGTGGCGAAGGCGTTCAGGATGGCGTCGATCTGTTCGAACGTGTGCGCCGCGCTAACGCTGGAGCGCAGCAGGGGGTGGCTGTCCGGCGTGGCCGGCGGCAAGGCCAGGTTCAGATAGACGCCTTCAGCCAGCAGGCCATTCCAGAAAGCCAGCGCCGTCGCCGTATCCGGCATCGCCACAGCGACAATCGGCGAAGCCTGGGAACCGGTGCGGAACCCCATGGCGTTCAATCCGTGGAATAGCCGCTCGGCGTTGGCCATCAGTTGGGTGCGCAGGCCCGGCTCCTGCTGCATCCGCTCCAGCGCCTTCAGGGTCGAGGCGACCACGGCGGGCGGCAGCGAGGCTGTAAACATATATGGACGGCTGACGACACGCAGCACGTCGAAATTATCGATGTCGGCGACCAGATAGCCGCCGATACCGCCCAGGCTCTTGGAGAAAGTGCCGACGATGAAATCGACATCCGCCTCGATGCCCGCCGCCTCGGCCGCGCCGCGTCCGGTCGCGCCCAGAACGCCCAGCGAATGCGCCTCGTCGACCATCAGATAGGCGCCGGCCTCCCGCTTGATGGCGGCGATTTCCTTCAAGGGGGCGACGTCGCCCATCATCGAATAGATGCCCTCTACGACGATCAGCCTGTCACCGGGGGCGTCGCCGAGCCGGCGCAGGCGCTTGGCCAGATCTTCAGGGTCGTTGTGACGAAAGCGGATCACCTCGGCATGACCCAGCCGCGCGCCATCATAGATGCTGGCGTGGCTGTCGGCATCCAGGATCAGGTGATCGCCGCGCCCGACCAGCGACGACAACACCCCCAGATTGGCCTGATAACCAGTGGTGAAGACCATGGCGTGCTTGCGGTCGTAGAACCGCGCCAGCGCCGTTTCCATCGCCATATGGCCGTCGAAACTGCCGTTGGCGATGCGCGACCCTGTGGTGCCCGTGCCCCAGGCCCGCGTGGCCTCGACCGAAGCCTCGACACAGGCCGGATCGAAGGTCAGTCCCAGATAGTTGTTCGTGCCCAGCAGGATGACCCGACGGCCGGCATGTTCCGCCTCGGTCGGCGACAGCACGGCGTCGAACCGCATGCTGAACGGATCGGCGCCAAAGCGGCGGATCGCGTCATAGGCCTCGATCTGGGGCAGGTGACGGTCGAGCAGGGTCATGGATCAGGCCGCCGGGCGCAGGGAGGAAATGATGTCGGCAAGGTCGCCGACGGTCTCGACCTGGGCCAGGCGGTCCAGCGGGATCGAGATGTCGAACGTGTCCTCCAGCTCCATCACGATGTTCATCAGAGCCAGCGAGTCCACCGCGAGGTCGCGCGAGATATCTGTCGTGCGCTGGATCCGGACCGGTCGATCCAGAACCTTTTCGACCGCTTTGGCGATCTGTCGCTCCGTGAGATCGGCGACCATTGACTGCATTGTTGACGCCCGCGCTTCGGTCTCGATGAATCAGACCTAGGCGGCGTTCGGAGGAATTGCCAGAGAACCGTCACAGATTGGGTGTTGATTTGCCCTGAAGCCAACCCGCTCGCCGGGCCCAGGTCATCGTGTCTGCGAACCCGCGGTCGATGGAAAAGCCGTTCCTGGCGCCTGGAACTCCGAGTTCTTCCGGCGAGATGCTCCAATCGCGGTGCAGAAGTTCGTTCGCCTTGCCCGGGGTGAAAACAGGGGAATGTCCCAAAAATCTGGTCGCGCCCGAGATAATCGCCGCTGCACGGACCAGGCTTTCCGGCGGGCGGAACAGCCGAGGTTCGCGCTCCGCCGCCGTGGCCGCCGCCGTCATCAACTCGGTCCAACTATAGCCGTCGGGTCGATCGTCGCAGACCGCGACCGTTCCGGGACGGGCCGCCCTGGCCATTCCCAGCAGCGCCCGCGCGACGTCTTCGACGTGGACCAGGGTGATGCGCGCGCTCGGATGCAGAACGGGCAGGGGCCGTCCGGACGACGCCGCGGCGAACAGGGCGAAAGTCTCCCGATCGCCGGGACCGTAGATCGCTGTCGGACGCACGACGGTGAGGCGGTCGCCCAGCCGGGCCTCCATCGCCAGTTCGCCTCGTCTCTTGCTCGTTGCGTAGGCGGACAGTGTGGGCTCGCGCGCAGCAAGAGACGAGACGAACACCGCATGCGCTGTCGGGCTCGAGGTCCGAATGGCCTCGGCCAGGCGCTCCGCCCCTTCGACATTGGCATGGTGAAAGTCTCGATCGTGACGCGCCTTGACCAGCCCGGCGGCGTGAACAACGACATGCGCCCGATCGCACAGACGCTCCAGAGAGGCGCGGTCCTCCAGCCCGCCTGGGGTCACTTCGACATTTCGCGAGCCTCCAAGAGCCGGGACGGGATCCCGCCGCGCCAGAATGCGGACCCTCCATCCCGCCTGAGTGAATGTCCGGACCAGATGGCGCCCCAGAAATCCGGTCGCCCCGGTGATGGCGACACGAGGCGTCCCGGACTCAGGCATCTCGACCGGCCGGATCGTCTGCTCTGTCCGGCGTGAATGCGCCTGCGATGAACATCTCGCGCGCCTTGGTCCGACTGAGCTTACCCGACGTGGTCTTGGGCAGATGGTGAGGACCGACGAGACGAACACGCGTGTCTATGCCGTGACGTGCACGCAGCAGGGCCGCGACGTCGGCGACCAGGGCTTCGCGAGCCGCAGCGTCGCCGGCGCGGCTCTGGACCAGGACCACGACCTGCTCTTCGTCGTTCTCGGTGACATGAAAGGCCGCCACGTCGCCGCTGCGGACCTTGTCCAGCTCAGCCTCTACGGTCCATTCCAGATCCTGGGGCCACAGATTTCGGCCGTTGATCAGGATCAGATCCTTGGCCCGACCGGTCGGCACGATCTCGCCCTGGCTGATCAGGCCGAGGTCGCCGGTCTCGAGCCAGCCGTCCCCCGACAGCACTCCCGCCGTCGCCGCCGCGTCATCGAAATAACCGCTCATGAGGCTGGGGCCCCTGATGAAGATGCGGCCGACCTGACCGTCGACCATGACGGATCCCGCCTCGTCGCGAACTTCGATGTGATGATCGGCCAAGGCGGGGCCACAGCGGACGAAGGCGCGCGACCGTTCAACATCGGACTCGAACCCGATCTCGTCCGCACCTTCCACAGCGGCCAGATCCAGCGTCTCGGTTTCCAGGCCGCGGCCAAGCGGCGCCATGGTCACCGCCAGGGTCGCCTCGGCCATTCCATAGCTGGCGACGAAGGCCTGGGACCGGAAGCCTGCGCCCGCAAACCGGTCGGCGAACTGCCTCAGAGGTCCGACCCGCACCATGTCGCCGCCCACGCCCGCCACCCGCCAGCGCGACAGATCAGAACCGGTGACGGAGCCGGACTCCGCACGACGAGCGCACAACTCATAACCGAAGGTCGGACTGTAGGAGATGGACCCGCCGTTGCGCGAGATCAGATCAAGCCACAACAAGGGCCGTCGTACGAAGGCGCTGGTCGGCAGCAGATCGACCGACATCTGGCAGGACAGAGGCGCCAGCAGGAAACCGATCAGCCCCATGTCGTGATACAGCGGAAGCCACGACACGGCCCGATCGCCGGCCTCCACCCTCAGGCCGTCGCGCGTGATGGCGACGGCATTCGCCATCAGGGACCGGTGCGTGACCATCACTCCCGTGGGAAACCGCGTGCTGCCGGACGAGAACTGGACATAGCAAAGATCGTCGGGACCGATCGTCGGCAAGACGACGTCGACTGTTTCAGGCAGGTCGTCCAGCGACGGCCCGATGGAAACGCCGCCCGTCTGATCCGCCGCATTGCGTAGCCAGGCGCCATAGGTCGCCGGTCCGAACACGGCCGACGCCCGGGCCGCCCCGAGCATGCGCGCGATCTGCTCGACATAGGCGTCGCGCCCGCCCAGGGGCGCCGGCAGCGGGAGCGGGGCCGGAATCAAACCGGCATACTGGCAGGCGAAGAAGGCGCGGATGAAGTCGGCGTCGGTCTCGGCGGCCAGTCCGACCCGGTCACCAGGCTTCAACCCTCCGGCCAACAGGCGTGCGGCGAGACCCCGGGCTTCGCGGCGAAGTTCTGCATACGACAGCGCCAGCAGACACTCTCCGCGCGCCCCGTGGAGGGTAACGCCCGTCTCGCCCGTCGCCGCGAAATCGAGGGCGGCGACCAGCGTGGGAAAATCCGCGTGGCGAACAACGCGGTGCTCGCCGGTGGGGGTGGGGGAAGTCACGGTCGGGCCTTCTGTGCAGTCGCTGTCACGCCTTGGGGGTGATTCCGCCGATTATGGAGCACACACCAGAACATACCCAGCGCCATCGCCGCCGAGGCGATCACCAGCGTCACCGCCGCGCCCAGGGCCCCGAACCGCGTCACCACCGGCGCCAGGGCGGCCAGATAAACGACACAGACCGCCAGCCGCACCCACAGAGCGGTTTCCGCCCGGCCCAGCGACACCAGCATCGGCTCGAACGGCAAGGCCACCAGGCCGATCACGGCCGCGCCGACCTGCCAGGTCATCAGCGTCGCGGCGGGAGCGAACTGGGGTCCCATGGCCAGGCCCAGCAGCCATTCGCCTCCACCCAACGTCAGCAACATCAGCACCAGCCCGAGGGCGCCGGCCAGCACGGCGACCACCCGCGCCAGCCGCCACATGCTGACCGAACCGCCATCTCCTGCATGCAGGCGCGCCAGTTCAGGGTAGAGAGAGGCGGTGAGCAGGCGGGCGGGTTTGGCGATGGCATCGGCGACCTGACGCCCGATTCGCCACAGCGCCGCCTGGGCGGGTCCTACCAGCGCGCCGATCGCCAAGGTGATCACGTGGGTGAAAGCGACCTCCACCGTCGCGCTGAGGTTGGTCGACCAGGCGAACCGCCACGCCCCGGGCATGCCCTCGGTCAGGCCGCCGCCGCGCCAGGCGAAGGCCCGGATCAGCGCGCGGCGATCAACTTCGGACCAGGCCGCCCAGGCCACATAGACAAAACCCGCGACCACGCCCGCCGCCCAGAAGAAGAGGAAGACCTCCATTGGCGCCTGGATCGCGAAACCCACCCCGCACCCGATCAGCCGGACCAGGGCGACCAGCACGGTCTGCCGCGCCAGCACGTCGAACCTGTCCAGCAGCCGAAGCAACCCCAGGGGCGTCGCGGACACCATGAACGCCACCGACAGCACATAGAGCGCGGCCGCCGGCTGGTCGCCCGGCGTCAGACCCAGTCGATCCCCGAACCACAAGGTGACCACCAGCCCCGCCGCGACCCCGACGATGGCTCCGATCAGGTCCAGGGCCAGGGTGAACCGTAGAACCCGCTGAAAATCCGCGGGACGCCCCTCTGCCAGGGGTTTGGCCCCGTAGTGCAGTACGGTCTGCCAGGACTGGAATTTGACGGTCTCACCCAGAAATTGAGCGAACGCATGGATCAGGATCAGCACCCCGAAGCCCCCGAGGCCCAGTGTCCGCGCCGTCAGAGAGATCGCCGCCAGTCCCATCAGCGCGTTCGCTACACGCCCGCCGAGCAGCACCGCCGCGTTGGACAACACCCGATGCAGAGCAGCTTTCGTCTCGACTGCGACCGTCATGCCAATGTCCCGACTCCCACCTTCGCGGAAGGCTCATCCGCAATCTCTGCGACATCGATCTCGATGTTTGCCATAGCCGCGATTGCGGCGCTTCGCCAGAAAACCGAAGCGACCGGCCCCAAACCGGTCCCAGCAACCCAAAAGCGGGATTGAAATACCGTTGTGAATCAGGATGAAAGCTCGCTCTTCGGCGGTGCCCAAATCTCTGTTTTCACAGAATAAATGAAAAGTGGCGCGCCCGGAACGATTCGAACGTCCGACCCTCAGATTCGTAGTCTGATGCTCTATCCAGCTGAGCTACGGGCGCGCACAGGCCTTGACGGCGAGGGCGGGTATCTAGCGGGTCGGGTCGGGCGGCGCAACCCGGTTTTCGACGCCCGCAGGCCGCGTCTGTGAAAGCGGGTCTTGGCGGCGGCGGCGGCGCGGCCTAGCACGGTCAGAACGCCTCCCCGCGCCAGTGTTCTCCGGGTCGCCATGTCGCAGTCGCCGTACCGTTCGTTTCTCGCCGTCCTGGCGGCCCTGTCGCTGGCGGCGTGCCAGTCCGTTCCGCTCGGAGGTCCGGCGCCGGCCGCCTCCATAGCCCAGCCGACGACCGCCGGGGCCCCTGCGCGCGGCCCGTTCGTGGCGGCGGCCAATCCGCTGGCGGTCGAGGCGGGGATGGGCGTGTTGAGGCGCGGCGGGTCGGCGGTCGATGCGGCCGTGGCCGTGCAGGCGGTGCTGGGGCTGGTGGAGCCGCAGTCGTCGGGCCTGGGGGGCGGCGCCTTCCTGATGGTCTATGACGCCGCGACGAAAGAGGTCACGACCTATGACGGGCGCGAAACGGCCCCGGCGGCGGCCACGCCCGAGCTGTTCTACGAGAACGGCGCGCCCCTGCCCTTTTTCGATGCGGTGCTGAGCGGACGATCCACCGGAGCGCCCGGGGCCGTGGCCGCCCTGGCGATGGCGCAGGAAACGCACGGCGCCCTGCCCTGGTCGTCCCTGTTCGGCGACGCGGAGCGGCTGGCGCGCGACGGCTTTGTCGTCAGCCCCAGGCTGGCGGGAATGATCGCCCTGCCCCGGGGACAGGCCCGGACGCGCTGGGCCGAGGCCTATTTCACCAGGCAGGACGGCGCCCGCTATGTCGCCGGCGACACCTTGAAGAACCCCGCATACGCCGCGACGGTGGCGCGCCTGGCGCGCGACGGGATCGCGGCCCTGCGCACCGGCCCGATCGCCGAGGCCATCGTCGAGACGGTGCGGGCCGAACCCAGGCCCGGGGCGCTGAGCCTGGACGATCTGGCCGCCTATCGCCCGATCGAGCGCGAGGCCCTGTGCCGGCCGTTCCGGGTCTATGTGATCTGCATCCCGCCGCCGCCGTCCAGCGGGGTGGCCCTGTTGCAGTTGCTGGCGATGGCGGAGACGCCGGACGCGGCGCGCGCGCTGGCCCAGGGCGAGACCAGCGCGGCGGCCTGGACCCGGTTCGCGCAGTTGCAGCGGCTGATGTACGCCGACCGCGACCGCTATGTCGCCGATCCGGCCTTCGTCGGCGTGCCGGTCGCGGGCCTGCTGGACCCCGGTTACGTCGCCGAACGGGCCGCACTGGCGCCGGGCCTGACGGGCGCGGCGGCCGCCGGAACCCCGCCCGGCGGCGTGTTCCGCGCGCCGGACGCCACGGCCGAGCCGTCCGGCACCTCGCACATGGTCATCGTGGATGCGGCGGGGAACGCGGTGTCGATGACCACGACGGTGGAGAGCATCTTCGGCTCCGGCCGGATGGCGGCGGGGTTCTTTCTGAACAACCAGCTGACCGATTTCTCGTTCTCGCCGGTGACGGCGGAAGGTGCGCCCGTGGCCAATGCCGTGGCGGCGGGCAAGCGGCCGCGCTCGTCGATGTCGCCGGTGATCATCCTGGACCGGCAGGGCGGGCTGGTCGGGGCCCTGGGGTCGCCGGGCGGGTCGTCGATCCTGGCCTATAACGCCAAGGGGCTGATCGGGACGCTGGTGTGGGGGCTGCCGGTTCAGGCGGCGTTCGACCTGCCCAATCTGGTGGCCAAGGGGTCGGGATTCGGCGCCGACACGGCGCGGTTCGGGCCGACGCTGGAGGCGGGGCTGAGAGAGAACGGCATCCTGCTGCAGCCCAACACGTCGGAGAATTCGGGCCTGCACGGCGGTATCTGGCGCGGCGACCACTGGGACGGCGGGGCCGATGATCGGCGCGAGGGTGTGGCGCGGACGGAATAGCGAGTTCCAGACAGGGTCCGGATCGTCTGGATCGTCTGGAATCCGGGCCGGGCAAGCGACGCAGCGCCTTTGAAAAGAGGGTCTGGACAGTCTGGATCGTGTGGAATGGTCCGTCGCGGTCCGCATCGCGCGGCCATTATAAGGGCGCCGGAGAGGGCGACTCATTCAAGAGCGTGGATTATTTCGCGAGCGGTTCCTGTCCTTACCCCGGCAGGGTCAGTTCGAAGGTCGTGCCGGTGGGGCCGGTTTCGATCAGACGCAGGTCGCCGCCGTGGTTGGCCGCCAGTTCACGCGAGATCGTCAGGCCCAGACCGGTGCCGTCGGCGGATCGACCGCTGACGAAGGGTTCGAAAAGACGTTCCGACAGGCGCGGCGGAATGCCGGGGCCGTCGTCGATGATGCGGATGACGCAGCCGCCGTCCCGCGTCTCCGCCTCGATCATCACCGCACCCAGCGGGCCGCCCCTGGGTCGGCCGGCCCTGGCGGAATCCCCCTCGATCGCCTGACGGGCGTTTCGCATCAGATTGACCAGGATGCGGTGCAGCTGATCGGCGTCGGCGCGGACGGCGAAACGGGCGGGGATGGATTTGACCAGCCGCACCCCCTGGCTTTCCAGGCCCGCATCCTCGCCGGCGGCCGTGGCGGCCGGGGCCAGGACGATCCGGTCCAGCACGGGCGCGGGCTCCTCGGACTTGCCGTAGTCGAGAACGTTGCGGGTCAGGGCGGCGGCGCGGCCCAGCGCCCGCTCCAGTCGCGGCAGGGTCTTGGCCACCTGGGGGTCGGCGGAATCCGCCAGCCTGTCCGACGCGATCTGGGCCGAGGTCAGCATGTTGCGCAGGTCGTGATTGATCTTGGCGACCGCCTCGCCCAGAGCCACCAGCCGGGAGCGCGAGCGCAGGGCCAGCCGCACCTCGTCCTGCATCCGGGCCAGCTCGCGCTCGACGCGGCCGATCTCGTCGTGGCGGCTGGACGGCTCGGGCGCGCGGGTTTCCACATCGGCCGCGAACCCCTCGATCGACCGGGTGACGCGACGCAGCGGCTGAAGCACCAGAAAGGCCAGACCGGCGTAGAGCAGGCCGCCCGCGACCACCGAGATCAGGATCGAAACCAGCAGACTGTTCAGCAGGAAGGCGCGCAGTTCCTGTCGCAACGGCTCGGCCGGGGCCACCACGTCGATGAAATCTCCGGAGCGATAGCGCGGCGCAGCCCGCGCGCGGATCGAGCGGTCGGGATCGCCGAACAGGGTGCGGACCGGATCCAGCATGCGCGAGATCGTGCTGCGCCCTCGCAGGTCGATGAAATCGGGCGCACGGGGCAGATTCGGGGCCTGCAGCAGCTGGCGCATCACGCCCTGGTCGCTGATGGCGACCGCCGACACCCCGCCGATGCGCAACAGCTGTTCGGCCGTATCGTCGTCGACGGCGCTGTAGGGCAGGGCCTCGACCCCCACCGAGGCCAGTTCGGCGGCCTGCAGACGGTCCAGCAGCCAGCGCTCGTGGAAGCTGGCGGCGTTGGGGCCGACGATCAGGGCCTGGACCGCCAGGGTGAAGACCACGGTCAGCAGCAGCAGACGCGACGACAGGCCGTCGGGCGCCCCGGTTCGAAACCACCGGGACCGCAGACGCTCGCGCCAGTCGGTCGGCGGACGAAGATGATCGAGCAGCCCGCTCACGGCGCAGTGACCGGAGGGTTGCGCCGCTGAAACGACTTCAGGATCAGGGGCAGGACGACGGCCAGCACGAAGACCCCCGCCAGCGGCGCCCAGAACTGGCCGAACAGGGCCTGGAAATCCGGGTTGGGGTCAATGGCGAGCAGGGCGTTCAGCCGCGCCCCGATCCAGCAATAGATGATGTGGGCCGGCAGCAGGCCGATCACCGTGGCCAATGTATAGGGCCCAAGGCGCACCGCCATGATCCCGGCGGCGACATTGATCATGTGAAACGGCACCACCACCGCCAGCCGCGAGGCCAGCACATACCAGAAGGTGTCGCGGTCGATCGCCTGACAGACCCGGTTCAGCAGGCCCTGGTTTCGCTCGGCCCCGCGTCTCAGGTCCGCGCCCAGGGCGGAACGGGCGACGCCGTAGACGATCAGGGCTCCCACGGTGGCGGCGACCGCGGTCGAGACCCCGCCGACCCAGGGACCGAACAGATAGCCGGCGGTGATGGTCACGAAAAATACGCCCGGCACCACGCTGGCGGTCAGGACGGCGAACACCACCATCAGGGCCACGAGCGCGAGGACATAGTTTTGCGCGGTGAAGGCGCGAAGATCGGCGCCGTGATCGCGCAGTGTGTCCAGCGACAGATAGCGGTTCCAGCCCATGGCGAAGATCAGGGCGATGACGCCGGCCAGGAGCAGCAGGGGCAGAAACCGTTTGACGCGATCCATCGTCTTTCCAACGCCCCGGGCCGCTTCGAAGCCGCCGGGATGACGTTCCCGGCGTTGACAGCCGAAGCCTGTCCCCTTATACGCCCGCCCTTCCCGCAGAGGACGTCTTGTCCTCCGCGCCACTCTTAGTCTCTGGAGCCGAACGTGAAGCGGACCTATCAGCCGTCGCGACTCGTGCGCAAGCGCCGTCACGGCTTCCGTTCGCGGATGGCCACCAAGAACGGACAAAAGATCGTTGCGCGGCGCCGCGCCAAGGGCCGCAAGAAGCTGACGGCTTAAACGGTCTGATCCCTTCCCCGCGAAGGGGTCGATAACGATGACTCTGAAAATTCATCGCCTGACCTCGCGGCCCCAGTTCCTGGCGGCCGCGAAAGGCGTTTCACAGGCGCGCGGCGCCGTCGTGGTTCAGCGGCTGGACCGGGCCGACGGCGACGACGTCGTGGGCGTCGGCTTCACCGCCACCCGCAAGGTCGGCGGGGCCGTGGTGCGCAACCGCTGCAAGCGCCGCCTCAGACAGGCCGCGCGGGCCATGGTCGCCCTGTATGGCGTATCCGGAAGCGACTATGTCTTCATCGCGCGCCAGGGAACGGCGGACCGTCCCTGGGAGCGTTTGCTTGACGATGTGAAATCGGCGCTTACAAGGCTGGCGACCCCCGCCGACGGCCCTCGATCGGGCAAGGCCCCCGTGGTCGCCGCCGCTTCCGACACGCCTCCATCCGCCAAAGACCTGGCTTCCCAAGACCTGGACCGCTGAGCAGTATGAAGAACGAGAACACGCGCAATACGGTGATCTTCATCGTGTGCACGCTGGCGATCCTGATCCTGTACCAGATCTTCGTCATGGGACCGCAGGGCGAGCGCCAGCGCGCGGCCCGCGCCGCCGCCGAACAGACCACGGGCGCCACGATGGCCGAGGCGGAAGACGGCCTGCCCTCGGCGGCCCCGGCGCAATCATCGGCGATCTTCGTGACCGACCGGACCGAGGCCCTGGGTTCGGTCGCACGCGTGCCGGTGCGCACCCCGACCCTGCAGGGTTCGCTGTCGCTGCAGGGCGGACGGATCGACGACCTGTTCCTGCTGGACTATCGCGAGACGCTGGACGAGGACGCGCCGCCGGTCGAACTGTTCCGGCCCCAGGGCATGGAGCACGCCTATTTCGCCCAGTTCGGCTGGACCGGCCCCAATGTTGCGGGCGGCGTTCCGGGACCGAACACGGTCTGGCGGCTGACCGAGGGGTCCAGCCTGACCCAGGCCACGCCCGTGACCCTGACGTGGGACAACGGCCAGGGCCTGCGCTTCACCCGCGTGATCGCGGTCGACGAGAAATATATGTTCACCGTCACGGACACGGTCGCCAACCTGGGCGCGGCGCCGATCGTGATCGCCCCCTATGGCCGGATCGAGCGCCAGGGCGTGCCGCCGACACTGGGCAAGACCCACATCCTGCACGAGGGCGCCATCGGCACCTTTTCCAAGGGCGACGGCTTCAACACGACCCAGCTGAAATACGGCGACTGGGCCAAGAAGCCGCGCGAGCAATTCGAATCCACCGGCGGCTGGCTGGGGATCACCGACAAATACTGGATGGCGACCCTGATCCCGCCCCAGGACGAGACCATCAGCGCCGAGTTCCGCGTCACCGACGCCGCGACCTACAACATCCACGAGGCCCGGATGCTGGGCGAGGCGCGGACTATCAACCCCGGCCGCCAGATCACCGAAACCCAGCACCTGTTCGCCGGCGCCAAGCGCAACGAGATCCTGTCGGCCTATGAGAAACAGTACGACCTGCCGCGCTTCATCTATGCGATCGACTGGGGTTTCCTGTTCTTCCTGACGCGGCCGATCTTCCTGATCGTGGAGTTCTTCTACGGCCTGGTCGGAAACTTCGGCGTGGCCATCCTGCTGCTGACCGCGACCATCAAGCTGGTCATGTTCCCGCTGGCCAACAAGAGCTACGAGAGCCTCAGCAAGATGCGCAAGCTCCAGCCGCTGATGGAAAAGATCAAGGCGGATCACAAGGACGACCCCCAGGCCCAGCAGAAGGCCACGATGGAGATGTACCAGCGCGAGAAGATCAATCCGCTGGCGGGCTGCCTGCCGATCCTGGTGCAGATTCCGGTCTTCTACGCCCTGTACAAGGTGCTCTATGTCACGATCGAGATGCGGCACGCGCCGTTCTTCGGCTGGATCCAGGATCTGTCTGCGCCGGACCCGACGAACATCTGGACCCTGTTCGGCCTGATCCCCTGGGATCCTTCGGCGGCGCCCCTGATCGGCGGCCTGATCGGATCGCACGCGGGCGGCGGTTTCACCCTGGCGCTCAGCGTGCTGGCGATCTTCTACGGCTTCACCATGTGGCTGCAGACGGCGATGAACCCGCCCGCGGCCGATCCGATGCAGCGGCAGATATTCATGTTCATGCCGCTGATCTTCACCTTCATCATGGCCAGCTTCCCCGCAGGCCTGCTGGTCTACTGGGCGTGGAACAACATCCTGTCGATCGGCCAGCAGTATTTCATCATGCACCGCTTCGGCGCCGACAACCCGATCGACGACCTCATCGGCCGGTTCAAGAAGGCGCCCGCTTGACCGACGCCGAACCCGCCTCGGCCTCCGACTATTCCGAAGAGGAGATCGAGGCCGCGCGGGTGCTGTTCCAGCGGCCCGCGACCTTCGTCATGGGCGCGGCTAAGATCGAGCAGCTGCCCGAGCCGGACCTGCCCGAGATCGCCTTCGCCGGCCGGTCCAACGTCGGCAAGTCCAGCCTGATCAACGGCCTGGTCGGGATGCACAAGCTGGCCCGCGCCTCGAATGAGCCGGGGCGCACGCGCGAGGTCAATTTCTTCGATCTGGACGGCAAGATGCGTCTGGTCGACCTGCCCGGCTATGGCTGGGCCAAGGCGTCGAAGACGACGGTGCGCCAGTTCCAGAACCTGGGTCGGGACTATCTGCGCGGCCGGGTCACGCTGAAGCGGGTCTATCTGCTGATCGACGCCCGCCACGGCCTGAAGTCGGTGGACGCCGAGGCGCTGGACGCGCTGGATCTGGCTGCCGTCAGCTATCAGATCGTCCTGACCAAGGCCGACAAGATCAAGGCCCACGAACGCGACGCCGTGGCCGCCGCGACGCTGAAGGCCATCTCCAAACGCCCGGCTGCCTTTCCGGCGGTGGCGGTGACCTCGGCCGAAAAGGGCACGGGGTTGCCGGAGCTGCGCGCCGAGATCCTGCGGACGACGGGCGTGGAACTCTAGCCTAGGTCGCCCCGACCCCTTAGGTGTCGCCCATGCCCCCCGCCGACACACCCGCAGAGGTCTTCAAACGCGCCCTGGCCCATGCCGCGCGCGCGCTGGCGGAACAGTCCGAGCTGGAGGTCGTGTTCGGATCGGACGGGCCCAAGCTGACCGGCGGCGTCCTGACCCTGCCCCATCCACCGCGCACGCCCGGGGACGGCGACAGCGCCACGATCCGGGGTCAGGCCGACCGGCTGGCGCTGCGCCTCGCCAACCACGACCCGGCGATCCATTCCTCCCTGCGCCCGCTGGACAGCCGCGCCGCCGAGGTCTTCGAGGCCGTCGAACAGGCCCGGGTCGAGGCGCACGGATCGACGGCCCTGGCGGGCGTTCGGGCCAACATGAACGCGGCCCTGCTGACCCGGCTGGAGAAGATGGGCGCCCTGCGCGCGGGCGAGGCCGACCGGGTGCCGGTGGCCGAGGCCGTGGCCCTGCTGCTGCGCGAGCGTGTCACGGGCCAGCGCGCGCCCGACGGCGCCGGGGCCATGCTGGACCTCGTGCGCGACGACATGGAGGCCCGGGCCGGGCCGGCGTTGGACCGTCTGGCCGAAACCGCCGGTGATCAGGCGGCCTTTGGTCAGGCGCTGAAGGAGGTTCTGCGCGCGCTGGATCTGGACCCCGGCGACGGACGCGGCGACGAGGCCAGCGACGATCCCGGCGAGGACGAGCCCCCGCCCCAGGAGCCGGACAGTTCGGACGATCAGGACGACGAGGAGGACGAGGGCGGCGGCGAGGGCGGCCAGTCGATGGACGGCGCGTCCGAAGACCCCACGTCCGAACAGGATCGCGACAGCCGCCCCGACGGAACGCCCTCGGCCCAGGATGGCGACGCCGCCGACGACGGCCCGGAAGAGGCCGAGGGCGCCCTGCCGAACCGTCAGGAGAACGCCGACGACGGCCGCACGGTCGACGCCTATCGCGTCTTCACCACCGCCTTCGACGAGGAGATCGACGCCGCCGACCTGTGCGACCCGATGGAGCTGGACCGGTTGCGGTCGTTGCTGGACCAGCAGCTGGCCATCCTGTCCTCGGTGGTCGCCCGGCTGGCCAACAAGCTGCAACGCCGCCTGATGGCGCAACAGAACCGGTCCTGGGCCTTCGATCTGGAAGAGGGCGTGCTGGACACCGCCCGCCTGACCCGGATCATCACCGATCCGACCAGCCCGCTGTCGTTCAAGATGGAAAGTGAAAGTCCTTTCCGGGACACCGTCGTGACGCTGTTGCTCGACAACTCGGGCTCGATGCGGGGCCGGCCGATCATGGTCGCGGCGGTCTGCGCCGACATCCTGGCGCGGACGCTGGAGCGGTGCGGGGTCAAGGTCGAGATCCTGGGCTTCACGACTCGCGCCTGGAAGGGCGGACAGGCGCGCGAGGCCTGGATCACGGCCGGCAAACCGCCGATGCCCGGCCGCCTGAACGACCTGCGCCACATCATCTACAAGGCCGCCGACGCGCCGTGGCGTCGGGCCAAGAAGAACCTGGGCCTGATGATGCGCGAAGGCCTGCTGAAGGAGAACATCGATGGCGAGGCCCTGACATGGGCGCACGACCGGCTGCAGGGGCGCACGGAATCGCGGCGCATCCTGATGGTCATCTCCGACGGCTCGCCGGTCGATGATTCCACGCAATCGGCCAACGCCGCCCTGTATCTGGACAAGCATCTGCGCGCCGTAATCGAACGGATCGAGACCCAATCCCCGGTCGAGCTGATCGCCATCGGCATCGGCCACGACGTGACCCGCTGGTATCGACGCGCGGTTACGATCGTGGACGTGGAACAGCTGGGCGGGGTCATGATCGAGAAACTGGCCGAACTGTTCGATGCCGCGCCCAAGGATACGGGCAAGCGCGGCGGGCGACGGATGAAGCGCGCGGCATGATGCGAACCGTCTTCCGCGTGCTGGGGGCGGCCTCCCTCATGGGGGCGGCGGCCTGCGCGGCGATCGCCACCTCGACGCCCGCGCCCGCTGCCGGGCCGGACGTCGCCGTCCGGATCGAGGCGCGTCATGTCCCGTTGGGCGTCGGCGGGGCCACGCTGGCGCCCGGCGTCCTCTATGCCGGCGGACTGGTGCTGCGCGGGTCGGCGCTGCATGGGCTGTCGGACCTGAAGGTCGAGGGAGACCGGGCCTGGGCGGTCAGCGATTTCGGCGCACTGGTGCGGTTTAATTTGCGGGTGGACGGACGCGGCCGTCTGAACGGGGCCGACACTGCGATCAGCCGCCCCCTGACCGGTCCTGACGGCGCGGTTCTGTCGCCCAAGGCCAATGCGGACGCCGAAGGCTTGGCCATACTGCCCGACGGGCGCGTGCTGATCAGTTTCGAGCGGGATCACCGCATCTGGTCATATGGCGCGGAAGCGAATGACCGGCCCAGCCGGGTCGCGACGCCGGACGCCGCCTTTCCCGACAACGAAGGCCTGGAAGGACTGAGCGCGGCGCCCGGCGGCTGGCTGGCCCTGGGCGAAGGCGGGGGCGCATGGCTGTGCGATGAAGCGGCCTGCGATCCGCTGGACGAGGTCTCTCCGGCCGACGACTTCCGCTTCACCGGGGCGGATCGCGATCCGGAGGGAGGCTGGTTCGTGGTCGAACGCTACTACAGCCCGCCGCTGGACATGCGCGTCAGAGTGCGCCGTCTGTCGCTGGAGGGCGTGCTGTCTGAGCCGTTGATCGAGCTGCGGCCGCCCGCATCGACGGATAATTTCGAGGGGATCGCGGCGGTGGCGACGCCGACGGGGACGCGGATTTATCTGTTGAGCGACGACAACGCAAACCCGCTGCAGAAGACGCTGTTGCTGGCGTTTGACGTGGCGGAGTAGTCGCCCTTCCCCGCTTGCGGGGGAGGAAGTCGGCCTAAACCCGCTCCGACACCTTGATCGCCGCCCGGCAGCCCGCCTTGATCACGGCCGACAGCAGGCGGTAGCCGGGCGCCTCGCGGCTGCCATGCGCCACTGCATGGTCGTGATGCTCCAGTTCCTCGTCGCGGAATTTCGTCAGTTCTGCCGCCAGTTCCGGCTCGCGGTCGGCCAGTTCGGCGATCTGGTCTGCGTAGTGCTCCTCGATCACGCTCTCGACCGCCTCGGTGCAGGCGTGGGCGGCCTTCTCGCCCATCAGGGCCGTGGCGGCGCCGAGGCCCGTGGCGGCCAGCGACCAAAGGGGCAGCATGGCCGTGGGCCGCACCCCGTGCTGGGTCAGCAGGGCGTCGAAGCGCGCCTTGTGCACCTGTTCGCCGGCCTGCATCTCGACCATGTCGGCGGCGATCGCCGCCTTGCCGCGCACGCCGTCGAACACGCGCGCCTGGGCCTCGTAGATTTTCACGGCGGCGAACTCCCCGGCGTGATCGACGCGGAGGATCTCAGCCATCCGGGCGCGCATCGCGCCGCGACCGGGGCGGGGCAGCGGGACGCGACGTGACGGGCTCATTGGCGGCTCAGGGTTTCGGGGCTCAGGGTTTTGGGGCTCTGGCATCCTTGGGTCTCTTGGCGGCGACGAGGCTGAATGCGGCCAATGCGGCGCTGATCAGCATGTTCCATCCTGCCATCGACAGACCCAGGAAGCTCCACGTCACCGCGTCGCACATGGCGATCCGGGTCGGTTCGCCGACGCCGAGCGCCAGAGACGTCAGCGCTTCCAGATCGGCCACGCCGCCGCCCGAACAGGTCGCGGGCAGGTCCCACCATTTCAGCTCGCCCCCGGCATGGAAGCCGGCGGTGATCGCGCCGGTGCTGAAGACGGCGAACAACAGAAACGCGGCGATGCGCGGCGTTCCGCGTCGGGCCTGACTGATGATGGTCCAGATCGTGGCGATCAGGCTGATGGCGACGGCGCCCCAGAACACCTCGCGCTGTTTCAGGCACATGTTGCAGGGCGCCAGGCCCGCGAACCGCTCGAACGCATGCGCCGCGCCCAGCATCGCCAGCGAGATCGCCAGGGCGAAGGCGGTCCACCAGTTGGTCAACACACGATAGACGCTCATGACAGCGTTCTTAGCGGTCGGCGCACGGCCGCGCCATCCTGCTTAGCCCGTGAACCGCGCGGCCAGGTGCACCGCCCAGCCCGCGCCGACGATGAAGCCGACGCCGATCGCCGTCAGGGCCCCGGCCCACGCCGTGGCGACTGCCGCTCCGGCGGCCACGAACAGGCCGTCACGCTGGATCAGGCCGACCGAGAGCAGGGTCAGGGCCACCGAAGGGACGGTGTTGGTCATCGGCAGGACGATCGTCAGCGTGGCCAGGATCATGAAGGCCGCAGCGGCCTGTTCGGCCAGGCCGTGGGTGAACACCGCCAGGCGGGGGCGCGACAGCCGTTCGAACCACCCCATCCGCTTGACGGCGAAGTCGGCCATCCGGTCCAGCATGGCCTTGGACACCGTCCGCTTCAGCACCGATTCCGGCAACCACGGCTCCTCGCGCCCGAACAGCATCTGGCCCGCCAGCAGCAGGATGGGGATGCCGACGATCTGGGGCACGCCATAGAGGGCCGGGACCAGGCAGGGGATGGCGAGGATCAGGATCATCAGCCCGAACGCCCGTTCGTCGAGGCGATCCCTAATTTCCCGCAGCGTCATGCCCTCCGGCCCCGAGGCCCGGGCCAGTCCCGCGACCATTTCGATGAAGCCGCGGCGGTGATCGTCGGTGTGCCGGTTCGCGTGGTCGGTCATGTTCTGCCCCTACTCAAATCCGGACGGTCTGGCGAGATGCGGTTCACCTCTGCGCGACCTCGACTTGGCTTGTTGCGCCCGCGCCACTAGGTTCCGCGCCAATCGACCGGCGACTTCGCCCGAAGCATCGCCGGTTCCCCGAAGATTTCAGGAGACGCACAATGGACGACCTGACCGCGCACGCATCCGACGCCACGATCCCCGCCTATGAGAACCCGCTGGGCGTGGACGGCTTCGAGTTCGTCGAATTCACCGGCCCAGATCCCCAGGCCATGATCAAGCAGATCGAGATCATGGGCTTCGTCCAGACCCATGTGAATCCCAAGAACGGCGTGGTCCGCATGAAGCAGGGCGACATCACCTTCCTGGTCCACACCAGGCCGACCGGCCACGCCGGCGAGTTCGCCAGGGATCACGGCCCTTCGGCCAACGGCATGGCCTTCCGCGTCAACGACGCCAAGGCCGCCTATGACTCGGCCGTGGCGCGCGGCGCCCAGCCGGCCGACATGCATGGCGGCGGGGCGCTGGGCGACGGCGCCTATGTGCTGCGCGGCATCGGCGGGTCGCTGCTCTACATCATCGACAGCTATGGCGAGGGCGGCTCGCTGTACGACGGCTGGGACGAGATCGAGGGCTGGGAAGAGGCCGAGCGCAAGAACAACGTCGGCCTGCACCTGCTGGATCACCTGACCCACAATGTGAAACGCGGCCAGATGCGGACCTGGTCCGGCTTCTACGGCGACGTCTTCGCCTTCGAAGAGCAGAAATATTTCGACATCAAGGGCAAGGCGACGGGCCTGTTCAGTCAGGCGATGATCGCGCCCGACCGCGCCATCCGCATCCCCCTGAACGAAAGCCAGGACGACAACTCCCAGATCGAGGAGTTCCTGAAGCGCTATAACGGCGAGGGCATCCAGCACATCGCCCTGGCCACCGACGATATCTTCGCGACCGTCGAGGCCATGCGCGAACGCGGCGTCCAGTTCCAGGATACGATCGAGACCTATTTCGAACTGATCGACAAACGCCTGCCCAACCACGGGCATGACGTGGAGCGGATGCGCAAGAACCGCATCCTGATCGACGGGTCGGACGAGGACGGCCTGCTGCTGCAGATCTTCACCCAGGACACCTTCGGCCCGATCTTCTTCGAGATCATCCAGAGGAAGGGCAACGAGGGTTTCGGCAACGGCAACTTCCAGGCCCTGTTCGATTCCATCGAACTGGACCAGATCCGTCGCGGCGTGATCAAGGTCGACGCCAATTAAGGTCGCGCCTCCGTCCTGGCTGCCGTTCCTGGGGCCGGTCGTCGCGGCCCTTGTTGGCGGCCTGATCGGCCAGTGGCTGGGCGGAGGCTTCTGGCCGGTTCTGGCTGGCGCCCTGATCGGCGGGTTCGCCCCGATCGTGGCCTATCGCGTCTGGAAATGGTCGCACCACAAGCGGGAACACTGACCCCTATCTCCTCCTCGTGCGCGCTTGCGCATGGGGAGGTGGCGGCGAGCCCTTCGCGAGCTGACGGAGGGGTTCTTCGTGCACGCAGAAAGAGCCCCTCCGTCTCTTCGCTTCGCTCCGAGCCACCTCCCCATCGCTGCGCGACAGGGAGGAGACGGGTTGATACGGTGCCTTCCATGAAACTGCTCCCCGCCCTCATCGCCGCCTTGGCGCTCGCGACCCCCGCCTCCGCCCAGGATCGCCCCCAGTGGTCCTTCGCCATCCACGGCGGGGCGGGCGTGATCGAGCGCGCCAGTCTTTCGCCGGAACAGGACGCGGCCTATCGCGCCGCCCTGACCCGGGCGCTCGAAGCCGGCGCCGAGGTGCTGCGCAACGGCGGCGAGGCGCTGGATGCGGTTCAGGCCGCGATCCAGCTGATGGAGGACGATCCGCTGTTCAACGCCGGACGGGGCGCGGTCTTCACCGCCGCCGGGCGCAACGAACTGGACGCCGCGGTGATGAACGGCGCCGACCTGACCGCCGGCGCCGTGGCGGGCCTGACCACCACCCGCCACCCGATCGCCGCCGCCCGCGCGGTGATGGAGCGCTCGCCCCACGTCATGCTGATCGGCGAAGGAGCCGACGCCTTCGCCGCCTCGGTCGATCTGGAACAGGTCGCGCCGTCGTATTTCTTTACCGAGCGCCGGTGGCGGGGGCTGGAGCGGTTCCTGACCGGTCAGTCCCTGCCTATCCCGGAACGCCCGGCCGGCGCCCCGCCCGCGCCCGCCGACGGCATGGCGGCGCTGCAACCCGCCCCGCCGCTGGACGAGCGCAAGTTCGGCACGGTCGGCGCGGTCGCCCTGGACGACCGGGGTCATCTGGCGGCGGGCACCTCGACCGGCGGGACGAACGGCAAGCGCTGGGGCCGGGTCGGCGACGTGCCGGTGCTGGGAGCCGGCACATACGCCTCCGACCGCGAGGGTTGCGCGGTGTCGGCGACCGGAGACGGCGAGTTCTACATTCGGGCCACCGTGGCGCGTGACATCTGCGGTCGGATCGCCGCCGGCGCGACGACGCAGGACGCGGCCCAGGCCGAGGTCGACGACGCCCTGTCGCTGGGCGGATCCGGCGGCGTGGTGGTGATGGACGCGGCCGGGCGGCCCGCCTTCGCCCTGACCACCTCGGGCATGTACCGGGGTATGATCGGTCCGGACCAGCCGGCCTGGGTCGGCATCTATGGCGACGAGCCGCGCCCGTGAGCGAGGCCCCCGACGAACTGACGCAGATGGCGCAGGAGGAGCTGAACGCCGCCTGCGCCCTGACCTGGCCCGAGCTGAAGCGGATCACTCCGTGGGGCGACAGTTTCGAGGGCTTCGCCCCGTCCGGCCGCACCGTCGAGGTGGAGCGTCGCTATCTGTGGGCGCATGACCCCGAAGGCGCGATCATCGTCGAGGTGGAGGTGCGCGACGCCGCCGCCCGCACCGGTGTCGAGGCTCGCGCCCTGTTGCACGCGCCGCACTGAGGGACGGCGCTGACGCTTCGGCGCCACGGCCGAGCACAACCTTCACATTGCGTCGTTAACCTTTTCCATGGTCAGGCGTTCGTCGCTGCGGCATGATCGCACAGCGTTCGGCGAGAGTGGGGAGCGGGCCATGTATCCATCTGATTTCGAAACGGCGGACGCGGCCTACTCCCCGGTCGACGGCCCCCTGTTTCTGGGCCTGCCGCCCTTGATGACCCTGATGCTGTTGCTGCTGATCCTGGCGATCGCGGCGGGCATGTATTTCCTCGGGCGCTGGCATATGGAGCAGGGGGGCGGAACCGACGCCGACCGCGCGCCCGAGGACATCCACAAGGCGATCCTGAACGCCTCGCTTCGGGCGATGGGCGCATCCAGCAACGACCTGAAGTCCAGGGCCGAGGCGCTCCGGGCCCTGATCCAGGACCTGCTCGGCCCGGTCCTGGATGTCGCCAAGGGCGTCTCGGGGCCCGTGAAGGCGCTGGACGAGGCGCTGAAGGGCGAAAGCAAGGAACCCGCAAAGGCCGATAACGCGCACGGCAAGGGCCACGGCGACGGCCATGATCACGGCGGCAAACCGGCGCACGACTGTCGCTGCGGAACACCGAAAAGCTGCACCTGCCCGCCCGCGTCGGTCACCATCAACAAGATCTATGTGGGCGGCGCGCCCCTGGGATCCGGCGGCGGTTGCGGATGCACCGGGGCGCACAAGCCCGGCTGCGGCCATGCTCCGGGCAAGCATGGCCATGGCGAAAAGGCGCACGGTTCGGACCATGAGACGCGCGTGATGACCGGCCGCGAACAGACCGATGCGATCAGCCGGGCCGTGCGCCTGTTCCACGATCACTGGTCGCAGGATCAGGCGCGGATTCGCGAACTGAAGGACGCCCTTCGCGCCCTGTCGCGACGGCCTCCGCCATCGACCGTGCGCCGCGAGGGGCGCAATGTCTGGGATATCTGACCGTTTCCATGACGACGAAAACGGCCTAACCCTTGGGCATGAAACTCGCCTCTCTCAAGCATGGCCGTGACGGCCGCCTCGTCGTCGTCTCTTCCGATCTCGCCTGGTTCACCGACGCCTTCCTGATCGCCCCGACCCTGCAGGCGGCGCTGGACGACTGGGCGCGTTGCGAGCCCCTTCTGCGGGCGTTGGCCGAAAGCTTGGATCACGAGGCCGTGCCGCGCGGGCGGTTCCATGAACGCGACGCCGCGGCCCCCCTGCCCCGCGCCTATCAGTGGGCGGACGGTTCGGCCTATGTGAACCACGTCGAACTGGTGCGTAAGGCGCGCGGCGCCGAGATGCCGGACAGCTTCTGGACAGACCCCCTGATGTATCAGGGCGGATCCGACCGGTTCATGGGCGCGCGCGACGCCATCCCGCTGGCCGACGAAAGCTGGGGCTGTGATCTGGAGGCCGAGATCGTCGTCGTCACCGGCGACGTGCCCCAGGGCGTGACGCCCGAACAGGCGCGCGATCACATCGCACTGGTCGGGCTGGTCAACGACGTCTCGCTGCGCAACCTGATCCCGGCCGAACTGGGCAAGGGGTTCGGCTTTGTCCAGTCCAAGCCCGCCAGCGCCCTGTCGCCGGTCTTCGTCACGCCCGACGCCCTGGGCGACGCGTGGAAGGACGGCAAACTGTCCGGCGCCCTGTCCGTCCAGCTGAACGGGCAGGATTTCGGCAAGGCCGACGCCGGGATCGACATGACCTTCGACTTCGGCGTCCTGATCGCCCATCTGGCCAAGACGCGCAGCCTGGGCGCCGGCACGATCATCGGATCGGGCACGGTGTCGAACAAGGACGCCGACGGCGGGCCGGGCAAGCCGGTGGCCGAGGGTGGCCTGGGCTATTCGTGCATCGCCGAGGTCCGCACGGTCGAGACCCTCACCGGCGGCAAGGCCGTGACCCCCTTCCTGAAACACGGCGACACCGTTCGCATCGAGATGCTGGACGACAAACACCACTCGATCTTCGGCGCCATCGAACAGGTCGTCGAGCCGCTCTAGTCGCGGCGGACGCCGCATCCGGGAGACATCGCCCATGACGCCGCAGCAGTACGCACCGCTTCTGGTCATCCTGATCATGCTGCCGATCATCCTGCTGCGAAACCGCGCGCCCCGGACGCTGCGGCCGAAATGGATGTGGGTCATGCCCGCGATCATCGTGCCGATGATGGGCCTGGCGCTGTGGGGAACCAGTCTGGAGCCGGGCGCCGATCGCACCCCGTTCGGCGTCGCGTCGTGGGCTATCCTTGCGGTCGGGCTGGTGCTGGGCGGCGCGGCCGGCTGGTGGCGCGGCAAGATGACGACCATCGAACGGCATGCGGACGGCACGCTGAAGGCCCAGGCCTCGCCCATCGGCATCATTCTGATCATCGGCCTGTTCGTGGGACGCAGCGCCCTGAGGTCGGTGCTGGAGCCGCACGCCGCCGCCTGGCATCTGAACGCCCTGGCCATCGCCGACGCCTTCCTGTTGTTCGTGGTCGGCATGATCGTGGTGCAGCGGATCGAGATGTATATCCGCGCCCGCCGCGTCCTGGCCGGCGAAGCCGACAGCCACGTCGAGGCGGCGGCCTGACCACCCTTCTCAGTCGAGAGTGATCCCATGCGTCCCCTCCGCCTCCTCGCCACCCTGACCGCCCTCTCCCTCGCCGCCTCAGCCACGGCGCAAGATGCGGACTGGGAGGTCATCGATCGCGGCAGCACCGTCGCGGCGGCAGTCAGTTTTGACAGCGGCATCGCCGTGGTCGTCCGGTGTGATGACGAAAGCCTGGAAACCTATATCGTCGGTCTGGCGACCGTTCCCGACAAGGACGATCCCGATCGTCGGACGATCCAGTATGCGTTCGGCGACAGGCCGCTTCGCGCTTCGACCTGGCAGGTCAGCGAGAACGGACAGACCCTGTTCGCAGACCTGCCCGCCCCGCTTGCGCGCCGCTTCCGCCAGGGAGGCGACCTTCAACTTCAGCTGGCAGGCGAGGAGTCGGCTCCCCCGCGGCGCTATATCGTGTCCCTGCCGCCGTCTCGCGCCGCCATCGACCAGGTCCTGAGCGCGTGCGGCCGGCCCGCCATCGATCCCCGTGACGAACTTCGAAGAAGCGAGTCGTCCGCGACCCTTTCACAGGCGCTGCCGCAAGGCCCGAGCTGGGCCCGCCTGCCACGGCCGATCTATCCGAATCGCGCGCTCCGCGACGGACTTTCCGGCATGGCTGTTCTGAGCTGCCTCACTCTTGATGACGGGGGACTGGAAGACTGTCGGATCGAGGTGGAACGTCCAGCAGGAAAGGGTTTTGGGCCCGCCGCCGTGCGCGCGGCAGAGAATGCGCAACTGCGATCGGACGAGCCCTACCAGCACGTTCTGGATTCTGGGTTGGTGAACTTCACCGTCAGATTTAGCCTGCACTGACGCTCAGTTCGGCCGGATCACCTGCGCCGAGAACCGCTCCATCTCTTCTTCCTGCGGCGACATCTGCAGCAGGACGAGATCGAGGCCGGCGTGTTCGAAGGCCTCCATCCGTTCCCGGACGGTTTCCGGCGTGCCGACGAAGCCGGGGCGCAGGCCGCGGTTGGAAACGCTGTATTCGCGGATCTTAAGCTCTCGCTCCAGCTCGGTGCCGGACAGCCACTGGTCGAAATTGGCGAACCCCGCCGGCGGCTTGCCGTCCGTCAAGCCCGGGATGGTGGTGATCCGCTCCAGCTCGCGTTCGGCCTCGGCGTCGGTGTCGCGCACGATCGCATAGCCGGCCATGCCGTACGACATCGGCGGCAGGCCGAAACGCTCGCGCCGCGCCTGCATGTCGGCGATCTTGGCGGCGATATGCTCGGGCTCGTCGCCGTGCATGACATAGGCGTCGCAGTGTCTGGCGATCAGGCTCTTGGCCGCCTCGGACTCGCCGCCCGCATAGATGACCGGGCGCGGGCGATCCGGCGTCGAGGTCGGCTTGGGCTCCACGATCGCGTCGTTCAGCGTGTAGTATCGCCCCTCGAAATCGACCCGCTTCTCCGTCCACAGACGATCCAGAACCTGCAGCCATTCCGTCGTGCGGGCATAGCGGTCGTCGTGCTGGTCGAACTGCAGACCATAGCTCTCGGCTTCCTTGGCCCACCAGGACGAGACGACGTTCAGCGCCAGCCGCCCGCCGGAGATCTGGTCGATATTGGCCGCCTTCTTGGCGAACAGGGCCGGCTGGTGGAAGTTCGGACGCACCGCGACCATCAGCTCGATCGTCTCGGTCACCGCCGCCAGGGCCGCCGCCGTCGACCAGGCGTCGAGGGCCGGCGCCTCGATGCCCTTGATGTCGTTCAGGTTCAGCTCGGCGATCAGGGTCAGATCATAGCCCAGGGCCTCGGACCGTTTGACCAGCCGCGAGGCGTTCTCCCACGAGGCCTCGCGCTCGTCGGCGATGTTCCGCAACCACCCGCCGAAGACCGGCGCCCAGTATCCGTATCTCATGCCGCCATACCCTTCGCGCGATTGGATTTTTCTTCGGCGACGACGCTCTTCAGCCACTCGACCAGGTTGTCGTGCGGGTCGAAGCCCAGCACCTCGACCGGTTTCGCGACGAAATTCGACAGGCCGTTGATGTCGTAGAAGAGGACCGATCCGTCCCGGTCGTCGATCAGATACTCGACGCCCCCGACCTCCAGTTCGCCGGCGACCGCCAACCGCTCGACCGCCTCGATGATTTCGGGCGGCGGGGTCGTCTTCGTCATGGTCAGGGTCGGGGCGCCGGGCCGGACCAGACAGGCGTCGGCCGGGCACAGGTCGAAGGCGTCGCCCGGGCTCTCGATATCGATCGCGTACAGATATTTGCCGTTCAGCGTCTCGACGCGGGTGATCTTCCCGCCCCGGCGCGGCGCATATTCCTGGATCAGGGAGATGCCGTTGACGCCGACCGGGCACCATTTCTCGCCCGCCGCCTCGGCCAGTTTTTCAGCCGTTTCATAGCGGGTGATCCCGGCGCCGGCGCCGCCGATATCGGCCTTGACCAGGACGGGGTATCGCAGCCCCTCGGCCGCGTTCGGAATATCCGCCTGACGGTGCGCGACCCGGGTCGCCGGACCCTTCAGCCCCAGCCGGGCGATCAGCGACATCTGCCGCGCCTTGGAGGTGTCGATGTTCAGGGCCGAGGCGTTGACCACCCGCGTCCCCAGCCCCTGCCAGTGCTCGAACAGGCTCTGACCGTAGAAGATCGGATGCTCCGGCTCGCGCAGGAAGGACGACATCGCTACGCGAGAGAAGACCACGGTCGCCGGCGCCGACGAACCCGTGGGATCGAACGTGTGCCCCACCAGCGGCACCTTCACGTAGGAGACCCCGTGCCGTTCCAGCGCCGCGAACAGCGGCTCGAACCATTCGGGGTGCTCATAGACGACGGCGAGATCGGGCAGGTCGGTCATGTCAGGCCACATGCGTTACACCACGATGGAACGCAAGGGGCGAGTTCCCGAATCCGGCTCGAGCCGCGATCCGCCAAAAAATGCGGGCTCAAGTAGCGCGACGCGCGCTAGCCCACTAAGACGTCCGCTGCGGGCCCCGGTGGTGGAACTGGTAGACGCGCCGGACTCAAAAGCCCGTCAATCACGTCGGTTTTACTGCCGACACATTGATTTCATAGCATATTTCTGGCCTTATGGTGCCGCAAGCGCCTAGCGCAGTGCTAGCGCAAACAGCGCATTTTGGAGGCCTGTCGATGACCACTCGACACGCGCTTCTCGGCGGCAAAGTCCAGCTCTTCAAGCGGCCGAACAGCCCGCACTGGCAATGCTCGGCGTCCGTGGGCGGCCGTCAGTTCCGCAGCACCACGAAGCAGGACAGCCTCGCTCTGGCGAAAGACTTCGCCGAGGATTGGTTTCTCACCCTTCAAGGCAAACACCGTTTCGGCGGAGGCATCGCCCCTAAGCGATCAGGCAAGACATTCAGGGAGGGCGGAGAGCAGTTCGTGCGCGAGTACGAAGCCCTCACCTTGGGGGAGCGGAACCCGGAGTATGTCAAAGGCCATAGCGATCGACTGAGGGTTCACCTCTACCCCTTCTTCGGCGACAAGCTGCTGAGCGAGATCACCCCAGGACTGGTGCAGGAATACCGGGTTCACCGGATGACATCGCGGCTCGACCCGAAAACTGGCGAGCCGAAGCGACCTGCCCGCACCACACTGCACCACGAGATCGTGACGCTTCGTCAGGTCCTGAAGACAGCCAATCGACACGGTTGGCTAGCCATCCTTCCCGATCTTTCGACCCCGTACAAAATGTCGGGCAAGATCGTCCATCGGGCGTGGTTCTCCCCGGCCGAGTACAAGCTACTCTACGAGGCCACACGCGAACGAGCGGCGAACCCTCGACACAACCGGGGCCGTTGGGCTTTCGAAAGCCAGCGCCTGCACGACTACGTGCTGTTCATGGTCAACACCGGGCTTCGCCCTGATGAGGCCGGTCGCCTGGAGTTCCGGGATGTCGAGATCGTTCTCGACGAAGACACCGGCGAGCGCATCCTGGAGATCGAGGTGAGGGGTAAGCGGGGCGTGGGCTACTGCAAGAGCATGCCCGGCGCCGTGCAGCCCTTTCGACGCCTCTCACAGCGGAACACGCCAGCCGGGGCGAAGGCCCCCAAGCCCACCGAGAAGGTCTTTGGCTGCACTCTGCGCGAGTTGCTCAATACGGTGCTGGAGGAGTTGGACCTCAAACGCGACAGGGATGGTCAGGTGCGCACCGCCTACAGCCTGCGGCACACCTACATTTCGATGCGCCTCATGGAAGGCGCCGACATCTACCAGATCGCGAAGAACTGTCGGACGAGCGTCGAGATGATCGAAAAATACTATGCATCCCACATCAAGAACATGATCGACGCGTCGGCTATCAATGTTCGGCGTCCTAAGCCGAGCCGAAGAGCGGGAACCCGCTCGACCCCACCGGGCGAACGCCCATCCTTGTGAACACGATTGCTGCGCGAGGAGGGGTTAGCGACCTATCGCCGAATCGCCATTTCTCTTCTGATCCGAGTACCGGCAGATCGCAGCCCGAGGCCCGCGACGAGTCGTGACGGACACAAGCGTGAGCCGCGCGAAGGGCCGAACCACCACATCGCCAAGGAACAATCCGCTAACTAGAGAGCAAAACTGCTACACGGAAATTGGATTCGGAGTAGCGGTAAATCCACGCCCTGCCTGAACTAGGCGGCAACCAAGAATCCCCACGTTTTGAGCCCGCCTCACTATCTAGTAATAGGGATCGATACAGCTACACCTTCAGAGTCGGGCCGGGCACCGTGCGTCAGAGCGAGTTCATCGACAAACGCCAGTTCGATCAGTTGGACCACTCGGTCCGCTTCGCTGCTGAGATCGGGCTGCCTCTCAATACAATGACCACGATCCAGTTCGGAGCTACGGGTTGCGAGGCAGAACATGTTGGCCCCGCGATTCGTCGTCTGATCCGAAACTACTTCACGCCCTGGCTCAGGCCGACGCGCGCGCACCCCATCGACCATCGACCGGCCGCTTGGTTCTATGTCGTGGAGAACGTTCACGAGCACGCGCATCATTCGCACGGCACCCACGTCCATTGGGTGACGCACATCCCGGAAGGCCGCCGCGTCGCTTTCGAGGCTAAGCTTCCGCATTGGGTGCGCCGTGTGGCGGGCGAGATATTCGAAGCCGCCGTCGCCGTTGACGTCCGCGATGCGGACAAGCCGAGAGGGGCGGCCCGCTACTTCGGCAAGGCGTTGAAGCCCCATGACGCCACGCGTCGCCGCATCCGCCCCTCTCCCCAAGGGCTGGTCCACGGACGTCGATTGTCGATCAGCGAAGCGATTAACATCACCGCCATCAACGCGCACCGGGACCGATTACGGGCGGCTGCGATCACGCCGGTCGATAGCTCGGCCCCGGCCACCTCCTCCCCTTGGCTGGCGAATGATGCTGACGCCTCTTCTGGTCTGCCCTGGCGATCCGCATAACGCAGAGAAGGCTCCTCCTGTGTCAGCTATGGTTCGAGTGCTCACATCAGTTGAAACCCGCGCCCACGCCTTGTAGATCAACCCTCACTAGACCTGTGCGGGTGTGGTGGAATTGGTAGACGCGCTGGATTCAAAATCCAGTTCCGAGAGGAGTGCCGGTTCGACCCCGGCCACCCGCACCACCTTCAAGTCTCGACGCTGCTGAGCCGGTTCTCACTCAGAGCGGTGGCTGGCGGCTCTGGCCATTTCAGGTGTCTGTTGACCAATGCCGGCTGTCATCAGATCGAAATTCCTTTAGCGCTTCGATGAGATCGCTGCGGATCGGTGTCGGATATCGTTCCACGCCCTGCTCGATCAGTCGGAAATAAGCTGGACCTCCGGGCTTGGACACCAGGTAACCAAGGATTTTGCGTGGGATTCCGGCATCGACGCCCGCACGCAATAGCTCGACGGGATCCCACTTCGACCGGATGAACATGTCTACGATTCCGTGCCGGGCTGCCTTCGCTCGGTCCCATTCCGAAAACAGAACAATCGGAAGTAAAAATACTGCGGTGATCACGTTGAAAGGGATTTCGGGTAGGCTGTTCTTCTTAAGGCGGGCGTGAACAACCGGAAAAGCGGCCGCTACTACGCCGCCTGCTGGGTCATTGGGTCGAGCCAAGGCATAGTCGAGCGCGGTGTCCGCACTGCGTACCAAAGCCTCCGGATTGGAGTACCGCGCCCGACGAAGCATACTCGCCCAAGCATCGTACCCAACTCGGCCATAGCCGCCTGATCTTCGATCCGCGAGGCGATTGGTCAGAGTGTCTGTCTTGGGGACGAAGCGATCCACGGCGCTCGAGTTAGCAATAGATGCAACGTTGCGTCCGACTTGGGCTCCGCTCAGATCAGTGGAGGTAGCCGCCAACACGAACTTGTTGGGATCGACTACGCCGAGCAGGGGCTCTAGGAGATCGGAATTTTGGCTCGGGTCGGCTTGACGTGACCCCCGTTTCTCAACCAGCCATAACGAGAGTCCGTGGTTGATCTGAGCCGTGATTGACTGGGGTGGCAAGAGGCCGGTCTGCGCAGCCATCAACCCGCGCAGCAGGCCGGCCGATGTGTCCGGTGAGTGCCCTTGCGAAGGCCTCAGGCGTCAGCCAGCCGAGCTTCGAGTGCGGCCGGGTTTCGTTGTAGTCGCGCCGCCAGGCGTCCAGCACGAGCCGGGCGTGCGGGAGGGACCGGAACAGCGTCTCGTTCAGCAGCTCGTCGCGCAGC
>JAHJOK010000088.1 GCA_018820205.1 Alphaproteobacteria bacterium
CACCTCGGCCACCATGCGCTGGTTGAAGCTGGGGCTGTGCAGGTCGGCCGCTTGTTTGGCCTGCAGCAGCTTGGGGTAGATGCTGGTGGGCGCCACCATGAAACCCAGGCGCAGGCCGGGCGCCAGGATCTTGGAGAAAGAGCCCAGGTAGATGCTGCCTTCGGGGTTGAGCGCGGTCAGCGGCGTAGGCGGCGGGGTGTCGAACCAGAGGTCGCCGTAGGGGTTGTCCTCGACGATCGGAAGCCCGGCCTGCGCCGCCGCAGCGGAAACGGCCGCGCGTCGTGCCTCGGACATCGTGCGGCCCGTCGGATTCTGGAAGTTGGGGAGCAGGTAGATGAAGCGTGCACCTGCAGCTTTGCGCACCAAATCGTCCACGCACACACCTTCGTGGTCGCTCGCGACACTCACGGCTTCGGGCTCCATCGGCGCGAACGCCTGCAGCGCCCCCAGGTAGGTCGGCGTCTCGACCAGCACGCGGCTGTCGCGATCAAGCAGGATCTTCGCGATCAGGTCGAGCCCCTGCTGCGAGCCCGTGGTGATCAACACCTGATCCGGATCGACTTCCCACGGAAGCATGTGCGCCACCGCCTCGCGCAACGGGCCATAGCCTTCGCTGGCTGCGTACTGCAAGGCAGCAGGGCCTTCGGTATTGAGCACTTGCGCACAGGCGTCCGCGAATGCCTGGACCGGAAATGTCTTCGGAGACGGCAGGCCGCCGGCCAGGCTGACGATGCCGGGGTGCTCGGTCACTTTGAGGATCTCGCGGATCACCGAAGGGTTCATCTTTTCTGCGCGAGCGGCGAGTTTCCATTCCATGGCGAGTCTTTCGTGAGGTTGATTCAGGGTGCTGAAGCGAGGGCAGCCGTCGGGCGAGCTTGGGACAGCCGCTTTCCGGCCACCACGGTGGCGACCACGGCGCAGGCGAAGGCGAGCGTCACCACATCGATCGGTTCGCCAAGGAGCGGAACTGCGGCGACGATCGAAAGGAAAGGCTGGAGCAACTGCGTCTGGCTGACGCGCAAAGCGCCCCCTAGCGCCAGCCCGCGATACCAGGCGAAGAAGCCGATCCACATCGAGAACGTTCCGAGGTAGACCAGTCCGACCCACGACGAAACCGCCACCGGATGACTCGGCCAGAGCCAGAGCGCGCCAGGCAAGGTGATGGGCAGGGCGCCGACGCAAACCCAGCAGATCACGCGTTCCGCACCGAGCTCGCCCGTGATGCGGGCGCCGTAGATGTAGCCGACGGATGCAGCCAGCACGGCCGCAACGAGCAGAGCGTCCGCCCACGCGAATCCAGAGCTGCCCGCCGGAGCACGAATCCAGGAAAAGATCAGCACGAGCGCACTGCCCACGGTCGCGCAAACCCAGAAGCCCAGCCGCGCGCGCTGATGCAGCAGCCACGCCGCGCAGGCCGCGGTGGTCAGCGGAAGCAGCGCCGTCACGACGGCCGCGTGGCTGGCATGGACGCTGCGCAGTGCGTAGGCCAGGAGAACCGGATAACCGATGACGTTGCCGAGAATCGCGATGGCAAGCGGCCTCCAGTGGCGCTGTGCGGGCAGCGCTGAGCGCGTGGCCAGGAGGAAGACCATGGACAGCAAGCCGGCCAGCGCCGCGCGACCCAGAGTGACGAACCAGGGCGAGAGTTGCGGCGCATCGGCAGTTCCGGTCGCCAGCCTCGTCATTGGTAGCGTGATCGCGAACACGGCAACGCCGATGACGCCTAGCCACATGCCCGCAGTTTCCTTGGAGGCCTTCATCGCCGGCGATCGCCGCAACGTCCGAGCCGAGAAATTGCTTGTGTACCCATGGTTGCAGACTCTAAACTTTCGACCATTACAGTACCAGTACAGATTTTCGTACAAAGTCCTTGTCTGTATTGATCGATCCAACGACACAGATCTTGCGCATGCTGAGCCGGGAATCCTCTCAATCGCTGACGAGCCAACTTGCCGACCGATTTGCGGATCGCATCCGCACGCGTCTGCTTGCGCCGGGTGCCCGGCTGCCGTCGGTACGGGAATGCGCTCGGCAGCAAGGGGTGAGCCCTCATACCGTCGTTGCAGCCTATGACCAACTGCTCGCACAGGGGCTGGTCGAAGCGCGACGGCAGCGCGGATTTTTTGTCAGAGACTCGGCGGCTGCACAAATGGCGCGAGCGCGCGAAGGTCTCGACGGGTCCGAGTCCAAATCCGCAATGCCTGTGGTGGCGGATGCAAGCACGCTGATTCGCGGGATGTTCCACCGCCCGAGCGACAAGCCGCAGCCCGGCATGGGGGTGTTTCCGTCCGAATGGCTCGAATCGACCTTCATGCCCACGGCTCTGCGTCGTGTGATGACGGTCAAGGCGATGCAGGATCTTTCGCTTCAGTACGGCGAGCCGGCGGGTGATAGCGGCCTGCGCCGGAGTCTGGCGGCCAAACTGTCGAGCATCAACGTGCCTTGCACGGCCGATCAGATCGTGACCACGGTCGGGGCGACCCACGCACTGGACGTTGTGAGTCGAACCTTGTTGCGCGCCGGCGACCCCGTGATGGTTGAAGAGCCGGGTTGGGCCCTGGAGTTTGCACGCCTCGAATCGCTCGGCATGCGCATCCTGCCAGTGCCGCGCCACGCCGACGGTCCTGACATCGAAGTCATGGAGCGCTACTGCGCCGCAGGTGAAGGCCACAAGCCCAAGCTCTTCGTGAGCGTGAGCGTGTTGCACAACCCGACCGGCTATAGCCTGACGCCTGGAAGTGCCCATCGGGTTCTGCAGTTGGCCAATTTGCACGGGTTCCATATCGTCGAGGACGACACGTACAGCCATCTCGCCCCGGAACACGCGACACGCCTGAGTGCGATGGACGGGCTGCAGCGGACGATCTATGTCAGCGGGTTTGCCAAGATCCTTGCTCCCAACTGGCGAGTCGGCTTCCTGGCGGCATCGCCGTCAATGGTCAGCAGGCTGCTCGAAACCAAGCTTCTGACCACGCTGACCACGCCGTCGATGTTCGAGCGCGCGCTGGCGTGGTGTATCGATCAAGGACAGTTGCGGCGGCACGCGGAGCGGGTTCGGCTGCGTCTGGACGGCGCCAGGGGGCGCACGGTCAAGCTTGCCTTGGCGGCGGGCTGCAAGCTGGTCTCGGAGCCTGCGGGACTGTTCGGCTGGGTCGATACCGGAGTCGACACCGATGCGCTCACGCAGCGAATGCTCGATGAGGGTTACTTGCTCGCCCCGGGTTCGCTGTTCCATGCGAGACGTCTGCCAGGCACGCTCATGAGGGTGAATTTCGCTTCGGCGCAAGACGCGACCTTCTGGAAGGTGTTTGTGCGGGTGCGGTCTCAGCTGTGATGTCGCGGCTGCAATGCTCGTGCATGCAGCCACCCTGCGATGTGACGGCGGCGCGGCTTATTCAACCGGGACTCGTGGCGCCCAACTTTTCCCATCGCTCCAACGCGCTGAGCAATTCGTCGTCGATGCTCGCATGGCGAACCCCGAGTTCCGCTGCGCGCGTCGCGTCGTTGGCGTAGATCGCACCCCCGTCCGACTCCAGGATCCGGGCGATCTTCTTCTGCTCGTCTTCGAGTGCCTGAATCATCTCCGGGAGTTGCTCGAGCTCACGTTGCTCCTTGTAGCTGAGCTTGCGGCGCGTGCCGATGCGTGGAGCAGAGTCGATCGCAACAGGCGCCCCATTGTCGGGTGTGGCGCCAGAACTGTTTCGCGGCGTGGACGCGTTCTTCAGCAGAGCCATTTCACGTGATCTTCGAGACTGGAGCAGCCAGTCTTGCACGCTGCCTTCGTACTCGCGCCAGCGTCCATCGCCTTCGAATGCAATCGTGCTGGTCACGACGTTGTCGAGAAAGACCCGGTCGTGGCTCACTAGGAACACGGTGCCTGGATAATCCTGCAGCAGATCCTCGAGAAGCTCCAGGGTATCGATGTCGAGATCGTTGGTGGGTTCGTCCAGCACCAGCACGTTGGCAGGGCGCGCGAAGAGGCGCGCGAGGAGCAGTCGATTGCGCTCCCCGCCGCTCAGCGACCTCACAGGCGATCTCGCTCGCGCGGGCGAGAACAGGAAGTCGGAGAGATAACTCTTGACGTGCTTGCGCTGATTGCCGATCTCGATCCACTCGCTGCCGGGACTGATGAAGTCCTCGAGTGTGGAGTCGAGGTCCAGTGCGTCACGCATCTGGTCGAAGTAGGCGACTTGCAGATGGGTGCCGCGCCGGATCTTGCCGCTGTCGGGTTCGAGTTCGCCGAGGATCAGTTTGAGGAGCGTCGTCTTGCCTGCGCCATTGGGGCCGATCAATCCGACCTTGTCTCCGCGCAGGATCGTCGCGCTGAAGTCCTTGATGACGGTTTTGTTGCCATAGGCTTTGGATGCGTCGGTGAGTTCCGCGATGATCTTGCCGCTCGACCGCCCCGAGTCCACATCGATCTTGACACTGCCTACGACCTCGCGCCGGGCGGAGCGCTGAGCGCGCAGCGCCTGCAGTCGCCCGATACGGCTTTGGCTGCGCGTCCTCCTGGCCTCCACGCCTTTGCGAATCCAGACTTCCTCCTGGGCGAGCAACTTGTCTGCTTTCGCGTTGATCACTGCTTCCTGCGCCAGCTGTTCGTCCTTGAGTGCAAGGTAGCGTTCGAAATTTCCGTCGTAGGACCTCAGCTTTCCCCGGTCCAACTCGACGATGCGCGTTGCGGTCCGGTTGAGGAAAGCGCGGTCGTGGGTGATCGTTACGACGCTGCCCTTGAACTCGAGCAGCAGATCCTCCAGCCATTCGATCGACTCGAGGTCGAGATGGTTGGTTGGCTCGTCAAGGAAAAGAACGTCGGGCGCGGCCACCAGAGCCTGCGCCAGCGCAACCCGCTTTCGCGTGCCGCCCGACAGGGAGCCGACCAGGGCATCGCCGTCCAGACTCAGACGTTGCAATGTTTCTTGAACGCGCTGTTCCCAGTTCCATGCGTCGAGAGCCTCGATTTGCGATTGAAGGGCGTCGAGGTCCGTGCCGGCAGCGCCCGAAAGGTATTCGTCACGTAAGGCGATTACGCTGGCCAACCCGGCGCTGGCCTCGGTAAAGACGGTGACGCTTTCGTCGAGCAGCGGTTCCTGTGCGACATAGGCGATGCGCAGATTTCGCTGGACCTTCAACTCGCCGTCGTCGGCCTTCTCTTTTCCCGCAAGTATCTTGAGCAGGGAGGATTTTCCAGCGCCGTTGCGGCCGATCAGCCCCACTCTCTCGGATTCGTCAAGCGAGAAGTCGGCATGGTCGAGTAGGGCGACGTGGCCGAAGGCCAGTTGAGCGCCGAGCAGAGTGATGCAAGTCATTGGGCTGATTATCGGAGTGCTAACGCGGACTGGCCTCAGCAGTGCGGGAATCGGAGGTGAGGGATCGCAGGCAGAGTCCGGTGTCCGGCGCCGGCCTAGGTGTTGAGTCGGAGTGATATCGAGACCGTGGCGCTAGCGACTTGACGAGGCCACCGTTGATTGCTGCTGCAATGTCGCGCCTCGCTTGCCTGGAGGCCTTTTTTCGTGTCATAATCGAAGGCTGCGCTACTGCTTCTGGGTTTGCTGGGATGCCGAAGATGCTGGGGTCGCTGAGGCGGCGCTGATGTCGTTGGTTGGAGGGTGGGTTGAGAAGTGTGAGTGGTGCGGAGAGTTTGAGGTGAGCGGCGAAATAGTTTGTCGTTTTGCTAAGAACTGTGTGATAATCGAAGGCTTCGCTGATCGCAGCGGGGTTTAGCAAGTTGAGATGCCTTTTGGGTGTTGAGTGCTTGCGGTGGTCGTTAAAAATTTACAGCCGATAAGCGTGGGCGTTTGGGGCGAATAGCCAAGTTCTTCGGAACGAAGCCGATAAGGCTTCACAAACGCTCATGAGAATAGAAGTGAAGTTCACTTCAATTCCGTTTTTATGAGTTTGCTGCAATCGCGAGGTTGTGGCGAAAAAATCAAGATCGAACTATAGAGTTTGATCCTGGCTCAGATTGAACGCTGGCGGCATGCCTTACACATGCAAGTCGAACGGCAGCACGGGAGCAATCCTGGTGGCGAGTGGCGAACGGGTGAGTAATACATCGGAACGTGCCCAATCGTGGGGGATAACGCAGCGAAAGCTGTGCTAATACCGCATACGATCTACGGATGAAAGCAGGGGATCGCAAGACCTTGCGCGAATGGAGCGGCCGATGGCAGATTAGGTAGTTGGTGGGGTAAAGGCTCACCAAGCCTGCGATCTGTAGCTGGTCTGAGAGGACGACCAGCCACACTGGGACTGAGACACGGCCCAGACTCCTACGGGAGG
>JAHJOK010000087.1 GCA_018820205.1 Alphaproteobacteria bacterium
ACCTGATCGACGACCGTTTCGGCCGGTCGCAGATACGCCGCCTGCTGCCGAGCTGGTGGCAGCTTTCGCCAGTTTCCAGCGACTGAGGCCACGCAACGGCGCCGTTCGGGTTGCGTGGTGCCCGGAGGCTCGCTATAGTCCTGCGCCGCCGATTCCCCATCGGCGCACTGCTACGCAGCCTCCGCCCGGATGGCGAAATTGGTATACGCAAGAGACTTAAAATCTCTCATCCGAAAGGGTATGCGGGTTCGACCCCCGCTCCGGGCACCACTGATTACGGGCTTTTCAGCAATATACCCCCCTTAAAACCGCCCTCCTCTGTTTTAATGGTCAATCACCGGTCAATCACAGAGGTAGGATCACGTTCTGCTGAGGCGCAATTGGGGCTCCCATTTTTGGCTGGGGCTTTAAGCCAAGACGCTGCTTTATAACCTGGCGGAGTACCCATCGGAATGCGTCTTCTCCTACTTGGATCGCTTGGATTGGCTTCAGCAGGCCGCGGTGAATTGCGTAGCACTACTCGAACAGCGGTGACCAAACTGAGATAAGAGGCGGCAGGTCAGCACCCTCCAACTCTGTCACTGTTTTTTCCAGCAATGCGAGCTGAGCAATCTGGACAGGCTCTGGGAAATGCCTTGCTAGTGCCTTAGCCTGCATGCGTATCACCTCAGGTAAGGCCGGGTCATCTCTGAGCTGCAGGAGAAACTGTCGAGTATCAACTACCGCCCGTGTCCGCTCGCAAGGCATCGTCATGTCGGTCTCCATTCAGCATCCGCAATGAGGCTAAGCAATGCGCCAGGCCCTACAGCAACACGTTAGCGTGATCTAGCCAAGACTACTGCTCCAGATTGCTATTGTATTCATGGATTAAGGGCAGCAGGACGGCAATTCAGTACTCAATGGCAATTGCAGCGACGTGCCACCCATTGCGACCGGCCGACCAGCCAATGCTTGGACTATCGGCATGCTGCATGACCCTGACTGGTAGGGAGCGATCAGAACCGACGTTCGAGATAGGCCGCAATCGGCCAGAAGCGGCCGCTCAAAAGTGTTTAGGTAGACTAGGGCGATTCAAGCGGGCCTACTGATTCTCAGCTCGCGGATGCAATGCTTTCTAGCCAGCCAGCGGTCCGCGTCAACCCTGGCACAGACTGCTTATGGCAACGGCTTTGTGCAGAAAGCGAGGCTCCGTCCCTTGGGTGATCCTCGCTCCTGATGTACGGACACCGAGCTAAACGCGCAATCATAGGTGGAAATCGCCCGCCGCCTCCGGCTGATAAAGCACTTTCCTGACTGCAATCCGGCAGGCCCGACCAGAAATTCGCCAGTCGATAACGTCCCCCTCCTGATAGCCCAAGATGGCAGCGCTGATGTCGGAGCACACGGAATGCTTTCCGACACTGGTGTCTGCGTCTTCCGGGTAGACCAAAGCCACTTCGATCTCTTCCTCGTCCAGCTGCAGCAAGGCCTGAGAGTTCATCGTGACAACATTACACGTCATCTGCTCCGGCTTGACGATAATGGCTCGTTCAAGCTCATGTTCGATTTCAACAACAACCGGGCCTTGCTCGCCCGCAATCAGACTCTCAAGCCTGGCTTTGTCGATTTCAGTGATGTAGATCCTAGTGGAGAAGCCAACGTCACCTTCGCGCAAAAACTGGAGATAACGCCCCAGAGTCATAGAAAATGATTTCAACGCTGGCGTTTCGCTTTCAAGCAGAAAGCCGCTGCGCAGAAAGGCCTTTACTGAGCGCACATTGTCCGGGTAAATCTTGGCGATGAGCTTTTCGGCGCGCATGTCGAGAAAAGCCAGTTTCATGCTTTCGCGGATCGTACTGGCGCCAAGGTTCCGGCCCCACTTGTCGCTGTCTCCGATGACCAGGACTATTTCGCAATCTGTGCCGGTCTTGATAAGACGGACGAAACCCACCGGAGCGTCATGCCGGTCATACGCCATGAAGAATCGGCCGCCCCGGTTGAACAGATGGGTCAGAATCGGTAACTGAGTACGATCGATGGTTTGCTCGATGAAGCGGGAGGTATGACGCGAATCGCTCAGGTAGCAGGTGACACGCTCATCATCCAACCAATCCATCAGCATCAGCGCGTGTGCCCGAGTGATCTCAGGGCAGAGCGAAACGAAAGGCTTTTTCATCTTCACCACACTTGTCTGTAAAGAATGAAAGCCCTTCATGGCTTTAGCCATGACGGTTCTTTCGGCAGCCGACAATCTTAAGACATACCGAGGTCGATGCCGAACAGCCTGGATAGTTTGGGGAAGCTACCATAATGCCGAACCCGAACCCGAACCCGAACCCGAACCGGCCAAGCGCTCAAGCATCTATGACCGGCAGCGGCTCATCGTTTCCGGCAGTGATCAGCCAATGGCTGCCGGTCGTGATCGCATCTATCGAGAGGAAAAGGCCGCCGTTGTGCTTAGAACTCAAGTACAGCCCCATCTGCCGGGTGTCTAAGGGGTCTTGGATACTCTTTTCGGTGACGTAGGCTTTCAGCTCTTCGCGGCTCCGGCCCATAGATGTATGGCGTCCATGTGGGTCGCCACAATGCGGCGTCGGGCAGAGCATTGGCTGCACGAGCGAGATATTCCTTGCCAATGATGATGGCGCCCTCGCATCCGGTCACCGTGCATAACCTGCATTTACGACGATCACTTCCGGGCTGTGCTGAGCCCATATCAGCGGCAGAAGTTTGACTTTTAATCGTCCTTGAACGTCGACTCATCGCGACTAAGCGGCTGTACGGTCTCTACTCGGTCAGTCCCACGGGCCGCGGCCTGGGTGGCTTCTTCGGTTTGCCGGCGCACCTCCACAGCGCCGCGAGCGCGTAATAATGGTTCATACGCGTGCGATCGCAATAGCTCTGCATAATTGGGCTATTCCAGTACCGAATGACGTGCCTGGCTCCGACCTGTCCCAGATCGGAGGCGCCTAGCGACGCACAAAACACGCCGAATTCTGCCATCCGTTTCCGATGGGACGCCCTATTTTCTTTGCCCCCTTTGCGTCCATATCCTCTCGATACCTCCTCAATCTGCCTAGCTAGCCGACTCATGCCACCCCTCCTACATATGCGGAGACGACGTTGACTCGGTTATGGCCTAGCTCGGACGCGATTTCAGCCCTAGCATTTTGATCCGCCTGCCGGTCCACAATCCCCCCGTCAGCACAGGTGCAGCGTTGCCAGTTAATTCCAGATACCTCCGACACGCGTATGCCGCTCGTAGATCATGAAATTTGGCGACTCCGCACGCATTCAACGTCGCCCGGGCTTGATTCAAAACGGAATTTCGGAACTCCTGCCAGTCGAGCTCCGGGGGTATAACGCAACGACCTTGTCGTTGCACCATGGCCGCGACTCTCAATGCCACCAGCTGATGCTCATGCGCAATTGGGACGACTCTAGTACGACCGCCTTTGGTGCCATATTTGATATCAACGCGGCCGTTCGTCTGTGCCTGACAAAGCGCGCTCTTCGCGTTTAGCAACGCAGCTTCTTTGATGCGCAATCCGAGACTCCAGCACAGTCTCACCACTGCTACAGCGGCTTCTTGTTGGTTCGATAGCAGACTCTGAACCGCCCTTTCAACTACATCAGGGTCGATTCCAGACGGCGGCTCCCTGCGGACAGCGACCCGCATAGGTATCCCACAATCCTGGACAGGTCGAACGCAATGCCAGTTTTTGGTAGCCAGCCTCATTACCGTGTTAACTGCACTTACCAGCCTCTGTGCGTAGCCTGCAGCACACTCATCCCTCACGACTTGCTGCGCCAAGCCCATACCGTAGTTCACTAGCAGTTCGTACGTGACATGTTCGAGTCGACGGACGCCCTCGGCGTGCACAAACTTCACGAACAGCGTCCAAGCCATGGTTACCGACGCTGCCGTAGAAAACGAGACGTTTCCACGCGCGCGCTCCCGATCTAGCAACATTCGACCTGCCGATGCCATATCTCGCGTTCCAACTCCCGCGTTTCGAGCCACGCTCGCATTCTCCTCAAATACGTATCGATGTTAGAGGTTGCCTCCGCACAGTTCAGGCCTGAGCCACCTGGCAACCCCCGTGTTTCTCGCTCATGGCCGAACTGCACGGTGAGTTCTACTCGCGCTCGTAACGTACGAGGCAGACGTGAGCGGTCGACGTTTGGTAGGGGTGTCGGTGCCCCGAAATTCAAAATTGCCATGTTTGCTCCTATAGGCGCTGGCCAGGCTCGCTACGCTCTCCAGTAAGAGCGCGCATCCCACTCCGCGGATCAAGCATTTGTAGCTTTAAAGAGGCCCATCACGCGTTTTCACGCGCCGGGTAACTGCTCGAAGTCTTGAATGCCAGCGCTTCTAGCAATTTTTTTAAACCCGTTACTTTTACGGTTACGTTTTTTGCGTGCCTAGGTCTGCCCCGATCATAGGATCGGATATCAGATACCGGCTTTTGGATGATGTAACTGAGTTACGTTTGGGCGTGCTTGGAAAGCTTTAGAAGAGTGGCCGTAGCTAATTGAATAGCGGAATTTTCTGGGGGGTGTCCGGCTTGACCGGTTTTTTTACGCTGTTTCTTTGGATTGCCCAGCTAGCAATAGTCGTGGCCTAGCCACGACTGGGAACGAGGACAGTTTATCTATACCGACACTGTGAGCTAGAGGCTGAAATTCACAGTATTTACGAATTAGACTCAGATCAGCGTAGGTATAGGCAACGTATAGAGCTGGCTCTGGTTACCTGTAAGTTCACTAAGTGTACTTACAGGTAACAAACACAGAACAACTAGAGCTAAAACCTAGGATTACTCTCGCTCGCGAGCTCGCCTAGGCATGGAGATACACTACGTGCATCTACAGGTTCACAGCCTGTACGTGGCTTGAGAATCGAAAAGCTACCGGCGCCTCGCAAAGAACTCGTCGATTGCAGCCGTGAACTCGGCTCGTTGTGCGCACTCCAGGAATGTTCGCCGCTCCGTTTCCAGCTGTTCATCCAATGGCGCGGATTGAGCACGGAGTAGCAGTGATTTTGTAGCTCTCACGACATGTGCAGGCATCGCCGCCAATCTTGCAACCGCTCCGTGAACGACCTCGTCCAGGCGCGCCGCATCGACTACCTGATTAACCAGCCCCCACTCAGCGGCTTGGCGCGCATTGAGCCCGCGACTCAGCAGTGCGATCTCCAGCGCGCGGTTAATGCCCACTCTGCGCACTAGATGCCACGACAGGCCAACATCACACGTGGTAGCAATGTCCGCGTAGGCATAAACGAACCGCGTGTTGTCTGCAGCGATCGAAAAATCCGCGAGGCAGGCCAGGCTGAGACCTGCCCCAGCCACCGCACCATGGAGCCGAGCCAGGATTATTATGGGCAACGTTTTGAGCAGCAGCATTGCTTCGTTCATCGGGGAGATGATCGCCGCAACGGCCGCTTCAGGATCCTGACGCAGTGCATGCAGATCCCCGCCGGCCATGAACGCCCTACCGTTGCCCCGTAATACCAGCACTTTCAGGTCATCGATATCGGCTAGCTGCCGGCAGGCATCGAGGAACTCGCCGGCCATGGCCGGGCTTAGCGCGTTGAGGTTGTCAGCCTGGATGAATGTCATCCTGGCAATCCCATCGGCAAGGCCAACGGTTAGCGTCTTGCCCGCGTACTGCAGCTGCATGGCTGGCTCCATCGCTTACTTTCGCGAATCGACGGTAATGATCTCGCGAGGCGTGGTAAAGCTCTCCGGCACATCTGCTTCATCCATGAAAAATTGCTGGTACCACTCGCGCAGCTGGTAGACCGGGCCGTCGCCCTCTGCCAGCACCGGGTTGTCGATGCGGATTTTATGCTTCCAGATATCGACGTCCTGGTAGAACGACGTGCGATTGTTTTGCACGTACTGCAGGGCCAATTCCTTGTTCTGCTCCTCGCTCCAGCCGGGCACCCTCTTGACGAGAACACCAAAGCGCAGCTCGAAACTGTCCGGGCCGATCGGCACGTGACAGTTCAGCAGAATGCTCTCAACCAGCAAGCCCTCGAAGTTGGCTCTCATACGGGTGAAGTGAGTTGCCGGACCGTAGTAGGCAGATTCCGCCACCAAATCCCCCCCCAGACGGCCCGAGTCGCCATGGAATATCTGGTGGCCGATATGTCTGTCGAAAATATTGGCGAAATAGGTCGTCGGCGTGCCGTGCACAGGACCGAAATGCTGAGCGTCGACCAGGTTGTCCACCAGCTCGCGCGGATTGGTTTCGATCACCATGGTGTCGAGGTGCCAGTCGTTGTCCCACTCGTCGCTGTCGATTTCCGGCAGGTACGGGATCTCGACACCTAGCGCGGGTGGATTGCCCTCAGGGTTGTTCCAGACGAACAACAATCGGTTGACCTCACAGGTTTGCCAGCTACGCGTCTTGGCCTTCGGCGGGATGCGCTTACAGTAGGGAATCTCTGCACAGCGGCCGCTGGCTTCGAACTGCCAGTGGTGAAACGGACAGACGACGCGTCCATCAATCAGCTCGCCCTGAGACAGGTCTGCGCCCATGTGTGGGCAGTGTGCGTTGAGAACGCTGATCGAGCCCTCTTGGTTGGCGAAAGCGACCAGCCGCGTGCCGAAGATGTTGAGCGTATGAAGTTTGCCGTCGCGGTAATCGTCCGCCATACCCAGGCAATGCCAACCACGCGCGTATCGGTATTCGGCTGTGGATGCGGCGGCTTTGATATTGATCAGTTGCGTCATGTCGTTACCCTCAGGCGTTCTTCTTGTTAGCTGATGTGGCGGGTTAAAACCACACGGGACATGGCGATAATCGGCAACCTGACGCGGTGCTTCATCCCTCAGATGGACTAGATCGACGGCCTATAGAAGGAAGAGCGCCGCGGCAGACCTAGCCCGCGGCGGCGCAGTTGATGCTAGGGCGATCAGCAGTCAGCCGACATCACGGATGCGCGGGCGTGGTAGCGTCACGACCGGAATTTTGAGCGGGGCGAGCTGGCTGCCCCCCAGGGCCACGACACTGTTGAGCATCACTCGCACGAGCTCCGCCTGGCGACGGACCCCTGTTTTGGAAAAAATGGCACGCAGATGCGCACGCGCCGTATTGCGCATGATATTCAGGTTCTCCGCAGCCTCCTCAAGCGACAGACCGTTGGCCAGCTCCAGAGCCAAAGCCGTTTCCGCCGGGGTGAAGTTGAAGAGCTGCTTGGCCACGGTGTTGTTGACCTGTGACTTGCCGACTGCATCACGAACATAAAGCACCACCGCCGGTTGGCCTTTCCCTTCGACCCAATCCACCGAAGGCATCGCTTCTGCCACCACGCCTAAGTTGACCTCGCCAGAGGGTCGGGAGATCGATAACGCATCGCGACCTAGCGGTCTCTGGCCCTGATGCGCGGCAAAGGCCTCGTTGATCAGCCTGTGCAATTCCCGGTTGTCGCTTGGATAGGTCGCCTCCAGTCTTCCGCCTACAAGTTTCAGGCCATCAGCTCGCTCCAGCAACTCTCGTGCTACTTCATTGAGCTGTAACACCGCACCGCTCTCGTCCAGCACGATGGTAGCGACCGATAAGCGTGTAATGGCCTGCGAATAGAGCGTTCCGATCATCTCGCTGCGGTTGAGCAGATTGTGCACATGCAGGCTGCGCCGCAGATGTGGCAGCAGCATCCGGCAGACTTCGCGATCGCGGGCGTCGAATTCGGGAGCATCGTGCGAGCGGGTAATGCGTAGACGCACCAGCCCTGCATCGGGAGTCGAAATGTCCGCGCCCATCAGGTGATAGACGTCGTAATTGCGGCACAGCTCTCGATAGTAGTGCGAGGTTTGCCAATCCGCTTCGGACAGCACGTCCAGCTCGGTGAAAACGGTGTCGACCGGCTGGTTGCCGAAGGGTGTGGAGCCCTCCTGATAGGCCTGGTAGCAAAGCCGACCGTGCTCTTTGTAGTTACCAGCCACGAGCATCAGCCCCAGCTCCTCCATGCCAACCACTTTGAGAATCAGCGTCACGTAATTTGCGCGGAAGTAGACGCGCAGCCCCTCCAGCGCACGGGTGAGCGCGTCGTTATCGATTGCGCCTTCCTGAAGGATGCTCACCAGCTGATCGTACTCGGTGAGCGAAAGCTGTTCGTTGACGGATACTGGAACGGAGTTCTTGGGAGCTGTGGACAACGACATGGTCTGCATATCGAACCTCGCTTGCTGTCGGCCGCATGGACCTCAGCACTTGTTGTTATTCTGGTTTTGTTCCGGCTGTAGCCGGCAAGCAGCTTGCCATTCTTGCGCGGAACGTGCGAATGCTGTGTTTCAAATTTCTTTCAGTTCTTTTCTTCAGTCGTTGTCCTCCCTAGGCTGACTACGCTGTTGAGGATGATGCGGACCAACTCCGTCTGGCGCCTAACGCCAGTTTTGGAAAAAACCGCCCTCAGGTGCGCCCGCGCTGTGTTGCGCCGGATGCCTAGCGACTGCGCGGCCTCCTCCAGCGAGAGCCCGTTCGCCAACTCAATCACCAGCGCCGTTTCCGACGGCGTAAAGCCAAACAGCTGGCGCGCCATCGCATCGCTGAGCAGCATCCGCTCTTCGGCATCGCGGACATATACCAGCAGCACCGGTTCGTCGCCGTCGTCTCGCCATTCACCCGCCGGCACGGCTTCGACCACCAAGCCGAGCCCCACCCGCCCCGATGGGCGAGAAATGGACAGAGCTTCGGTCTGCCCCGAGCTGTCGTTGACACCCTTGCGCAAGGTGCCGCGTAGCAGTTGATACAGACGCTGGTTGTCGCCTGGATAGTAGGCCTCGAGCCGGCCTCCGACACTCTTAAGCCCATCGCCACTGGCAAGCAACTCGCGTGCGACCCGGTTCTGCTCGACGATCCGGCCGCCGGCGTCGACCACCAGTGTGGCCACCGACAGACGGCCGATGACCTGCGAGTAGATCGAGCGCAGCGACTCGTTGCGCCCGAGCAGCACATTCAGGCGAAGCACCCGGGAAAGGTGTGGTATTAGGCGCGCGCAAAACGCCTTTTCCGCCTCGGAAAAGTCCGGAGCCGACTCCGGCCGGGTGATGCGCATGCGGAATGTGCCGCTGCCGGAGGCAGCGATATCGACCGCCAGCACGTGAAAAACCCCATGTGTCGCGCAGTAGCTCTGGTAGTACGGCGACTCGCGCCAGGTCTGCATATCCATCAGATCGCCAACGCTGAACACCCGATTGGGCGGCAGGTTCACGAACGGCGTGACCTCATGCGGGTAGTCCAGGTAGGTAATGCGCCCCTGCCCCTCAATATCGCCGAATACGATCATCAACCCCTGATCCGAATCCTCGCCCGGCGGGCGCAGGATCAGCGTCACGTAGTTCGCGGCGAACAGCTCGTGCAGAGCACGCAAGGCTTGTTGCCACCCCTGCTCCTCCAAGGCTGCGTCGTACAGGGTCCCGAGCAGGCTGTCGTAGCGGTCGATCGCCGGCGCTGACGCTGTTGCAAGGGCGATCACCGTTCAACCCTCCACGCTGGCGGCTTGCGATACAGACTTGCGGCGCGAGGCGACGGCCACCGGCGGCGTCGGCCTGGGTTGCGGCTTGACCAGCCGAGCCGAGCGGTCGAACCACGCGGCCAGACCGGGTAGCAAGAAGATCGCACCGAACACGTTCACCAAGAACATGAAGGCCAGCAGGATGCCCATGTCAGCCTGAAACTTCAGCGGAGCGAAGGCCCAGGTACCGACCCCTACGGACATGGTGAATGCGGTGAACAGCGCGGCCGTACCACGCTGGCGCATGGCCTCGTAGAATGCCGTGCGCAAATCCCTGCCGGCCGCCAGTTCGTGCTGCATCCGCTCGTACAGATAGATGCCGTAGTCGACACCGACGCCCACGCCGAGCGCCAGCACCGGCAGCGTGGAGACCTTCAGACCGATACCGAAGCTGGCCATCAGCGCATTGCACAACGTCGCTACGATCGCCAGCGGCATGATGATGCACAGCACGGCGCGGAACGAGCGGAACGTCAGCCAGCAGAACAGCGCCACCGAACCGAGAAGTGCACCATGCATCTGGACCTCGGCCTGCTTGACCGCCTCGTTGGACGCCGCCATCACGCCGGCATTGCCGCCGGCCAGCTTGAATTGAACCTTGCTCTGATCGACACCGGCGAGGATGCGCTCGATCTCGGAAACCACGTGCCCGATGGTCTCGCCACTGTGGTTCTGCAGGAACACCAGGATCTGCATGGTCTGGCAGCCATCGAGCACCAGACCGTGGGACTGTGAGTAGGCCATCGATCCGGGCTGCAGGCCGCGCTCGGCACCAGGAATCGCGGCCCAGCGAGGGTTGCCTTCGTTATTGCTGGCGATGGCGACCTTGCCCATCCCCGCCACGCTCTGGACCGACTGCACACCGGCGATGCTGCGGGTCTGGAAATCCACCTGCTCCACTGCGCGCATCACGTCGGGGTCCAGGCAGGCCTCCTGAATCCCCGGCACCTCGGCATAGATCGACAGCACGTCGAGGCCGATCGAATAGCTGCCGATAATCTGCGCGTTGTCCCGGTTGTAGCGAGACGTATCGCGCAGTTCGGGCGCACCAGTGCCGACATCGCCGACGACCAGATCACGGCTCTTCCAGGTCCCAGCCAGTAACAGCACAAGGCTGACCGCAAACACGACCAGTGCCGGGCCCGGCGTAGCCACCACCGACAGCTTCCACCACAGTGCGTGGCGACCACCGGCCAGTTCCTGATTCTGCGCGACCGCTCCGCGCTCCAGCCGCATGTGGGAGATGATGATCGGCAGCATCATCTTGTTGGTGATGATCATCAGCATCACGCCGATGCACGCCGTCAGACCCAGTTCCCGCACGATCGGGATATCGATCAGCATGATCACGCCAAAGCCCAGCGCATTCATCAGCAGCGCCAGCGCACCCGGCACGAAGATCTTGCAGAACGCCGCGTGGGCGGCGGCTTCCGAAGTACTGCCGGCCAGCACGTCCTGCTTCCAGGCGTTGGTCATCTGCACCGCGTGCGACACGCCGATCGAGAAGATCAGGAACGGCACCAGAATCGACATCGGATCGATGCCAAGGCCGAGCAGCGGCAATAGACCGAGCAGCCAGACGACCGGCAACAGCGCAACCAAAAGCGCCACTACGGTTAGCTTGAGCGAGCGGCAATAGATCCATAGAAGCGCCGCGGTGATGAAGAAAGCGATGATGAAAAAGCCCATCACCTCTATAAGGCCATCCACAACATCGCCCACGAGCTTAGAGAAACCGACGATATTGATCTCGATGTCATCGTTATCGAAACGCTCCCGGATTTGTTCAAGCTGGTTAGCGATCTCGATGTACGACACTTGTTCGCCGGTCTGCGGATTGATTTCCTGCAGATCGGCACGGACCATCGCGGCACTGAGGTCGTTGGCGACCAGCCGACCAATCTGTCCGGAACGCGCGGTGTTGTTGCGCACCTGGGCCAGGTCCTCTGGTGTACCGCTGAACTGCGGCGGAACCACCACGTCGCCGACATAACCCTGCTCGGTGACCTCGATGTAGCGCACGTCCGGGGTAAACAGCGAGCGCACGCTGGCACGACGGACGCCCGGAATGAAGAACACCTCATCGGTCACTTCGCGCAGCGTATCGAAGAACTGCTTGTTGTAGATGTCGCCCTCGCCCTTCCAGCGCACGCTCACCAGAACGCTATTGGCACCGGAAAATATCTCGCTGTAATGCAGGTAGTTGCGCATGAACGCGTGGGCGATCGGAATCTGCTTGTTGAAGCCCGGATCCAGACGGACCTGGGTTGCGCTGTAGCCCAACGCCAAGGTGATCAGCACGAACAGCGCGAGCAGAGGCTTGCGCCACGCCAGCAGGCCATCGGCGCAACGCTCGACAACACGGTCGACCAGACGCGTACGGTTCATCATGACGACTCCTTAATGGCCGGCGGCGAAAAGTGAATTCAACTGCAGGGCCAGCCCGCGCTGGCCAGCAACCACTAGCTGACCGTCCTTGAGCATCACCGCGGAGGTCAGCGTGTCCTGACCTTTCAGATAACCCGTAGTAGTCAGGTCCCCGGCGGCGTCGAGCCAGGCATAGGCGCCACCGCTGCCGACGATCAGCACACCGTCATCAGCTGTGCGCACGTGTCCATAGAGCGGCAGCCGGTGGCCCAGCTCGACCTGTTCCCATTGAGCGCCATCGTCATGACTGACGAACACATGGCCACGCATGCCGTAGGCCACCCAGTTGCGTCCGGACAGCCGCGATACGCCGAACAGCGAGCCATCGTAGAAGGGCTCGACCTGCTCCCAGGTCGCACCGTCATCGGCCGTACGCAGGACCAGACCCATCTCGCCGACCAAAATGCGGCGACCGTCGGCCGCGCCGTCCATGCTGTTGAGGTGCTCGCCATTGATTGGCAGTTCCTGCTTGCTCCAGGTCTGCCCCGCGTCGCTGGAAATAAAGAACTTGCCGAAACTGCCAAAGGCGTAGATGCGCTTGCCATCCCCACTCCAGAGGCCCAGCAGCGGCTCGCCGAGCTCGGCATCGTGCAGTGTTGTCTCCCAGTTGAGACCACGGTCGGTGCTGCGCAGGATCAGGTTGTCGTGGCCTACTGCAAGCAGCATGTCGTCACCGAAGGCGGCAACCGCAGTGAGTGTGACGGGCTCGCGAACCGCTTCCTGACGGGGTTCCCAACTTTTGCCATCGTCGTCGCTGAAGAGGATGACACCTCGCTCACCCACCGCCACCAGCGTATCGCCGAGCCGGGTCATGTCGTTGATGTGGACGCGCGAAACATTCAGCGCTGCGCTTGCCGTGGCTTCGTCGCTGCGAGGTGAGAAGGCGTAGACCACCAGCACCGCGACTACTAGACAGAATAAATAGCTGATCACTTTGCTCATGGCACGCCACCCTCTGGTTGAACGCCTGGCTCCGGATTCGGAGCAGCGCCCGTTGTTCTTGTTCTGAGTTCTGCTGACGCTCGCTCCAGTTACCTGGAGCGCCGTCTTTACCCGATCTTGTGCCGGCGCGAGATGGGCAACATCGTCCAAATGGCTTACACCTCGATCACCTGCCCGCGCCCGAACCGATCAGGGCAGCTCGAACAACCCGGCAGCCCCCATTCCGCCGCCGATGCACATGGACACCACCACATAACGGGCACCGCGGCGGCGACCTTCGAGCAAGGCGTGACCAACCATCCTTGCGCCGCTCATGCCGAACGGGTGGCCGATGGCAATGGCTCCGCCGTTGACGTTCAGCCGTTCGTTGGGAATGCCCAGCGCATCGCGGCAGTGCAGCACCTGGCAAGCGAAGGCCTCATTGATTTCCCACAGGTCGATGTCGGAGGCCCGCAGGCTGAAGCGTTCCAGCAGCTTGGGCACGGCGTAGGCCGGACCGACGCCCATTTCCTCGGGCTTGCAGCCGGCCAGCGCGATACCGCGATAGATACCCAATGGCACCAGGCCGCGACGCTCAGCCTCACTGCGGCTCATCAGTAGGCAGGCGGCAGCGCCGTCAGAAAGCTGCGAGGCGTTGCCTGCGGTGATATGCGCGCCTTGCTCCACCCACTTGCCGTTCTTCCATACCGGGTTCAGGGCCTGCAGCGCTTCGAGCGTGGTGCTGGCACGGTTGCACTCGTCACGGTTGGCGACGGCCGGCTCGTGCCCGTTCGGATTGCCTTCCTTGTCGAACAGCAGCCGATTGGCCGCCAATGGCACTATCTCGTCGGCGAACAGCCCGGCCTGCTGGGCCGCCGCGGTGCGCTGCTGGCTCTGCAGGGCGTATTCGTCCTGGGCCAGGCGGCTGATGTTGTAGCGATTCGCGACGATCTCCGCAGTCTCGATCATCGGCATGTAGGCGGTCGGCATGACCTCAAGCACCGCCTCGGACTGAGCACGGTAGGCATTCTTGTGCTTGGTCTGGGTCAACGACAGCGACTCGACGCCGCCCGCGACAGCGATATCCAGTTCGCCGCACGCAATTGACTTGGCCGCCGCGCCGATGGCCATCAGCCCGGACGCGCACATGCGGTCCAGCGCCATACCTGGAACGCTGTCCGGCAAGCCGCCGGTGTAGGCACACAGACGGCCGATATTGAAGCCCTGGGTGCCCTGCTGCACGGCGGCGCCCATGATCACGTCGCCGACATCGCCCGGAGCGACGCCGGCGCGTTCGACTACTGCGCGAACGACATGGCCACCGAGCACCGGTGCCTCGGTATCGTTGAATGAACCCCGGAAGGATTTGGTCAGCGCGGTACGCGCGGTGGAAACGATCACAGCTTCTTGCATGACAACATTCCTCATGGAGCGGGGTTGAAGGTGTAGCGACTGATGGTGTCCACCACGCAGCCGGGCCGATCGCTGCCCTCGATCTCGACGGCAACGCGCACCACGACCTGCAGTGCGCCGTTGGCCAGCGCCTCCACGGCGGTGATCTCTCCACTGCCGCGCACGCGGGCACCGACCTTGACCGGCGCCGGGAAACGCACCCGGTCGCAGCCGTAGTTCACGCCCATAAGCAGGTTGTTCACGCGCATCAGCTGCGGCAGAAATAAATTCACCAACGAGAGGGTCAGGTAGCCGTGAGCGATACAGCCGCCGAAGGGCCCGCCGGCGGCACGAACCGGGTCGACATGGATCCACTGATGATCGTCGGTAGCCTCCGCAAAACCGTTCACTCGTTCCTGCTCAATGATTAGCCAGTCTGTGGCGCCGAGCGAGGTGCCGACGGCCGCCTGCAGCTGCTCGGCGCTTGCGAATACGTGAGTCATGGCCGGCTCCTCAGGCGTGCTGCGAACTGACTGAAAGTACCTCGCCCACCATGTAGGAGGCGTAGTCGCTGGCGAGGAACATCATCACGTTGGCCACCTCCCAGACCTCGGCGGCGCGACCGAACGCCTCGCGGCTGGCGAGTTGTTCGAGGAGCTGCTCGCTGGAGGCCTTCTTCAGGAAGTCATGCAGGGCGATCGACGGCGAGACGGCGTTGATGCGCACGCCAAACTCGGCCGCCTCTAGCGCGCTGCAGCGCGTCAGCGCCATCACGCCGGCTTTCGCGGCGGCGTAGTGAGCCTGTTCCTTCTGTGCCCGCCAGCCGAGCACCGAAGCGTTGTTGACGATCGCCCCGACGCCCCGACGCTGCATGTGCGGCAGCATGGCGCGCGTCATGCGAAAGGTCCCGGTGAGGGTGATATCCAGCACCCGCAACCATTCCTCGTCGCTCATCTCGGCAACGCGCTTTTGGCCACCGAGGCCGGCGTTGTTGATCAGCACATCGACTCCGCCCAAAGCCTGCTCGGCTGCGGCGACCAGCGCCTGGACCTCTTCTTCGACGGTCACATTGCACAGCTGGCCGTAGATCGCTTGGAGACCGGTTTCGGCTTTCAGCCGCTCCACGGCCTCTTCCAGGCGACGGGGATGGATGTCCGAAATCATCAGCGCCCGGCAGCCTTCTTCGGCACTGCGGCGCGCTGCGGCATAGCCGATGCCTGCGCCGGCAGCAGCGGTGATCAGAACGGATTTGCCAGCCAGCAATTGGTGGCCAGGCACATAGGCAGGAGCTTGTCTCACGATGTCGACCTCAAGAATGAACAACCTTGAGGTCATCTAAACGCGCCGCCCGGCGGGCCGGCATCGTCAAAACGGACGGGGTAGTGAAGCGGGTCCCTGTACAGCCAGCGGACCGGGGTTACGTAGGGTGGAAAACGGCGCAGCCTTTTCCGCCGCTGGCTGCGAACCAGCGGAAACTTTCGGCGCGAGCTATCCACCCCAGAGTGCAACGTGCCCGCTGCCCACCAGAACGCTCCGACGGCAGACCCGCTGCACCAGGCGCTAGCCACTGCCCGCACGGCCGTCGGCCGCGACCTGGGTAAAATTCGCTACGCGAGATTTCCACCCTACGGCGAGAGCAGCCAACCAGGATGGTTGTTTCAGCTACCCCAGACTTTTTGCGCCGGTGGCGCCTCGGCGAGGATCTGGGCGATCGCCGCGCCGACTTCTGCAGGCTGCCAGCGCTTGCCCTTCTCCCGCGTGACACTGGTGCGCCAGCCATCAGCCAGAGAAATGCGCCCACCTTCGGCCTCGAACACGCAACCGGTCACCTGCGCGGATTCAGCTGACGCAAACCAGGCAACAACACTGGAGACATTCTCAGGTGCCCAATAGTCAAAGCTGCCATCCTCGGGCTTCGCCATCCGCGTAGCCATCGCCTCCACCGCTGTGGTCATGCCGGTGCGCGCGGCCGGCGCCACGGCATTTGCAGTGACGCCGTAGCGACCAAGTTCGGCGGCCTGGTTCAGGGTCAGCGCGGCGATGCCAGCCTTGGCCGCAGCGTAGTTTGACTGACCAATCGAGCCCTGCAGTCCGGCGCCGGAGGTTGTGTTGATGATGCGCGCATCGATCTTTTTGCCGGCCTTGCTCTGGTCGCGCCAGTAGTGCACCGCATGCGAGGCAATGCAGAAATGGCCCTTCAGGTGCACGGACATGATGGCGTCCCAGTCAGCCTCGGTCATTGAGGCGAACATGCGGTCACGGTTGATCCCGGCGTTGTTCAGCACCACGTGCAGCTCGCCGAAGGTTTCGATGGCCTGGTGCACCGCATTCTCGCTGTCGGCATAGCTGGTGATATCCGAAGTATTCACCACCGCTCGCCCGCCGGCTTCGGTGATCTCGTCCACCACCGCCTGCGCCGCCGCCTGATTGATGTCGTTGACCAGTACACAGGCGCCTTCCGCGGCAAAGACCCGTGCATGCGCGGCACCCAGGCCGCCACCCGCGCCGGTGATGATCACCACGCGATCGTTGAGAATTCCCATGCTTTGCTCCTTTTGATAACTGAAAGCCGCTCCGGAGGTCGGAGGCGCCCGCAAACGCTTCGCGAGCTCAGGGCAGGCAAGGCGAAATCGGCTGGGGAAGCGGAGTTTGCAGAGGCAAATGAGCATCTCACGGCCGATTTCAACGCCGCATAACCAAGCGCAGCAGCGATTGATGCGCCCTACAAACGTTCGATGATGGTGACGTTCGCCTGTCCACCGCCTTCGCACATGGTCTGCAACCCATAGCGCCCGCCGGTGCGTTCCAGCTCGTGCAGCAATGTGGTCATCAGCCGGGCACCGGTGGCACCCAGCGGGTGGCCGAGCGCGATGGCGCCACCGTTGACGTTGGTGCGCGCAGGGTCGTAGTCCAGCTCGTGTTGCCAGGCCATCACCACCGAGGCAAACGCCTCGTTGATCTCCACCAAATCGATGTCATTGACCGTCATGCCGGCCTTCTTCAGCGCATGGCGAGTGGCCTCGATTGGTGCCGTCAGATGCCAGATCGGATCGTCACCGCGCACCGACAGTTGGTGAATGCGTGCCCTGGGTGTCAGCCCGTAGCGCTTGAGTGCCGCTTCCGAGACCACCAGCAGCGCCGCCGAAGCGTCGCAAGTCTGGCTGGAGACAGCGGCAGTGATGTCGGGATATTGCGCATCGACCGGTTCGAGCGAAGCCATCTTTTCCAGCGTGCTGTGGCGCGGCGTCTCGTCGATGCTGACGCCTTCGAGCGGCACGATTTCCCGGCTGAAATGCCCCGCCTCTATGGCAGCCAGCGCACGCCGATGGCTTTCCAGGGCGAAGGCTTCCATCTGGCCACGGGCGAAGCCCCAATGCCTGGCGATGCGTTGGGCGGCATAGAACTGGTTCACCGGCTGGTCGCCGAAACGCGCCTGCCAGCCGCGGCTGCCGGAGAACGGATCACTGAAGCCCAGCGGCTGCCCGGCCAGCATCGCCGAGGAAATGGGAATCTGCGTCATGGTCTGTACACCGCCGACAGCTACCACGTCCTGGGTGCCGCTCATCACCGCCTGGGCGGCGAAATGCAGCGCCTGCTGGGACGAGCCGCACTGGCGATCGACCGTGGTGCCAGGCACGTTCAGCGGCAGACCAGCCGCGAGCCACGCGGTACGGGCGATGTCACCCGCCTGCGAACCGATGGTGTCGACACAGCCAAAAATCACATCGTCATAGTCTTCGGCAGGAACGGCATTGCGCTCCACTAGTGCCTTGAGCGCGTGCGCGCCCAGGTCGATGGCATGGACGTGGGCCAGCCCTCCCTTGCGCTTGCCGGTCGGGCTGCGCAGCGCGTCGACAATATAGGCTTCAGCCATCGGTCATTCCTCGAAAGTGAACTGCGGGCCGACAGCGGCGCCGTCGGCGAGGATGGCCGTGGCCACCCGCGATTTGTGACAGGCGCGATCGCCCCAGGCCGAGTCCAGCGCCCAGGCGCGCTTCATGAACATCTGCAGATCGACCTCCCAGGTGTACCCCATCGCCCCGTGCACTTGGATGCCGTGGCGCGCGGCGAGCCAGGCTGCCTCGCAACAAGCCAGCTTGGCGTGCGAAACGCGCACGTCGACCTGGCTGTCACCATTTGCCAGCGCGTGGGCGGCGCGGTAGAGCACCGGCTTGGCGAACTCGATCTTGCCGGCGACATCGGCCAGGTGATGCTTGATCGCCTGGAAGCTGCCGATCGGCTTGCCGAACTGCTTGCGTTGCACCACGTAGTCGACCGAGAGGTCGAGCATGCGCTGGGCCAGGCCCAGGCTCTGCCCGGCCACAGCCAGGGCACCGCGGTTGAGCGTGGCGCGCCACAGTGCACGGCCAGTGTCGGCCCCGGCCATGCGCGTCTGCGCGGTCGGGTTCCAGCTGATGCGTCCAAGCCGACGCGAGCTGTCGATGCTCGGGTTGCGCTCGATGTCGATTTCGGCCCGCGGCACGGCGTGCACTTCGCCGTCGTGCTCAAGCAACAGCACCTCGGCCAGGTGCGCATCGGCAACCAGCAGGTTGACCGGATGCCCGACCGCGATGCGCACGGCACCCTCGGCGATCTTCTCCAGCAGCTCGTCGCGGCGCGGCGTGCCCTCGGGCAGCCCGGCGAGCAGGCCGGTGGCGACATAGGCGGTATCGGCCAGCGAGTCGGGAATGGCGTAGTAGCCCAGTTCCTGCGTCAGCAGCGACCAGGCAATGTCGTCCATACCCAGGCCGCCCTGCGCTTCGGGAACCGACAAAGCGGTCAGGCCCTGTTCGGCCATCTTGCGGCGCAGTTCCGGCGATCGGCCCTCTTCGGTTTCCCAGATGTCGCGGAGCATCTCCGGCGGCGCCTCAGTCATCAGAAAACGGCTGATCGCCTCGCGAAAGGCGAGCTGGTCATCGGTGAAAGTGAAATCCATGTTCGCCCCCTCAAGCTTTCGGCAGGCCGAGCATCCGCTCGGCGATGATGTTGCGCTGGATCTCGTTGGTGCCGGCGTAGATCGGCCCGGCCTGGGCGAACAGGAAGCCCTCCAGCCACTGGCCGCTTTCGACGGCTTCGGGTGCGTTGCCCCGGAGCTCGGCGCGGGCACCAAGGATGCGCATGGCCGTTTCGTGCATCTTCAGGTCCAGCTCGGACCAGACCACCTTGTTGATGCTGGACTCGGCTCCGATCTTCGCGCCTCTGCCGATCAGCCCGACGGTGTGGTACGCCGAGTACGCATAGGCCTGCGCACCCATCCAGCTGTCGATCACCGCATCGCGCAGCCCCGGATCGCGCTCGGCTACCTCGGGGTGCGCCTTGTACAACTCAACCAGGCGCTGGGCGGTCTGCTGGAAGCGTGCCGGCGAGCGCAGCAGCAGGCCGCGCTCGAAGCCGGCGGTGGCCATCGCCACATTCCAGCCCTGGCCTTCACCGCCGATAAGGTTTGTCGCCGGTACCCGCACGTCGTCGAAGAACACCTCGGCGAAGGCGTCCTTACCGTTGAGCGCCTTGATCGGCCGGATGGTCACGCCCGGTGCGTCGAGCGGTACCAGCAGGTAGCTCAGCCCGTGATGGCGGCTGCTGGCCGGGTCGGTGCGGAACAGGCCGAAGATCCAGTCGGCGAAGATCGCCCGGGTCGACCAGGTCTTTTGCCCATTGACAACATAGTGGTCGCCGTCGGCGGTCGCCTTGCTGCGGATCGCCGCCATGTCGGAGCCGGCGTTCGGCTCCGACCAGCCCTGCGCCCACATGTCCTCGCTGGAAGCGATACGCGGCAGGAAGCGGCGCTTCTGCTCCTCGGTGCCGAACTCCATCAGGGTCGGGCCCAGCAGCAATTGGCCGTTCTGGTTGACGCGCATCGGAGCGCCCGCGGCGTAGTACTCCTCCTCGAAGATAAGCCACTCGATCAGGTCGCAGCCGCGCCCGCCCAGGTGTTCCGGCCACATGACCATCGACAGGCGGTTGGCGTACAGGCGCCCTTCCCACTCACGGTGCTCCTCGAATCCCTCGCGGGTGTCGTAACTGGCCAGCGGTGTGTGCGGCACGTTGTCTCTGAGCCACTCGCGCACTTCGGCGCGGAAGGCCTTCTGGGAATCGGTAAAGGTCAGCTGCATGGCGGCGCTCTCAGAACTGGGTGTCGCGTTTTTCGACGAAGGCGCGGCGGGTCTCGGCCGAGTCCGGCTGGGTGTACGCCTCAAGGGTGAAGCCCTGTTCCCAGCGGTACTTGGCTTCCAGATCGCCATCCTCGATGCCGTTGAGCGCCTCTTTGGCGATGCGGATCATCGCCGGGCTCTTGGCCGCGATCTTCGCGGCGATCTCGCGGGCGGCGGCGGGCAGCTCGTCGCGCTCGACCAGCCGTTCGATGAAGCCGTACTGCATGGCGTCCGGTGCACTGACCTTTTCGCCGGTGAAGAACATGTAGCGAACCTTCTGCACCGGGAACAGGCGCTGCAGGTGCGCGCCGCCGCCCATCGCGCCGCGGTCGACCTCCGGCAGGGCGAAGGTGGCGCAGCGCGAGGCGACCACGATGTCCGCCGCACCGGTCATGCCGATGCCGCCGCCGAGCACGAAGCCATGCACGGCGACGATCACCGGTACCTGGCAACGGTGGATGGCCTTGAAGGTCGCGTAGTTTCCGGCGTTGACCTTGACGATCCGCTCCGGGTGCGCGTCCAGCTCCTTGATGTCGACGCCGGCGCAGAAGCCGCGCCCCTCGGCCCGCACGATCAGCACGCGCACCTCAGGGTCGGCGCCCAGCTCATCGATCCGGGCGGCCAGGGCCAGCCACTCATCGCTGTCCAGCGCGTTGACAGGGGGCTTGGCCAGCACCAGTTCGGCGATGCCCTGGTTGATCTCTACCTTGAATGCACTACTCATGCGTGAGCCCTCTGTTGTTCAATCTCCGGCGCATCTGCCGGCTCCATAGGCAGGCGTGCGTACAGGCACTGCAGGCACCGTTCGGCTTCGCCGGCGATTTGTTCGATGAGTTCCTGGCAGCTCGGCAGGCTGTCGATGGCGGCTGCCACCTGGCCGCTAGGCAGAATGCCCTCGTCAGGCACACCATCAACCATCGAGCGTTCCAGCAGCACCGGCTGGTTGGCTGCCATGACCACTTGCGAAAGCGTCGAGGGGTCTTCCCGGATCGCCTTGAAGAAGGTCCTGAACATGTGCGCGCTGCTCATGCCCGTCTGTGCCTGCCACTGGCGTGCGCTGCGCAGGGCGATCAACAGCCGGCCCATGGGGCTGGCCTTCTCCAATCGATTGATGAAGGGGTTGTCGATCATCCGGTGGCGCATGCCGTCGACCGCCAGGGTGACGCGGATCTGCTGGGTGTCCTTCACCGCTAGGTAACGCTCCAGCGTGGCGCGCGGGGTCGGCGAATCAGAGGTCATCAGAAAGCGGGTGCCCATGGCGATGCCCTCGGCACCCGCGGCCAGCGCCGAAGCCAGGCCGCGCCCGGTTGAATAGCCACCGGCAGCGATCACCGGCACCGACACCGCATCGAGCACCTGTGGCAGGAGGATGGTGGTTGGCACACCGCCGGTGTGACCACCGCCCTCGCCGCCTTGGATCGTCACGATATCGGCACCCAACTCCACCGCCTTCTGCGCATGCTTGAGCGCACCGACCGTAGGAATGCACAGCACGCCCGCCGCCTTGAAGCGGGCAATGGTGGCCTTGTCCGGGCCGCGACCGTAGCTGACCGCACGCAGGCGGTACTGGATGGCCAGGTCGACGCACTGCGCGGCGTTGTCCTGGAACATGTGAAAGTTCAGGCCGAAGTTACTGCCGCCCGTGGCCTGGATGACCTTCTTGATCTCGCCTTCCAGGTCCTGCGCGGGGATGGTCGCGCCGGCCAGGAAGCCGAAGCCGCCGGCCAGGGTCGTGGCGATCACCAGATTGGCGTCAGCCACCCAGCCCATGGCCGTCTGCACGATCGGGTAGCGGCAACCGAGCGCTTCGGTCAGGCGGGTCTGAAGCATCGTCATGACGCCTCTCCCCGGCTGGCCTGCGCCTTGTTCGCCTGGGCCATGGCCTTGCCGTCGAAGCCGCCCAGCTTGTCGCCGGAGATCAGTTCGTTGTGTACATGGGCGAAGTGGTGCCAGGCGAACACTGCCTCCATCCCGGTACGCTTGCCCTGTAGATCTTCAATGTGATTAACCGCCTGCTTGGTTAGCGCCAGCCCCATGCGCGGCTGTGTGGCAATGCGCCGAGCGATGTCCAGCGTCTGCTGCTCCAGCGCCTCGCGCGGGACCACGCGGTTAACCATGCCCAGCTCGTAGGCGCGCGCCGCCGGCATGCGCTCGCCAAGAAAGAGGAACTCCTTGGCGATGCGCGGATGCATTTCGAAAGCGTGGGCGAAGTACTCCACACCCGGAATGCCCATGCGCACCACCGGGTCCTGGAAGAAGGCGTCCTCGCTGGCAACGATCAGGTCGCAGACCCAGGCCAGCATCAATCCACCGGCGACACAGGCGCCCTGAACCATGGCGATGGTCGGCTTAGGAATCTCCCGCCAGCGCCGGCACATGTTCAGATACACCTCCTGCTCGCGCACATAGAGGAATTCGCCGCCCGGTTTGTTGCTGTGGTCCCACCACAAGTGCTGGCGCTCGAATGGCCTGTTGACGTCGCGGCCCGGCGTACCGATGTCGTGCCCCGCGGAAAAGTGCTTACCAGTGCCGCCGAGCACGATGACCTTGACGCTGTCGTCGTCCACCGCACGGCGGAAGGCGGCGTCCAGTGCATAGGTCATCTGCGAGTTCTGCACGTTGTTGAACTGCGGCCGGCTCAGGGTCAGGATCGCCACGCCATCCTCGACGCGGTACTGCACCGGCTCATCGGTTTCGTAGACGGCCGTGTCCGGCCGCTCGACGAAGGCGTCGTCTGGGATCATCCGGCGATCTCCTCTGCACTGCGAATCCCGCGCGGATTGCCCTTGAGCTGCTTGCTGCGCAGATCGTGCGGATCGAGCCGCTGGATGATCGCCAGCTGCTCGGCGGTCGGATGTGGCGTCTCGCCCATGGCTTCAGCTTTCTGCAGCGGGAAGCCGGTACGCGCCTGCACGGTGTCGAAGTCCACCCCTGGGTGCAGCGAGAGCACCTGGCAGGCGTGGTCCGGGCCGTTGAAATCCATCACGCAGAGGTCGGTGACCACACGGCCGATGCTCATCAGCTCACGGCGCATGCCCGGTGCCCAACGCTCCTCCTTGAAACCGACGCCGGAGACCATGTCCACCTCGCCGGCGACAAAGGCGCGGGTGCTGTGATTCGGCACGAAAAAGGAGTTCTTATGATTGATGCTGTTGCCCGGCAGTCCGCGCACGCCGAGCATCGCTACCTTCGGCCGGGCGTAGTCGCCGACCACCGACAGGTTGGTCTGCGCCCAGCGATCGACCTGGGTCGGCCCGATCATCGCGTGGCGGCGGCCGTGCCAGACGCACTCGAAGATGCGCTCGAAGGGCATGTAGCCGGCGTACTTCGGCTGGTAATCGCCGCGCGGGCCGACCGGTATCGGCTCCTCGACCAGATAGGCCTCGCTATCGGTCATCAGCAGGTCCGGGTTATGGCTCAGCTTGGCCAGGCTGGCGCCCAGCCGCGGAATGATGCCCAGCCCTGAAGCGAGCAGCTCGCCATCGTCGCGCCAGGCTTCGGCGGCGGCTACGATCATCAGTTCCGCGAGGCTGAAAGTGTTATCCGACATGCTCATGCTCCTTCAGAAAATCGGCAGCGGCAGGCTGGCCAGACGCGCGGTCCCGCCATTGCGCTCGCGATAGGTGGCCTCATCGCAGGTGACGTAGCTGTCCAGGTAGCGTTGCCAGCCGTTCTCCTCGCCGGCGCTAGCGACGTAGTCCTTCAGGTGCTGCATGTCCCAGCCGTAGTCGGGGGAACAGGTAGTCGGGTGCGCACCCTGTGGCGCTTCCACCACGCCGGTGACCAGCGAACGCTCGAAGGTGTTGAAGCGCGCCGTTTCGGCATCCAGCGACAGGCGCTCCTCCACTTGTTCGGCTGAAACGAAGCACTGCTGGGCCGCCCGTGCGAACAGGTGATCGAAATAGGCGTCGGTACCGGTGACCAGGGTGTTGCCAAGACGGTCGGCACGATTGACATGGACGAAGGCGACGTCCAGTTCCAGCGCGGGCATCGCCAGCAGCACCTCGCCGTCGTCATAGGGCGAAGTCACGGTGCGCAGCGCCGGGTTGTGCGTCAGCACATCGGTCGCCAGCCCGGCACGCGCCGGCAGGAACGGCACGCGCATGCCGGCAGCCCGTAGACCCCACTGGAACAGACCTTCGTCCAGTTCCAAGACATCGACGAAGCCGGCTTCACGCGCCTTGCGGAAATACGGCTCCAGCGGGATCGCATCGAGCGTGGCGAAGCCGAACACCAGCTTCTTCACCTTGCCGGCCGCCAGCAGCATGCCGACTTCCGGCCCGCCATAGGCGACCACTGTCAGGTCCTTGACCTCGCTGCGCAGGATCTCGCGAACGATCGCCATCGGCTTGCGTCGTGGGCCCCAGCCGCCGAAACCAACGGTCATACCGTCGCGCAGCTGGCCCACCACATCGCCCAGTGTCATCAGCTTGTTCATTGCGCCTCTCCTTGCGCTGCGGCCTGGCGGCCGACCGTGAAGTCATGGCCCCAGACGCTCACGCGGGTAAACTCGAAGGCGCTGTGTTCGTTCCAGTCGACCTGCAGGCCGCCACAGCCGTACTCCAGATCGAAGCCGGACGGCGTCTTCATGTAGAACGAGGTCATGCGGTCGTTGAGGTGCTGGCCAAGCGTGGCCGACAGCGGCACGCCGTGGGCGGCGACACGGTCGTGCGCGCGGCCGACCTCGGTCATGTTCTCGACCTCCACCATCACGTGAACGCACTTGCTCGGCACGTCGTACTCGGCGATCGCCAGGCTGTGATGGCGCGGATTGGCGCAATGCAGGAAGTGGATGCGCACCGGCGGCACGTCGGGCGCCGGTTTGAAATTGAAGACGTCGGATATCTCGAAACCGAGCAGGTCGCGGTAGAAGGCGCGGCACTCGTCGAAGCACGGCGCCGGCAGTACCGTGTGCCCCAGCCCCATGTCGCCGGTAAGAAAGCGCGGCACGCCCTGCGGCGAAACGAACGGCTGGCAGTCGGAGCGATGGCCCCAGGTCAGCTCGTGACGATTGCCCGCAGGGTCGTGCACGATGGCCACGGCCTGCACGCCACGCTGCTCGCATAGTGCCGCATCGCCGACCTCGACGGCGACATCGGCATTTCGCAGGCGCGCCAGCAGGGCCGTAAAGGCGCGCTCGCCGGACAGCTCCCAGCCCGAGGCGACGTAGCCCGCGGACGGCCCCTCGACGATCAGCATCCGGTACGGACGCTCGTCCATCTTCACGTAAAGGCCGCCGCCGGGCGCCGGGCTGGTCATCATCCCCAGCACGTCCTCGGCATAGCGCTGCCAAGCATCCAGATTTTCGATCTGAGCGACGAAATAGCTCAGTGCACGGATATCGGTCATGGGTTCAACTCCTCATGCGCCTTCGTTGGGCTTGAGAGGATTGTCCTGCCGATGTCCGGGAGCCTCATCGTCCGTTGAGACTAACAACGGCAAGGCTCGCGGCCTTGCCGGACGGGGCTTCGGAAGTAGCGGAGTCGTTCAGTCGGACACGCGCGTTCCCAACGCCGCGCGAACGGCGGCAACTGTTTCGGCAAATGCTTGGTCGGCCAGGCTGACGTTGCCGATAAAGCTCATGAAGCCGTGGATGGCGCCTGCATAGCAGCGACTCTCGACAGGCACGCCTGCCTGCCGCAGGCAATCGGCATAGGCCTCGCCTTCCTCCCGCAATGGATCGAATTCGGCAGTTACCAGCGTTAACGGCGGCAGATTGCGCAACGACTCGGCACGCAGCGGGCAGACGCGGGGATCATTGGACGCAGGCTCGTCGAGATACTGCGCCAGCATCCAGCGCATCATCTCGGTCTCCAGGAAACAACCCTGGCCGTGGCGACGGTAGCTGTCACGGCTGAGGTCCGTGTCGCAGACTGGGTACAAGAGCATCTGATGCGCGATTGCCGGCCCCTGGCGGTCACGCGCGAGCTGCGCGACCACAGCAGCCAGATTGCCACCGGCACTGTCTCCGCCCACGATCAGCTGGCGGGCATCGGCGCCCAGTGCCTGGGCCTGCTCGGCAGCCCAGCAGGTGGCCGCCCAGGCGTCCTCCACGGCAGCCGGAAAGCGATGTTCCGGCGCCAGCCGATAGTCGACTGCCACCACCACGGCACCCAACGCGTTGCACAAGGCCCGTGCGAAGTTGTCATGGCTATCAAGGTCACCCATGACGAAGCCGCCACCGTGGAAGTACAGCATCAGCGCGCCAGTGCCCCGATCGCCGGGCGAATAGATGCGCAGCGGCAGCGCGCCGCCGGGGCCGTGGATGCTCAGCTCGTCGACCGCGGCGACTGGCTCCGGCGTTTCGGCAAGTGGCATGCGGTAGCTCGCTCGCAGCCGTTCAGCGGTCATTTCGCTCCAGCGCGGCATTGGCTGGTCTTGGAGGTGCTGCAGCAACGCGGCGATCTGTGGGTCCAGGCTCATGTGTTTCTCCGTTTCTCTGCTCGATTGTTATTGTCTTGCGTTCGGGCTGCGCTATGTTGGCCGCACCCAGGACCCGAGACCGACGCCCATGGACACGAGCGATCCCCTCAATTCCTTCAGCCAGCTGGTCGGCTCGATCTACCAGGGTGCCCTCGAAGATCCGCCCTGGCAGCACCAGTTGGCCGAGCTGCGCGACGCACTGGACGCCAGCGATGCCTTCCTGATCCTGCGGCGGCCGTCCGATACCGGGCTGGGCCTGACGATCAGCGCCGATGAATCCGTGGCGAAATGGACGCAAGAGCCCTATTTCGCGCAGCGCCTCTACCTGCTCGACCCCTTCGTCAACCTGCCACTCAACCAGCCAACCCTACTCAGCGAACTGCTCGCCGATGCCGTTGAGCCAGACGACGCCTTCATCCGCCTGGTGCTGGAGCCCTATGACATTGCGCATATCCTTGGCGTCGATCTGCATGACCCAAGCGGCCCCAGCGCCAGCCTGCGCCTGACCCGTGGCAGCTCCGGCGCACCCTTCGGTGCGGAACAGAAGCATCTGTGTGCGCTGGTCGTACCGCACCTCTGCCGGGCGCTGCGCATCCACGCACAGCTGGGGCAGATTGATACCGAGCGCCAGCTCTACGCCGGCGCCATGTCGCAGTTGGCGGTCGCCAGCTTTGTACTCGATGAGCAGCAACGGGTGATCGGCAGTAACCGCCTGGCCGAGCGCCTGCTGGCCGAGGCGAAGCTGCAGATGCGCGGCGAGCGACTGAAGCTGGCGGACGAACGTCAGGATGCGCGCCTGCGCCAGCTCATCGCTCAGGTCGCCGAAGCGCGGCGCAGCGGTAGCGCCACGCTGGCCCGCGCCATGCTCGTCGAAATGCCCGAAGGCGCACCGCTCAGCCTGGTCGTTCGCCTGGTGCCGCCGACGGCCCACGCCGAGGGCGCCAGGCTGCCGGTCCTCGTCGTGTTCGTCAGCGACCCGAGCCTGCAAGACGCCTCATCCAGCAGCCTGCTGATGGAGTTGTTCGGCCTGACCCGCGCGGAGGCCAAGCTCTCGCTGATGCTGGCCAACGGCGCCAGCGTCGACGAGGCCTCGGGCGCGCTGCACATCAGCCCCTACACCACCCGTGCGCACCTGCGCTCGATCTTTTCCAAGCTGGGTATTGCCCGCCAGCCACAGCTGGTTCACCTGGTGCTCAAGAGCCTGGCCAGCCTTGGCTGACCGCCATGTCGGCAGTATCAGCCGGCCTGGACGCTGGCCGCCTCGTTGAAATCGACTACTGCCCGTGCCGCGCGTTTTAGTCGATTTCAACGATTCTCCACCGAGCCATGCTGCCGATGATCGTGGCGTCCGCATCGGACAAAGCCCACGAGAGGACCCAGCACCATGCACGACACTTCCCCCCGCCTCGAAGGCGGCACCGTGGTCATCACTGGTGCCGCCAGCGGCATCGGGCTCGGCCTGGCTCGCCATGCCGCCACGCTCGGCATGCGCATCGCCGCGGCGGACATCGATGCCCAGGCCCTTGAACAACTTGCCTACAGCCTGGACGCGGAAGTCCTGGCGATCCCCACCGACGTCAGTGACCCGCACGCGGTCGACGCACTGGCCGACGCGGTCTGGCAGCACTTCGGCGAGGTCGACCTGCTGTTCAACAACGCCGGGGTAATGAGCACCGGTTTCAGCTGGGAGATTTCCGCAGAACGCTGGCAGCGCGATCTGGCCATCAACCTGGGTGGCGTGCTCAACGGTTTGCGCAGCTTCGTGCCGCGTCTGCTGGCCGCCGGCCGTCCGGCACGCATCGTCAACACCGCCTCGGTCGGCGGCTTTCTGCCCAGCCCCCTGATGGCACCCTACTCGGCAACCAAATTCGCTGTCGTCGCGCTGACCGAGTCCCTACACGGCGAACTGAAACTGCTCCGTGCCCCAGTCGAGGTCTCGTTGCTGGCCCCTGGGCCGGTGCAAAGCGCGATCTTCAGCGACCCGTTCGACGCCGCTGGCATTCATCCGGCGACGCAGCAGTTCGTCGCGTCCATGCGCGAGATGCTGACCGCCAATGGCCTCGCGCCGGAATCCTTCGCCGAGCGTGTGTTCGAGGGCATCCGCCAGGGTCGCTACTGGCTGATTCCGCAGCCCGAAGCCCTGGACGACCCGCTGCGCCAGCGCATCGAAGCCATCCTCGCGCGACGGGAGCCGGCGCCCCTGCTGGGCGAGTCTTGAGCGAGCGCCAACTGGAGAAACGCGACATGAACAACGAGCGAAACCTGCGGGTCGTCATCATCGGCGCCGGCATGGCCGGCATTCTCGCGGCGATCAAGCTGCGCGAGGCCGGCTACCGTGATCTGACTGTTTACGAAAAAGGCCACGACATTGGCGGCACCTGGCGCGAGAACACCTACCCCGGCCTGACCTGCGACACGCCCTCACACAACTACACCTACAGCTTCGCGCCCAACCCAGAGTGGACTCGGCAGCTGCCGCCTGGCCACGAAATCCAGGCCTATTTTCAGCGTGTGGTAGCCGACCACGGCATCCGCGGGCTGATCCGTTTCAATGAAGAAATTGTTCGCTGTGAGTACCTGCACGGCCAGTGGCACCTGCAGACGCGTGCCGGCCGGAGTGACCGGGCCGATGTCCTGATCGCCGCGACCGGCGTGCTGCACCACCCCAGTCAGCCGGACATCCCAGGCCTGGATACCTTCGCCGGCGCCTGTTTCCACAGCGCCCGCTGGGATCACAACGTGCCGCTGGATGGCAAGCGCATTGGCATCATCGGCAACGGCTCGACCGGCAGCCAGCTGGTCGCAGCATTGGTCAAGCGCGCCCGGGTCACGCATTTCCAGCGCACGGCGCAGTGGATCATGCCGGTGACCAACGGCCGCTTCAGCGAGGCGCAACGGGCTGCTTTCCGCGACAACCCGCAGCTGCTCCATGACCTCAAGTTCGATCCGGACTACATGGCCAAGGTTCGCCTGTTCACCACCGCGGTGGCCGACGCCGAGTCTCCCGAGGCGGCGCAGATCGAGGCGGTCTGCGCCGCGCACCTGGAGCAGAGCATCCTCCACCCGGCACTGCGCGAGAAGCTGCGGCCTAGCTATCGCGCCGCTTGCAAGCGCCTGATCTTCTCACCCGACTACTACCAAGCGATCCAGCAGCCCAATGCCAAACTGGTGACCGATGGCATCGAGCGGGTCGAACCAGCCGGCGTGCGCACCCGTGACGGCAGGCTGCACGAGCTAGACGTGCTGGCCCTGGCCACGGGCTTCGACGCGCACCTGTTCATGCGGCCGACGCAGGTCATCGGTCGCGGCGGCATCCGACTCGACGACGTCTGGGCCAAGCGACCGAGCGCCTACCTGGCCATCGCCATTCCTGAGTTTCCCAATTTGTTCATGCTCAACGGCCCGACCGGGCCGGTCGGCAACTTCTCGCTGATCGAGATCGCCGAGATGGAATGGGCCTACATCAGCCAGCTACTCGACCTGCTCAAACGCGGCGAATACCGGGAGATCAGCGTGAGCCGCGAGGCGATGGACGCTTACGAGCAGCGTCGCCTGGACAAGGCCAGGACCACGATCTTTGGCTCCGGCTGCAAGAGCTGGTATCTCGATGCCGAAGGTGTGCCTTCAACTTGGCCCTGGGATTACTCGGCCTTCGAACAGGCCATGGCGGCCCCTAAGCTGGAGGATTACGAGCTACTGGGCTAGCTGCAAAAAAAAGACCGTCTCTGCCCGAGCGCATGAGACGGTCAAAAGGGAGCACAGCCCGCTGTATTACATGTAGAGAATGACCAGATCGTTAATCACCGCCGGCCGCTCCTGTCCCACCACGTGCACGTTGAATTCAAGAGTCAGCTGGGTGCCGCGCTTGTTGCGCTTGACCGCCTTGACCCGGCAGCGCGAGTGCAACAATGACCCGGCCGGCACTGGCGAGGGGAAGCGCAGGCGGTCGGAGCCGTAGTTGACCATGTTGGTGAAGCCGGTGATCTCGAATGGCAGTGGCACCTGCATGCGCGACATGATCACCTGCACAAGCGCGCCATGGGCGATGGTGCCGCCGAAGGGACCTTCCTTGCGGGCCCGCTCCGGGTCGGTGTGGATCCAGTAGTCGTCGCCCGACAGCTCCGCAAACGCGTCGATCAGCGCTTGGTCAACCAGCACCTGATTACTCCAGCCGGTGAACGCTTCCGATACCAGCGCGTGCAACGCCTGCTCGTCGCCGACGTCGATCTGCTGGCGTGGCGGATGGTTGTCCGCCTTCGCCGGAGCGGGCGCTCGCACCACCTCGTCGATAAAGTCCAGTGCGACATCGGTCCCGGTGTAGCGCAGCAGCACGGTGCCGTCCTCTTTCACCTGGGCCCGCACCGGCTTGACCGGCATGCCGATCTCGATCGCCTCCGGCGCCAAGCCCACCAGCGTGGTGTTGATCCGCACGCCCTGTTCCAGCTCGACCACTGCGAGGATCTGCGCGTCCGGCCCGGCGAACTCCGGCAGCGTGGGGATGCGCGCCACGGTGTAGGTGTAGAGCGTGCCGCGCCCGCTGACCTCTTTCCAGCTCAGGTCGTGGGCCAGGCAGTGGGCACAGTGCCGGCGCGGGTAGAAGTTCCAGGCCTGGCAGGCGTTGCATTGCTGCAGCTGAATGCGACCTTCCTTCAGGCCGTTCCAGAACGGCGCGGAAATCTCGGTCATCACCGGCATGGGTTTGTTCGACATGATCAGGCTCCCTGGAGAATCAATGCGCCCTGCTCGCTCATGACACCGCCGGTGCCGGTCACGAACACGTTGTCGCACGTCTTCAGCTGGCGATCCCCGGCGCGGCCGGCGATCTGGTGAAAGGCCTCGATGACCTGCGACATGCCGCCCGCCGCCCCGGACTGGCCGAAGCTGAGCTGGCCGCCGTGGGTGTTCATCGGGAAGCTGCCGCGCCAGGTGAGGTCGTTTTCGCGGATGAAGCGCATGCCCTCGCCTTTCGGACAGAAACCGGCGTCCTCCAGGCTGAGCAATACGGTGATGGTGTAGCAGTCGTAGATCTGCGCGGCGTGCATGTCAGCGGGCTTCAGGCAGGCCATGGCAAATGCGCTGCGCGCCGCCGGGCCGACCGGTGTCTCAGTCATGTCCGGCGAGTAGCTCGGTGACTTGTAACCCAGCCGCTCGCCGAAACCGGTGACCACCGCGCCGCGGTTGCGCGCCCTGGCCATCAACTCTTTCGAGGCGACGATGATCGCGGCACCGCCAGCCACCGGCATGACGATTTCCAGCACCCGTAGCGGGTCGGCGACCATGCGGCTATTGAGCACGTCGTCAATGGTCAGCGGCTGGCCACAGAAGATCGCCTCCGGGTTGGCCTGGGCGTTGGTGCGTTGGTCCACCGCGATCTTCGCCATGGCGACCGGGTCATAGCCGAAACGCGCCGCATAGCGCTGGGCGATCATCGCGTAGCCGGTGTTTTGGCCCATGTGTCCGTATGGCAGGTCGAACTCGGCCTCGGGAGCGCCATAGTTCGTGCTGTGCCCGCCGAAACGCATCGCTCGCATCATCGCAGTCGGGTCTTCGTCCGGCCCCATCGGCGCCATCCGAGCCGGCAGCACGCAGAGCACCGCCTGGCACAGACCCAGCTCGATAGCTGCTGCCGCGCGCCAGACCATGCCCATGCCGGTGCAGCCGCCGAGGTCGACGACTTCAGCGAAATTCACCGCCAGCCCGAGGTACTCGGCTGCCATCGCAGGCACGAACACCGACGCCTCGTGAAAGTGCGGGCCATTGATGACCAACCCGTCGAGGTCTTCGGCCTTGAGGCCGGCATCGTCCAGCGCGCGAGCGGCCAGGTCAGCCACCTGCTCCAGGTGGAACATGCGCGGTGCCGTCGCGTACTTCTCCGGCTTGTACTGTGCGGCGCCCACGATGGCCGCCTGCCCTTTGAGTCCCATGCTTCGCTACCTCGTCTCGAACGCCCGGTGAGCTTCTTGCGCCGCCAGGCTGGCCGCGCGGTTGCTGTTGTCCGTGGTTCAAAGGTGCCAGCCGGTGCACGCACCGGCATCGTCCATAAGGCCTAGGGCTGCAGACGAGCGGCTACGCCATACGGACGAGGTTCGCCACCCGACACAGGCCGATCATGGCTTTTTCCCAGCCAAACAAGGACGCTGCCATGTCACATCGATCACTGCCCCGGCTATTGCCACTCGCACTGGCGATCCATGCCTCGTGCGTGCTGGCGGCTCCCCTACCCGACCAGACCTGGCCGCAACACGGGCTGGACGCTGCCGAGACACGCTTTTCTCCGTTGGCTCAGATCGACCGGTCGAACGTCAGCCGGCTCGGCCTGGCCTGGCAGTTCCGATTCGATCGCCCGCGCGGCGTGCAGGCGACACCGTTGATGGTCGGCGAGACGATCTACGTCAGTGGTCCCTGGGGTGTGGTGTTCGCGCTGGACGCCCGCAACGGCGAGCTGCGCTGGCAGCACGACCCGCTGGTGTCGGCGCACAAGGCGGCGGTGGCCTGCTGCGACGTGGTCAACCGCGGGGTCGCCGTGGCCCATGAACGGGTCTTCGTCGGCACCCTCGACGGGCGCCTGCAGGCACTGGATGCACACAGCGGCGAGCTGCTCTGGTCGACACAGACCACGCCGCCGGAGCGCCCCTACACCATTACCGGCGCACCGCGCGTGGTCGGCGACCTGGTGATGATCGACAATGGCGGCGCCGAGTATGGCGTGCGCGGTTATCTGTCGGCCTACGATGCCGCCAGCGGCGAACTGCGCTGGCGCTTCTACACCGTGCCGGGCGACCCGGCCGAAGGCGCCGATGGCGCGGTCTCCGACGAACCACTGAAGAACATTGCGCTGCCGACCTGGACGGGCCAGTGGTGGCTGCTCGGCGGCGGTGGCACGGTGTGGGACTCGATGGCCTACGACCCGGAACTCGACCTGCTCTACTTTGGCGTCGGCAACGGCTCGCCACACGACCGCGACCTGCGCAGCCCAGAGGGCGGTGACAACCTGTTCCTCTCTTCCATCGTCGCGGTGCATGCGAAAACCGGCGAGTACGCCTGGCACTACCAGACCACGCCTGGCGACAGTTGGGACTACACCGCCACGCAGCACATGATCCTCGCCGAGCTGCGCCTCGATGGGCGGCAGCGCAAGGTGCTGATGCAGGCGCCGAAAAACGGCTTCTTCTATGTGCTCGACCGCGAGACCGGCGAGCTGCTGAGCGCGGCCAATTACGTGCCCACGAGCTGGGCCAGCCATGTGGACCTGGCCAGCGGCCGCCCCGTGGAAGTGCCGGGTGCACGCTACCCCGCCGGCCAGCCCGCAGCCGTCACACCGTCGCAGATCGGCGGGCACAACTGGCAGCCGATGGCCTGGAACCCGCTCACCGGGCTGGTCTACATCCCGGCGCAGGAAAGCCAGGCGTACATGGTCAAGGCCCAGCCGTTTCGCATCGAACCCGGGCGCTGGAACACCGGCGTGCAGGATCATCCCCTGCCGACCGACGCCGCGAGCCTGGCGCAGGCGCGTCAGGGCATGCGCGGGCACCTACTGGCCTGGGACCCGGTGCGCCAGCGCGAGGCCTGGCGCAGCCAGCAACCAGGGATGTGGAATGGCGGTGTGCTGACCACTGCCGGGCGCCTGGTGTTGCAGGGCCAGGGTGGCGGCGGCCTGCATGCCTACGATGCCGAGACCGGCGAGCGGCTGTGGCAGAGCGATACCTGGCTCGACATCCTCGGCGGGCCGATCAGCTATCGCCTCGACGGCAAGCAATACATTGCCGCCGCCGCGGGCTTCGGCAGTTCTATGCACCTGTCGGCCAGCGCCCTGTTGCCGCGCCAGGGCCTGGCCGCCAACGGCGGCGTGTTCGTCTGGACGCTCGACGGCAAGGCACAACTGC
>JAHJOK010000035.1 GCA_018820205.1 Alphaproteobacteria bacterium
AGGGGATCGGCTTTCGCGAGCACGCCGACCTTCCCGCCGGGGGCTTGCAGTCGGCAAGGCGTTAAGAGCGTCGCTGGTTCGGGACTGCAACGCGGTCCAGAGCCGACAGCACCCGGTCAGACCTTCCGTGCGGAGCGTTCACGCGATGCCGAAACACATAATTCTCCACGGTCTCCGGGCGTCGCGCCCGGACGCTCCGCCCGCCCTTCCCATACCCTCCGCCCCCAAAAGGCGGGAGGCGACGACGCATGGGCGGTCGTCCCGGTTGTGACGATTCGATTATCCATAAGGCTTGTCGGGTCTTGCCTGCCGTGCTGCTTATGCCGGTATGAGCGCGCCGTGTCGGGCGCAGCGTGAGGGAGTGAGCCGTTGATCAGAACGGAACGAGGGGGCGCCAAAGGCGTGATCCCGCAACGACTTAGTCGGATCGCACCAGGAGGAACGGCATGAACATCGTCATTCTTCTGGGGGTGATCATCACCGTCGTGACCGGCCTGCCGGTCCTGCTGCAGATCCTCAAGACCCACCCCAAGGGCCTGCTGATCTGTTTCTTCGCCGAGATGTGGGAGCGGTTTTCGTTCTACGGCATGCGCGGCCTGCTGATCTTCTATCTGACCCAGCATTTCCTGTTCCCGGACGCCCAGGCGTCTGGCCAGTACGGCACCTACGGATCGCTGGTCTACCTGCTGCCGCTGATCGGCGGCATCGTCGCCGACCGCTATATCGGCACGCGAAAGGCCATCATGTTCGGCGCCATTCTGCTGGTCATGGGCCACGGCCTTATGGCCGTCGAGGGCAGCCCGGCCCAGCAGGTGCTGCGTTCGGGCGACCAGACCTATCAGGTCCAGGTCGTCGAGCGTGGCGATCTGAACGTCGCCCAGGTCATGGTCGGCGATCAGGCCTATGACTACACGACCGGCGACAACGGCGCCGTCACCATCGCCGGCCTTCCCGCAGGCTCGCCGCTGGCGACCGCGGACGTCCAGACCGATGTGATCAAGTCGACCGGCGAGCCCTGGTTCTTCCTGGCGTTGTCGCTGATCATCATGGGGGTGGGCTTCCTGAAGCCCAACATCTCGACCCTGGTCGGCCAACTCTATCCGCAGGGCGACCCGCGCCGGGATTCCGGCTTCACCCTCTACTACTACGGCATCAATCTCGGGGCGTTCTGGGCCGCGGTTCTGTGCGGCTATCTGGGTCAGAATTTCGGCTGGGGCTGGGGCTTCGGTCTTGCCGGCATCGGCATGTTCGTGGGCCTGATCGTCTTCTGGCTGGGCAAGCCCCTGCTTCAGGGCAAGGGCGAGAGCCCCTATCCCGAACTGATCAAACAACCGGTCGCCGGGTTCCTGAACCGCGAAACCATCATCTATCTGCTGGCGTTCGTCGGCGTGGCGGGTCTGTTCTTCGTCGTGCCGAACCACGCCCTGGTCGGTCAGGGGCTGCTGCTTTCGACCGTCGCGGCGCTTGGCTTCATCGCCTGGTTCATCATCTTCAAGCTCAAGGGCGACAAGATCGCGCGCGAGCGGATGATGCTGGCCATGGTGCTGATCTTCGGTTCGGCGGTGTTCTTCACCCTGTTCGAACAGGCCGGTTCGTCTCTGAACCTGTTCGCTGACCGAAACGTCGATCTGTCCCTGACCAACTCGGCCGGCACCTTCCTGGGAATGCCCTACGGCACCCCGGCCCAGCTTGAGGCGGCCGGCATCGTCGCCAACGGATGGGCCTGGATCGACACCTCGATCACCGCGTCCCAGACCCAGTCGTTCAACGCCGGCTTCATCCTGATCTTCGCGCCGATGTTCGCGGCGTTGTGGGCCTTCCTGGCCTCGCGCAAGATGGACCCGAACCCGGTCGTCAAGTTCGGCCTGGGCATCATGCAGGTGGGCCTCGGCTTCCTCGTCGTGGTCTGGGGCGCCAACTCGGGCATGGTCGATGACGCCTTCCGCACGCCGCTGGTGCTGCTGGGTTTCCTCTACATGCTGCACACCACCGGCGAGTTGTTCCTGTCGCCCGTGGGCCTGTCCGAAATCACGAAACTGTCGGTCGCCTCGATCGTCAGCTTCATGATGGCGGTCTGGTTCATGGCCTCGGCCATCGCCCACTTCCTGGGCGGCGAGATCGCCAAACTGGCGGGAACCGCCACCGTCGGCGGCGAGGTGTCGGACCCCGAGGCCGCGCTTCAGACCTCGCTACAGACTTTCAACCTGATCGGTCTGTGGGGCGTCGGCATCGGCATCGGCTTCATCGTGCTGAGCTTCTTCATCTCCAAATGGTCCAACGGCGTGAACGACCCGGACAATCATCCGGGACCGACGATCACCGAAGGCGGGCATGAAGACGGTAACGTCGCCCGTCCCGAGGCGACGACGACGCGCTGATCCGAACGATCGGTGGAAAGGGCGGCGTCCTCGCGGACGCCGCCCTTTCCATTTCGGACTCACAGGGTCTTGCGAACCTGGACGAACAGCCAGGGGCTCATCCGGGTCCCCCGCTCCTCGCGGAAGGCCAGCGGCGCGCTGGTGCGGCGCCCGGCGTAGACCAGACGCTCGCGACGGTTCTCGCGATCGGTGGCGTTGCCCAGGTCGACCCGCACGGTCAGGTCCTGACGCGGCTTCCACTGGCCATACAGGGTGACGAACGGCTCCTGTTCGACCTTGCGGATTTCGCGGATCCGGTACTGCACCGGGTCGTCCAGATTGCAGCCGTGCTGGAAGCCGTAGGACCAGCGACCGCCGCGCAGATCCTGGTTGAACTCGACGCCGCAGCCGAAGGCGAGCTGGTTGGAAAAGCGCCGCTCCCGGCCCGTCAGGGGGTCGGTCACCGTGGACTGGGCGAAACTGGCGCGCGCCTGCAGACGGGCGTTCGGCAGGCCCAGCCGGTCCATCGGCAGGGTCAGGGCGATCTGCTGCACGTCCGACGTCCCGTCGCCGATGTTGCCGACCGCCTCGAACCCGCCGCTCAGGGGAATGACGTCGATGATGTCCTCCCACTCGCGGTGCGTCAGCGTCAGGGTGACGGCGCCCTCGCCCCAGAAACGGCGTTCGTAGACCGCCTCGAGCACCCAGGACTTGGCCGGTTCCAGTTCCGGATTGCCGCCCTCGACCTGGTTCAGATCGACGTCGGCCGAGGCGATGAAATCGCCGAAGTCCAGTTGCCCGACCTCGCGCTCCAGCCGCAGACGCAACTGGTGATCGGGCTTGGGCGTCCAGGTCAGCTGCACGCGCGGCTTGGGATAGACGAAGGTCTGCGACAGGTCGCTGTCGCCCGACTGGCTGATCTCCGACACCTCGACCCGCAGGGCGGCCTCCAGCGTCATGCGCGGATTGGGCCGCCAGGTCGTCTGGCCGAACAGCTCTCCGCGCAGTTCCTCGACCTTGACCGAGGCGGAAGGCAGCGGGATCGCGACGCCGTTCTCGGTATAGGTCGTCGTGCTGTCGAGGAAATTGTAGGCGCCCTCTCCGCCGGTCTCGAAGGCCCAGCGGTCGGAGTTGCGATAGCGCAGGACAGCCCGGGCGATGGTCTCGCCCGATGCGCCCTCGCCGCCGAAGACGGCGGTGTTGGGGCCGCTGGCGGAGGCCGAGCGGCTGTCGTCGGTCGAGTAGCGCTGCAGGCCGACAAGCTCCAGCTCCGTGCGCTCACCCAGCGGACGCGACCAGTTCGCGCCGATCTCTCCGTTGCTGCCGGCATAGTCGATGGCGACGAACTCATCGATTCCGGCCCCGGAAAGGATTCGGGTGTCGATGGTGTTGATGCTCTCGAACCAGCCCGCCAGCGCGTTGAGCCTCAGCTTTCCGCCGGCGACCCGACCCTGCCAGGCCGCCGTGCCGCTGACGTTCCTGAACCGGTCGTACAGCTCCAGGTCGGCGTCCTGGATCAGCCCCCCGGCCGCATCGTAGCGCCGACGATAGCCGTCGCCCGTGCCGTCAGTCCGGTCGGTGGTCGCGCTGAACGAGGCCTCCAGCTGGTTGTCGCCCTCGCGTCGCGACCAAGACGCCTTCAGCAGCGGCCCCAGATAGCTGTCGGGATAGGCGTAGGTGTTGAGTTCCAGAACCGTCTCGATCTGGACAGTGCGTTTCAGCACCACGTTGGCGACCACCGATCGGCCCTGCATGTCGATTCCGGGGGCGCCGCCCCGGATCAGTTCGATCCGCTCCACGCCGCCGGCCGAGATGCGGCGCAGGATGTCGGCGAGATTGTCGCTCTTGGATGAGGGCCGATCGCCGTCAATCAGGACGTTGCCCGCAGCCCCGGCGAACCCGCGCGTTCCGCTATCGCCCGTATCCAGGCCGAAGCCAGGCAGGCGGGCGATCATGTCCAGGGCCGTGTCTGGATTGCCGCCGGCGAAGAAGGCGGGCTCGAACACCAGGACGCCCTGCTGGATGCTATCGACCTGCGGCGACTGGGCCGCCGGCCCTGTCGGGACCGGGGCTTCGGCCGCCTGTTCCGGCGCCGGAGTCTGCGCGGTCGCAGTGAACGGAGCCGCCACGATCATGGTCGTGGCGAGCCAGATAGCCCTGGTCGTCATGGATGGATCCTCTTCCTGGATCGACCCTGACGACCGCCCTCATTCATCTCCAGTTACAAGCGCGACAGGTGGATTACATTGCCGACAGGTTCACGACCACACTGTGGCCCGGCTTCAAAACGTCTTGCGGACGCGAATCTGCCAGAAGGTCCGGGGGTCGATGGGGCGCAGCTCGATGAACTGGATCGGCCTGTCGGGCGACCGGTCCGCGAACACCGTGCGCTCGACCTGGAAGTCGTTCCAGAGGTTCACCTGGGCCCTGATCGACAGGGTCGCCGTCGGTTTGTACTCCGCGTACGCCTCCAGATAATCGTGACCCGTGAAGCCCGAAATCTGGTCGGGATCGTAGGAAATCTGACGCAGGCTATCCAGGTAGGTGATCGCCCAGTTGACCTTCCAGCTGGTGATGTCCTGAGAGATGGTGAAGGCTGGCTGGGACGGGCGCACGCCCGAGATCGGACGCTCTTGGCCGGTCGTGGGATCGGTCACCCGGGTGTGGTTCCACTCGTTGCGGAAGGCGAACTGCCCGCCCGAGAAGCCGGTCCAGTCCAGCGGCACGACGACGTTGACCGCAAGTTGATCCAGCGTGCCGTCGCCGATGTTGCCGACCGCCGACAGGCCGCCCGGCAGGGGCAAACCATCGATGGCGTCGATGATCTCATCGTGGCGATAGCCGACCGAGACGATGCCGTCGCCCAGGAAGCGGCGCTCATAGACCAGTTCCGAAATCCAGCGCTGTTCCGGTTCCAGATCGACATTGCCGCCAAACACCTGACCGTCTTCCAGTTCCGCCGACGCGGCGAAATCGCCGAAATCGAGCTGGCCCAACTCACGCTCGAAACGGAAGCGCAGCTGGTTCTGGGGCATGGGCGTCCAGGTGACCTGCAGCCGGGGCTTGGCGAAGAAGAAGCTTTTTTCCTGATCGGCGTCGCCCGACTGGCTGATGGTCGATGCTTCCAGTCGCAGGCCGCCCTCGACCGTCAGATTGGGCCTTACCCGCCAGGTCGTCTTGGTGAAGACCTCGCCGCGCGTTTCCTCGACCTTGATCTGGTCGGACGGCAGCGGCACCGCGACGCCGCCGACCATGAAGGCCTGATCGACCTCCAGCATATTGTAGGCGACTTCGCCTCCGGCCTCGATGGTCATGGAGGACGACCGCTCCCAGCGCAGCAGCGAGCGCAGGATGGTCTCGGACGCATTGCCCTCGGATTCGAATCTCTGCTCCGGGCTGACGACGCCGTCGACGCGGTTCTCGGAGGTCGAGGCGTTTTCGAAGTCGTTCCACTCGCGGATGAACCGGGTTTCGGAGGTCAGGCCGCTACGGACCGGACGGGTGAAGACCGCGCCGATTTCACCGCTCGTCCCTTCCTCGTCGAAGAAATTCTCTCGCAGGACCGTCGGCGCGTCCTGTCGGCTGTAGTTGTGATAGTCGTTCTGGCCAATGCGGCCGGTCAGGTCGATCTTTCCGCCCATGAAGGCGTTCGCATAGTTGCCGCGGATGCTCTGGCCGCCGCCCTGCTGATCGTTGAAATAGCCTTCGTCCCTCAACAGGGTTCCGTCGGGGGCGCGGCGGATCACCCGGCCCACGCCGTTGGCGTCGCTGATGCTGACGCCGTCTGACAGGGTGAAGCCCATGACGCGGTCGCCGTCGCGGGCGGTGAATTGATAGCTGCCGTTGGCCGCGTCCCGGCCGCCTTCGAACAGGAAGGCCGTCCCGGTCAGGATGTGTTCGCGGCTGGATTGGGACTTGGTGATGACATTCACGACGACGGAATAGCCCTGCATGTCGATGCCGGGGGCGCCGCCCCGGATCAGTTCGATCCGCTCGACCTGGGGAACCAGGGTGCGGCTCAGCACGGATGAGCCGGTGTCGTTCTTGGACGCAGGTCGCGAACCGTTGATCAGGATGTTGCCCACCGCGCCTTCGAAGCCGCGCGAGCCGTCGCCGTCCTCGACAGAGAACCCGGGCACGCGATCGACCATGTCCAGCGCCGTGTTCGGTCGCTGGTCGGCAAAGAAGTCGGGGGTGAAGACCAGGACGCCCTGCTGGCTGCTGTCGGCCAGGGGCGCCTGCGTCGTCGGGCCGGTCGGCACGGGCGTGCGGGCCGCCTGAGGGTCAGGCGCGGTCTGGGCCGCCGCCGCGCCAGCGCTGAACAGAATGGCCGTGGTGGCCAGAAGAATGGTCTTGGTCATCGCCGTAGGGTTCCCCTCGTTGTTGAAGGGATGTGTGACGGGCCGAGACGTTCATCTCCAGTTACAAGCCGGACAGGTGCATTAAATCGCGGACAGCATTACGCCCATGTAATGAATGCGGCTTATTCTGACGAATACTTGACGACCTCTGTGTAGGGCACAGGTCCGCGATCCAGAGAATCGGGCGGAATCGATGATGCGGCATGGGCTTCGCGCCTGGCCCAACGGGCGGCGCGCTCGGCGGCATAGTCGCGGCGGGGCCGGTCGAAGCCGAACACGGGCGAGCCGTCGGCGAGTCTATCGGGCGGGGGGCGCGCTTCGACGACCGCCACGCGATAGGCCGGATCCGGCGTGCGAACCACCACGACAGGGGTCGGCATCGGCATGCGGGGCATAGGCTCCGCGATGAACCCGGCGCCCGCATAGGCCTCGGGCGGCAGATAGGTATCGTCCTCGACGACGGCGGCCCGTTCCAGGGCGGCGCGATCGAAGCCGTCGCGCAGTTGACCGACTTCCATGGTTTCGCCGGGCTGGACCACGGGCTCGACCGGAGGGACGACGGCGACCGACAGGCCCGGCCCGCCGCTCCGGGCGCCGTCCTGCCCACATGCCGCCAAAGCGATGCCGGCCGCGATCGCCGCAGCGCCCAGCGAAAGGCGCGCGATGCCGGCGCCGGAGGCCGGGACGGCGAGCGAGGACTGACGCATGTGACGAATCTCTCTGTCAGAGCTACTAGCTTCACCGGAACCCCCCGGGACGCCGCACGGTTCCGCTATCGGAGCGCTGGCGACCCCCTTCACAGCGCCGTTCCGCCAAAGCGAGACCCATATCGATGACGTTCAAAATACTGACAGCCGCGATCCTGAGTTCGACTGTCGCCTGCCCGGCCCTGGCGCAGGATTCGTCCTGGACCGGAGAGGGCTCTCTGGGCGCCGGCTATACGACGGGCAACACCGAAACGAGCGATTTCGGACTGGGGTTGAAACTGGCCCGCGAAACCGGGGACTGGAAGACCTCGATCGAGGCGCTGGCGGACTATGGCAAGACCGATGGCGTCGAAACCAAGAACCGGGCGTTCGTCGCGGGTCAGATGGATCGTGATTTCGGCGAGCGGACTTTCGGCTTCGGCCGGCTGTCCTATGAACGCGATGAGTTTTCGGGTTTCGAAAGCCGCGCCTTCGCCGGCGCCGGCCTCGGCTATCGCATCCTGGTGGGCGAGACGACCAGCTGGTCGGTCGAAGGCGGACCGGGCGTCAAGTTCGACGAGGTCCGTGAAACGGTTCAACCGGGTCCCGTGATCGTGCCCGGCGAAACGGTCACCAGTTTTTCGGCCATCGGCGCGTCGAAATTCGCCCATGCCTTCAACGACAATGTGAAGCTGACCAACGACACGAACGTGCTGTACGCCGAGACCTCGACCCAGTTGTCGAACTCGCTGGCGGTGACGGCCGCCCTGGCCGGGGCCCTGTCGGCGCGGTTCTCGTTCAACGTTCGCTACGACACCGATCCGCCCCCCGGGTTCGAACAGACCGATACGGTGACGCGCGTGTCGCTGGTCTATGCGTTCGGCGAGTGACATGAGCGGGCGGCGATCCTAGACCGCCGTGCCGCCGACGGTCAGGCCGCCGATCTTGAGCGAGGGCTGGCCGATGCCGACGGGCACGCCCTGACCGGCCTTGCCGCAGACGCCGACGCCCGGATCGAAGGCGAAGTCGTCGCCGACCATCGTGACGTTCGTCAGGGCCGTGGCCCCGTCGCCGATCAGGGTCGCGCCGCGCACCGGCGCCGTGATCCTTCCGTCCTCGATGAGATAGGCCTCGGTGCACTGGAAGACGAATTTGCCATTGGTGATGTCGACCTGGCCGCCGCCGAAATTGGCGGCATAGAGACCCCGCCTGGTCGAGGCGATCATGTCTGCCTGTCTGGCCGATCCGCCCTCCATGAAGGTGTTGGTCATGCGCGGCATGGGCATGTGGGCGAAGGACTGGCGCCGGCCGTTGCCGGTGGCGCGCTGGCCCAGCTGACGCGCCGACAGCCGGTCGTTCATCAGCCCGACCATGATGCCGTCCTCGATCAGGACGGTGCGCGAGGTCGGCGTGCCCTCGTCATCGACCGACAGCGATCCGCGCCGTCCGGCGATCGACCCGTCGTCGACGACGGTGACGCCCGGAGCCGCGACCCGCTTGCCCATCATGCCGGAGAAGACCGACGAGCCCTTGCGGTGGAAATCGCCTTCGAAGCCGTGGCCGATCGCCTCGTGCAGCAGGACGCCGGGCCAGCCGCCGGCCAGGACCACGTCCATCTCTCCGGCGGGACAGTCGACGGCGTCCAGATTGACCAGGGCGCCGCGCAGGGCCTCGTCCACCTGGGCCTGCCAGCTGGCCGGCGTGATCCAGGTCTCGAACCCAGCGCGGCCGCCGGCGCCCGACGACATGGTCTCGCGACGGCCGTCCTTCTCGACGGTGATGGAGACGTTCAGCCGGACCAGAGGCCGGACGTCGCGCACGGTCAGGGCGTCGGCGCGCAGGATTTCGACGGCGCGACGTTCGCCGACGATGGAGGCCGAGACCTGAACGACGCGCGGGTCGCGGGCGCGGGCCCACGCGTCGATTTCCTGCAGCAGGGCGATCTTGTCGGAGAAGACCGGCGAGGCCAGCGGATCGACCGCGTCGTAGAGCTTCTGGTTGGTGGCGCGGGGGCCTTCGGCGGTGACGCCCGCATGGCCGGATTTCGCCAGGGCCGCGCTGTCGGCGGCGCGACGCAGGGCGGCGGTCGAGATCTCGTTGGCGTGGGCGTAGCCCGCCGTTTCTCCGGCGACGACGCGCAGGCCGAAGCCTTCGGTGGCGTCATAGGCGGCCGCCTTCAGCCGGCCGTCGTCGAACACCAGCGATTCCGACTCCGAACGCTCGAGAAACAGCTCGCCGTCGTCGGCGCCGTGCAGGGCGCCCCTGAGGATGGTCAGGGCTACGTCGGGATCGACGCCCGAGGATTCGAGCAGGGGCGGCGGAGGAATGTGAACGGTCATGAGGTCAAGATAGGGATGGATGGCGGCCGCGTCACGGCGTCTCCCTCCCCGTGGCGGGGAGGGAGAACGCGACTGTCATCCGCGCAGATCGACGTCGCCCGATCCGCTGATGTTCTGATTGACGGTTGCCGGGCGGCTGGCGACCTCGATGTCGCCCGAACCCGAGATGTTCAGGTCCGCCCGGCCGGTCGGCGCCACGACGGCGTCGCCCGAGCCGGAGATGGAGACCGTGGCGTCTGTCGTCGCCAGGGACGCCAGGTCGGCCTCGCCCGACCCGTCGATGGTCAGGGTCAGGGCCTCGGTGCGGCCGGTCGCTTCGACCTCTCCCGAACCGGAGACGGCGATGGACAGGGCGGGCTGGTCGTAGCCGGAGATATTCAGACGCTGCGATCCGTTCAGTTCGAAGCGAGACACGGCGGGCGCGGTGACGACGATGCGCAGTTCGTCGCGTTCCGACTGGGCGCGGAAATGACCCGAGTCCCAGCCGAAGACGACGCGTTCGTCGCCGTCGCCGATCGACAGCCGGCTGCCCTCCAGCTGGACCCGATCGACGAGGGCCTTGGGTCCGGTGATGGCGACGCCGGCCACCGCGCCCTGGACATAGTCGACATTCAGGCTGTCATCGATGACCAGGCTGTCGCCGCCGGTCCAGTCCAGGGTGCGCGAGACGGTCGGCCCCATCGCGTCGGTACCGCCGCCCTTGATGCGCTCGAAATGAATGTTGTCGCCGTCGGTGTCGGTGATGGTCCAGGACCACCCGTGGCGGGCCATGTCGTTGCCGCCGAGGGCCGCGGCCCCGCCCAGGGTGACCAGGGACAGGACCAGGGCGGCCCCGGCGATGATGAGAAGGGTGCGGATCATGCGGGGTCTCCCGTGACGAAGGTGGCCGAATTCTGGGTGGATTGGGGCTCGAGCGCGGGCTTGAGCAGGCGGTAGTGAAGGCGGGCGAACCAGACCAGGCCGTTGACCAGCCAGATGGTGACGATGGCCAGCAGGGCGCCGGCGCAGGTCGCCCCCGCCATCAGACCCAGGCCCGCCAGGATGGCGGCGAACGGACCGCCGGGCGCGCCGATGAACGGACCGGCGACCATGATCCCGCCGCCCGAGACGAACAGGGCCACGACGGCGATCAGCAGGCCGAACAGCGTCCCGATCACGCCCATCAGGATCGGCAGCAGGATCAGGATGTCGATGGCCCCCAGACCCAGGACCGCGAAGACGGCGGCTGCGGCGGCGGAAGGGTTCTTTTCCTGATGCCAGCGCTGGGCGCCGGCCTCGGCCCGAAGCTCACGGGCCAGGCGGTCGGGATCTCCGAGCGCCGCGGCCACCTCGGCCTCGGTCCGGCCCTCGGCGGCGCCGTCGGTGAAATGGAGTTCGTAGTCGTTCAGGATCTCGGACGCGGTCGAGGTCGGCAGGCCGACCAGACCTTTCTTGAGACGACTGAGGAAATCTTCCTTGGTGAAGGTTGGGCGCGTCATGCGGGCTCTCCCGAAACGGCGGCGGGGACGACGGCGTCATCGGCGACGATGGCGTCCACGGCGCGGGTGAAATGGGTCCATTCGGCGGACTGGGCGGTCAGGGCGTCGCGACCGGCGGGGCTGAGCCGGTAGTATTTGCGCGACGGGCCCGACGAGGATTCGACCAGATAGGTCTCGACCAGGCCGTCGGTCTGCATCCGGCGCATCAGCGGGTAGATGGTGCCCTCGCCCATGTCGATCGCGTCCGAAAGCCGGCTGGCGATCTCGTAGGCATAGCTGTCGGCGCGGGCCAGAAGGGCCAGGACGCACAGTCCCAGCACCCCCTTCTTCAACTGTATCTCTATGGTTTCGGGCATGTCCGAACACCTCCTTTGATTTGTGGAGGCTATCGCAAGGTATCATGCGCTGCAAGGTAGCTGTCGAAACATGACAGCGATTTAAGGTTCGGCCACGTGTCGTCGCTCTTCCGCTGCGAACGGGATGGGAAGGGCGGGCGGAGCGTCCCGGCTTTCGCCGGGATGACAATGAGAAGTACCGTTTCGCGAAAGCCGTGACGCTCCGCACGGATGGTCTGACCGGTGGCAGTCGGCCTGTCCCCCCTGAAGGTAGACAGGACCAGCGGCGCGCTTAACGCCTTGCCGATACAGAGGCCCCCGGCGGGAAGGTCGGCCCCTCGCATGGCCGATCCCCTGGACAGCATGGGTTTCCTGCCCATGCTCTTTCCTGGGGGCTGACGCCCCCATCGCCCGATCTCGCCGCCCGTTGGAGAACAAAGCCCCTCGGTGACGGGTCGACCGGACCCCCGCTCCATCCGTTCCCGCCGCGACAAGCTCGCAAGGCCTTGCGCCCTTCCCAGGCGACGGGACCAGGGAGAAGGATACAGCGGGTTTGATGCAGGGCGCGTTCGGAGGGCGGTTATTTGCGGCGGGTGTTGAATGGGTTGGGGAAATCGGGGCGGGTGCGGATCAACTGGCCCGGATACCAAACACCGTGCATCCCCGCGAAGGCGGAGCGGGGGCGGGTGGGTTCAATGGAAATCCCGGGATCCCGGCAGGATGCGGACGTCGCGGGGGTGGCGGCCCCGAGCCGGAGCGTGGCCGGATCCGGGGGTCGGGTCGGTGGACAGATGACCCAGCATGGGGGTCCAGTCGATCAGGTCCTCGACCACCAGATGGGTCACGCCTTCGGCGCGCTGGACCCGGCCGGTGGCCAGCACCATCCGGGCGCCCATGGCGACGGGGCGCAACCGTTCGAACACGTCGGGCCAGACGACCAGATTGGCCACCGCCGTCTCGTCCTCGAGTGTCAGGAAGACCACGCCTTTGGCCGACCCCGGCCGCTGGCGCACCAGCACGACCCCGCCGACGGAGACGCGGCGGTTCTGCTTTGCTGATTTATAGGCCTCGGCCGTCATGGCCCCGGCCCGGGTCAGGCGCTCGCGCAGGAAAGCGACCGGGTGGCCCTTCAGCGACAGGCGGATCGACTGGTAGTCGCCGACGACCTCCTCCGCCTCGGTCAGGCGCGGCAGGGTGGCGGGGGGCGATCCGTCCGCCTCGTCCAGACCCATGGCCTCGAACAGGGGCGCCGTCGATGCGGGAGGCGCGCCCTTCGCGGCCCACAGGCCCTGGCGCCGACCCAGATCCAGCGATCCATAGGCGTCCGCCTCGGCCAGACGGTCCAGGGACGACGGCGGCAGGTGGGCGCGGATGCGAAGATCCTCCAGATCGCGGAAGGGGGCGATGGCGCGGGCGGCGACGATGGTGTCGGCCCAGTCCTGTCTGAAGCCGTCGATGGAGCGAAAGCCCAGCCGCAGGGCGTGGCGGTCATGACCGGGTCGGGGTTCCAGGGTCGCGTCCCAATCGCTGGAGTTCACATCGGGATGGCGCACCTCGACATCGTGTTCGCGGGCGTCGCGAACCAGTTGGGCCGGGGCATAGAATCCCATCGGCTGGCTGTTCAGCAGGGCCGCGGTGAAGACCTCGGGATAGAAGCATTTCACCCAGGCGGAGATGTAGACCAGCAGGGCGAAGGCACAGGCGTGGCTTTCGGGGAAACCGTATTCGCCGAACCCCTTGATCTGGTTGAAACAGCGCTCGGCGAACTGGGGGTCATAGCCGCGCGCCTTCATGCGGCCGACCATCTTTTCCTCGTATCCGCCGATGGTGCCCATGTGGCGGAAGGTGGCCATGGCGCGACGCAGGCCGTTGGCCTCGGCCGACGAGAATTTCGCCGCGTCCATGGCGATGCGCATGGCCTGTTCCTGAAACAGGGGCACGCCCAGGGTCTTGTGCAGGATCAGCCGCAGTTCGTCCTTCGATCCGTGTTCGGGCGCAGGGTGCGGGTAGTCGATGTCGAAGGCGACGCCCGCACCCTGGGCCGCCCGGCGGGCCGCGCGCTGTTTCAGATAGGGGTGGACCATGTCGCCCTGGATCGGGCCGGGCCGGACGATGGCCACCTCGACCACCAGATCATAGAAGACCCGGGGTCGCAGACGCGGCAGCATGGCCATCTGGGCGCGACTCTCGACCTGGAAGACGCCCAGGGAATCGCCGGCGCACAGCATGTCGTAGACCTCGGGCCGTTCGACCGGAACGGTGTGCAGTTCCAGCGCGCGGCCATAGGCGGCCTCGATCATGCGGAACGCGCGCTTCAGGGCCGTCAGCATGCCCAGCGCCAGCACATCGACCTTCATCAGCTTCAGATGGTCGATGTCGTCCTTGTCCCACTCGATGAAGGTGCGGTCGGCCATGGCGGCGTTGCCGATGGGGACGATCTCGACCAGCGGGGTCTGGCTGAGCACATAGCCGCCGACATGCTGGGACAGGTGGCGGGGGAAGGTGATCAATTCGGCGGTCAGGTCGAGCGCCAGTTTCATCCGGGCGTCGTCGCGACTGACGCCGGCGCGCGCCGCATGGTCGTCCTTCACCTCCGAGCCGTAGGAGCCCCAGACGGTGTCGGCCAGACGCGCGGTGACGTCCTCGGTCAGGCCCAGTGCCTTGCCGACGTCGCGGATGGCCGAACGCGGACGATAGTGGATGATGGTGGCCACGATGCCCGCCCGGTCGCGGCCGTAGCGGCGATAGACATACTGCATCACCTCCTCGCGCCGTTCGTGTTCGAAATCGACGTCGATGTCGGGGGGCTCGGACCGGTCGGCCGAGATGAACCGCTCGATCAGCATGTCCTGTTCGGCCGGGTTCACATTGGTGACGCCGAGGCAGAAGCAGACGATGGAGTTGGCCGCCGAGCCCCGCCCCTGGCACAGGATGGCGCGGTCCGGATGACGGGCCCAGTCGACGATGTCGTGCACGGTCAGGAAATAGTTCGGATATTTCAGCTGTTTGATCAGCTTCAGCTCACGGACGATCTTCCTGCGGATGTCGAGAGGGACCGGAGCGTCGCGGCCCAGGCGTTCGCGGGCGCCCTGGAACGTCAGCCGGATCAGGCGACGCTGGGCGGTCCAGCCGTTGGGGACCGGTTCGTCCGGGTACTGATAGCTGAGCTCGCGCAGGGAGAAGGTGCAGGCGCGGGCGACATCCATCGTGCGGGCCAGCGCCGCCTCGTGCCCCCGGAACAGGCGGGCCATCGCCTCGGGCGGCTTCAGATGGCGTTCGGCGTTGGCCTGAAGCCGCAGGCCCGCCGCGTCGATGGTGCTCCCCTCGCGGATACAGGTCAGGACGTCCTGCATCGGGCGGCGATCGGGGTGGTGATACAGGACCGCATTGGTGGCGATCAGGGGCGCGCCGGTGCGGTCGGCCATGGCCGCCAGCCGGTTCAGCCGCGCCCGGTCGCCGCCGCGCCACAGGGGCTGGGCCGCCAGATACAGGGTGTCTGGCCAGGCCGCCCGCCAGGCCGACAGCCGGGTCTCGAAGGCGGCGTCGGGGATTTCGGGGGCGACGGCGAGGGCGATCATCCCCTGTCCGAAGGCGGCGGCCTGATCGAAGGTCAGGCGGGTCTCGCCCTTGGTGATGCGGTCGGGCGCCGTCTCCTCCCTGTTGGCCTCCTGGCCAATGGGGAGGTGGCGCGGCGCGACTTCGCGCCGTGACGGAGGGGGCGACACCAGCCGCAGGTATGAAACGCCGTCAACCTCAGACGACGGAGTCGCCCCCTCCACCCCCGCCGCTGAGTCGCGTCGGCGGTCCCCCTCCCCATCGCCGAGAGGCGACGGGGAGGAGACGGCCTGCGTATCCAGCACCTCGCTCTTGCCCATCGTCAGCAGGCGGCACAGGCGGCCGTAGGCGGGGCGGTCGCGGGGGAAGACGATCAGTTCGGTCCCGTCCAGAAAGGCCAGACGCACGCCGACGACCAGCCGGATGTCGTGATCCTCGGCCGCCATCAGGGCGCGGACCATGCCGGCCAGGGTGTTGCGGTCGGCGACGCCCACGGCCGACAGACCCAGGGATTTGGCCTGGATCATCAGTTCGCCGGGATGGGACGCCCCCTCCAGAAAGCTGAAATTGGTCAGGGCGCCCAGCTCGGCGTAGCGGCCGTCCCAGACGGAATCCGGCGCGCTCATGCGAACATCCCGTGCATCCACCAGGACGGGGGGCGTTCGTCGGGCGCGCCGGTGTATTCGGGGCCGTAAAGCCCCTCGCGGAACAGCCAGTAGCGCAGGCCCTGATCGTCCTCGACCCGGTAGTAGTCGCGGGTGCGGACCTGACGGCCGTCGGGGCGGGGCCGCCACCATTCGGGCGACAGGCGTTCGGGGCCGTCGGCGCGGGCGACCCGGCGCGAGACCCGCCGCCAGGTGAAACGGGCGGGGGCGCCATCGGGCAGTTCGGCGATGGCCTCGACCGGTTCGGGCGGGTCCAGCATCAGCAGGGGGCGCGTCCGGCCGGGATCGGCGACGCCGTCCGTCAGACGAGGCGAGGCGGTCAGGGCGGGTCGCCAGCGTTCGGCCCGTTCCGGCATCCACGACCCCTGAGGCGTGGCGATCTGAACCGCCGCCTCTCCCAGGCGGGCGGACAGACGGTCGATCAGGGCGGCCCGGCCTTCGGCATGACGCGTCTGATCCTCGTCCCCCAGGGCGGTCTGGAGGGCAATCACCGGCTCGGTGTCGGCGGTCAACATCAGGGCGTCGATGCCGAAGCCGGGGTCGATGCGTTCGATGCCCGTCTCTCGGAACAGCCGCATCCAGATGGAGACCTCGCGAAGGGCGCGGCCCATGCGGACGGACACGGCGCTGGTGCGGCCATCGACGCGGAAGGCGGTCAGGGTCAGGGCCCGCGCCCCCTGCCCGTCCCCCTCCATCGTCCGGGCCAGACGGTCGCACAGGTCCGGCAGGCGCGCCTCGATCCCGGCGGTGTCGGTCAGGGGATCGGCATAGGCTTCCCAGCCGCGATAACGAGGAGGCGCGCGGGTCGGGGTCAGGCCTTCGGCGGTCGCGCCCAGCGCCTGATCCAGCCGACGCACGAGACCGACCCCCGCGCCGTCGCGGAACCGGCGCGCCAGACCCGCGCGAGGCATGGCATAGAGCGACCCGATCGTCTTGAGCCCGAACCGGCGCGCCTGTTTCAGGGCGGCGTCGTCGATCCGCAGCGCCTCGACCGGCAGGGGGGCCAGGGCGTCGCCCAGGGTCTGGTCGGTGGCGATCCGGACGCCCTGCCCCCAGCGCGCCAGGGCCCAGGCGGCGCCGGGCGATGGAGCCATGGCGCAACGGGCGCGGATGGCCGCCTGACCGAGACGCTGTTCGATGGCGGCGACCGTTTCCGCCTCTCCGCCGAACAGATGGGTCGCGCCGGTCAGGTCCAGGAACAGCCCCTCCAGCCCGCCGTCGGACGGATCGACCGTCACCGAGGGCGACCAGCGCTCGGCCCAGATCGCCAGGGCGTCCAGAGCGCGGGCGTCGGCGACGGGATCGGCCGGATGACAGACCAGATGCGGGATCATGGCCAGGGCGTCGGCCTGGGTCTGACCGCGCGACAGGTTCAGCGCCCGGGCGGCGGGGTTCAGCGCATGGATCATCGCTCCCCGCGCGGTGCGCAAGATCAGGGCGTGAGGCCCGGCATCGGCGGCGAAGGGGTCAGGCGGCGTGTGGCCGGCCGACCGCGCCCGGACCGTCACCGGCCAGTCGATCAGCCAGACGGAGACGATGCGTCTCATCATCCTGCTCCAGCATCCAGACGCCGGGACGCTCCGTCCGGCTTCGGGTCAATTCGGCGCTGAGGGTCGCGCGGCCCGGGGCGCGACGATCATCGGGTTCGGGCGCGCTCGCCACGGCTGAAATACGCCACCGACGTCGGGCCGCGCTGAGATCGCCGGCGCGACCGCGCAGAAGAACGCCCGACGACGCCCCGTCTCGGCCCGCGAACTCCAGCCTGCGCGTCTGGGCCAGTTCGGCGGCGTCGACGGCCCCCAGAACCACATCCAGCCCCCCGGATCGCAGCGCCTGCTCCATCGCCCACAGGGCCTCTGCCTCGGTCCGGGTCGTGACCAGAACAAAGCCGTCGCGCCGCCCCAACGCCGCCAGGCCGGGGCCATAAGGACGGCCATGTTCCTGGATCCAGCTTCGCGGGGCGACAAGGGCCGCGCCGCGCGGGGAGGCCCGGCCGGCACGCGCCAGGATGAAGGTCAGGGCGCCCGCCATATCTCGCGGACCCGCCGCGCACGCCTCCTCAAGCCCCTCTGCCAACGGGGACAGGGCGGGACAGACAGGGTTTCGGACAGAGGACGGGCAGGCGGACATGGCGGATCAAAACCTCGATGTTCATTATTTGTTCCCATTCATGAGGAGTCAAATCCGAATCACCACCCTTGCGCCCATGCACGATTATTCAATCTATGGGTGTTTTCCTCACCGTCCCATTCAGATGGCGCAGGCCATGCACGGCCCGTGCCGGAGGGGCGATAATTTCTCGCCTTAGGACAGATGCGATGACCTTCACGGTTCGAAGGATAGAAGACGGCGACCATGACGCCATCAACGGCCTGCATCGGGTGGTCGGCTGGCCGCGCCGGTCCGAGGCCGGCTGGCGCTGGCTGGCCGGCAACCCGGCCCGGATAGAGAGCGACGCCGCCGCGGGATGGCTGATCGCCAGCGATCAGGGCGAGCCGTGCGGCTTCACCGGAAATTTCGTCCAGCGGTTCCATCGCGGCGGCGACGTGCTGCATGGCGCCACGGGTTTCTCGATCATCGTCCTGCCCCGGGCCAAGGGCCAGAGCCGACGCCTGCTGCGGGCCTTCGTCGAACAGCCCGGCATGTTCGCCCGCTACACCTTCAACGCCAATCCGGCCTCGAGCCCGATCTACAAGCTGTACGACATGGTCGCCTGGCCGCGCGCCACGCATGACCTGAAACTGGCATGGCGCGTGGACGCCCTGACCTGCGCGGGAGGCCGCCTGTGGCGCGAGGTCGACCGACGCGCGCCTCAGCTGATCGATCCGGCCCGCGAGCGGCTGATGAACCCGCGCCTGTCGGCCCCGGCGCAACTCGACCTGCCTGACGGCATCCACGTTCTGGACGACCTGTCGGACCGGTCCGCCTATGCCGATTTCTGGACCGCCCTGCGCGCCGAGGGACGGCTGATCGCCGACCGCAGTCCCGCCGTCCTGCGCTGGCGCCTGTCCGACCCCGACCTGACCTTGAAGCCGCTGGTGCTGGCGTACCGTCGTGACGGCGCGATCACCGGCTATGCCATGGCCATGCCGGCCAAGAACAACCCGATCGAACCGCCGGTGCTGGAGATCATCGACATCGTCGCCCTGAAGGACGAGCCGGCGGCCATCCCGGAACTGGTGGAGGCCCTGCTGGCCAATGCCCACGGCCTGGGCGCCGCCAAGGTCAGGATCCAGACCGTCAACGACGACCTGCTGCGCAGACTGGGGCCGCTGGTCTTTTCGGCCCGGCATGAGGGCGGATGGGGCCACTGTCACGTGAAGTTCGAACCCGGAACCCCCGGCGTTCATGGCTGGGCGCCAACGCCGTTCGACGGCGACTACGGCATCTGCCAGAGACCTGTGCCGGTTGGGGCCGAAGCCCGCCGAACGGCCTGATCGGCCGCCGACACGATCAAACCCTGGGCCGGTCCTTCAGGCTGTCGCGAATTTCGGTCAGCAGGGCCTCGGTCGGGGTCGGCGCGGCCGGGGCGGGATCGGGTTTGGCGGCCTCGGCGCGCCGCAGCCGGTTGATCCCCTTGACCATCAGGAAGACCACGAAGGCCACGATCACGAACTGGACCACGGTGTTGATGAAGGCGCCGTACTGGATGGCGACCTCCTCGATCGCTTCGGTCGCGGGATCCTCGGGCGCCAGCACCCATTTCAGCTCGGAGAAGTCGACGCGGCCCAGGGCCAGACCGATCGGGGGCATCACCACCTGCTCGACCAGGCTGGTGACGATCTTGCCGAACGAAGCGCCGATGATGACCCCGACCGCCAGGTCGACGACATTGCCGCGCGCGGCGAATTCCTTGAACTCGGTCAGCAGACCCATGGAGACCTCTCTCTGCCGCGCCTTGAGACTAGACGTCGTCGCCTGCGTTCAGCCGCTCGCGCAGTTCCTTGCCGCTCTTGAAGAACGGCACCGACTTGGCCGGCACATCGACGGTTTCGCCGGTTCGCGGATTGCGTCCGGCCCGGGCGGGTCTGGCGCGTACGGAAAACGCGCCGAAGCCGCGAAGTTCGACGCGACCCCCATCGGCCATCGCCTCGGTCATTCGACCCAGGACGACATTGACCACACGCTCGACCTCAGCATGGGTCAGGTGCGTGTTCTCGGCCGCCAGTTTCTCGATCAACTCGGACTTGATCATATCCAGCCCCGTCCCTTCCTGCCCAGCTTGAAGCAAATACGGGTGCAACTTCAAACCGGTTGCAGGGCCACCCTAGCCCTCGCGCGCGGAGCGAAAAAGGCCTGATCATCAGTTTCCGTCAGGCAAGATCATTAATTGTCCGCGACCGTACACGGAACGCAGGTCGTCGATCGCGGGTTGGGGCCGGGCAGGCGCGTCTCGGCCCAAAAAGAAGGGCGGCTGGATCGCTCCAGCCGCCCCCATTTCTCAGTTCGACAGGGAAATCAGTCCTTGCCGGCCTTCTCGCGCAGGGCGGCGCCCAGGATGTCACCCAGCGAGGCGCCCGAGTCCGAAGAGCCGAACTGTTCGATGGCTTCCTTCTCGTCGGCCATTTCGAGGGCCTTGATCGAGACCGAGACGCGGCGCGTGGCCTTGTCGATGCCTGTGATCTGGGCGTCGACACGGTCGCCGACGGCATAACGCTCGGGGCGCTGCTCATTGCGGTCGCGGCTGATGTCCGACTTGCGCACGAACGAGGTGACCGGCGCGTCGTCTTCGCCGAACTTCACTTCGATGCCGCCCGACTCGATGGAGGTGACGGTGACGGTGACGGTCTGACCCTTCTTGTAGGTGTCGCCCTCGCCGACCGGATCGCCGGCCAGTTGCTTGATGCCCAGCGAGACGCGTTCCTTCTCGACGTCGACGTCGAGCACCTTGGCCTTGACCATTTCGCCCTTGCGATAGCGCTGGATGGCTTCTTCACCCGAGACCGACCAGTCGAGGTCGGACAGGTGCACCATGCCGTCGATGTCGTTGTCCAGGCCGATGAACAGGCCGAAC
>JAHJOK010000036.1 GCA_018820205.1 Alphaproteobacteria bacterium
CATTACTGGTCATCGCTAGGACACCGCCGCCTGCGTTTCTCTTTCCAAATCAACGATTTCAAAGACCAAGACCGGAAGAACCGGCCCCACTGTTTAGCGCCGGTGAGCGGCGGAGGCGGCGATGTAGTCGCCTCGGAAGTCCGTGTCAACAAGTTCTTTCGAAGAACTTTTCGACGTCGTCACCGGCCCGAAGGTCGGCGGAGGCGGCGATGTAGTCGCCTCCGATTTCTGCGTCAAGCGGTTCTTTTTAAAGAAGAACCTCGGTCTGCAGTGCGGCCCCGGAGGGCTGCGGAGGCGGCTTCCTAAGGAAGGTCGAACCTCGTGTCAACCGGGCTTTTCAGCCATTCTGCAAACCGTGAAAGCCAGGCTTTCGGGCCGCAAAAAACCGACGGGAGAAGCGAGAGGCTTCCCTCTGGTATCGTTTCCGACGATTCGATTGGAGCGCGGAGACTATGTAAAACCGGCGAAGGAAGCAAGAGGTTTTTGGCCCCTTATTTCCCGCCCGGACCTTGGCGACTTGCGTCCCCGCGGCCCCGGCGGCCAGCCCGTCTCCGAGCGAGGGGCGGATATACGGACGCGCCCCATTGTCCGCAAGCGGCATTTTCGTGGCGGACGAAGATTTACGTCGAGTCCGGTTCGACGAGTTCCGTCAGCCCGCCGCTATATAGGTGCGCAGGCTTTCGGCTTCCTGCGTGGCCTCGGCGATCTGGCATTTCACCACGTCCCCGATCGAGATGACGCCGGACAGGCGGCTGTCCTTCAGGACAGGCAGGTGGCGGATCCGCCGGTCGGTCATCCGCCCCATCAGGATCGCCACGGTTTCTCCGGGTTCGGCGAAGATCACGTCACGCGTCATATAGACCGATACGGGCTGCTTCAGTCCGGCGGCGCCGTCGGCAGCGACAGCCTTGACCACGTCCCGCTCGGAGATGACGCCGACGACCCGGTCGCCGTCGCAGACGATAAGGGCCCCCACACGTCGGCTATCCAGCTCGCGGCACGCGTCGGCGAGAGTGATGTCGGGTGTGACGCTGAAGACGTCGCCGCCTTTGCTCTTGAGGATTTCTGCGACCAGCACGGAGCGGCTCCTTCCCTAATGGTTCTTGGGAGCGGCCGCCGGCCGAAGGACCGAGGCCTCTTCAGGCGGAAGGATCGCCCAGACCGGCCGCCGAATCAAACCTTTCGTCGGGGGGTGCGAACAGGCGGGCGAGAGGACCGATGGCCAGAATGCCGAACAGGAAGCCGAATGCGTGCGCCTCCCAGGCGATTCGCGCGCCCTCGACACCCGGAGCGAAGCCGATCAACCCAACCACGGCGTTCACCGCCATCCAGGCGAGCGACGTCATGATGACGGGCCGTGAAGTGAGCGGCAGCACCCGCCCTGCCCCGCCCAGCAGCCGCGTCGCGGCGCCGATCAGGCCGAACACCGCGCCCGATGCGCCGACGACCGGAACCAGATCGCCGGGATGCACGAGCGCGTAACCCAGGACGGCGGCGACCCCCGACACAATATATAGGGCGAGAAACACGCCGACCCCGATCGCACCGGGGAACAGGCGGGCGACGGGCGCTCCGAACGTCAGCGCCGCCACGGCGTTCATCAGCGCGTGCGCCCAACCCCCGTGCACCAGCATCGAGGTCGCCAGCCCCGAATAGCGGCCATCGCTCAGGTCGATGGGGGCGAAGGCCAGTCCGCGCCAGTCATCGGCGGATCGGCTCTGAAAGAAGTAGAGCGCCGGCATGGACGCGGCAACGAGCACCGCCAGCAGCGGCGCTCTGAAGATTGGTTCGTTTGCGGGCGGGCCGTCGATTCGGCCGGGAAGCGGCTCCATCCGCATCAAATGCGCAGGGCCGCCGACGATCTCAAGCGCTTCTTAATAACCATATCCCACTTTGGGACGCGGATCGCGCTCGGCGACCGTTGAAGTTGTTCGCGTTGGATCGATCGAAATGCCCATGAAGAGGACGCCCAAAGCCCTGTTCGCGGTCGCTTTCGCCGCTGCCGCCCTGCCCGACGCGGCCCTGGCCCAGGTCAGCGGCTCCAGCGGAGCGGCGCAGTTCCAGAACGGCTATGGCGGCGCCCGCCAGGCCGTCGGCACGGCCCAGACCGGCTCCACGCGGGACGCGAACGGCAACCGCCTGATCGTCGACGGCATCATCCAGGCCGGACAGTCCGCTTATTCGCGCCAGTCCGGCGGCGTGTCCCAGACCTATTCCGGCGCCGGCGGGACCCAAGGCACGACAATCGCCGGATCCACGGCGATCGGCAACAATCTGAACGTGGTGGTCCAGGGCAGCCACAACACGGTCATCGTCAACTCACGTCAGACCAATACGGGCGATGTCAGCGCCCGCACCGACCTGACCGGCACCCTGACAGGCTTCGAATGACTGAACGTAGAGTTGGCTCCAAACTGAGGACCGCAGGGATCGCCCTGGCGGCCGCATCCCTGATGTCGGCCTGCGTCAGCCCCGTCGCGGGACCGGGCGGCAACTACGCCCGTCCGATCGGCAATGCGCCGGTAACCGCGAACCCCACGCCCTATTCGACGGCGCTCTATTGCCTCGCCGACTACGCCCGTCGCTACAACCTGCCCTCCCCCCGCATGGCGGTCGGCCGGATCAGCGACTATACCGGCTCGGTCTCGGCCGACGGGGGTCGTCAGGTCACGCAAGGCGCCTCGTTGATGGCGACCTCGGCCCTGGCCAAGTCCGGCGCGCGGGTCGTCGAACGCTATGATACCTCGATCTCGGAGCTGGAGCTTCGATACGCCAACAACCGCCTGATCGGCGATGAAGGCCCGAACGCCCCGGCGGATTCCAACTATCGCCGCATCCTGGCCGGTCAGGTGCCGGGGTCGGATTTCTACCTCGTCGGCGGCATCACCGAGGTGAACTACAATATCCGCTCGGCCGGCTTCGACGCCGGCGTGGGCGAGACGGACACCGATCAGCCGGGCTCGGGCCTGATCCAGGGCAAGATCTACGTCATGAACGTCGCCCTCGACCTGCGGCTGGTCCAGACCACGACGCTGGAGGTGGTCGATGTCATTTCCTACCAGAAGCAGATCATCGGCCGAGAAATCTCCGCCGGCGTGTTCGACTTCCTGAACGGCAACGTCTTCGACGTCTCGGCCGGGACGGGCGGGATGGAGCCGGTGCAACTGGCCGTTCGCGCTCTGATCGAGCGGGCGACGCTGGAGATGATGGCGAATCTGTATGGCGCGCCGGGGCCTGAGGTCTGCCTGAACGCCTCGAACGATCCGCTGAACACGGTGGGGGCGACCGGCGGGTTCTATCCCGCCTATGACAACACGGGAACGAACAATGGCCAGACTCGCGCCGATCCGTCTCGCTGGCATGATGGCCGCGACGGCGCTGTGCGCCGCGGTCGCTACTGAGGCGTCAGCCCAGGACGGCTCGATCGTCCTGAACCAGCAGCTTCAGCTCGGCGACGTCATCAGCGGCCAGACCCTGAACGTGGAAGACGCGCAGGGTGAAGTCGCCGTCAACAACGCGGCCCAGGGCAACAGTCTGTCCGGCTCGGTCCAGAACGATCGCCTGGACGTCACCTCGTCGCAGGTCATGCAGGGAAACACCCGCGCCGCGACCACCGTCGGTCTGGAAGGCGACACGGGCGGCCCGGTCAACGCCTCGACCCAGGCGCGCGGCAACGTTCTGGCCGCCGGGGCCTACGGCGCCGACCTGGCGATCGAATCGGATCAGCAGGTCGGACCGTCCGAGGTCGCCGCCTCGGCCCTGATCACCGGATCCGCCCCCCGCTTGCTCGGCGGGGCCTCGGTCAGCACCACCGCCATCGCCAGTACGGTCACGCTCGGCGGAACCGGATCTCGCATCGAAGGCGTGATCGTCCAGGGCTCGGATGCGGGCGTGCGGGCCGACACCCTGGCCGAGATGCAGTACATCCCGGCGCCTGCGGAGTTCATCAGCCAGTCGCTCGGCAATGCCGTGGGGGTCAACTCCGGCTCCGACGCCAGCGGGGGGGCCAGCCAGGCCCTGACCGTCCGCCAGCGTCAGGCCGGCGACATCGTCACCGCCTCGACCAGCGCCAACGCCGGCAATGCCTGGGATCTGGCGGGACGGGCGAGAGCGACCGCCAACCAGACCGTGACGTACAACCAGGGCGGCTCGGTCGTGATGACGACCGATCAGTCGAACCTGTCCCAGGTCCGCGCCTCCAGCGTCGTCACCAGCTACGATTTCGGGGCAGCCACCGCCAATGCGGCGGGTGCGGGCAACCAGGTCTCCGTCGGCAACAACGACGTCTTTCTTCAGATCGACAACGCCCAGGTGAACTCCGGCGGGGTCGAGGCCTCGGCCAGCTTCGCGGGGACCAACGGCTATGACGCCTATGTCGCGGCCGAGGCGACGGGGAACGCCGTCACCGGCTACGCCTGTTCCCAATGCGACGGCTATATGGACGTCGCCAACGATCAGACGAACGCAGGCAATGTGTCGGCCAACGCCAGCACGACGGTCCGTGGCGCGGGCCGCACGGTGATCACCGGGGCCAACGCCGTTGGCAATAGCGCAACCTTCTACGTGTCCGGCCCGTCGAACTGACGTAAGGCTCTGATCGAACCGGGTCCGCCGCGCAGGATCCGGCCTTCGTTTCGTCTGGAGCCTGCATGTCTGATTCTCGTCGCCTTCTGCTCGCCGCCGTTTCAGGTCTGGCCCTTCTGACGGCGCCGATCGCCTCGACAGCCCGCGCGCAGACAGCGGCGACGGCCGAAGCCGTGACGCCGTCCGATCCGTGGCCCCAGGCCGCCAGCGATATCCCGGCCGACCCTGCTGTGCGATTCGGCGTCCTGCCCAACGGCATGCGCTATGCGATCCTGAGGAACGCCACCCCGCCCGGACAGGCTTCCCTGCGACTGCGGATCGATGCCGGGTCTCTGATGGAGAACGAAAACCAGCTGGGGCTGGCCCACTTCATGGAGCATATGGCGTTCAACGGAACGACCAATATCCCCGAGAACGAGCTGCTGCGTATTCTGGAGCGGCTGGGTCTGGCCTTCGGGGCCGACACCAACGCGGCGACCAGTTTCGACCAGACCTACTATCAGCTGGAGCTGCCGCGCACGAACGACGAGACGGTGGACGCCGCGCTGAGGATCATGCGCGAACAGGTCTCCGAGGCGTTGATGGCCGCTGACCAGATCGAGGCCGAGCGCAACGTCATCGTGGGCGAGGAACGCACCCGCAACACCCCCGGCCTGCGTTCCGCCAAGGCCCAGTTCGCCCTGCTGGCGCCCGGCCAGCGCGTCTCGCAGCGATTCCCGATCGGCGATCTGGACGTGATCCGCACCGCGCCGCGTGAACGGTTCGTGGAATTCTACAACGCCTACTACCGTCCATCGCGGGCCACTCTTGTGGCCGTCGGCGATTTCGATGTGGACGAAATGGAAGCCAAGGTGCGGGGCGCCTTCGGAAGCTGGCGGCCCACGGCCGCCGATGGACCCGAGCCCGACCTGGGCGAGGTCGCGCCACGCGGCCCCGACACCCGCATTCTGGTCGAGCCGGGCGTGCAGTCTTCGGTCCAGTTGAACTGGGTGTCCGCCCCGGACCTGGATCCCGACACCGTGGCCGAGCGTCGCTCTCGCATTCTGCGGAGCCTGGGACTGGCGGTGCTGAACCGGCGACTGGGCGAGCTGGCGCGCGCCGACAATCCGCCCTTCATCGGCGCCGGCGGATCGACCAGCACCCTGTTCGACAGCCTGGAGATCGGCACGGTGGCCGCGGCCTTCAATCCGGGCGGACTGCAGCGTGCGCTGGAGACCATCGAACAGGAGAAGCGGCGCCTGGTCGAGTTCGGGGTGACCGAGACCGAACTGAACCGCGAAATCACCGACGGCCGGACCGGGCTGGAGAACGCCGTGGCGTCCGCCGCCACGCGGACCACGCCGGCTCTGGCCGCCGGCCTGTTGAACGCGACGAACGACGACCGGGTGTTCAGCACGCCGCAGACGAATCTCGAACTGTTCAACGCGACCGTCGATGGCCTGAGCCCGCAAGCGGTGGACGCAGCCGTCGCGGCCGTCTTCGCCGGACAGGGGCCATTGGCGCTGGTCAGCACGCCGGAACCGATCGACGGCGGAGAGACCGCCGTGACGGCCATGCTGGAGTCGTCCCTGGCCGCCCCGGTGTCCGCCCCGGCCGCTCAGGCCGCGCTGAACTGGCCCTACGCCGAGTTCGGAACACCGGCGACGCCAAGCGAACGACGCGAGATCACGGAGATCGGAGCCACGGCCGTGATCTTCCCGAACGGGACGCGCCTGACCGTGAAGCCGACCGAGTTCCGTGACGAGCAAATCCTGATCAGCCTCCGCACCGGTCTGGGCGAACTGGGCCTGCCGGTCGATCGGCCGGATGCGCGCAGCATCGCGTCGTTTACCTTCACCGCTGGCGGTCTGGGACAGTTGACGGCCGACGAGATCAGCCGGGTGCTGAGCGGTCGGATCGCGTCGGCCAGTTTCGGGGTGGACGGAGACGCCTATCGCCTGGCCGGTGCGACCCGACCGCAGGACCTGCTGCTGGAGATGCAGTTGCTCACCGCCTATCTGACCGATCCCGGTCTGCGACCGGCGCCGTTCGAGCAGTTCAAGGGCTTCTTCCCGCAGATCGTGGCCCAACAGATGGCGACGCCGGGCGGGGCGTTCGGGGTGCAGTCCGGCGGCCTTCTGGCCTCGGGGGATCAACGGCAGGCCTTCCCGACCCCCGAAGCCGTCGCCGGCTGGACCAACGACGGTTTGAGCGCCGACCTGAAGCAGGCCCTGAGCCAGGGGCCGGTCGAGATCGTCATGGTCGGAGACGTGACCGTCGACGATGCGATCGCGGCTGTCGGCGCGACCCTGGCCGCCCTGCCCTCTCGCGGGCCCGAAATGCCACCGCCGGAGGGGGCGGATGTACTGGTATTTCCTGCCGGAACCTCAGAGCCGATCCTGCTGACGCACAATGGGCCTGCGGAGCAGGCGCTGGGCTATGTCGCCTGGCCGACCGTAGATGTCGTCGGCGACCGCACCGAGGCCCGCACCGCCAGCTTGCTGGCCAATGTCATGGAACTGCGCGTGCTGGATGACGTCCGCGAGCGGCAGGCCCTGGCCTATAGCCCGAATGTGGGATCGTCCTCGTCGGACGTGTATCGCGGCTATGGCTCCATCTCGGTGACGGCCGAGACGACGCCGGCGAACCAGGCCGCCTTCTTCGCCGCCGTGGACGCGATCACCGCCTCGCTGAGAGACACGCCGATCAGCGACGACGAGTTGAACCGGGCCAGGGCGCCGCAGATCGAGGCCCTGCGCCGCAGCCAGGCCGGCAACGAATACTGGCTGGGGCAACTGCGCGAAGTCGGGACCGATCCCGACGCCGTGGTGCAGATCACGACCCATATCAGCGATCTGGAGAGCCTGACGCCGGCCGACATGCAGGCGGCGGCGCAGCGGTGGCTGGTCGACGACAAGGCGTGGCGCGCCTCGGTGGTTTCGGTCAACGCTCCCGCCCAGTGACGGAAAAAGACCCCGGAGCTTTCGCTCCGGGGCCAGTCGTCTCAGGATCGCCGGCGATGAACCGACGATGCAACTCTAGACGGTCGGCGATGCAGCCAGACTGAACGTGCCGTTGTCTGGCGTTCAGAACACCCGGCCGCCGACGCCGCCGTCCAGCATGATGGTCGCGCCGACGATGGAGGAGCCGGCCTGCTGGACGACTTCCTCGCGGTATTCGGTGTAGGTTTCCTCGCGGATCCAGACGAGAATCTTGATGCCCGCGCCGTAGCGGCGCAGCAGCGAGCGCTCGTTGCAGTCGCGCTGCTGGATCTGGGGCTTGCAGATCATCGACCCGCCCCGGTCGCGCCACAAGGCCTCGCCCTTCTGGCAGAAGAACGATTCGCCGTGATCGAAGCTGACCTGGCCCGACCATTCGGCCCAGGTGACCTGAAGCCGGGTTCCGGCGATGCAGCGATACAGTTCGCCTTCGTAGCTGTCGTAGATCTCGCGGTCGGGCGTCACCTGTGAGGCCGGGTGCGGGACGTTGCGGTCGTCGATGCAGAAGGCCTGGATGACGACCCGCTTTTCCCAGCGCCGACGAGCTTCGTAGGGCACGCGAATGACCTGAGACACGGCTCCGGCCTCGACGTTCAAGCCCTGGATGACCGTGGGATAGGGCTGGTCGACGTTGAAATAGGCCGCGCCGCCGCCGCCGCCGCGGACATTTCCGTAGCCGCCGACCCGGGCGTTGATCCCGGCGCGGGCGGAAGCCGAGGCGCCCGCGTTGGCGCCCGCATTGGCGATGGCGATGTTGACGTTGACGTTTCCCCCCGGCGGATAGTCCGGCGGGCCTGGCGGCGAGCAGCAGTCCGGCGGCGGGGGCGGAGGGGGTGGAGGCGGCGGGGGCGGTTCGCAGCACGGGGGGGGCGGCGGCTGGCAGCCCTGATCGCACTGGGCATTGGCGGCATTGGCCAGGCCGAAGAAGGCGAATGCCCCCACGATGGCCGCCAGCCTTGTCTTGATCCGCACCCGCATGCGCTGGGCTCCTGCAAACTTCGTCACTGCGGCCCGCGCGACGCGGACCGGTCCAACCCGACATCTGGAGGCAAAAGCCTTTCGTTTCCGTTGCCAGAACCGCGGCCCGGGGTTTGCGCCGTCGCGGCCGAAGGCGAGGACGATGTTCCATTCCGGCACGCAGACGCTGATCGACCACTGGGCCGCCTTGCCCGAGGCGGCGCGGATTCCGGCGCGCGAGGCCCTGGAGCCGCTGAGGCTGGGGCGGCTGGTTCCGCAGCTGTTCAGCGCCGACCGGGTCGAGGCCGGTGCGACGTTTCGGCTGGCGGGGGCCTGGATCGAGAGCCTGCACGGACAGCCCATGCGAGGCCTGTCGTGGCTGGATCTGTGGGCGCCGGAAAGCCGTCCTCTGGTCGCCGGCGCCGTGGTTCAGACCTTTCGCGAAGCGCGGCCGGTGGTGATGGTGGCCGAGGCGGATCGTCTGAGGGGCGTTCTGGAAATCGTGATCGCGCCGCTGAGACGGGCCGACGGGACGCCGGATCGGCTGATCGGCCTGTATCAGCCGGCCGTCGAACAGGCGCGCCGCACCGAGCCGGTCGGACCGATGACGGCGCGACTGTCGGTCGGCGTCGGCGGCGCGGGCCGGGCGTCGCTGACGCTGGCGGCGCTGGACGGGCGGCGAATCGCCTAGGTCTGGCGCAGGTCCGCGACGTAGCGTTTCCAGTTCTGGACATAGTGCCGGGCCGAGGCCGTCAGGGCGGCGATCTGGCCGTCGTCCAGCTGACGAACGACCTTGCCGGGCTGGCCCATGACCAGCGAACCGTCGGGGATGACCTTGCCCTCAGTGATCAGGGCGTTGGCCCCGATCAGACAGTTCTTTCCGATCACGGCCCGTCCCAGAACGACGGCCCCGATGCCGATCAGCGTGTTGTCCCCGATTTCGCAGCTGTGCAGCATGGCCATGTGGCCGACGGTGACATTGGCCCCGATGGTCAGGGGTTCGCCCGGATCCGAATGCAGGACGCTGCCGTCCTGGATGTTGGAGTTTTCGCCGATGGTGATGGGGTCGTTGTCGCCGCGAATGGTGACGCCGAACCAGACGCTGGCGCCGGGCTTGAGAATCACGTCTCCTATGACCACGGCATTGTCCGCGATCCAGTATTCGCCCTGCGGCGGAAGCTGCGGTTTCTTGTCCGCCAGCGAATAGATCGTCATGGAAACATCACCTTATTCTCAAGCAAATGAGGGGTTTAACCCTTCGTAAACCACGATAGCATCATTCTGTTGATGCGATTCGAGACCGTCATTTCGGCCCCGAATCCGAAGCCGGATCAATCCCGGTCCGGCCAGAGCCTGGAGAACGTGTGTGATGCGTTCGGGTGAACGGCGGCTGTCGCCGCTGGATGTGGGATACATCTCCGACCCCGGACGGCGTGACGCCGCCTCTTCCTTTCTTCCCACCCTCGTTCGAGGCGATGCTTTCGCAGCATCGCCTTTTTTCATGCCCCAAGCCGATCGGCTTGTCCGGGCGGCGTCTCCCCAAACTGTGAGGCAACGATGACCAAGCGTGCAGCCCTGAAGCGTCAATCCGGCCGTGACGGCGCCTTCGACACCCGTGGATACGGCGAGGACCAGAAAGTTCGCCGCCTGCCGAGCCATTCGGGCGCCGGGGCGAGCCGTGGGGGGTGGTCGCCGCATCCGTCGAACGACGACCGCGAGCAGGGTTATCTGAAGACGCTGAAACCCAAGTCCGAGGGCCAGGCCGAACTGCTGAACGCCATCGACACCTCCAACCTGACGGTGGCGCTCGGCCCCGCAGGCACGGGCAAGACCTATCTGGCCGTGGCCAAGGCGGTCGAGGCGCTGGAAGCCGGCAAGGTCGGGCGCATCGTGCTGAGCCGCCCAGCGGTCGAGGCCGGCGAATCGATCGGCTTCCTGCCCGGCGCGATGGAAGACAAGCTGGCCCCCTATCTGCGGCCGCTCTACGACGCCCTGTCCGACCGGCTGTCGATGAAGCGTGTCGGGGCGCTGATGGCCGAGGGCCTGATCGAGATCGCGCCGGTCGGCTACATGCGCGGACGCACGCTGAACAACGCCTTCATCGTCATCGATGAGGCCCAGAACTGCACCTATGTGCAGCTGAAGATGCTGCTGACGCGGCTGGGCTGGCATTCGACCATGGTGGTGACGGGCGATCCGGGTCAGACGGACCTGTTGCCGTCGCTGTCGGGACTGGGCGATATCGCGACCCGGCTGGAAGCTGTGCCGGAGATTTCGGTGGTGCGTCTGGCCGAGGGCGACATCGTCCGCCATCCGCTGGTCGCCTCGATGATCGGGGTGCTCTGACCGGGATCGTCCAGGCCGGGCGAATCCGGAAGCGGATCCAGCCCGGCCTCGGCCCGCTTGGCCTTGATGATCCCCCGCAGGTCCGAAAGCCGCCCCGCGATCTCGGCGCGCATGGCCGCCACGCGACGCTTGGCGGCGGGGGACGGCGACCTGACGGCCGACGGGCTGACGGGATTACGGTTTCGGATGCGGGACATGACGGCCTTCGTGTCAGGGGGCGAGAGGCGCAACGCCCACGCGTCAACGCTCTTCCGCTGCGAACGGGGTGAGAAGGGCGGGCGGAGCGTCCGGGCGCGACGCCCGGAGACCGTGGAGAATATGTGTTTCGGCATCGCGTGAACGCTCCGCACGGAAGGTCTGACCGGGTGCTGTCGGCTCTGGACCGCGTTGCAGTCCCGAACCAGCGACGCTCTTAACGCCTTGCCGACTACAAGCCCCCGGCGGGAAGGTCGGCCCCTCGCATGGCCGATCCCCTGAACACGGCCAGTTTCCTGCTGACCGTCTTTCCTGGGGGCTGACGCCCCCATCGTCCGCGAGGTCCGGGGCCGGGAGACACAGCCCCCGACCGCCGGTCCTTGCAGACCCCCGCTCCCTCCGTTCCCGCCGCGACAAGCTCGCAAGGCCTTGCGCCCTTCCCCAGCGACGGGACCGGGGAGAAGGATAACCGGTGTTGGATGCAGGGCGCGTTCGGACAGGGTTTAAAGTGGACGGGCGTTGAAAAGGTGCGGGAAATCGGGGCGGTTGCGGATGAACCGGCCTCCGATACCCACCACCGTGCATCCCCGCGAAGGCGGGGACCCAGGTTTTGGCGGGGCGTTCGGTGGTCAGGTTATTGCTCAGGCGCGCACGCGTGACGGGTTGAAAGACCCGGTTGGCGGCGGCGCTCTGGCTCAAACCTGGGTCCCCGCCTTCGCGGGGATGCACGGAATTTAAGGGCGGGCCGCTCTCGTGGGAATGCACGGAACTAGGATGGGGCTGCGATCCGGCTCAAACCTGGAGCCCTGCCTTCGCGGGGATGCACGGAACTGGGGGCGGGCGCGGTCGCGGGGATGTCCGGAACCGGAGACCCCGCTCGCGGGATGTACGGATTTTCGGGCCGGGTTCGCTCCGCCTCCGGAAAGACCTGTAGGGTGAGACCATGACTTCGAAATCCTCAGTGGCCGTGGTGGGGCCGGGCGCCATCGGGGGAACGGTGGCGGCGTGGCTGTCGCATAGCCGTGGGGTGGCCGAGGTGACGGTGTGCGCGCGGACGCCGTTTCAGGGACTGGTTATCGAACTGCCGGACGGCGGACGGGTCGAGGCGACGCCACGGGTCATCACAGCGCCGGGTCAGGTGACGGGTCCGGTCGACTGGGTGGTCGTGGCGACCAAGGCCTATGACGCCGCAGACGCAGCGCAATGGCTGTCGCCGCTGGTCGGGGATCGGACCCATGTGGCGGTGTTCCAGAACGGGGTCGAACACGTCGAACGGTTCAGCCCCTTCGTCGAAGCCAGACGCATCCTGCCCGTGATCGTCGACATCCCGGCCGAACGCAGCGCGCCGGGCAGGATCCAGCAACGGCGCGAAGGCACGGTCGTCGTGCCGGCGGGCGATGCGGGCGAGGCCTTCGCGGCCCTGTTTGCCGACAGCGTGATCGCAGCATCCGCCACGGGGGACTTCACCACGGCCGCCTGGACCAAACTGGCCCTGAACTGCGCCGGCGCCGTCAACGCTCTGACCGGCCTGCCCGGCGGCGTCGTACGGGCGGACGGGATGGCCGAGTTGATGCGCGGAATGGTGCGGGAATGCGTCCAGGTCGGGCGCGCGGTCGGGGCGGACCTGGGCGATCACCTGCCGGACTGGGTGGTCGAGCGGGCGATGACCTCTCCGGCCGATTCGGTGAACTCGCTGCTGGCGGACCGGTTGGCGGGGCGGCGGATGGAGTGGGATGCGCGAAACGGCGTCATCGCCCGGCTGGGCAGGGTTCACGCCATTCCGACACCGCTGAATGCGATGGCGGCGACGGTCCTGTCAGCGATCGAGCGCGGCTGAAGCCGCCGGCCTGAAAGGTCTTTTCAGCCGGGCTCGGCGATCAGGGCCCAGCGCATGGAGCCCTCGCCGAACGGACGGGTGAACCACTCCGAATAGCGTTCGAAGGCCTCGACCACGGCGCTGCGCAGATCCTGGGTGACGGGTTCGCCGCGCTGACGCTTCAGCGCCGCGACGCAGTCGATGACCACGCTCTGGTGGGCCGATCCGCCCAGCGATTTGAGCACCAACGCGACGTCGCGCGCGAGGGTCTCGAGAAAGTTCGGCTGTTTGTCGGGCGCTTGGCTCATCCGGTCCCCTCGGGTCTTGAGCGGCGTGTGGTGGCCGATTGGTCACAGGTTCCGAGCCAAAGCGCAAGCTAAGCCGGTGTTCGACGGGTCATAGATTTGTGAATACGGCTCTCAGCGTTTTCTGACGAACACTGTTCCGGCCGAATAACCGGCGCCGAAACTGCAGATCAGGCCGGTGTCGCCGGGGTCGAACCCGTCCTGATGCAGGTGGAAGGCGATGATCGATCCGGCCGACGAGGTATTGGCGTAGTCGTCCAGAATGATGACGTTCTCCTGCTCGGTGGGGTCGCGGCCCAGGACCTTGCGGCCGATCATCTGGTTCATGTTGATATTGGCCTGATGCAGCCACAGGCGTTTCAGGCCGGTCGGTTCGATCCCCAGGTCGCCGGCGTGGTCGACGATCATGTCCGAGACCATCGGCACCACGTCCTTGAAGACCTTGCGGCCCTGCTGGACGAACAGCTTGTCCGTCTGCCGGCCTACCGCTTCGCTGCTTGAGGCCGGGCTTGCCGATGCCCGTTCAGCGCGGTTCAGGAAGCCGAAATTGTTGCGGATATTGTTGGAGAAGACCGTCTTCAGCCGCGTGCCCAGCACGTCCCAGCCGCCGGGACCGGCCGTCTCCGCGCTCTCCACGATCACGGCGGTGCAGACGTCGCCGAAGATGAAATGGCTGTCGCGGTCGGTGAAATTCAGGTGGGCCGAACAGACCTCGGGATTGACCATCAGGATGGCCTTGGTCGCGCCGCCGGCGATGAAGTCAGCCGCCGTCTTGATGCCGAAGGTGGCGGAACTGCAGGCCACGTTCATGTCGAAGCCGAAACCCTCGATGCCCAGGGCCTGCTGGATCTCGACCGCGAGCGCGGGATAGGGGCGCGGCATGTTGGAGGCGGCGCACAGGACGGCGCCGATCTCGCTGACCGGCTTGCCCCAGGCCTGGATCGCCTGACGGGCGGCCGCGACCGCCATCTCGGCCATGATCGACAGTTCGTCGTTGCCGCGTTCGGGGATGCGGGGGGCCATGCGGTCGGGGTCGAGGACGCCCGCCTTGTCCAGCACGAAGCGGCTCTTGATGCCGGAGGCTTTCTCGATGAACTCGACCGACGAGGGCGTCAGGGCGGCGACGTCGCCCTCCGCGATCTGACCGGCGTGGGCGGCGTTCCAGCGCTCGGCCCAGGTGTTGTAGGCCTGAACCAGCTCGGCGTTGGAGATGGACTGGTCGGGGGTGAACAGGCCGGTGGCGGCGATAACTGCGTGGGTCAAGACGGCGGGTGTCCCTAACGCTCGGCGCGCGGCGCCTCGCTGCTTGAGGGACGGGTGGCCGTCCCTGACGCTCGGCTCGCGGAGCCTCGCTACTTGAGGGACGTTTCGCGCCCTCGCTGGTCGATGTGTCGCGCTCTCAATAGGCCGGTGGGGGGCGGCGGTCGAGACTGGCCGTGACGCCCTTCCACCAGCGGGCGATCTGATGCGGCGGGGCGGCGGGCGGCGGCTGGTCGCGGGCGGCGATCAGGGCGGTGACCAGGTCTTCGGCCTCGCAGGGCCAGCCGTCCGGCGTCACATAGATGGGGTATTCGATCAGGGCGGCGGCGACGAGGGCGTCCAGCGTCGCGCGGCGGGTGCGACGCTCGTAGGTCAGCCGATCCTGGGTCAGGCCCCAGCCGCCGAAGAAGGGCCGGCCATAGACGGCGACCGTCTTGCCGCGCAGCAGGGCTTCGAACCCCGACAGCGATGTCAGGGTCGCCAGGATGTCGCAGGCGTCCAGACAGTCGGAGATGTCCAGACCGTCGGCGACTGCGTCGACCTCCTTCATCGCCGAGGCGGCCAGCATGCCGGGGCGGTTGCCGTTCATCACGTCGGGATGGTTGCGGTAGATCAGCCAGGCGTCCGGGAAGTCGGCGCGGGCGGCCTGGACCAGGCCGGAGTTGGTGCGGATGTCGCCGCAGCCCTTGAGGATCGACTTGTCGTTCTCGACCTGGCCGACGACGAGGACTTTCCGGCGGTCGGCGGGCCAGTCGGGGCGGACGGACCCGGCGGCCAGGTTGTATTTGGACAGGCCCGCGGAGACGACGCGGCTGCGGAGGGCGGCGGCGCGGGCGAGGGTTTCGGGGGACTGGCCGCCCTGTTCGATCAGGGTTTCGAGCCGCGACGGGCCGGTCGGATCGTAATAGACGCCCTGATCATCCAGGGCGACGCTGAGGGCGCCGAAGAAGTCGGACCCCAGGCCGCGCGAGCGGATGAAACCGTCCTCCATGCGGACCACCGGGGCGGGGGTCGCGGCGGCGACGGCGGCGATCTCGGGCGTCTCCTTGCCGGCCCAGTAGATCAGGCGGCCGTCGTTGGCCTCGGCGCTCGCGGCGGCGCGGCTGGCGGAGGCGAAATAGCGCATCGTGGTGCGCGGGCCGTTCAACAGGCGACGGATCGGCGGGCGTTTGGCGGGCGAGAAGCCGACCCCGGCCCAGTAGCCGGACAGACGCTGGGCGCGGGTGCGGAAGCAGATCAACCGGTCGATGGCGGTCTCGACCTCGCACCGCAGGCCGGTGACCGGATCGACGTAGCGGGGGTAGGCGATCAGGGCGGCGGCGGCGACGGCCTCGATATCGCGGGCGACGCCGCGACGGCCCGTCTGGATCGCGTCGGTGGTCAGGCCCCAGCCGGAATAGAAGGACGCGCCGAAGCAGCGGACCGGCAGGCCGCGCAGCAGGGCCTCGAACCCCAGGGCGGAGGTGACGCACCAGACCTGATCGACATGGGCCAGCAGGTCGGCGGGGCGGACGTCGGCGTCCAGCACCGTGACGCCGTCGAGGTCGGCGGCGGCGATACAGCCCTGCTTCCTGCCGGCGGCCACGGCGGGGTGGCGTTTGACGATCAGCTGGGTGTCGGGATGTTCGGCCCTGGCCGTTCGGACCATGTCGGCGAAGCTGTCGGGACCGGCGAGACCGTGGGCGATGGAGGCGTCGCCGGCGGTCTGGTCGACCAGCAGGATGCGGGGGCCGGGCCTGAGGATCGACGGGTCCAGCGGCCCGCCCATATTGGTCTTCGACAGGCCCGAGGCGACGATGCGGTCGATCAGGGCGCGGGCGCGCGCGTGCATGGCCGCGTCGCACCAGTCGGGGGCGGTCTGGATCAGCTGTTCCAGACGCGACGGGCGGGTCGCATCGTAATAGACGCCCAGGTCGTCGACGATCAGGCTGACGGAGGCGGCGCCGGTCTCGCCCAGGCCGATGGAGCGGAGGAAACCGTCCTCCAGCGCCAGATAGGGCAGACCCTGTTTTTCGGCGCGACGGCGACCCGCCTTGGACGTCCGCTTCAGGCCCCAGCCGACGACGGCGTCCACCGGCGCGAACGGGCTGGCCACCAGTGTGAGTTCGGGCAGGAAAACGTCGAGGAAGGGCGCCTTCAGGATGCCGGGCGAACAGACCCAGGCGCGGACAGGCGGCTTGTTATTGGGGGCGGGAGAACTCAAACGACGCGTCCGGCGGCTGATCCGCCCAACCCCGGCGAAGGGGGAAGGGCTTTCTCTATCGGCAAGCGGCGGCGCGCGCCAGCAGGGCCTTCGCCCGGTCCAGATGAAGGCGTTCGGCCATGGCCCCGTTGACGCGGATGGCCCCCTGCCCTGCGGCGTCCGGCGCGGCGAAGGCGTCGACGACGGCCTGGGCGGCGGAAATCTCGGCCGGGGTGGGCGAGAAGGCGGCGTGGGCGGCGTCGATCTGGTTCGGATGGATCAGGCTTTTTCCATCGAAGCCGAAGAGACGGCCCTGGGCGCATTCGGCGGCGAAGCCCTCAGGGTCGTCCAGCCGGTTGAAGACGCCGTCGATGGCCAGAAGGTCGTGCGCGCGAGCGGCGGCGACCGTGGCCGCCATCCAGACCTTCAGCGGTTCGCGGTCAGGCGAGGGCCCGGTTCCCAGCGATGAGGACAGGTCGTTGACGCCCAGCATCAGGGCCTTCAGCGGGCCGCCGGCGGCGGATATCGCGCGGAGATTCAGCACGCTGGCCGGGGTCTCGATCATGGCGATCAGGCCGGCGTCGGCGGGCATGCGGGCCTCATAGGCGTCGACGGCGCCGGGGTCGTCGACCTTTGGCGCGACGATCCATGCCAGGGGCAGGTCGGCGAGCGCTTCCAGATCGGCCTCGCCCCATTCCGTGCCCAGGGCGTTGACGCGGACGGCGACCGGGGCGGTGAAGCCGCCGGCCTGGATGGCTTCGACGGCGGCGTTGCGGGCGGCGGCCTTAGCGTCGGGGGCGACGGCGTCCTCCAGATCGAGAACCACCAGATCGCAGGCCAGCCCCCTCGCCTTTTCGACCGCACGCGGATTGGAGGCGGGCAAGAACAGCAGGCTGCGCAGCAGGTCCATGCTCAGACCCGGCCGGTGACGGGCACCAGGGCGCCGGTCACCGCGCGGGCGGCGGGCGAGGCCAGGAACAGGATGACCTGGGCCAGATCGTCGGGCGCGACCCATCTGGCGGGGTCGGCGTCGGGCATGTCCTTGCGGTTCTGGGGCGTGTCGATGATCGAGGGCAGGACGGCGTTGACGGTCACGAACGTGTCCTTCAGCTCCTGGGCCAGGGCCTCGGTCAGGCGGTGGACGGCGGCTTTGGAGGCGCCGTAGGGCCCCATGCCGGCGTCGGCCTTTTGCGCACCGGCGGCGCCGACGTTGACGATCCGGCCCTCGGCGGACGCCTTCAGATGCGGCAGGGCGGCGCGGGACGTGTTGAGCGCCGTCGTCAGGTTCAGGGCGAACATCCGGTCCCAGGCGGGTTTGGCGTCGTCCACCGTCTGCCAGACGAAACCGCCCGCGATATTGGCGATGGCGTCGATGGCGCCGAACTGTCCGGCGACCTTGTCGATCGCGGCCTGGGCGGCGGCGGGGTCGGTCAGGTCGACGCCCGAAACCTCCAGCGCGCCGTCGGGGGCCGATTCGCCGGCAGCGTGGTCGATGATGGCGACGTTCAGGCCCTGAGCCAGGGCGGCCCTGACGACGGACTGGCCCAGGATGCCGTGGCCGCCGGTGACGACGAGGGTGCGGTTGGTCATGGATGGTCTCCCGTTGGCGATGACTTAGCGCGCTCCCTGCCACGATGGGAGGGCTGCTTCAGCCCTTCCCCCGTTCTTCACGGGGGAAGTGTCGCGTCGTCAAGCGGAGCGAGACGCGTGACGATGGGGGGAGTTTTGTGCGTCCCTCCCGACGGGAAGGTTCCCCCATCGGTCCTGTTCGGCTGCGCCGAAGACGGACCGCTTTCCCCCGCAAGCGGGGGAAGGGCTGGCTTAGAGCGGCCACAACCGGGCGGCGCCGCGGACGCCCGAGGCGTCGCCCCAGACGGCGGGGGCGATGCGGCCGGCCCAGGCGTCGGAAAAGGCGTGGCGTTCGACCACGGCGGGCAGGCGGTCGTAGAGTTCGGACACGTTGGACATGCCGCCGCCCAGCACGATCACGTCGGGGTCGACCAGATTGGTCACCGTGGCGATGGCGCGGCCCAGACGGTCGACGTAGCGGTCCAGGCTGGCCGATGCGGCGGCGTCCCCTGCCCGCGCGGCGGCGACGATGGCGGCGGCGTCCAGGGTCTGGCCGGTGACGGCGGCATGGTCGCGCTGGAAGCCGGAACCGGAGACCCAGGTTTCCAGACAGCCGTGCAGGCCGCACCAGCATTCGGGACCGGGCGCCTCGGCCGCCGTGGCCCAGGGCAGGCTGATGTGGCCGATCTCGGCCGCGACTCCGCCGGCGCCCTCGACCAGGGCGTCGTTGACGACCAGCCCCCCGCCGCAGCCGGTGCCGATGATGATGGCGAAGGCGACGCGGGCGCCGGTGGCCGCCCCGTCGGTGGCTTCCGACAGGGCCAGGCAGTTGGCGTCGTTGGCGAGCCGGAACGGACGCGCCAGCCGCGCCTCCAGATCCTGGCGAAAGGGCCGGCCGTTGAGCCAGGTGGAGTTGGCGTTCCGCATCAGTCCGGTGCGGGGCGAGGCCGACCCCGGCGTGCCCATGCCGACCGAGCCGGTGCGGCCGGTCTCGGTCTCGATGAAAGCGATCAGGTCGCCGACGGCGGCGATTGCGGCGTCATAGGCGCCGGGATTGGGGATGCGGCGTCGGGCCAGAACCTCGCCCGTCTCATCCAGGCCCACGGCCTCGATCTTGGTGCCGCCGAAGTCGATTCCGATACGCATGGGGTCGTTTAGCAGAACCCCCCGCCGTTGCGGGAGAGGGAAGCGTCAGCCGAACACCTTGCCCAGCAACCGCTCCAGAGCATCGGCATCCACGCCGTCGAACGCGGACCTGCGCGTGGCGTCGACGTCGAACACGGCGATCAGGGCGCCGGACGCGTCGAACACCGGGACCACGATCTCGCTTTCGGTGCGGCCGTCGCAGGCGATGTGGCCGGGAAAGGCGTGGACGTCGTCGACGATCTGGGTCTGGCCCGTTTCGGCGGCCGCGCCGCACACGCCGCGTCCGAAGGCGATGCGCAGACAGCCCAGCGTGCCCTGATAGGGGCCGACCACCAGTTCGCGGTCCTTGCCGGGATCGACGACGTAGAATCCGGTCCAGAAAAAGTCCTCGAAAGCGTCCGACAGCATGGAGGAGACCGTCGCCATCCGGGCGACGATGTTCGGCTCTCCGTCCAGAACCGCGAGGATTTCGGCCTCGACCTCCAGATAGCGGGCGGCCTTGTCGACGGGGCGGTCGTCGCGGGCGACGTAGGACATTCAGGCTCCGGCGGATCGAAAATCGGAAGGCGCGATATAGGAGCGACACTCCGGAATTGCGACGGGCGGCCGGAGCAGAAGACGTAGAACGCTGTTTTCTGTGGACGAATCCGCAGGGCGTCTGATTTCCGCCCTCTTGCGGCAACGCTTTGTCGCAAACCAGCGTTAACCAAGCGCCGAAGTTCACTGGACCAAACCGTCGGTTTGGGAAATGGTTAACGGTCAAGTTCGGCGAGGCCGGGTGGAAACGGGGTGAGTTGCATGCGCGATCGCGACGCCAGAGATGACGACCGTTCGCGCAGCGCCCGCCTGCGCGGCCCCATCATGGCGGTGGCCGCCATTCTCGTGCTCGCCGTGACCGCCGGGGCCGTCGCCAGCTGCAGCGACCAGAACATGGCCTTCTGGCGACGGGATACGGCCGCCGCGAACGCCTGCCCCCGACCGCAGTCGGTGACCGGATCGGAGTTCAACGCCCAGGAGGCGGGTCTGCGCCAGTTGCGGCGGGCGGCGTTCCGGGGCGATTTCTTCGCGCAGCTTGAACTGGGCTCGCGCTATGCCGCCCTGCGCGCCACCGACAAGAACATCGAGGACCCGATCGAGAGCGCGGTCTGGACCGGAATGGCGCTGGCCAATCATGAGGGCTATGCGCCGATCAACCGGGTGGATCGCGGCGGCCTGTTCGGCGGCGGCTGGCGGTCGGTCTCGCGCTATGACGACTGTCGCGCCTGGGAACGCCACGTCGCCTATGACCGGCTGGACGGGCAGCTGTCGCGGATGACGATGGAGGAACAGGGACAGGTCCGGGACCGGATCATCTATGTCCTGTCGACCCAGGACGCGGATGGATTCCGGGCGCTGGCGCGCCTGCATGACGCCCTGTACGGCCCGTTCGGCGAACCGCAGGACAACCCGCAGGCGCGCGAAGCCTGGGGCCGTCAGACCTCGGGACGGCCCGACCGCCGGCGCGGCCCCGGCGGCTATTATTCCGCCGTCAGCCTGTTCCCCCGCAATGACGTGGACGCCTATCTCTACAACTACCTGGCGGTGCAGACGGGCGACGTGGGGGCCTATGTGCTGCTGAAGGATTTCGAGCGGTCGTCCCCCAGCCGGTCGCGGTCGGGGGCCTTCGTCGAGGCCAAGGCGCGCCAGTGGGTGCCGCCCTATGAATTCTATCCCAATGACGCCCCGGCCTCGGGCGTGCCCTTCTCGGACGAGAGCCGTCCGCGCGGCGACGCCTATGAATACGCCCTGGGCCGGATGACCGAACTGCCTTTCGTCCATGTCGGACGGGCGCTGAGATACCTGGGTGTGACCGAGACGGTCGCCAATGCGCCGAACGCCCTGTCGGCGCGTCAGGTGCAGACGCTGGAGGCCATGCTGGGCCACAACATGGAATCGCGCCTGTCCTATGTGGAGATGGTGCGCGCCATCCAGCTGGCGGCGATCAACGGGTCGTCGGAGGCGCAGCTGGTTCTGGCGGTGATGTATTCCGAAGGGATCGGGGTGCCGCCCGACTACGCCCGCGCCTTCCACTGGTATTCCCAGGCCGACAAGCAGGGATCGCCCGAGGCCAAATTCGCCATGTCGACCTATTTCGCCCTCGGCGTCGCCGGGGTGGCGGATCAGGACAAGGCGGAGGCCGTCGCCTTCCGTATCGATTCGGCGCTGGCGGGCTTTGGTCCGTCCGCATCCCGCCTGCAGGCCGTCCTGGCCCAGGTTTCCCGCTCGCAGCGCCGCTAAGGAGGGGCTGATCCGATGAAGACGCTGACCGTCGCCCTCTCCGCCCTGGCGATCGCCGCAGGAACGATTGTCGCCGCCCCGCGAGCCGAGGCCCAGACGGCGGCCCGGGTCGAGAGCCAGACCCGGCCGAACTTCGGCCTGCTGCTGGATCCGCCGGCGCGCCAGGGCCGCGTTCGCCAGCATCGGCGCTGGAACTATGGAACCCATCGGCGCGACTGGCGGCCGACCCCCCTGCCCCCCTATTCGCCCGGCGGCGGCGAGGAGATCGTGCTGGTCGACTGCGGCGGCAATCCGGGAACGGGGGCGGTCGAGAACGCGGTGCAGCGGGTGCGCCCCGGCGGCACGCTGATCCTGAGGGCGCGCGGCGGCGCCTGCGTCGGGTGGCTGAACGTCGACAAGCCCCTGACCATCATCGGCGAAGGCGGGTTCGACCCGCGCCGCTGGAACGAGAACCCGCCCATCACGCTGCAGGCGCCGGACGGCCTGCCGTGCATCACGGCGGCCCAGGGCGTGCGGGTGGAAATCCGCGATCTGGTCATCGCCTCGCCGCGCGCCGGCGACGCCGCCTGCATCGTCGGCTACGGCGCCCAGATCGTGATGAGCCGCGTCGGCATTCGCCACACCGGGGACGAGGCCGCCATCTATGCCGACGGCGGGCTGGTGGACATGCGCGACACGGTGATCGACGCCCAGACGGTCTCGCCCGCCATCATCGCCGACGGCGCCACGCTGAACGCCTATGAGACCGTGGTGACCGGCGCCCAGTCGGGCATCGAGCTGACGCCGGGAGACGGCGAACCCTCGCGGCTGCAAGCGGTCAGCCTGATCGGCGTCGAAAGCCCGAACAGTTTCGGACCGCGCGCCATCGGCCTGTGGGTCCGGGCCCGCCGCGACTACGGCCGGGTCGAGGTCTCGTTCAGCCGGATTTGCGGATACTCGGAGGGCGTCGCCATCGACGGGGCGTCGGTTTCGATCACCGACACCAGGATCTGCAAGGCCGATAACGGCGTGGTGCTGTACAACGGCGAGGTGGCCGTCAGCGAAAGCCGGATCCGGGCCAACTCCGTCGGGGTTCTGGCCCTGGCCGGGCGAGCCGTGATCACCAACAACGTCTTCTCCCGCGTCAGGACGACCGTCGCCAGTGAAGGCCGGGCGTCGGTGGAAGAGACCGGCAGCCGGGTCTGGACGCACAGCGAACTGTGCCGGCCCCAGCTGGATTGGCGTTATCGCGACCGCTACAGCCTGTCGTGGGGACCGAACGAGGGACGGTCGTATCGTTGCGATTCCTCGCCCTATCCGCAGCAGTGGTGGGCCGAGGAGGAAGGGTATCTGGGCGAGCCCTACTACAACGACGGCTACAACATCGACGGCTATTCCGCCTATGGCCGGGGCGACGGCTGGTACGACTGCGAAGGCCGTTACATCAACGACACCCGCTATCGCGGCAATGATCGGTGGTCGCAGGGCGGATGGGGGGGCAACCGGGCCTGCCGCCGCGCGCGCGGCTCGTTCTTCCCGATCTGGGCCCGGATTTCGGTCGAAGGCGGGATCGGGTCCAGGCCCCCGCCGGGCGGGCCGATCGTGCTCGGGCCGCGCTATTAGGGCGACTGGTAGGCGCGGAGGGACTCGAACCCCCAACCAGACCGTTATGAGCGGTCGGCTCTAACCATTGAGCTACGCGCCCCCAGGTGGCGGCTGATCGGCCTAGCAGGGGTCGGAGCGAGGCGAAAGAGCGGCGAGCCTGTCGGCGAGTTCACGCAGGTGAACGAATCCTGTCGGCCGCATCCTCCGTGAGGTTCAGCCGTTCAAGGCCAAGGTTCCGCCACGGCCCGCGCAGAGAAACGGGGTCGTCCCAGGTATCGTTCTCGATGAGGAGTTTTCCATGAACCGCACGCCCCAGACTTTGATGTCGCGCGCCCTGATGCCGCGCGCCCTGATGATCGGCGCCGCCCTGGCCGCCTTCGGCGCGCCGGCCGCCTTCGCCCAGTCGGCCCCGACCGGGCCCATGCAGGTTCATGCGATGGCGCAGCAGCCGGCGCTGAACCTGTCGGCCTATGGCGAGGTCAAGGCGGCCCCCGACATGGCCACCATCACCTTCGGCGTCCAGACCGAGGCCCCCACGGCCCAGGCCGCGATGGCCGACAACGCCCGCCGCATGCAGGAGGTGTTCGCCGCCCTGAGCCGCGCCGGCATCGCCGACCGCGACATCCAGACCTCGGGCCTGAACCTGTCGGCCCAGTACGACTATCAGCAGGACCAGCCCCCTCGCCTGCGCGGCTATCAGGCGTCGAACCAGGTCACGGTGCAGATCATGGACCTGACCAAGGTCGGCGCGACCGCCGATGCGGTGGTCTCGGCCGGGGTCAACCAGATCAACGGCATCAGCTTCGGTCTGCGCGATCCCAAGGCCGCCGAGGATCAGGCGCGTCAGTTGGCCGTGCGCGCCCTGCAGGACAAGGCGCGTCTGTACGCCCAGGCCCTGGGCGTCGAACTGGGCGGCATCCGCTCGCTGAACGAGGGCGGCGGCTACCAGCCCCAGCCGCCGGTGCTGTACTCCGGCGCCCGGATGGCCATGGCCGACAGCGCCCAGACCCCGGTCGCGGCCGGCGAGCTGACCGTGCGCATCGACATCACCGGGACCTACGATCTGGCGCGGTAAGACCCGCGCCGGCGTTTCCTCCCCATTCGCCAAGCGGCGAACGGGGAGGAGGCGTTATTCGTCACCATGTCTGTTGCAGTTGTGGCCCGAGCCCCTATGTTATCGTCCAAGCAAGCGCGGCGGGACGTCCTGCGGCCGGAGATACGACGATGATCGAGCGCAGACCGTTCGACAGTTTGGGCGGAGCCGACCACGGCTGGCTGAACGCCAAACACCATTTTTCCTTCGCCAACTACTACGACCCCGCGCGGATGAGTTGGGGCAATCTGAGGGTCTGGAACGACGACGAGATCGCCGCCGGTTCCGGGTTTCCGCCCCATCCGCATTCGGACATGGAGATCATCACCTATGTCCGCGAAGGCGCGATCACCCATGAGGACAGCCTGGGCAACAAGGGCCGCACCGAGGCGGGCGACGTCCAGGTGATGAGCGCCGGCACGGGCATCCGCCACGCCGAATACAACGCCGAACCGGTTCTGACCCGGATCTTCCAGATCTGGATCGAACCGACGAAACGGGGCGAGGCCCCGGCCTGGGGCGCCAAACCCTTTCCCAAGGGCGATCGGGCGGGCCAGTTCGTGGTTCTGGCGTCCGGGTTCGAGGGTGATGTCAGCGAAGCGGGAGGGGGCGCCCTGCCGATCCGCACCGACGCGCGGATCGTGGGCGCCACGCTGAAGGCGGGCGAGAGCGCCACCTATCCGCTGGGCGCCGCCCGTCGCGGATATCTGGTGCCGGCCATCGGCGAGGTCGAGGTCAACGGCGTTCGCCTGAACGCCCGCGACGGCGCGGCCATTTCCGACGAGGCGACGATCACGGTCACGGCCGTCAACGACGCCGAGATCGTCCTGGTCGACGCGGCCTGACCGCCCCTTGATCGGCGGCCCATCCGGCGTAACGTCGTTGGATGGGCCGCACCGCGTCAACGCAGACCCTCATCATCGGGAACGAAACATCATGGCGTCCTTCAACACCGCATCGCTTTCACGCTGGCAGCCCGAGGCGCTGGCGATCCTGCGCATCGTCGCGGGCGTGACCTTCATGGCCCACGGGATCATAAAGCTGTTCGGCTTTCCCGACGGCGCCCAGCCCGGCCAGCAGGAGATCGCCAGCCTGATGGGCGTGGCCGGCATTCTGGAGACCTTCGGCGGCCTGCTGATCGTGCTGGGCCTGTTCACCCGGCCGACGGCGTTCGTCCTGTCGGGCATGATGGCGGTCGCCTACTGGATGGCCCACGCGCCGAGTTCGCCCTATCCGGCCGTCAACGGCGGAGACGCGGCGATCCTGTTCTGTTTCGTGTTCCTGTATTTCGTGACGTCCGGGCCGGGGGCCTGGAGCGTGGACGAGATGCGGAAGGGGTAGGAGCGAAAGCCCTTCTCCCCTTGTGGGAGAGGGCTTGAGCGCCCGCGAGCATCGCGAGTGGTCCTACCGATCCTTCTCGCGCTCGACGTTCAGCGCGGCCTGGGCGGCGGCCAGGCGGGCGATGGGGACGCGGTAGGGGCTGCAGCTGACGTAGTCGAGGCCGACGGTTTCGCAGAAGGCGATCGATGACGGGTCGCCGCCGTGTTCGCCGCAGATGCCCATCTTGATATCGGGACGCGCGGCCCCGCCCCGCTCCGCCGCGATGCGGATCAGGTCGCCGACGCCGTCCTGGTCCAGGCGGACGAAGGGGTCGGTCTCGAAGATGCCCTTGTCCATATAGGCCTGGAGGAAACGGCCCGAATCGTCGCGGCTGATGCCGAAGGTGGTCTGGGTCAGGTCGTTGGTGCCGAAGGAGAAGAACTGGGCGTGTTCGGCCAGGTCCCCGGCGCGCAGGGCGGCGCGGGGCAGTTCGATCATCGTCCCGACCAGGTATTCGACGCTGTCGCCGGCCTTTTCGAACACGTCTTTCGCCGTGCGGTCGGTCAGGTCGCGCAGGTATTTCATCTCCAGCCCCAGGGCGACCAGCGGGTGCATGATCTCGGGGATCGGGGCCGTGCCCGAGGTTTTCTTGACCTCGATGGCGGCTTCCAGAACCGCGCGGACCTGCATCTCGTAGATCTCGGGATAGGCGACGCCGAGGCGGCAGCCGCGGTGGCCGAGCATCGGGTTGGTCTCGTGCAGTTCACGGGCCCGGCGCTTCAGCTTGGCGGCGTCGATGCCGCTGGTCGCGGCCAGGGCGTCGATGTCCTCGTCCGTATGCGGGATGAACTCGTGCAGCGGCGGGTCCAGCAGGCGCACCGTGACCGGCAGGCCGGCCATGATGGTGAACAGCTCGACGAAGTCCGACTTCTGGAACGGTTCGATCTTGGCCAGGGCGGCGCGGCGGCCCTGTTCGTCGTCAGCTAGGATCATCTCGCGCACGGCGGCGATCCGTTCGTCGTCGAAGAACATGTGTTCGGTGCGGCACAGGCCGATGCCCTCGGCGCCGAAACCGCGGGCGGTCCTGGCGTCCAGCGGGGTCTCGGCATTGGCGCGGACCTTCAGGCGGCGGACCTTGTCGGCCCAGGCCATCAGGGTCTGGAAATCACCGGTCAGCTCGGGCTCGATCATGGCCACGGCGCCGTCCAGAACCTCGCCTTTCGAGCCGTCGATGGTGATGACCTCGCCGGCCTTGAAGGTGCGGCCGCGCGCGGTGAAGGTCCCTGCCCGTTCGTCGATGTGAATCTCGCCGGCGCCGGAGACGCAGGGACGGCCCATGCCGCGCGCCACGACCGCAGCGTGGCTGGTCATGCCGCCGCGCGCCGTAACGATGCCGCGCGCCGCGTGCATGCCGTGGATGTCCTCAGGCGAGGTTTCCTCGCGCACCAGGATGACGGCGTCGCCCAGCTGGTTCAGCCGTTCGGCCTCGTCGGCGTCGAAACAGACCTTGCCGGTGGCGGCGCCGGGGCTGGCCGGCAGTCCGGCGGCCACGACGCTGCGGGCCGCGTTCGGATCGAGCGTGGGGTGCAGCAGCTGGTCCAGCGCGGAGGGCTCGACGCGGCTGATCGCCTCTTCCTGGGTGATCACGCCCTCGGCGGCCAGGTCGACGGCGATCTTCAGCGCCGACTTGGCGGTGCGCTTGCCGTTGCGGGTCTGGAGCATCCAGAGGCGGCCCTGTTCGACCGTGAACTCGATGTCCTGCATGTCGCGGTAGTGGGTTTCCAGCTTGCCGACGACATCGACGAACTGGGCGAACACGTCCGGCATGGCCTCTTCCATCGAGGGGGCGGTCTCGCCCATTTCCTCGCGGCCCACCTTGGTCAGGGACTGGGGCGTGCGGATGCCGGCGACGACGTCCTCGCCCTGCGCGTTGATCAGGAACTCGCCGTACAGGCGCGCCTCGCCGGTCGAGGGATTGCGGGTGAAGGCGACGCCGGTCGCGGACGTCTGGCCCATATTGCCGAACACCATCGACTGGATATTGACCGCCGTGCCCCAGCTTTCGGGGATGTCGTGCATGCGGCGATAGAATTTGGCGCGGTCGTTCATCCAGCTGTCGAACACGGCGGCGACGGCGCCCCACAGCTGTTCGTGCGGATCCTGGGGGAAGGCCCGGCCCAGCTCGCGTTCCACCACGGCCTTGTATTCCGTGACGACCTTTTCCCAGTCGCTGGCCGACAGGTCGGTGTCGACGGTGACGCCCAGACGGTCCTTGTGGTCGTCCAGAACCTCTTCGAAATCGTCGTGGGACAGGCCGAGGACCACGTTGGAATACATGGTGATGAAGCGGCGGTAGCTGTCGAAGGCGAAGCGGCGGTCGCCCGACAGTTTCGCCAGACCCTCGACCGTTTCGTCGTTGAGACCCAGGTTCAGGACCGTGTCCATCATGCCCGGCATCGAGGCGCGGGCGCCCGAGCGGACGCTGACCAGCAAGGGGTTGGCGGCGTCGCCGAAGGTCTTGCCGACGATGGTCTCGACCGTCTTAAGACCGGCGGCGACCTGATCGCGCAGGCCGTCGGGGTATTGCCGGCCGTTGGTGAAATAGTGGACGCAGGCCGCGGTCGTGACGGTGAAACCCGGAGGGACGGGCAGGCCCAGCCGCGCCATCTCGGCCAGGTTGGCGCCCTTGCCGCCCAGCAGATTCTTCATCGACGTATCGCCGTCGGCGGACCCGCCGCCGAAGCCGTACACCCAGTTCGTCATACGTAGTCCCCTGAAGTCGCTCTGGCATCGGCGGGTTGGCCCCGCTCGCATTCGTCATGAGTAACGTGCTGCGCGTGCGAAGGCGAGGGCGGGCTGTAACAAAGGGTGATATCTCGACACCTGTCTCCTCCACGTGCGTAGCATGGGGAGGTGGCTCGCAGCGCAGCGGAGAGACGGAGGGGTTCTTGACGACGCAGGGAACCGTCAGCCGGGCGCGGGTGCTGAGGCGCAGCTTGACGCCGCCGGAAGCGCGGCTGTGGGTCTGTTTGCGCGGTCGTCAGTTGGCTGGCTTGAAATTCAGACGGCAGCATCCGGTCGGTGTCTTTGTGCTCGACTTCTACTGCGCCGAGGCGAGGCTGGCGGTCGAGGTCGATGGGCAGCAACACGGCGATGCAGAGCGGTCTGAGCATGACCGACGTCGAACGGTGTGGCTGGCGACACAGGGAATATCCGTACTGCGGATTGCGGCGGAGGATTTGCGGGTCAATCTGGACGGCATACTGACCTGGATCAGGACGAACGCCGAAGAGCGCGTGCGCGGCTAAGAACCCCTCCACCACTTCGTGGTCCCCCTCCCCATCGCCAAGCGGCGACGGGGAGGAGACGCGGACGCATCGTCTCCTCCCTGTTCGCGTAGCGAATGGGGAGGTGGATGCGAGCGCTTGCGAGCAGACGGAGGGGTTCTTGTTACCCCGCCACCAGTCCGAAATCGGCGACCTGGCCCATGACGTCGCGAACCTGCATCAGCAGTTTCAGGCGGTTTTCGCGTTCGGCGGGGACGTCTGAGTTGACCAGCACCTTGTCGAAGAAGGCGTCCACCGGCGCACGCAGGGCGGCGAGCGCGGTCATGGCGTCGGCGAAATCCTCGCGGTCCAGGGCCTGGCCGACGCGGCTGCGGGTCATTTCGGTGGCCATGGCCAGGGCCATGACCTCTTCCGGTTGGGCGATCTGGCCGGTGGCGACGGCGCCGGTCGGCAGGGGCCCCTTCTTCTCCTCGGCCTTGAGGATGTTGGAGGCGCGCTTGTAGCCGGCCAGCAGGTTGGCGCCGTCGTCGGTGGAGAGGAACGCGTCGAGGGCCTCCACGCGACGCACGATGCGGACGAGGTCGTCGTCGCCGAGGGCGAAGACGGCGTCGACGAGGTCGTGACGCTTGCCCTGGTCGCGGAGGAGGACCTTCAGGCGGTCGGCGAAGAAGGCGACGACTTCGTAACCAACCTCGATCTCGCTGTTCATCTTCCGTCCGTCATCGTTGTTGACGGCGGTCTGGGTCCAGTCGGAGATGGCGACCGGACGTTCAGGTCCGGCCCGGCGCATCGCGTATTCGCAAACATCGGTGAGCGGAACTCGGTGCCCGTTGTCGAGGATCAGCCGGATCACGCCCAGCGCCGCGCGACGCAGCGCGAACGGGTCCTTGGAGCCGGTGGGCTTCTCGTCGATGGCGAAGAAGCCGACGAGGGTGTCGAGCTTGTCGGCGAGGGCGACGGCGACCGTCAGGGGGGCGGTCGGGACCGAGTCCGCCGGGCCCTGGGGCTTGTAGTGGTCGCGGATGGAGTCGGCGATGGCGTCGCCGTGGTCGGCGCGGGCGTAGTAGCCGCCCATGACGCCCTGCAATTCCGGGAACTCGCCGACCATGCCCGAGGCGAGGTCGGCCTTGGCGAGGCGGGCGGCGGTCTCGGCGTCATCCGGATCGGCGCCGACCAGGGGGGCGATCTCGCGGGCCAGGGCGGCGATACGCATCGTCCGCTCGGCCATCGTGCCCAGTTTGGCGTGGAAGGTGACGCCGTTCAGTTTTTCCAGCCAGGCGTCGAAGCCGACCTTCTTGTCCTCGTCCCAGAAGAAGCGGGCGTCGTTCAGGCGGGCGGACAGTACGCGGCTGTTGCCGGCGGCCAAGGCCGCGCCGCCGTCGGAGGCCTCGACATTGGCGACGACGATGAAGTTGGGGGCCAGGGGAGCGCGGACGTCCACGTCCGCTCTTTCGGCCGTCGCGGTCTGGCGGACCTGGAGGTCCGCGCTCCGGCGCACGGCGAAATATTTCTGGTGCACCTTCATCGACAGACGCACCACCTCGGGCGGCAGGTCGAGGAACTGGGGGTCCATGTCGCCCAGGATCGGCGTCGGCCATTCGGCGAGACCGGCGACCTCGTCCAGCAGGCCGTCGTCATCGACCAGTTCCAGACCCCGCGCGTGGCAGGCGGCGCGGGCGGCGTCGAGGATCTTCAGCTTGCGATCGGCGACGTCGAGGATGACGAAATGCCGTTCCAGCCTGGCGCGATAGTCGGCGAAATCCTTCACTGCGAACGGCTGGCCCGAGCCCATGAACCGGTGGCCCTCGGTGGTGTCGCCCGATGTGATGCCGTCGATCTCGAACGGCACGACATGGCCGTCGAACAGGGCGATAATCCGCTTCAGCGGGCGGACCCAACGCAGCGTGCCCGTGCCCCAACGCATCGACTTGGGCCAGGGGAAGGTGCGGACGACGTGCTCGACCGTCTCGGCGATGACGGCGGTGGTCTGGACGCCCTTCTGGTCGATGACGGCGAACAGGACGCCGTCGCGTTCGGTCAACTGGTCGCGGGTCAGGCCGGTCTTCCTGAGGAAGCCTTCCAGTGCCTGTTCCGGGGCGTTGGCGCGCGGGCCTTTGAGTTCCTCGGAGCGGTCGGGGGTGGCGGCCGGCAGGCCTTCGATCACCAGCGTCAGACGACGCGGACCGGCCCAGGCGGTCAGGGCGTCCCAGGTCAGGCCGGCGGCCTTCAGCCGTTCGGAGGCCATGCGTTCCAGATCGCGCGCGGCGCCCGGCTGCATGCGGGCGGGGATCTCTTCCGAGAACAGTTCGAGGAGGAGTTGGGGCATCAGGCGGTTTTCCGCTCTTGTTCGACATAGGCCAGGGCGCAGGCTTTGCACAGGTCGCGGATGCGGCCGATGTAGCTCTGGCGTTCGGCCACCGCGATGGCGCCGCGGGCGTCCATCAGGTTGAACAGGTGAGAGGCCTTCAGCACCTGGTCGTAAGCGGGCAGGACCAGGGGCTGGCCCTGGGGGCCGGTCATGGCGAGCAGGCGGGTGGATTCCGCCTCCATGTCCTCGAACCGGCGCTTCAGACCGTCGACGTCGTAGCCGTGGAAATTGGCTTGGGACTGCTGGCGCTCGTTCTCCAGAAAGACCTCGCCATAGGTGACGCCTTCCTTGGTGAATTTCAGATCGTAGACGTTGTCCACGCCCTGGACGTACATGGCCAGACGCTCCAGCCCGTAGGTCAGTTCGCCGGAAACGACATCGACCTCGATGCCGCCGACGCCCTGGAAATAGGTGAACTGGGTCACCTCCATGCCGTCGCACCAGACCTCCCACCCCAGACCCCAGGCGCCGACGGTGGGGTTTTCCCAGTCGTCCTCGACGAAGCGGATGTCGTGCAGCGCCGGGTCGATGCCGATGGCCCGCAGCGAGCCCAGATACAGGTCCTGAAGATCGTCGGGGTTGGGCTTCAGGATCACCTGATATTGGTAATAGTGCTGGAGGCGGTTGGGGTTCTCGCCGTAGCGGCCGTCGCCCGGGCGACGGCTGGGCTGGACATAGGCAGCCTTCCACGGACGGGGGCCGAGCGCGCGCAGCACGGTGGCGGGGTGCAGGGTGCCTGCGCCGACCTGTTCGTCATACGGCTGAAGGATCGCGCAGCCCTTGTCCCCCCAGTATTCGTGGAGCGTCAGGATCAGGTCCTGAAAGGCGAGCGGTTCGGTCTGTGCGGCCACGGGGAGTCTTTTGGGCAAAGAGAAAGGCGGCGGACCCTAGGGCGCGATCAGGAAAAGTGGAACCCGGTTTTCCGGTCGATCGCGCCCCAGGGAGATATTGCCAGCCTGATTCACGCCGAAAGCCGGGATCGCGACGCGACCCCGGCTTCCTCGGCGATCAGGCTGGTGGCCCGCCGCCTTCCAACTCAACTCAGGCAGACAGACATTACGACTGCGGAGTCGGCGCCATGGCGTCGTCGGTCGCGTCGGCCGGCTCGTCATCGACCTGACCATCGGTCGGGTTGGGAACCGGGGGCGAGGCCGTGGTGGTCACGCTGTCGGCCGGTTGACCGTTCGGCGCATTGACCGCGCTCTCGGGGTTGGTCGGGGTCGCCGGAGCCGTCATAGAAGGCGCGGCGGCCGGGGGCGTCGTCGCCGGCATGGTGGTCGGCGGCGTGGTCGGGCCGACCGGCGCGGCGGTGGTGGCGGCGGGCGGCGTCATCGTGTCGTCCGCCTCGTCGGTCATCGGGTCGTCGGTCATCGGCTCATCGACGGTTTCATCGGCCGGAGGGGCGGCCTCGACCGTGTCGTCCGACTGCGGCGCGGCCATGTCGGTTTCGCCGGCGGGCGGCGCGGCCTCTTCCGCGTCACCGGCGGCGACCTGCGACTGGGCCGGGTTCAGCACCTGGTCGATGGCGAAGACGGCGCCGTTGGAGGCGTCGATGTCGGCGGTGGTCACGGTGGCATTGTCCACCTTGATCGAGGAGCCGGTGCCGTCCAGCTGGACCTCGCTGGTCGCGGCGGTCTGAACGCCGCCCTTGGCGCCCTCGATCTGGCTCGAGTTCACGTCGGCCACGACCACATGATACAGCAGCAGCTGACGCAGCTCATTGACGTTGGCCGGGTCCATCAGACGGGTGCGATCCGCCTCGGGCAGGGCCGCGAAGGCCGCATCGGTCGGGGCGAAGATCGAGATGGCCGGTTGCGACGCCAGGGTGTCGGTCAGCTGGGCCGAATCCAGGGCGGCCAGCAGGGTGGTGAACTGGCCCTGCGAACGCAGGACGTCGATCACGGTATTGGCGGCGGCCGGGGTCTGCGCACCCGCAGCGGCGGCGGCGACCGGCGCGGTCTGGGCCGGGGCGGTCGCGGGCGTTTCAGCCGGCTGGGTCGCGGCGGGCGGCGTGGAGTCGGGCGCGGCCGGCTGCATCACCGATTGACCGGTCGTGGTCTGGGTCGAGCCGCTGGGCGCGGGGATCGACTGGGCGTAGGTGGAGCCGGCGGCGAACAGGGCCACAGCGGCGGTCGCGGTCAGAAGACGTGTGCGAAGCATGGTGGAGTCCTTTCGAGACTGCACGAACCGTCACGGGGGAAGCTCGCGGTTCGTTACTCAGTGTTACGAAGCCTAAGAAGGCCCAACACGTCGTTGCGGTTCCACATCGGGTTGCAAGTCACCGAAACAAGGCAAAGCTCAAGGCCATCTGTCGGCCATCTCGAGGTTCACGCCCCGATATTGCCTATACTTGGCCGTATTCTGACGCCGGCGACACGGTGTCGCCCAGAAGCGTGGCCGTGACCCACCAATCGCCATGATCGGCGCGAAGGGCCTCAGCCGCCGCGTCCGCCGCCGGGGCGTCATCGAACAGGCCGAATACGGTGGCGCCGGAGCCGGACATCCGCGTCAGCCGCGATCCGGCGGCGTCCATGGCGGTCAGGGCGCGGGCGATGGCGGGTTCGAGAGCCGCCGCCGGAGCCTGCAGGTCGTTGCGCTGGCGGGCCAGCCAGTCGATCACCACAGGCGGTGTCCAGTCCGAAGGCGGCGCGGGGCGGTCGACAGGCCGGACCGGGCCTGAGTCATAGGCGCGATAGACGGCGCCGGTCGGGGACGGGCGTCCCGGATTGGCCAGGACGACGTGAAGCGGCGGCAGGCGCGGTTCGAGGGTCAGGCGGTCGCCCACGCCCTCGGCCCAGGCCGTCCGGCCCGCCAGACACATCGGACCGTCGGCGCCGATCACGCGCGCGATCTCGGCCAGCCGCGCTTCGCCGAGGTCCAGCTGCAGCACGGCGTCGGTCAGACGCAGGGCGACCGCGGCGTCGGACGACCCGCCGCCCAGGCCGGCGGCGATAGGCAGACGTTTGTCCAGGGCGACGGCCACGGCCGGATCGCCGATGCCAGCCGCCTCGCCCAGCCGACGCAGGGCGGTCAGGATCAGATTGTCCCCCTGCCCCGTCAGGGCGTCGCCGAACGGCCCGGTAACGGTCAGGGACAACCGGTCGGCGGCGGACACGGTCACGGCATCCCCGACATCGGCGAAGGCGACCAGGCTGGCGATCGGATGATATCCGTCGGCCTGAAGCGGCCCGACATGCAGGAACAGATTGACCTTGGCCCGCGCCAGCGCGCGACGAACAGGCGACGTGTTCAGAGTTCGCCCCCGCCGACCGGTTGCGGCGCATCCAGGCCGTCGACCAGCTTGCGTTCGACCTCGGCGCGGCGCTCGGCGTCCGGGTCCAGGGTCAGGACGCGATTCCACTGGAATCCCGCCTCGCGCCGACGGCCCACCTGCCAGTAGGCGTCGCCCAGGTGGTCGTTGATCTCGGCGTTGGCCGGCTGTTTGGCCACCGCCTGCTCCAGGGTGTCGACGGCGGTCTCGTACTGGCCCTGGCGATACTGGGACCAGCCCAGACTGTCTTGGATATTGCCGTTTCCGGGTTCGGCGGCATGGGCGCGGGCGATCATCTCGGCGCCCTCGGGCACCCGCGTGCCGCTGTCGACCCAGAGGTAGCCGAGATAGTTGAGGAAGTTCGGATCGTTCGGCTTGACCTGAAGCGCGGCCCACAGCTCGGCCTCGGCCTCGGGGATGCGACCCAGGGATTCATAGGCGGCCCCGCGCATGAAGCGGATGTCCGCGCTCTGGTCGGCGAAATTCAGCTGGGGTCCGTTCAGAAGCTCCAGCGCCTCCTCGTAGCGCTCCATCTGCAGCAGCTGGCTGGCAACCAGATAGGCGATCCGGCCGTCGGCAGGGGTCGCGGCGCGGGCGGTCTGGAAGGCGGCGAGCGCCGCCTCATAGTTCTCCGCCTTGGACTGGCTGAGGCCCAGCTGGACCTGGGCGGCGGCGTAGATCACGGCGTTGTCGTCGGAGATTCCCGCCAGGACGCTGCGAGCCGCAGCGTCCAGTCCCGCCTGGGACAGGGTCTGGCCCAGCAGATAGCGGGTTTCCGGTTCCGGGTGCAGGTTCAGCGACAGCCGCAGATAGACCACGGCGAACTCGTTGGCGCTCTCGGCCGAGGCCTGGGCGGCGGCGGCGGTCAGAGCCTTGGCCACCCCCTCCCGATAGTCGGGCAAGGCGGGCGCGCGGCCCCGGGCGACCACGCGGGCGCGGGCGCGAGCAATAGCGACGTCCTCGGCGCCGTCGGCGATGGCCGCGTCATAAAAGGCCAGCGCCTCGTCCCGGCGACCGCGCCGCTCCAGAAACTCGCCATAGCTGGTGCGGAACAGGGGTGCGGTGCGTGCGTCCTCGGCCAGCACGCGCAGGGCGGCCTCGGCCTCGGGATACTGGCGGCGGTGCTCCAGCAGAAGCGCGCGGTGAAAGCGGCCGAACAGCAGGATGATCGGATCGCCGGTCGGGTTTGGCTCGGCCAGGGCCGTGGTCCAGTCGCCGGCGGCGGCCGCGATCCACGGGGCGATCAGGGCGCCGGCCCGCGCATGGGGCGCGCCGATGGGATGGGCCTTCAGGGCGGCGTTGGCGGCTGCGGCGTCCCCGGCCACGAAGGTCTGGACCGCCGAGACCAGCGCCCCGGCCTGGGTGATCACCGGCGACGCATCGGAAGCTTCGGGCACGATGCGGGCGGCGACGCCCAGATCCCCGGCCAGCAGGGCGGCGGTGAAGGCCTGATCCTGGATCCGGGGCTGTTCGGGCGTCAGGGCCTCGACGGCGGTCAGATAGGCGGCGCCGGCCTCGGCCTCCCCCCGGCTGAGGGCCAATCGGGCCGACAGGTAGAGGCCGTAGGCGCTGCGGTCCTGATCGTCGCGGGGCACGGGGGCCCAGACGGCGGGGATGGCCTCGATCGTCGGCGCGGGCGTTTCGGCTTCCGGGCCGATGACGATCAGCGGCCGGGTGGCCGGCGTCTCGGGCGCGACCTCGGGCGAGGCGGGTGGAACCGCCGGGGGCTCGTCTTGGGCGAGAACGGGGGCGGCGACCAGGGCGGTCGCGGCGATCAGCAGGGAGCGGAGGGAGGCATGGCGCATGGCTGCGACATTCACCGGCTTATGCGGCCGGGACAAGGCCCCTCGCCCCCCGAGCGTCCCTACATGTTCGGATAGTTGGGGCCGCCGCCGCCCTCGGGCGTGGTCCAGACGATGTTCTGGGACGGATCCTTGATGTCGCAGGTTTTGCAGTGGACGCAGTTCTGGGCGTTGATCACGAATTTCGGATCGGTCTTTGCGACCTCGTCGGCATAGACGACCTCATAGACCCCGGCCGGGCAATAGAGGCGCGCCGGTTCTCCGTATTTCGGCAGGTTTACGCGGATGGGCACCGAGGGGTCGATCAGCTTCAGATGGGCCGGCTGTTCCTCGGCGTGGTTGGTGTTCGAGATAAACACGCTGGACAGCTTGTCGAACGACAGCTTTCCGTCGGGCTTTGGATAGGCGATCGATTTGTGTTTCGACGCCGGTTCGGTGGACTGGGCGTCGGTCTTGGCGTGCTTCTGGGTCCCGAACAGCGACAGGCCGCCGAAGACCGTGCCGAACCACATGTCGAACACGCCCAACGCGCCGCCGATGGTGGTGCCGTATTTCGACAGCAGCGGTTTGGCGTTGCGGACCCGCTTCAGCTCCTTGAACACCCAGCTGTTCTCATAGGCGGTCTGGTATTCGACCAGTTCGTCGCCGGAGCGCCCCGCCATGACGGCGTCGTAGGCGGCCTCGGCGGCCAGCATGCCTGTCTTCATGGCGTTGTGGCTGCCCTTGATCCTGGGCACGTTCACGAACCCGGCCGAACAGCCGATCAGGACGCCGCCGGGAAACGACAGTTTCGGCACCGACTGCCAGCCGCCCTCGGTGATGGCGCGGGCCCCGTAAGAGACGCGGGTTCCGCCCTCCAGATGTTCTGCGATGGCGGGGTGGTGTTTGAAGCGCTGGAACTCGTCGAACGGCGACAGGAACGGGTTCTTGTAGTTCAGGTGCACGACGTAGCCGATGGCGACGTAGTTATCGCCGAAATGGTACATGAAGCTGCCGCCGCCGGTGTGTTCGTCCAGCGGCCAGCCGGTGGTGTGCTGGGCCAGGCCGGGCTGGTGCTTTTCGGGCGCGACCTGCCACAGCTCCTTCAGGCCGATGCCGTATTTCTGGGTCTGTTTGCCGGACTGGAGCTTGTGCCGGGCGATGATGGTCTTGGCCAGCGAGCCGCGCACGCCCTCGGCGATGAAGACGTATTTGCCGTGCAGTTCGATGCCGGGCTGGAAATCGCCGCTCGGGGCGCCGTGCTTGTCGATGCCGAAGACGCCGGCGACGACGCCCTTCACCCGACCCGTCGGCTCATCCCAGACGACATGGCTGGCGGCCATGCCGGGATAGACCTCGACGCCCATGCCCTCGGCCTGTTCGCCGAGCCAGCGGGTGACGTTGCCCAGCGAGGCGATGTAGCAGCCGTCGTTGTGCATCATCGGCGGCAGCATCGGCATGGGCAGGCTGACCTGACCCATCGGCCCCAGCACCATGAAGCGGTCCTGCGTCACGGGCGTTTCCAGCGGCGCGCCCATCGACTTCCAGTCGGGGAACAGCTCGTTCAGGGCCTTGGGGTCGATGACGGCGCCTGACAGGATATGGCCGCCGATCTCGGCGGATTTCTCCAGCACGGCGACGGTGATCTCCTTGCCGTCCTTTTCCGCGCGCTGTTTCAGGCGAATGGCGGCGCTGAGCCCGGCGGGGCCGCCGCCGACGATCAGGACGTCGTATTCCATGACCTCGCGCTCGACGCCTTGCAGGGCCTCGATCGGCGGCAGGTTGTCCAGGATGGCTTCCTGGGCCTGGGTTTCAGTTCCGCCTTCGATCGCGTCCTCAGCCATGTCGTTTCTTATTCCTCGTGCGTCGTGGGGGCTTATTGTTTCTTGGCTCACTTATCGGAAGGTGACGCGGCGGCGGTCAAGGCCTATCCCTGACGCCAGTCCCGCCATGAACGCCCAGACCCACGATATCGCTGCGATCGAAAGCCTGCTCGCCTTCTGGCGCGACGCGGGTGTGGACGCCTGTTTCGAGGATGCCGCGGTCGATCGGACCATCGTGGTCGCCCCCGCGCTGAAGGCGGTGGAGAAGGCGACGGCCTCGGTCACCCCGGTCGTGGACATGGCGGACGCCACCGCCGAGGCGCGCAGACTGGCGAATGGGGCCGACACGATGGAGGCGCTGGCCCAGGCGGCGGCCGGCTTCAAGGGCTGCGAACTGGTCGGCATGGGCGCCAGGGGCTGCGTGTTCGGGCGCGGCGACCCCCAGGCCCCGGTCCTGGTCGTCGGCGAGGCGCCGGGGGCGGAGGAGGACGCGGCGGGCGAGCCGTTCGTCGGACGGGCCGGCAAGCTGCTGGACAAGATGCTGGCGGCGGCCGGGCTGGCCGACAAGGTCTACATCACCAACACCGTCTTCTGGCGACCGCCGGGCAACCGGACGCCGACGCCGCAGGAACAGGCCGTCTGCGCGCCATTCGTGGAGCGGGCGATGTTCCTGATGAAGCCTCGCGCCGTCCTGCTGGTGGGCGGGGCGGCGGCCAAGGCCGTGTTGAAGACCGACGAGGGCATCATGCGCACGCGCGGTCAGTGGCGCGAGTGGCGACTGGCGGAGGGCGACGTGTCGGCGCCGGCGATCGCGACCCTGCATCCCGCCTTCCTGTTGCGACAGCCGCAGGCCAAGCGGCAGGCGTGGGCGGACATGCTGGCGCTGGCGGCGCGGGTCGGGGATGACGCCGGTTTGTGAGAACCCGCGCGCTCTGACGCCGATGTGATTGAAGTTAACAGGGGATTCCGGCATAGTCGCTGCTTGACGACCGAACGCAGACCGCGCGCCGATCCCGAATCGAGACGGGCAGCGCGCAGCACGGGGGGCCGCCGCCTTGTACAGATTCCGCCGCCGCGCCGTTTCGGCGCCGACGCTCGCCTTTGCTCTGGCCGCCTTTTCGGCCGCCGCCCTGCCCGCGTTCGCCGCGCCGACGCCCTACGAAACGGTCGTCGCGGCGGAAGAGGAAGACGGGCGACCGGCGGTGCGGATCAGCACCACCACCCTCTCCAACGCCGACCGCCTGAGTTACACCAACGCCTTCGACGCCTTGCGCCGGGGCGATCTGGACGAGGCGCGCGAGGCCGCACGCAAGGCCAACGACCGGGTCCTGCTGGGCCAGGTCGAGTTCGAACGGCTGTTCCACGCCGACCACACTGCCTCGTTCGAGGAACTGGCGGCCTGGATGCAGGACTATGCCGATCTGCCCAGCGCGCAGCGGGTCTATGCGCTGGCGATGCGTCGCCGGCCCGACGGCGCCGAGGAGCCCCGCCGACCTGAAGGGGCCTTCTTCAGCCGCGCCTGGGACCAGATCGCGGCCGCCGGCGGAAACAGCGAAGCCGATCCGGCCAAGGCGGCGCGCGTCGCCCTGAACCGCGACGACCTGCAGGGCGCCATCGTTCAGGGCGAGGAGATCGGCGACTGGTGGGTCGTGGGTCTGGCGGCATGGCGCACCGGCGATTTCGCCCGGTCGTTTTCGGCCTTCGAGCGGGTCGCGGCCGACCCGACCGAGGATGGATGGACCCGCGCCGGAGCCGGCGTCTGGGCCGCCCGCGCCGCCGGACAGACCGGTCGTCAAGACCGGATCCAGGAGTTCCTGCATCTGGCCGCGCGCTGGCCCGCAAGCTTCTATGGCCAGATCGCCCTGCGTCAGCTGGGACAGGAACCGGTCATCCTGAACGACGGGCCGACGCCGTATGAGGCCGTGACCCAGCGGGTTTCGCTGAACGACGAGCCGATCGGCGTGAACCAGCGCGAGATGGACGATTTCCTGCGGAGCGATGCGCGCGCCCGGCGCACCGTGGCCTTCTTCGAGGTCGGTCGCCGGACCGACGCCCGCGACGAACTGAGGAACGGCCTGCGCACCGCCAGCGACACGACGCGGCGATTGTGGACCGGCCTGGCCCGCGTCCTGGGTCCGCGCCTGGGCGGCGCCGCCTCGGACGGCACGCGGATCGACGCGGCCGACTATCCGAATCCGGAAATCACGCCCGAGGGCGGATGGACCGTGGAACGGTCGCTGGTCTATGCGATCGCGCGCAAGGAAAGCGGCTTCAACGCCGAGGCGCGCTCACCGGTCGGCGCCTACGGCCTGATGCAGGTCATGCCCTCGACGGCGGCCGAGATGACCGGCGATCGCGGCTTCGTGTCTTCGCCCCAGCGGCTGTTCGAACCCGCGACCAATGTGCGGATGGGCCAGACCTATGTGAACCGGATGCTGGCGCGGCCCGAGTTCCAGGGCGACCTGCTGCGCGCCGTAGCCAGCTATAACGCCGGGCCGGGTCCGATGCTGGGCGCCCTGCGTCGGCTGGGGCCGAACCCCGACCCCCTGCTGCTGATCGAGACCATCGACGTGCCCCAGGCCCGCGAATATGTCGAAAAGGTCGTGGCGGCCTACTGGATCTATCAGCGAATGACGGGTGGACCGTTGAACACCCTGGACGCCGTAGTGGCGGGCCAGTCGCTGGTGCCGATCGCGCTGGACTATGTCGCGCCGCCGCCGGGATCGAACCTTCCGTCGGAGCCGGTTCAGGTGGCGTCGATGGCGCCGGTGGGAACGCGCTAGAGCAGGCTGCTGACCAGCGAGGCGCACAGGCAGCAGCCGACCAGGATGAACACGCCATAAGTCATCAGCGTCGGGCGGCGCGGGGCCGTCTGAGGCGTGAGGATCGGGGCGGTCGGATGGGCGGACATGGCGGCGGTCTCGGAGGTTCGGACGGGACCGTAACAACGTTCCCTTAAGGGGCCGTTCGCAGGTCTCGTTAATCGACGGTGACCCTGAGCTAAGGCCGAACGGTGACAGCCTGTTCCGTCCATTCCAGGAAGTCCGGCTGCTGTAGCAGTTCGGCAACATATGTGGCCGCCACGCCATCCTCGTCGCCGTAGGCCGCGAGGTCGAACTGGTAGTGACGGAACCGGGTCGCCAAGGGCGTGAAGAAGGCGTCCGGGATCGACCAGTCGCCGAACAGATACGGTCCGTCCGCCCCGAACCTGCTTTTCATCTCGAGCACGATCGCGACGAACCGGCGGACGTCGGCGGCGACGGCTTCGCTGGTCGGGGTCGGAGCCCGGTCGGGACCGACCATGGTGTGGATCACCCCGGCGTCATCGGGGCCCATGCCGCAGTCGTTGCGCAGGCCCATGAAGGACGAATGCATCTCGCAGGCGACCGACCGGGCCAGCCAGCGGGCGTGGGGATCGGCGGGCCAGAGCCTGGCCTGGGGATAGCGTTCGGCGGCGAATACGCAGATGGCCATCGAGTCCCAGATGGTGATTCCGTCGACCTTGAGCAGAGGGACTTTTCCCGACGGCGACACCTGGGCCAGCCGGTCCTTCCAGCCCTCGCCGTACAGGGGGATTTCGGTGACGGTGAAATCGCCGCCGCACCGCTTCAACACCAGCCACGGCCGCAGCGACCAGGTCGAGAAGGTCATATTGCCGACGATCAGTTCCATGCGGGCCGCTCCGTGATTCCCCCACACCGTGCACCCCGGCGCGGGCCGGGGTCCAGACGGAGATCGCTTGTGTCCGGATAAGCGTGACAGGGGGCGCGGCTTGACTCCGGGGGGCGCGCGACCGACACGCACGGCCCATGATCACCCGCTATTCCCGCCCCGAAGCCGTCGCCATCTGGTCCAGCGAGACCAAATACAGGATCTGGTTCGAGATCGAGGCCCATGCGGCGACCAAGATGGCCGAACTGGGCGTCATCCCGACCGAGGCCGCCGAGGCCATCTGGGCCAAGGGCAAGGACGCCGCCTGGGACAGCGACCGGATCGACGAGATCGAACGCACGACCAAGCACGACGTCATCGCTTTTCTGACCCACGTGTCGGAGACGGTGGGCGAAGAAGCCCGCTTCCTGCACCAGGGCATGACCTCCTCGGACGTGCTGGACACCTGTTTCGCGGTTCAGCTGGCGCGGGCGTCGGACCTGTTGATCGCCGGCGTCGATCGGGTCCTGGCCGCGCTGGAGACGCGGGCGAAAGAACACAAATACACCCCGACGGTCGGTCGCAGTCACGGCATTCATGCCGAGCCGGTGACCTTCGGCCTGAAGCTGGCCGGCTATCACGCCGAGTTCCAGCGGGCCAGACGCCGCCTGATCACCGCGAAGGAAGAGATCGCCACCTGCGCCATCTCGGGGGCCGTGGGCACCTTCGCCAACGTCGATCCGGCGGTGGAGCAATATGTCGCCGACCAGATGGGTCTGAGCGTCGAGCCGGTCTCGACCCAGGTGATCCCGCGCGACCGGCACGCGGCCTTCTTCGCGGCCCTGGGCGTCGTCGCGTCGTCGGTCGAGCGGCTGGCGGTCGAGATCCGTCACCTGCAACGCACCGAGGTGCTGGAGGCCGAGGAGTTCTTCGACAAGGGTCAGAAGGGCTCGTCGGCCATGCCGCACAAGCGCAACCCCATCCTGGCCGAGAACCTGACCGGCCTGGCCCGTCTGGTCCGTTCGGCGGTGACGCCGGCGATGGAGAACGTCGCCCTGTGGCACGAGCGCGATATCAGCCATTCCTCGGTCGAGCGCGGCATCGGTCCGGATGCGACCATCCACCTGGACTTCGCCCTGAACCGTCTGGCGGGGGTGGTGGAACGGCTGCTGGTCTATCCCGACAACATGCAGAAGAACCTGGATAAGCTGGGCGGCCTGGTCCATTCGCAGCGGGTCCTGCTGGCCCTGACGCAGCTGGGTCAGTCGCGCGAGGACTCGTATGCGGCGGTTCAGCGCAACGCGATGAAGGTCTGGCGCGGCGAGGGCAATTTCCTCGACTTCCTGAAGGCGGACCCCGAGGTCATCGTGCCGGACGCCGAACTGGAGGCCCTGTTCGACCTCGGCTACCACACCAAACATGTGGACACGGTGTTCGCGCGGGTGTTCGGCGCGGGATAGCGACCGAATTCAGATTGAATATTGGTACGAAAAATCATACCAATCCTTCATGCAACGCCTCGCCGCCCAAGTGGCTGTCAGTGTCTCCGACCTGAAAAAAAGCCCCAGCGCCGTCATGGAGGACGCCAGCGGAGAGACCGTCGCCGTTCTGAACCACAATCGCGTCATGGCCTATATGGTGCCGCCCGCGACCTATGAGGCCATGCTGGAGCGGCTGGACGATCTGGCGTTGGTCGAGACGGTCCGGGCGCGGGCGCACGAACGCCCGGTTCGTATAGCGCTCGATGAGCTTTGAGCTTCAGTTCCTGCCTTCCGCGTTGAAGGAGTGGAAGAAGCTGGGAAGCCCGATCCGGGAACAGTTGAAAAAGAAGCTGGTCGAACGACTGGCCGCGCCACGGGCGCCGAAAGACGCGCTGCGTGGCCTGCCCGACCACTACAAGATCAGGCTGAGGAGCGCGGGCTATCGGCTGGTCTATCGGGTCGAGGACCAGACGGTGACCGTAACGGTCGTCGCCGTCGGCAAACGCGAGGGCGGCGCGGTCTATGCGACGGTCGGAAATCGGCGGTGACGTCGCAACGGAAGGCCGCCTTCGCCCCGGTTGTCGATGCGAACACCCGACTGCTGATCCTGGGGAGCCTGCCGGGCGACGCCTCGCTGAAGGCGGCGCAGTATTACGCCCATCCCAGGAACGGCTTCTGGCGCCTAGTCGGCGGGGTCATCGAGCGCGATCTGATCGTCCTTCCCTATGACAAACGGCTGGAGGCGCTGAGGGCCGCCGGCGTCGGTCTGTGGGACGTGATCGCCGGGGCGGAACGGGCGGGCAGCCTGGACGGGGCGATCCGAAACGCCGAGGCGGCCGACCTGACCGGCCTGGTCGCGACCTTGCCCGCGCTGAGGGCCGTGGCGTTCAACGGCGCCTTGGCGGCGAGGACCGGCAGGACAATACTGACGCCCACGCTGGCCGGCGCCACCTTCGTTGACCTGCCGTCCTCAAGTCCCGCTCACGCCCGCCCGCTGGCCGAAAAGGCGGAAGCCTGGACGGTGCTGAAAGCGGTGCTGCGGTGACCTGACGCGGCCGAATCCCGGATTCATTCGCATCCTTTAGGCCGTTCACCCGTCTCTATAGCCTGTGCCGCGCAAGCGGCGACGCTTTGGAGACCATGCCCATGAATACCCGCATCCTGACCCTGACCCTCGCATCCGCCGCCGTCCTCGGACTGGCCGCCTGCAACAACAATTCCGAACCCGAGACCGCCGCGACCGAGGCCGCGCCCGCCGAAACCATGGCGGCCGACCCGATGGTCGGCGGCGCCTCGATGAGCCCCAACGACACCATCGTCACCAACGCCGCCAAGGCTTCGAACCTGACCACCCTGGTCAGCGCCGTTCAGGCCGCCGATCTGGCCGATACCCTGTCGGGCACGGGTCCGTTCACGGTGTTCGCGCCGGACAACGCCGCGTTCGAGAAGATCCCCGCCGCCACCCGCGAATCGCTTATGGCGCCGGCCGGCAAGGAAGATCTGACCAAGATCCTGACCTATCACGTTGTGCCCGGTCGCCTGACCGCGGCCGATCTGGCCACCCAGGCCCAGGCCAATGGCGGCAAGGCCGAACTGACCACCGTTCAGGGCGCGACCCTGACCGTCACGCCCAATGCCGACGGCTCGGTCACCCTGACCGATGCGGCCGGTGGAACCTCGACCGTCACCCAGGCGGACGTGATGCAATCGAACGGCGTCGTGCACGTGATCGACACCGTCGTGATGCCCGGTTGATTTTCCGGTGAACCTTTTGCGTCCCGCCGCATTCTGATCTGGCGCAAGACGCAAAACTTCGGGTGAGGCTACCCCCCCAGCCCCCGAAAATGGAAGGGCCGCAGATCCCCCGCTGCGGCCCTTTTTCATGCCCGGCGTTCCATGGGCGGCCTTGGCCGATCGGTCAGTGAACCGCTGTCTTCGAGAACAGGTTCATCACCGCGACGCCCGCGATGATCAGGCCCATCCCGACGATGGCGGGCCAATCCAGCTTCTGGCCCTGGAAGGCCCAGGCGGCGGCCGAGATCAGGACGATGCCGACGCCCGACCAGATGGCGTAGGCCACCCCGGTGGGGATGCTCTTCAGCGTGAGGGAGAGGAAATAGAACGCCACCGCATAGCCGACAACGCAGACGACGGCCCAGAGGGGGCGGCTGAAACCGTCGGACTGTTTCAGCGCCGTCGTGGCGATGACCTCGGCGACGATGGCGATGGCGAGAAGCAGGTATTTCACCGCCGCGCGCCGATCCGCCTATTCGCCCGCCCGGACCTGGTCGCGGGCCATCGAGGCCAGTTCGTCCATCTTGGAGCGGATTTCGCCCTCGGAGACGGTCAGGCCGGAGCCCTTGAAGTCGCCGGCGATCTTGCGGAACACGTCTTCGTCGCCGGGCTGTTCGAAGTCGGCGCGAACGACGGCCTTGCCGTATTCCTCGGCCGAATCGGCGCTGAGGCCCATTTTCTCGGCCGCCCACAGGCCCAGCAGCTTGTTCCGCCGCGCCATGGCCTTGAACTCTTGCTCCTGATCGAGCGCGAACTTGGACTCGAAGCCCTTTTCCCGATCGTTGAAGGTCGTCATTCGTCGTCAGTCGCTCCGTCGCGGGCCAGAAAGGAGCGGCGCCGCCGGGCAGGTCTATAGCCGCGAGGCGCGCGAACGCAATGAATAACGGCTCGCATCCTGTGACCTGTCCACGGAATCACAGGCGGCGTCGGGTGCGAGGGTCGTTTGTGTCGCAGGGCGCATTCCGCTATGGGGAGGCGGACTTTTTCCCCGCTCAGCTCGAGACCGGATCGCGCCGCCCAGACGAGACTCTGGCCGCGCGATTTTCATTTTCGGGTCCGGCGACTTCCCGTCAGGGACCGAGATGATGAATTCGAAGCGCAAGAAGATCTACGAAGGCAAGGCCAAGATCCTGTACGAAGGACCCGAGCCCGGCACCCTGATCCAGTATTTCAAGGACGACGCCACCGCCTTCAACGCCCAGAAGAAGGCCACGCTGGAGGGCAAGGGCGTCATCAACAACCGCATCAGCGAGTTCGTGATGACCCGGCTGAACGGCATCGGCGTCACCAATCACTTCATCAAGCGCCTGAACCTGCGTGAGCAGTTGATCCGCGAGGTCGAGATCATCCCGCTGGAGGTCGTGTGCAGGAACGTGGTGGCCGGGTCGCTGGCCACGCGCCTGGGCCAGGAAGAGGGCACGCCCCTGCCCCGCTCGATCATCGAATTCTATTACAAGAAGGATGAGCTGAACGACCCGATGGTGACCGAAGAACACATCACGGCGTTCAACTGGGCCAGCACGCAGGAGATCGACGACATCCTGGCCATGACGTTGAGGGTCAACGACTATCTGTCGGGCATGTTCGGCGCGGTCGGCATCACCCTGGTGGACTTCAAGATCGAGTTCGGCCGGGTGTGGGAGAACGATTTCAGCCGCGTCATCCTGGCCGACGAGATCAGCCCGGACAGCTGCCGCCTGTGGGACACCACCACCGGCGAGAAGATGGACAAGGACCGGTTCCGCCGCGACCTGGGCAATGTCATCGAAAGCTATACCGAGGTCGCCAAACGCCTGGGGATCATGAAGGAAATGCCGACCGTGATTCAGGGAGGGCTGCACTGATGGCCAAGGTGAAGGTGCATGTGTTCCTGAAGCCCGGCGTGCTGGATGTTCAGGGCAAGGCCGTCGAAGGCGCCCTGAAGGGTCTGGGCTGGGCCGGGGTGTCGAACGCCCGGGTCGGCAAGCTGATCGAACTAGACCTGGACGGCGTGGACGATCCCGCAGCCGAGGCGAAGAAGATGTGCGAGACCCTGTTGGCCAATACGGTGATCGAGAGCTATCGGGTCGAGGTGGGCTGAGGTCGCAACCGGGCTCGGTCGCGGCCGTTCGTATGGCTCACGACAGGAGCACGCGATGACCTTCACCCTGACTTCCAACGACTTCAACGACGGCGACGTCCTGCCGGACGCGCAGGTGCAGGCCAAGGGCGATACGTCGCCGCACCTGGCCTGGTCGGGCGCGCCGGACGGGACCAAGTCGTTCGCCGTCACCCTGTTCGATCCGGATGCGCCGACGGGGTCCGGCTTCTGGCACTGGACCGTGGCCAACGTCCCCGCCGACGTCAGCGAAATCCCGGCGGGCGGACCCGTGCCGGCCGGCGCGGTCGAGGGGCGGACCGACTATGGCCCGGCCGGATTCGGCGGGGCCGCCCCGCCCCCGGGTCACGGGCCGCACCGCTATATCTTCACGGTGTTCGCGGTTGATACGGACAAGCTGGACGTAACGGCGGACGATTCCGGGGCCAAATACGGCTTCAACCTGTATTTCCACACCCTGGCCAAGGCCACGCTGACGGCGACCTACGAAAACAAAGCGTGATCGGGAACGGGCAAGGTTGCGGTTGAAGGTGACCGGCGATCACCTATTTTGCAGTGCAGCAATTTCGCCGCCTGCCGGACCGCCATGCCCACCGATACGACCTGCGATGACACGACCGCCGCGATCCTGAGCGCCAGCAAGCCCAGGGCCGTCGGTCTGGTGCTGCTGGCCCTGGCCATGGGCGGGTTCGCGATCGGGGTGACCGAGTTCGCGGCCATGAGCGTGCTGCCGGACTTCGCTGCCGACCTTGGCGTGGACACCCCCACGGCCGGCCACGCCATCAGCGCCTACGCCCTGGGCGTCGTCGTGGGCGCGCCGGTGCTGGCGGTGATGGGAGCCAGGGTCGCGCGGTGGAAGCTGCTGATCGGGTTCATGGCCCTGTTCGCCGTGGGCAATGGGTTGAGCGCTCTGTCGCCGACGTTCGAATGGATGCTGGCCTTCCGGTTCCTGAGCGGCCTGCCGCACGGCGCCTATTTCGGGGTCGCGGCCCTGGTTGCGGCGTCGATCGTGCCGCTGGCGTGGCGGACGCGGGCGGTGTCGTCGATCCTGCTGGGGCTGACCATCGCCACGGTGATCGGCGTGCCCATCGCGACGGCCGTCAGCCACAGTTTCGGCTGGAGGTGGACCTTCGCCATCGTGTCGGTGCTGGCCGCACTGACCATGAGCCTGATCGCCCTGTTCGCACCGCGCGACCCGGCCCATGCCGACGCCAGCCCGTTTCGCGAACTGGGCGCGCTGAAGCGGCGGCAGGTGTGGCTGACCCTTGGCATCGGGGCCATCGGGTTCGGCGGAATGTTCGCCGTCTATGCCTATCTGGCCTCGACCCTGATCGAGGTGACCGGCGTCGGGGTGACCGTGATTCCGTGGGTGTTCGCCGTGTTCGGCATGGGGATGCTGGCCGGGAACCTGATCGGCGGCTGGGCCGCGGACCGGTTCGGCATGAAGGCGGGCGCCGTGATGCTGGTCTGGAGCGTGTTCGCCCTCATCGCCTATTTCTTCGCCGCGCCGCACCTGTGGGCCGTGCTGGCGGTCGTCGTCCTGATCGGGACGGGCATGGGGCTGGGGCCGCTGTTGCAGACGCGGCTGATGGACGTGGCCGGAGACGCCCAGACGCTGGCGGCGGCGCTGAACCACTCGGCGTTCAATACCGCCAATGCCCTGGGTCCGTTCCTGAGCGGGATCGCCATCGCCGGCGGGCTTGGCCTGGCTTCGACGGGTCTGGTCGGGGCGGGGCTGGCGTTCGGGGGTCTGGTGATCTGGGGCTGGGCGATGTGGGACGCCAAACGAAGCGCCTGATGTTTCCCCTTTGTTCGACCCGTGTTATGGAGCGGCATGGTCGAAGTCACGAACGCCCTGATCTATGAGGGGCTGAAGTCCGTCCAAAGTCGTCTGGATCGGATGGACAACACCTTGGGTGAGGTGAAAACCGAGATTCAGGCGGTGCGCGGCCACATGGTCGCAATCCAACAGGACGTGGGCAATATCTATGGGCGCGTCGAACAGATGGACGGCCGCGTCGATCGCATCGAAAAGCGGCTCGGGCTTCTCGACCCGGCGCACTGACATTCCGTCCGAACCCTGCTACAGGCCCGCGCCATGAGCGCAGCCGTCATCGTCTTTCCCGGTTCCAACTGCGACCGCGACTGCAAGGTCGCCATCGAACGCTCGACCAAGGAGCGGGTCGAAATGGTCTGGCACCAGGAGACCGAATTGCCGTCGGGCCTAGATCTGATCGTCCTGCCGGGCGGGTTTTCGTATGGCGATTATCTGCGCTGCGGCGCGATGGCGGTTCAGTCGCCGGTGATGCAGGCCGTGAAGAAGGCCGCCGATGACGGGGTGGCCGTGGTCGGCATCTGCAACGGGTTCCAGATCCTGTGCGAGGCCGGGATGCTGCGGGGCGCGCTGTGAAGAACGCCGGACTGAAATACGTCTGCAAGCCGATTTCGCTGGAAGTCACCAACGGCCAGACCCGCTTCACCGCCGGCTATCAGGGTCAGCGCGAGGTGGTGATGACGCAGGGCAATGGCGACGGAAACTATTTCGCCGACGCCGAAACCCTCGCCCGGGTCGAGGGCGAGGGTCAGGTCGTGTTCCGCTATGTCGACAATCCGAACGGGTCGGTCGCCAATATCGCGGGCATCCAGAACGCGCGCGGCAATGTGCTGGGGATGATGCCCCACCCGGACCGCGCCTTCGAGGCCGAACTTGGCTCGGCCGACGGCGCGACCCTGTTTCAGAGCATATACGCCGCAGCCTAGGTTCCGTCGGGCGTGCCCTGAACGGCCGTATCGCGTCGGATCGTGTCGCCGTCGACGTCATCGTCGCGTTCGAGCGTGCCCTTGGCGCCGGATTCGCCGATCGACGCCAGTTCACGGGCCCCGACGCCCAGTCCTTGCTCCAGGGCGATATTGGTGTCGACCTCTTCGGTCTCCAGCTCAGGGGTGGGTTCGGGTGTCTTTGTCGCATCGGCCATGGGGCGCTCCTGAGAAAACGGGATGATGAAGATGAAGCGAACACCGCGCGCACGGGTTCCGGCTGAACCTTCACCGTTTGTCGGCGTATTGTCGGCATGACAGATTCGACTCCATCCCACAGCCAGACCGATCTCGCCCCTCAATCTCGATCGATACGCCGCCTGGCGGTCTTTGCCTGCGCGCTGTTCGCCATCGTGATCGGACAGTTGCAGCAGCTGATCAATCTGGGCCAGAGCCCGGCCGAGTTTTCGGCCGACAGCGATGCGACGCTGAAGGTCGTCGGATGGGCCTTCGCGATCTGGGGGCCGATCTATCTGGGGCTGGCGATCTATGCCGTGCGTCAGGTCCTGCCCAGGACGCCCGAGAGCGAAATGATCCGGTCGTTCGGCTGGCCCTCCGTGCTGGCCTTGCTGGGCATCGGCTGGTGGATCCTGGCGGCGGCGTGGGATCTGGAGGTCGTGACGATCGTGCTGATCTTTGGCGCGCTGATCGTGCTGTTGATCCCGCTGCTGAGGAAGGCGGACGCCACAAGGGCGTTGTCGCGCGGGGATCGGGATCGGTGGATGACGGTCTGGCCGCTGGCGGCGCTGGCCGGGTGGCTGACCGTGGCGGCGCCGGTCAATCTGTTGACGGTCGCGACGGGAAACGGCGACCTGCCGACCGTCCTGCCCCCGACCGCGTGGGCCTTGCTGGCGGTCGTCGCGGCGGCGGCGCTGGGTCTGTTCGTGACGTGGCGGACGCGAGTGTTGGCCTATCCCCTGCCGATCGCCTGGGGCCTGCTGGGCGTGTTCGTGGCCGAGCAGGACAAGGGCAATGTGTTGCTGGCGTTCGGGGCTCTGGTGACGTTGCTGGTCGTGCTGGGCGGGGCGTTGACGATCGTGTTCGGACTGCGGCCCGGGCGGACCACATCAGCGGGCTAGATGGCCGATCTGACGTCGGTCTGACGGAAGTCATCCCCCTTGAACAACAGGGGGGCGTCGATCGCTCGAGCGAGCGCATAGGAAAAGCAATCGCCGAAATTCAGCGGGCCGCCGCGCCCCTTGCCGAAGCGGAAACGGACTTCGGCAGCGAGCCGTCCCTGATCCTCTGTCAGCGGCGCGATCTTGACGCCAAGCGTCTCAAGATCATGAAGAAGAATTGACGGAGATTGAAGGGCAGGAAACGCCATCAGGTAGACCGAGGCGGCCTCGACCAATGTCCCGGCCGACAGAACCGCCTCCGGCGCCTCCAGAATCTCATCGAGAAAAATATCCCGCTCGGGTTCGAACAGGACGATGGCCATCAGGGCAGACGTATCGACGACGATCATACGGCGTTGCCGTTCTCGTCATACAGCTCTGTCTCGATGTCTCTCAGCGTCCGATGCGCAGAGCGTTGGCGGGCATCGACTCCCTTTAGCCAGTCCTCGATCGCGCCGCGCCGCGCAAGTCGCCGCTCGTCGGCGGTCAGATCACGCCATTTGTCGTCGAGCGCCCGGTCGATCGCCTCGGTCACGCCGACGCCCATGCGGGCGGCGACGGCGCGGGCCTTGCGCTCGGTCTCGGCGCGCTTGATGCTGAGGCCCATTCTAGAACTCCGACTTCTGTTTCTAGAATATAGCGTATCCGGCCATGTCCCGCTAGAAGCGCGGCCCATGAGCGCATCCGAAAAGACCATGGCCGAACTGGCCGCCGAATACGGCCTGAACCCCGCCGAGTATCAGGTCGTGCTGGACCGCCTGGGCCGCGAGCCCAATCAGCTGGAGCTGGGCGTGTTCTCGGTGATGTGGTCGGAGCACTGCTCCTACAAGTCGTCGAAGATCCACCTGGGCAAGTTTCCGACGACAGGTCCGCGCGTCATCTGCGGGCCGGGAGAGAACGCCGGGGTCATCGACATCGACGACGGCGACGCCTGCATCTTCAAGATGGAGTCGCACAACCACCCGTCCTTCATCGAACCCTATCAGGGGGCGGCGACGGGCGTGGGCGGGATCATGCGCGACGTCTTCACCATGGGCGCGCGGCCGGTGGCCATGCTGAACGCGCTCCGGTTCGGCGACATCGGCCATGAGAAGACGAAGCGGCTCGTGAAGGGCGTCGTCTCGGGCATCGGCGGCTACGGCAACTGCGTCGGGGTGCCGACGGTGGCCGGCGAGACCAATTTCCACGCCGGATACAACGGCAACATCCTGGTCAACGCCATGTGCGTGGGCCTGGCGAAGTCGGACGCCATCTTCTATTCGGCCGCGCCGGGCGCGGGCATGTCGGTGGTCTATTTCGGATCCAAGACCGGGCGCGACGGCATCCACGGCGCGACCATGGCCTCGGCCGAGTTCGACGAGGATTCCGACGAGAAACGCCCCACGGTGCAGGTCGGCGACCCCTTTGCCGAAAAGCTGCTGATCGAGGCGACGCTGGAGCTGATGGCCTCGGGCGCCGTGGCTGCGATCCAGGACATGGGCGCGGCGGGCCTGACGTCGTCCTCGGTCGAGATGGCCGGCAAGGGCGGCGTGGGGATCGAGCTGAACATGGACATGGTTCCCCAGCGGGAAACCGGCATGTCGGCTTATGAGATGATGCTGTCGGAAAGCCAGGAGCGGATGCTGGCGGTGCTGAAGCCGGGCCGCGAGCAGGACGGCTATCGCATCTTCGAGAAATGGGGCCTCGACGCCGCCGTGATCGGCGTGACCACCGAGACCGGCCGGCTGATCCTGAACCACCACGGCGAAGTCGTCTGCGACGTGCCGTTGGCGCCCCTGTTCGACGATGCGCCGCTGTATGACCGTCCCTGGGTGCAGCCGGACCTGCATCCGCGCCTGTCGCCGGGCGAAGTGCCTGCTCCGACCGCCTGGGAAGACGCGGTGCTGAAGGTGCTGACCTGCCCCGACATGGCGTCCAAGCGCTGGATCTGGGAGCAGTACGACCGTCACGTCATGGCCGACACCCTGCAGGACTCGGCCACCGGCGCCGACGCGGGCGTGGTGCGGGTTCACGGCACCGACAAGGGTCTGGCCGTCACCTCTGACTGCACGCCGCGATACGTCCAGAACGACCCGTATGAGGGCGGCAAACAGTGCGTCGCCGAGGCCTGGCGCAACCTGACGGCCGTGGGTTCGCTGCCGATCGCCATCACGGACAACCTGAATTTCGGCAATCCGCAACGGCCCGAGATCATGGGCCAGATCGTGCGCGCCATCGACGGCATGGCCGAGGCCTGCCGCGACCTGGACTTCCCGGTCGTGAGCGGAAACGTGTCGCTCTACAACGAGACCAATGGCGTGGCGATTCCGCCGACGCCGACCGTCGGGGCCGTCGGCCTGCTGCAGAACTACGACGTCGTGACCGGCTTCTCGACCATGGCCGAAGGCGATGCGCTGGTGCTGATCGGAGAGACCCACGGCGAACTGGGGGCCTCCATCTATCTGCGCGAGGTGCTGGGCCGCGAGGACGGGGCGCCGCCGCCGGTCGATCTGGCGCTGGAGAAGAAGGTTGGCACGTTCGTGCGGGCCGAGATCGAGGGCGGGCGGCTGACCTGCGTGCACGACCTGTCTGACGGCGGGCTGATCGGGGCGGCGGCGGACATGGCCCTGGCCTCCGACGTCGGGGTGATGCTGGAGGCGTCGAGCGAGACCCACGCCCACGTCTTCCTGTTCGGCGAGGACCAGGCCCGATACCTGGTCGCCGTCCCCAATCCGCAGGAGGTGCTGGCGGCGGCGCGCGAGGCCGGGCTGCACGCCTCGGTCGTCGGCCATGCGAAGGGGGACGCCTTCGCCTCGACAGACCTGTTCAACATCCCGCTGACGCATCTGCGGGAAATCCACGAGGGCTGGATGCCCTCGTGGATCGAAGGGTGACGGCTGCGGTTTAGAACGAGCCTTCGGTGATCAGCACGGTCGACGGCGCGGCATCGCCGACGGCGCCGACCCAGATGTCGTACTGGCCGCTGGGCGCACGGCCCCACCGGAGTTGGGGGTTCAGGCCGTCGGCGTCGTCGTTGCAATACCAGCGGCCGTCCGGGCCGTTGATGACCAGGCTGGTGTCGCCCGAGGAATAGACGGCGATTCCCAGAGGGCCGCCCTGAGACCGGAAGGTCAGGGAGATGTCGGGCTGATCCGCGACCATGCCGACGCAGCTGCCGGCGATGCCCGACGCGTCGGTCGGCCCGCCGGAATAGATCTCGACCGATACCGGATCCGGAACGAAGCCGGCCGACAGGGAAATCTGTTCCTGGGCCGAAGCCTGGGTGGCGAGCAGGGCGCAGGCGGCGACGCCGGCGGCGGCGAGAAGACGGTTCATGATGGCTCCACGGATTTGAGCAGCCCCCTGCTGCTGGTCCGACCATGGTCGCCGAGGCCCGAAACTGACAACCTTATGGTTTCTGACGCGTGCGGGTTCGAACTGTCATACAGACGCGCTATCGCCAGCCCATCGGCAGGCGAACGCCCGGAGGATCCATGTCCCTGTTCCTGAACCGCCGCGCCCTGCTGGCCTGCGCCGGCTTGGGGAGCTCGGCCCTGGTCCTGCCGCGGCCCGGCCTGGCCCAGGCCGCCTTCGATGTGAATCCGTTCCAGTTGGGCGTGGCGGCGGGCGATCCCCTGCCCGATGGCTTCGTCATCTGGACCCGACTGGCGCCGAGCCCCCTTGAGCCCGGCTATGGCATGCCGCGCCAGGCGATGGCCGTGACCTGGGAGGTCGCGTCGGACGCCGGGTTCGGCGCCGTCATCCAGTCCGGCGAGACGGTCGCCCGGCCCGAACTGGGCCACTCCGTCCATGTCGAGGTCGAGGGACTGGATCCCGGCCGGCCGTATTTCTATCGCTTCCGGGTCGGGTCGGAGCGCTCCGGCGTCGGTCGGGCCAAGACCGCGCCCGCGGCCGGCGCCTCCCTGGCCGAGGTCAGGTTCGGCGTGGCCGGGTGCCAGGCGTTCGAGAGCGGCTATTACACGGCGCACAGGAAGCTGGCGGAAGAGGATCTGGATTTCGTCTTCTTCTATGGGGACTACATCTATGAGGGCCGGGGCAACCGCATCTATGGCGGCGCCTCGACCCAGGAGAACCTGCGGGTTCACCACGGCGGAGAGGTCTATTCCGTCGATGACTACCGGCAACGCTATGCCCAGTACACGATGGACGCGGACCTGCAGTCGGCGCGTCAGTCGGCCGCCTGGTTCGTGGTCTGGGACGACCACGAGATCGACAACAACTGGGTCGGCGACATCGATCAGGACGACACCGATCCGGCCGTGTTCGCGCTGAGGAAGGCCGCGGCGATGCAGGCCTTCTACGAGCATATGCCGCTGCGTCGGTCATCCTTCCCGCGCGGGTCGGCCCTGCAGCTGTATCGGCGGGCCAGCTATGGCGACCTGCTGGACGTGCATCTGCTGGACACGCGCCAGTTTCGCACGGACCAGCCGTGCGGAGACCGGTTCAACAGCCGCTGCGCGGCCATCGACGCGGCCGAGGCCCAGGTGCTGGGTCAGGCGCAGGAGGCCTGGCTGGCGCAGGGGTTGAACACCTCCAAGGCCCGGTGGAACACCCTGGCCCAGCAGATCATGGTCATGGACCTGGACCGCAATCCGGGCGAGGCGTTCGGCGTCAACACCGACAGCTGGGCCGGATACAGCGTGCCGCGCGCCCGTCTGCTGCGCCACATCCGCGACCGCCGGATCGACAATGTCGTGGTCCTGACCGGCGACGAACACCAGAACTACGCCGGCGAACTGTTCATAGACGGACATAATCCCGAGGGCGCGCCGATCGCGACGGAGTTCGTGTCGACCTCCATCAGTTCAGGCGGCGACGGTCAGGACGAACGCGCCGATCAGGCGGCGTTCCTGGCCGCCAACCCGCAGCTGAAATTCCGCAACAGCCAGCGCGGCTATGTCGTCTGTGACGTGACGCCGGAACGCTGGCAGACCGAGTTCAAGGTGCTGGACCAGATTCACGACCGCAACGGCGTGTTGTCGACGCGGCTGAAGCTGGCGGTCGAGGCGGGCGATGCGCGCGTGGTCGGCGCCTAGGCGACCGGGCTGCGTCATCGGTGCGGCAGACGCTCGGTCGTCCTTGCGTCAGATTGAGAACCCGCTGAAGCGATTCGTCTCGAGACCGATTTCATGACCCTGCGCCGCCTGCTCATCGTCGCCGCCCTGCCCTGGCTGATCGCGTCCTGCGACGGAGGCGGGGATCCGGTCGAACAGGCGATGCGCGAGACGTCCACGAACAATCAGGCCGCGACGGTCAGCGACGGCGAGATGTCTGGCCCGGAGCCCAGGTCCGGTCACGCCGGAGCCACGGACGGCGATCAGGCCTTCGCCGCCTCCGAAGCCGAAATGCACCGAATGATGGCGACGGCCTCGGGCGAGACCGTCGATCAGGCCTACATCGCCAAGATGATCGCCCATCACCAGGGCGCGGTGGCGATGGCCGAGGTCGCCCTGCGCGACAGCCGCGACGCCGACGTGCGCCGCATGGCCCAGGCGGTCATCGACGCCCAGACCCGCGAGATCGCCGAGATGCGCGCCTGGCGACCGGCCGCCGCGCCCTGAGGGTCAGGCGGCGGGGATGTGCTGGCTAAGGCGGCCGCCGACCCGGATCGGTTCGACGCGCAGCGCCAGCCCGGTCTTGTCGTCGGTCTCGACATAGACGCCGCAAACCGTGGCGGGACCGTGCGCCGGAGTGTAGCGACCGCCCGAGATGCGGGTGGTGAAGCGCCTGAGCGGCTCTTCCTTCTCGTTGCCGATGACCGAGTCATAGTCGCAGCAGCCGCCGGCGTCGGTCTGATAGGCCGTGCCGCCGGGCAGGATCTGGCAGTCGGCGGTCGGGACATGGGTGTGGGTGCCGACGACGAGGGAGGCGCGGCCGTCGCAGAAATGGCCCATGGCCATTTTCTCGGACGTGGCCTCGGCGTGCATGTCGACGATGACGGCGTCGGCGACATGGCCCAGGGGGGCGGCGTTCAGCTCGCGGTCCACGGCGCTGAAGGGGTCGTCCTGGGGGTCCATATGCACCCGGCCCAGGACGTTCATGACCAGGACGGTCCGGCCCGAATGGGTCTCGAACAGGTTGGCCCCCGCGCCCGGCGCATCCATCAGCCGGGGATAGTTGGCCGGCCGGATCAGGCGGGGCTCGCGCACGATATAGGTCAGGGCCTCGCGCTGATCCCAGGAGTGATTGCCCAGGGTCAGGCAGTCGGCGCCGGCCATGAACAGCTCTTTCGCCGTGTTCTCGGTAATGCCGAAGCCGCCGGCGGCGTTCTCGGCATTGACCACGACAAAGTCGAGTTTCAGCACTCGTTTGAGGCCAGGGAGATGATCGGACAGGCCGTCGCGACCGGACTTGCCGATCACGTCGCCGAAGAAGGCAAGACGCATGGAGAACTAGACCTTTCGAGCGGCGGTATAGCCGACCTCGGTCAGAACGCCATGCAGGCGAATGTCGTGCCGCTCCATCGGCAGGCGTTCCACGCGCTGGTCCGCGAAAGCAAAGCCGACACGGGTCGCAGCGGGCCGCGCCGCGAAGGTCCGGTCGTAGAAGCCGCCCCCCTGCCCCAATCGCCCGCCGAAATCGTCGAAGGCCAGCAGAGGGGTGATGATCAGGTCGGGATCGACGACCTCGGCCAACGGCAAGGGAGCGGGACAGCCGGCGGCGTCCATCTCCAGCGGGTCGCCGGGCGACCAGCGTCGAAAGATCAGGGGGGCGTCGCGCTCAGGCGCCACGGGCAGGCACAACGAGCGTTGGGCGGCCAGCAGGGCGCGGGCGAGCGGTTCGGGATTCAGTTCGGACCCGATAGCTCGGTAGAGGGCGACGAGATCGGCTGACGGAAGATGGGAGAGATGTCCGGCTGCGCGCGAGGCGGCTTCGGGTTCAAACTCCGCCAGTCGGCGACGGCCGGCACGGGCCTGCGCGCGGAGAGCGACCTTGTCGGAGGGGACCATTCACCAACCGCGCTCAAGCAGCGAGCCGCCGCGCGGGGAGCGGTAGCGCACCTGGGGAAGAGGTTGGCGGCGCCGTAAGAGCCGTGAAGGACGGTTTAGATCCTCTCGAGCCTGGGTAGCCAGGTGGGCTCCGTGTGCCCAACCCCACGAGGTCAGGCAGGGACAGATCCCGTCGAGTGAATTAAGGCCGCGAGGATATGTTGCCTTCGACGAGAGCCACAGCATGACCCGCCGTCGATCAAGATAGGCGTTCTTTGGGGCCTCGACAATGGCGTCTCCTCCCTGCGCCGCAGGCGTGGGGAGGTGGCTCGAAGCGAAGCGGAGAGACGGAGGGGTTCTGCGTGCACGAAGAACCCCTCCGTCAGCTCGCAAAGGGCTCGCTGCCACCTCCCCATCTGCGATGGGGAGGAGACGTCGATCTAAAGATTCTGCGCGATCTTCTCGATGCGGGCGGCGACGGCGTTCAGGGCCTCGGCCACGCCGCCGTCGGAGGCGGGCGAGGAGGGCGCGACGGCGGTCGCCGCACCGGCGCCCTGCGCCATCCGAACCTCGTGCAGTTCGTCGGCCAGAACCAGGGCGGCCATCAGGAACAGGCGGATGTCGCCGACATGGCCCACGTCGCCCGCGACCTGACGCACATGGACGTCGAATTGCTTGGCCAGGATGCGGACCCGCTCCTCCTGCCCGTCGGCGCAGCCCACGGCGTAGGGGCGACCGTTGATCTCGACGGTGACCGTCGCCATCAGGCGTCGTCCCGGGCGAGGATGTCGCGCACGGCCATGGCGGCGGCGGCGAGAGCGGCCGAGGCGTCGCGACCCGCGGCCTCCAGCTCGGCGATCCGGCGATGCTCGTCAGGCCCGGCCGGGGCCGGTATGGCGAACAGATCGTCGTCGGCCACGCCGGGCGCGAAAGCAGGGCGCGCCTTCAGGTCCAGCACCTTGCGTTCCAGCAAGGCGAGGGCTCGATCGATCCTGTCGCGCGCGGCAGTCGTGGCGTCGGCCATCGTTTCCTCCAGATTTCGTATAGAACCCGCCGTGACGCCGGGGTAAAGCGGCGCGCCTCCCTTTTCCGCCTTCAGACGAAAGGTCCGCCCGTGGCCCAAGGCTCAGACGCACCCGAAAAAGCGACCCCGAAGATGATGGCGGACGCGATCCGCGTCCTGGCCATGGACGGGGTGGAGAAGGCCAACAGCGGCCATCCCGGCATGCCGATGGGCATGGCGGACGTCGCCACGGTGCTGTTCTCGAAATTCCTGAAGTTCGACGCGAGCCGTCCCGACTGGGCCGACCGCGACCGCTTCATCCTGTCGGCGGGCCACGGCTCGATGCTGATCTACGCCCTGCTGCACCTGACCGGATACAAGGCCGCGACGGCCGAACAGCTGTCGAACTTCCGCCAGTGGGGATCGAAGACCGCGGGTCACCCTGAATACGGCCACATGCCGGGTGTCGAAACGACGACGGGTCCGCTGGGTCAAGGCCTGGCCAACTCCATCGGCTTCGCCATGGCCGAGCGACATCTGGCGGCCAAATACGGCGACGACCTGGTCGATCACCGCACCTGGGTTGTCGCCGGCGACGGCTGTCTGATGGAAGGCGTGTCGCAGGAGGCCATCGCCCTCGCGGGCCGCTACAAGCTGAACAAGCTGACGGTCCTGTGGGACGACAACGAGATCACCATCGACGGCAAGGTCAGCCTGTCGGACGCCGTGGACCAGAAGGCGCGCTTCAAGGCCTCGGGCTGGGCCGTGAAGGCCGTCGACGGCCACGACATGAAGGCGATCAAGTCGGCGCTGCAATGGGCGACCCGGCAGGACAAGCCGACCCTGATCGCGTGCAAGACCAAGATCGGTCGCGGCGCCGCCACCATGGAAGGCAGCCACAAGACCCACGGCGCCGCCCTGGGCGCCGCAGAGATCGCCGCGACCCGACTGGGCCTGGCGTGGGAGCACGAGCCGTTCGTGATCCCCGAGGCCATCGACACCGCCTGGAAAAAGGTCGGCCGGCGCGGCGCCAAGGATCGCAAGGCCTGGGAGGCGCGTCTGGCCGCGTCGTCGCAGGCCGTCGACTTCACCCGCGCCATGGCCGGCGAGTTGCCGGAACGCGCCTTCGACGCCCTGAACGCCGGGATCGCGCAACTGGTTGAGGACAGGCCGGCGCAGGCGACACGGCAGGCCTCGGGCGCCGCGCTGGACGCCCTGTTCGCCGCGGTGCCCGAAATGATCGGCGGCTCGGCCGACCTGACCGGATCGAACAACACGTTCGTCAAGGGCACGCCGATCCTGGACGCGCCGACCTATGAGGGCCGCTACGTCAACTGGGGCATCCGCGAGTTCGGCATGGCCGCGGCCATGACCGGGATGGCGCTGCACGGCGGGATCATCCCCTACGGCGGCACCTTCATGGTGTTCTCGGACTATAGCCGGAACGCCATCCGCATGGCGGCCCTGATGGGCATTCGGGTCATCCACGTCCTGACCCATGACTCCATCGGCCTGGGCGAGGACGGGCCGACGCACCAGCCGGTCGAGCATCTGGCGGCGCTGCGGGCCATCCCGAACCTGCTGGTCTTCCGCCCTGCCGATACGGTCGAGGCGTTCGAATGCTGGCAGCTGGCCCTGCAGCACAAGCAGACCCCCTCGGCCATGGCCCTGTCGCGTCAGAAGACGGCGGCGGTGCGCCTGTCCGCGTCGGACGAAAACCTGTCGGCCAAGGGCGCCTATGAGCTGAAGGCGGCCTCGGGCGAAGCGAAAGTCACCCTGTTCGCCACCGGCACGGAGATGCCGCTGGCCCTGAAGGCGGCCGAGACGCTGGAGACCGAAGGCACGCCGACGCGGGTCGTCTCGGTCCCCTGCTTCGAACTGTTCGAACAGCAGGACGCCGCCTATCAGGCCTCGGTCATCGGCCGGGGTACGGTGCGCGTGGCCTGCGAGGCCGCGATCAAACAGGGCTGGGAGCGGTTCATCGGCGAGGACGGCGCCTTCATCGGCATGACCGGCTTCGGCGCCTCGGCTCCGGCGGATGTCCTGTACCGCGAGTTCGGCATCACGACGGACGCCATCGTGGCGGCGGCGAAGGCTCGCCTGTAGTGAGCCGCTTCCGATGACCAGGCTGGGCGCGTCAGCCTGCTGGTCCGCGACTACGACGACGCCATCGCCTTCTATGTCGGCAAGCTGGGGTTCGAGCTCAGCGAAGACACCGACATGGGCGGCGGCAAGCGGTGGGTGAGGGTCACGCCGAAAGGCGGCGAGACCTCCCTGCTGCTGGCCCGCGCGACGACGGAGGCGCAACTGGCGCAGGTCGGCGATCAGGCGGGCGGCCGAATCTGGCTGTTCCTGGAGACCGACGACCTGTTGGGCGACCACGCGGCCTGGCTGGCGGCGGGGGTCACGTTCCGTGAGGCCCCAAGGTCCGAATCCTATGGCAGAGTGGTGGTCTTCGAAGATCTGTACGGCAACGGCTGGGATCTGATCGAACCGGCAAGCTGAGGGGCAAGCACCATGAAGACGATCACGAGCGTGGCCATCGCGGCCCTGATGCTGGCGGCCTGCGGTCAGGAGGCGGCGAAGACCGACGCCGCGACGGCGTCCGCCAACAGCGCCTCGGGCGCGGTGATCCTGCAGGCACAGCCGGATCTGGCCGGGGGCGTCGAAGCCGCACCGCGACTGGTCGGCGACAGCGCCGCGATCACGGCGATCAATGCGGACTTGGCGCGCATCGACGGCGCGGTTCTGGCCAACAGCTGCGAAGGCGGCGGCGGGATCGAGCGCGGCGTCAGCCAGCCGATGACCGGCCCCGGCTATGTCAGCTTCTGGATCGCCGAAGGCTATTACTGCGAGGGCAATGCCCACCCCAGCAACGACCAGACGGCCCTCACCTACGACCTCGCGACGGGCCAGCGGGTTGACTGGGCGGCGGCGGCGCCTGGTCTGCGGCTGGTGCGCGGCGACACGACCGACATGCCCGCGACCTATGAGCCGCCCTTCTCCTCGAGCGTGCTGACGACCTGGTACAGCCGCAAGATGCTGGCCTCGACCGACACGGAACGGCTGGCCGACTGCGGCGATGTCTGGACGGAAGAGTCGATGGCCGAGACGAGCTTCAAGCTCTGGCTGGACGCTCAAGAAAGCGGCGTGACCGTCATGCCCGAGTTCGCCCACGTCGTTCAGGGCTGCGCCGACAGCGTTACAATGACGGTGGAGGAGATGCAGGCCAATGGCGTCTCGCCCGCGATCATCCAGGCTGTCACGGCCGCCCACGGCGCAGGCAACTGGGCGCCCAAGGACGAAGCCGAACCGGCTGCATAAGGACGACGTGATGAAGATCGGCACCCCCCTGTCCGCGACCGCCACCCGCGTGATGCTTCTGGGCGGCGGAGAACTGGGCAAGGAGGTGGCGATCGAGCTGCAGCGGCTGGGCGTCGAGGTGGTGGTCGTCGACCGCTACGCCAACGCCCCGGCCATGCAGGTCGCGCACCGCTCGCACGTCATCCCGATGACCGACGCCCAGGTGCTGAACGGCGTCATCCTGGCCGAGGCGCCGCACATCATCGTGCCGGAGATCGAGGCCATCGCCACCGAGGTGCTGGCCGAGATCGAGGCGGCGGGGATGGCGCGGGTCATTCCGACGGCGCGCGCGACCCAGCTGACCATGAACCGCGAGGGCATTCGCCGGCTGGCGGCCGAGGAGCTGGGCCTGCCGACCAGCCCCTATGCGTTCGCGGGATCGGCGGCGGAGCTGGCGGCGGCGGCGCACGAGATCGGCCTGCCGGTGTTCGTGAAGCCGGTGATGTCCTCGTCGGGCAAGGGCCAATCGATGATCGAGGCGTTCGAGGACGCCGCCAACGCCTGGGCCTACGCCCAGTCCGGCGGCCGCGTCGAGACGGCGCGGGTCATCGTCGAGGGTCGGATCGATTTCGACTTCGAGATCACCCTGCTGACCGTCCGATCGATGAAGGACGGCGCGGTCGTCACCGACTTCTGCGCCCCCATCGGCCACCGCCAGGTCAAGGGCGACTATGTCGAGAGCTGGCAGCCGCAGGCGATGAGCGCGGCGGCGCTGGCGACCTCTCAGGATATCGCGGCCAAGGTGACGGAGGCTCTGGGCGGTCTCGGCGTGTTCGGCGTCGAACTGTTCGTGAAGGGCGACGAGGTCTGGTTCTCGGAGGTCTCGCCGCGTCCTCACGACACCGGTCTGGTGACGCTGGCGACCCAGACGATGAGCGAGTTCGCATTGCACGCCCGCGCGATCCTGGGCCTGCCGGTCGACGTGTCGCAGCGCGATATCGGCGCCAGCGCGGTCATATATGGCGGCATGGAGGCCGAGGGCATCGCGTTCGAGGGCGTGGCCGAGGCCCTGTCGGTGCCGACCGCCGACCTGCGTCTGTTCGGCAAGCCCGAGGCGTTCGAACGGCGGCGGATGGGCGTGGCCACCGCGCGGGGCGACACCACCGATCAGGCGCGCGAACGGGCCGCCGAGGCGGCGGGACGGGTCAGGCCGGTCAGAGGCTAGGTCCGCGGACAGCGGCCCGGGCGCGCTGGGCCTCGGGGTCCAGGGCCAGGACGGCGATGGCCGCCTCCAGGGCCGGATCGCGGCCGGCGCGGCGATCCTCGGGCGAGCGGACGATCAGTATGTCGGGCTCGACGCCGCGTTTCTCGAGCCGCACCCCGGCGGCGGTGACATAGTCGGCGCGGCTGAGCGACAGGCGGCCGCCGTCCGGCAGCGGACTGTCCTGGGAAATCAGCACCGAGCCGGCGGTGTGTTCGCCCACGACGAGGGCGCGCCCGGCCTCCTGCAGGGCGGCGGGGGTCAGTTCGGCGGCGCTGCGGCTGGCGCCGTCGACCAGCAGGGCGACGTCGTTGGCGACCGGGCCTTCCAGCGATCCGCAGCCCGGCATGACGGCCAGGGTGATCGGCCGGCCGGCGCGCGAGATGCGGGTCGCCCATTCCAGTCGGGCGGGCAGGAAGCAGGACAGGGCCGCGTCGGCCTCCAGCAGCAGACCGCCGGGATTGCCGCGCAGGTCCAGAATGACGTCGGTCTCGGCCGGGAGCTGCGCCAGCCGCTCGCCCAGCCAGCGGCCGAGGCCGGCCTCGAACCCCTCGACCCGCAGGACGACCACGCCGGGACGCGACGCGTCCACGCTGAAGGCCGGGATCGGATCCATGATGCGGGGCAGGACCGACACCTGACGCGCCGCGCCCGTCTCGTCGGTCAGGGCGAGGCGAAGCGTGCGCCCGTCCTCGACGTCGAAATCGACGCCCCAGGCCTGTCCGTCGACGGACTGCAAGACCCAGCCGGGTTCGACGCCCGCTTCTTCGGCCGGCGACCCGGACCGGACGGATTCGACGCGCCACAGATCGTCGTCCTGACGCACGAGGGTGACGCCCATCACGGCGCGGCGCGTCCGGACCGCGTCCTGGCGGCGGGCGACGGCGGGGGAGACCGCGCCGGCGTGCTCGTCGTCCAGCAGGTCGAGCATGGCGCTGAGCGCGCGATACAGCACCCGGTCGTCGGGCGCCGCCACGGCCTGTGGCCGCCAGGTCTCGCGCGCCGCCCGCCAGTCCACGCCGTGCAGGTTCGGATCGTAATACTGACGCCGGACCGCGTTCCACACGGTGTCGAAGACCCGGGCGTTCATCCGCTCGCGCTCGGGGTTCGGCGCAGGGACGGCGACGGGATCGTCCGACAGGGCCATCGCGGGCGCAGCCGCCGTCCCGGCGAGGGCCAGGACGGCGAACACGATCCGCAGGGCGGGGAGACTGGCGGGGCGTTTCATCCCCGCCAGCCTAGACCGGCCCCTTGTCGCCGCTCAAGCGACGATATCCGTCCGCGCGCCTCAGTTGTCGTGCGCGGCCAGCCAGGCGCTGACCTCGGGCAGACGATCGCGCCGGATGCGGGCCAGCAGATCGACGGAGTCCGACGCCTTGTCCACCTCGGTCGTGGGCTGATCCGGATAGGTCGCGGCCACATAGGCGCGCAGTTCCTCGATCCGCTCGGGACGCCCGGAGGCCCCGGCGATTCCCGCCAGCCCGTTGACGACATAGCCGGGCGGCAGGATGGCCTCGAACCGTTCAGGCTGCGTGGTCGCGAAGGTCCACAGCAGGTCGGGATGATTGCCGGCCAGACCGAAGACGATCGGCAGGACATCGCCCTTGGGGAAGTCGGGGCTGAGCGCCATGTCCAGCGTCCGCTGCGCCAGGACCGGGTCCGACACGCTGGCCACGCCGCCCAGATACAGGGACCGTTCGGCCGGGCTGGAGGCCGCGTTCATCTTGGCGACCAGACCTTCCCAGGTGGCTTCGTCGGCATAGTATCCGACGGTGCCGACCACCGTGCCCCGGATGCCCGACGGCAGAGCGCTGGGGTCGGTCTCGGCGGCGACAAAGCGACGACGGGCCTCGGCCACCACCGCCGGGTCGTTCAACTGGGCCAGGATGGCGATCAGACGGCCGCGCAGGATGGCGGTGTTCGCGGGCTCGTCTGGCTTCGGATCCCAGCCGATCGAGGCCATAAGCGGCGACAGGCGGGCGCGGGCGTAGGCGCCGAACGCCTCTTCGCCCGGCTGGTCCTTGAACTGGGATTTCAGGCCGTTCAGGCGACCGGCGACCTGGCTCCAGATGACCGGATCGGCGTCCAGCTTCACCGAAGCCGCCAGCTCCAGATAGTTGGACACCGGCGCATAGCCCGTCGTGCCCAGGGCCGAGGTGTCGTAGAGGAAACCCAGCTGATCCAGCGGGTCCATCTGGTCGAACACGCCGGCCAGGTTTTCAAAGGCCTCGGGCGAATACAGGGTCCGGTAATAGCCGGTGGAGCCTGCGTTGACCTTGACCGGGCCGCAGCCTTCGGCGCGGATTTCGCCGCGACCGCCCTCGATCACGCCGCGTGCGACGGCGTCGGAGCCCACGGTCGACACCAGCACCGGCACACGCCACGACAGGGGCGCCTTGGACGCCTCGTCGGCGCCGTAGCGGCCCTGGGTCAGCGAAACGACCGAGGTTCCGGCCTCGCAGCGGATGCTGTCGACCGTGATCAGCGGCACCCCCGGTTGCATGGTGAAGTCACGGGCGATGGCCGTGATCGGGGTGCCCGACGCGGTTTCCAGCGCGTTCCACAGGTCGTCGGTGACCGTGTTCTGGTAGGCGTGCTCGGCCATATAGGCGCGGACCCCGGCGCGGAACGCGTCCTCGCCGATGTAGGTTTCGAGCATGCGAATGACCGCCTGGCCCTTCTGATAGGTGATGCCGTCGAACGAGGCGCTTTCGGCATTCTTGATCGGCTGGATGATCGGGTGGGTGCTGGACAGCGAATCCGGTCCGAAGGCCGCGCCCTGGATCGAGCCCATCTCCTGCAGCCAGACATCCCAGTCAGGGTTGAAATGGTCCGTGGCCTTGGCCGCCATCCAGGAGGCGAACCCTTCGTTCAGCCACAGGTCGTCCCACCAGGCCATGGTGACGATGTCGCCGAACCACTGGTGCGCCACTTCGTGGGCGACGACGCCGAATACGCCCTGGCGCTGGGCCTCGGTGGTCACGGCCGGATCGATCAGCAGATAGGGCTCGAAATACAGGATGGCGCCCCAGTTCTCCATCGCGGCGAAGGTGCCCGACGTGCCGGGGGCGGCGATCTGGTCCATCTTGGGCAGCGGATAGTCGATGCCGAAATAGTCGTTGTACCAGGGCAGGAGCTGACCCAGGGTCTCCAGCGCATAGCGGCCCTGCTCGCCGACGCCTTCACGCGTGACGGTGGCGATCTCGACCCCGTCGGACATGGCGGTGATCCGGTCCAGGTCGCCCACGCCGGTGAACATCAGATAGGACGACATGATCGGCGTCGGTTCGAACCGGACGGACTTCCGGCCATTGGTGGCCGGGGTGGTCTCGGCGACCGGCATGTTGGAGATGGCGTCCTTGTCCTCGGGCACCACCAGGGTGATCTCGAAGACCGCCTTCAGGCCCGGCTCGTCCCACATGGGGGCCAGCTGGCGGCCATAGCCGGCCTCGAACTGGCTGATGATGATCGATTTGGGCGCGCCGGCGTCTTCGAACCGGCTGATGAACATGCCGTTCGCCGTCTCGTTGATCTTGCCGGTGTAGGTCGTCTGGATCGAATGGCGGCCGACGCTGAGCGGTTCGGCGAACACGAAGGTCGCGCGTTGCATCGCCTCGTCCAGCTCGACCGTCGCGGCGGCGCCGTCGACCAGACGCGCCTCGGAAATGGTCAGGCCGTCGGCGTTGACCACGATCCGGTCGGTCGGCTCGACCACCTCGAACGTCAGCGTGGCCTCGCCCGCGAAGGTCAGGGTGTCGATGTCGGGGGTCAGGGTGAAGGCGTAGCGTTCCGGCACGGCGTTGGTCGGCAGGATCTCGCGACCGTCGGAGACCGCGGCGCTCGCTGCGTCCTGGACCATGACGGGGGCCGCCATCGCCGGACCACAGCCGATCGCCACCATGAGCGCCGCACTCGCGACGGCCGATTTCCACTTACGCATCCGGATCATCCTCCAATGAGGGCCGCACGCTAGGACAGAGTGTCGCGGCTGTCTCCCCGACGCCGGTCACATCAACATGAGAAATCGTTAATCTATCGCCCCGGCCGGCCGTCGCCGGGGTTGATCCCCGGCCCGCGCGGTTCCATTGAAGCGCCAACGAAAATCAATGCTTCAGGAGAGCCCGCCCATGACCGTTCGCGTCGCCATCAACGGCTTCGGCCGCATCGGCCGCCTCGTGCTGCGTTCCATCGTCGAACATGGCCGCCGCGACATCGAGGTGGTGGCGATCAACGACCTCGGCCCGGTGGCGACCAACGCCCACCTGTTGAAGTACGACAGCGTCCACGGCCGGTTCCCCGGTACGATCGAACATGGCGACGACTGGATCGACGTCGGCCTGGGCAAGATCAAGGTCACGGCCGAGCGCGATCCGGCCAACCTGCCGCACAAGGACCTGAACGTCGACATCGCCTTCGAATGCACCGGCATCTTCACGGCCAAGGACAAGGCCGAGGCCCACCTGAAGGCCGGCGCCAAACGGGTGCTGATCTCGGCCCCCGGCGACAATGCCGACAAGACCATCGTCTACAAGGTCAACCACGATACCCTGACCGCCGACGACATCATCGTGTCGAACGGCAGCTGCACCACCAACGCCCTGGCCCCCGTCGCCAAGGTTCTGCACGACCTGTTCGGGATCGAGCGCGGGTACATGACCACGATCCACTCCTACACCGGCGACCAGCCGACGCTGGATACGATGCACAAGGATCTGTACCGGGGCCGCGCCGCCGCCCTGTCGATGATCCCGACCTCGACCGGCGCCGCCAAGGCCCTGGGGCTGGTGCTGCCGGCGCTGAAGGGCAAGCTGGACGGATCGTCGATCCGCGTGCCGACGCCCAACGTCTCCGTCGTGGACCTGAAGGTCGTCGCCGGTCGCGACGTCACGGTGGAGGAAATCAACGCCGCGCTGCAGGCCGCAGCGGACGGGCCGATGAAGGGCGTGTTGTTCACCACCGACGAGGCCCTGGTCTCTTCCGACCTGAACCACATCGCCGCCTCCTCGACCGCCGCCCTGCCCCAGACCCAGGTGGTCGACGGCAAGCTGGCGCGCGTGCTGACCTGGTACGACAACGAATGGGGTTTCGCGACGCGCATGGCCGACACCGCGATGGTGATGGCGAAGTTCTTGTAGTGAAGGCGGTAAGCCGCGTCACAGCCATCAAGGCGGCGATCGTTTTCGTCGCCGGCATTGGGTCTGCGGTCGTCCTGTTCGTCGTCAGCTACATGGTCTTCGGATTCGAATGGGTCAGTCGGGGTCGTTCGTTTGACCTCAACATATCCTGGTTCCACGTGGCATGGATTGTATTGCCCAACCTGCTCATCGCCTTCTTCGTGAGGCGATGGTGGCTAGAGCAGGATCGTCGCGTCGGGTTGGCATCCGCGCAGCCGAAAACGACACCGTGGCTCGTTGGCTATCTGATCGTTACCTCGGTCACCTTGTTCTACTATCTGCAGACCTTCATCGGATTTTTGCCGACATGACCTTCCGCACCCTCGACGACGCCAAGGACCTCGCCGGCAAGACCGCCCTTGTCCGCGTGGATTTCAACGTGCCGATGGAGGATGGCCGGGTCACCGACGACACCCGGCTGCGGGTCGCCCTGCCGACGATCCAGCGTCTGCGCGACGCGGGGGCGAAGGTCGCCCTGCTGGCCCATTTCGACCGGCCCAAGGGCAAGGTCGTGGCGTCGATGAGCCTGAAGCCGGTGGTGGAGCCGCTGGAGCGGCTGCTGGGCGCGCCGGTGCGGTTCGCCCATGACTGCATGGGTGACGTCGCCTCCGCCGCCATCGCCGATCTGGACGCGGGCGGCGTGATCCTGCTGGAAAACGTCCGCTTCCATGCGGGAGAGGAAGTCAACGAGCCCGCGTTCGCGCAACAGCTGGCCGGCCTGGGCGACCTGTATGTCAACGACGCGTTTTCCGCCGCCCACCGGGCCCATGCGTCGACGGAAGGTTTGGCCCGCCTGCTGCCTGCCTATGCCGGGGAATCGATGCGGCGTGAACTGGAGGCGCTGGATGCGGCGCTGGGCAATCCGCAGAAGCCCGTGCTGGGCATCGTCGGCGGGGCCAAGGTCTCGACCAAGCTGGACCTGCTGAAGAACCTGGTCGGCAAGCTGGACCGGCTGGCCATCGGCGGCGGCATGGCCAACACCTTCCTGTTCGCCCAAGGGGTCGATATCGGCGGCAGTCTGGCCGAGCGCGACATGGCCGACACGGCGCGCGAGATCATGGCCGAGGCCGAGTCGAAGGGCTGCGAAATCCTGTTGCCGCGCGACGTCGTGGTGGCGACCGAGGTCAAGCCGGGTGCGGAAACCCGCACCGTCCTGGCCCGCGAGGAGATCGGCGCGGACGAGAAAATCCTGGACGCCGGCCCCCTGACGGTCGAGGCCCTTGTCAAGGCGATGGCCCTGTCGCGCACCCTGATCTGGAACGGGCCGCTGGGCGTGTTCGAGATTCCGCCCTTCGACGCCGCAACCGTCAAGGCGGCCCAGGCGGCGGGCAAGCTGGCGCAGACCGGCGCCATCGTCGCCGTGGCCGGGGGCGGCGACACCGTGGCGGCCATGAACCACGCGGGCGTCACCGACGACCTGACGTTCGTGTCCACCGCCGGCGGCGCCTTCCTGGAATGGATGGAGGGCAAGCCCTTGCCGGGGGTCGAGGCGCTGAAGGCGTGAGCGAGAGCTCTGGAGGAATAAGCATGACGATCGACACCCAATGGTTGCCCGCAATCGCCGGCTTGGTGGGCGGCGGCATCATCATCACGATTTGGCGCGTCTTCGAGCATGGCTGGGCCAAGGACATCGCGCGCGAGCGCCAGGCGCAGGCCGAGTGGGAACGGACACACCCCGCCGAATAGGCTTCGGCGGCCTGTAACACGGCGTGACTTGAGGCGCGCTGCCCGCTAACCTCGCGGGAAAATACAAGACCTCAGGAGCATACCCCATGGCGCGCATCACGCTGCGACAGCTTCTCGACCATGCGGCCGAGAACGACTACGGCCTGCCGGCCTACAACATCAACAATATGGAACAGGGTTTGGCGATCCTCGAGGCGGCCGAGGCGGTCAATGCGCCGGTCATCATCCAGGCCAGCCGGGGCGCGCGCAACTATGCCAACGACATCGTCCTGGCCCGGCTGATCGACGCCCTGTGCGAGCTCTATCCGCACATCCCCGTCTGCATGCATCAGGACCACGGCAACGGTCCGGCGACCTGCGCCACCGCCATCCAGTACGGCTTCACCTCGGTGATGATGGACGGATCGCTGATGGAGGACGCCAAGACCCCCGCCGACTACGACTACAACGTCGATGTCACCCGCCGGGTGGTGGAGATGGCCCACAGCTGCGGCGTCTCGGTCGAGGGCGAGCTGGGCGTGCTGGGCAGCCTTGAGACCGGCATGGGCGAGGCCGAGGACGGCCACGGCTTCGAGGGCAAGCTGGACCACGCCGACCTGCTGACCGATCCGGATCAGGCCGTCGATTTCGTCAGCCGCACCAAGGTCGACGCCCTGGCCATCGCCATGGGCACCAGCCACGGCGCCTATAAATTCAGCCGCAAGCCGGACGGCGAAGTGCTGGCCATGCATGTGATTGAGGAGATCCACCGCCGCCTGCCCGACACCCATCTGGTCATGCATGGCTCATCCAGCGTGCCGCAGGACCTGCAGGACATCATTAACCAGTATGGCGGCGAGATGCCCCAGACCTGGGGCGTGCCGGTCGAGGAAATCCAGCGCGGCATCAAGCACGGCGTCCGCAAGATCAACATCGACACCGACAACCGGATGGCCATGACCGGCGCCGTGCGCAAGGTGCTGGCGGAAAAGCCTGGCGAGTTCGATCCCCGCGCCTGGCTGAAGCCCGCCAAGGAGGCGATGAAAAAGCTCTGCATCGAACGCTTCCAGCAGTTCGGCTGCGAGGGTCAGGCGTCGTCGATCCGCCCGATGTCCACCGCCCAGATGGCCAGACGCTACGCCAAGGGCGACCTGGACCCGGTCTATGGCCGCGAGCTGAAGGCCGCGTCCTGAGCGATTTCAACGACGAAGCCGATCCGGACGACGCGTCCGACGGCGAGGCTCTGACCGTCGAGGTGACGGTCCCCGGCCAGCGTCTGGACAAGGCGCTGGCCGACGCCGTTTCCGGCCTGTCGCGCGCGCGACTTCAGGCGCTGATCGCCGGCGGCGCCGTCAGCCTGAACGGCGTCGTCCTGACCAACGGCTCGTCCAGGGCCATAGCCGGGACCTATGCGATCGTCGTGCCGCCGGTCGCCTCGGCGACACCCCTGCCGCAAGCGATCCCGCTGACCGTGCTCTATGAGGACGCCGACCTGATCGTGATCGACAAGCCGTTCGGCATGGCCGCCCACCCGGCGCCGGGCACGCCGGACGGCACACTGGTCAACGCCCTGCTGCACCACTGCGGAGACAGCCTGTCGGGCATCGGCGGCGTGGCGCGGCCTGGCATCGTCCACCGGCTCGACAAGGACACGTCCGGCGTCATGGTCGCCGCCAAGTCCGACCGCGCCCACGCCGGCCTGTCGAAGCTGTTCGCCGCCCACGACATAGAGCGCACCTACATCGCCCTGACGCGCGGCTCTCCTGCGCCTGAACGCGGCAGGATCGAAACCCTGATCGGGCGCTCGTCTTCGGACCGGAAGAAGATGGCGGTGCTGAAGGCCGGCGGTCGCAATGCCGTCACCGACTATGTCGTACAGGCCCGGTACGGCGTCCCCGCCAAGGCCGGAGCCGCGCCTCTGGCCGCCCGCGTCGCCTGCACCCTGCACACCGGCCGCACCCATCAGATCCGCGTCCACATGGCCTCGAAAGGTTCGCCCATCCTCGGCGACGCCGTCTACGGCTCGGGCAGTCCCGCCGCCACGGTTCGCACCGCCCTCGCCGAGGCCGGCCTGACCCGTCAGGCGCTGCATGCGGCTGTGCTGGGTTTCATCCATCCGGTCACCGGCGAGTTGCTGCGGTTCGAAACGACGCTACCCCCTGATATGCTGGCGCTCGAGACCCTGCTCGCCGCCCTGTAGAGGCCCGCCATGACTGACGCCGAGATTCGCGACAACGCCGATCAGCACCGCTACGAACTGCCGGTCGATGGCGACGTCGCCGTCGTGACCTACAATCTGTCAGGCCATAACCTGATGATCACCGAGACCCTGGTGCCCGAGGCGCTGGAGGGTCAGGGCATCGCCAGTCGCCTGGCCAAACACGTCATCGCCGACGCCAGGGCGCGGGGGTTGGTCATCCTGCCCGTCTGTCCCTTCTTCTCGGCCTATTTCCAGAAACACCCCGAACACGCCGAGGTCGTCCACCCCACCTATCGCGGCATTCTGGGGATTTAGGCCTGTGGGGCGGGGACTGATCGCGATGCTGGCCGTCGCCGTCATCGGGCTGGCCACGGCGTCGGCCGCACAGGATCGGCCTGTTCGCGTCCTCTACCTCAGCCAGTCGGTCGGCTTCGTGCATGAGACGGTTCGCCGCCCGCCCGACGGCCTGGCCCCTTCCGAAACTGCGATTCTGCAGATGGCGCGCGACAGCGGGGCGTTCACGGTCGAACTCAGTCAGGACGCGCGCGAGATCACCGCCGATCGGCTGGACGATCTCGATGTGCTGGTCTTCTCCACCACCGGCGCGCTGCCGATCGATCAGGAGACCTGGAGCGCCGTCATCGCCTGGATCGAGAGCGGTCGCGGCGGCTTCGTCGGCATCCACAGCGCGGCCGATACGGCCCTCGCCTTCGACGGCGGGGAAGCCGCCTATGTCGATCTGGTGGGCGGCAAGTTCGACGGTCATCCCTGGACCGAGGGCACGCCGATCCGCCTGACGAACCTAGAGCCGGACCACCCGCTGGCGGCCATGTGGCCGGACGGAACCGACTATGCCGAGGAAATCTATCAGTACGCGGGGTTCGATCCGGACCGCGTCCGGGTTTTGCAGACCCTGGACATGAGCGCCGGCTCTTTGAGGCGGCCCTATCCGGTGCCGGTGACCTGGGTGCGCCAAGTGGGTCAGGGGCGGCTGTTCTACACCAACCTGGGCCACACGCCCTCGACGTGGAGCGATCCCCGCTTCCGCGCCCAGATCGTCGAGGCCGTTCGCTGGACCGGTCGCCGGACCGAGGCTGAGACGGAACCAAACCGGGCCGTTCAGGACCAGGCGGCGCTGGCCGCCTTCGCCGCCAGTCAGACCCCGCAGATGACCGTCGGAACCGATGTCGAGGCGGCGGACGATATTAGGGCCTTGCAGCGCATCCACCCGGATCAGGGGCCCGAGGAAGCGGCGCGGATGACGGAAGCCGTCGGTCGCATTCAGGCGCGAATGCGATAACGTCGCTCTCCCGTATCGGACCAGTCGTCCGGGAGGCTCGAGTGACGCCCATTCTCTTCGCCCTGGCCCTGACGGCCGCTGTCCCAGTCCAGGCCACGCCGCCCGAGCGGACGCTGGCGCGCGTGATCGACCTCGCCCTGCCTGACGACCGCTACGACCGATGGATGCGCTGGGGCGCCTTTGGCGTGCGACTGGGTCGCGAAGTGCGCTGGCATCTGACCGACCCCGACAGCGATGGAACGGGCAACGTCAGCGAAGGAGTCTATCGGCGGATCGGCTGGGCGCCCGAGAACCGACTACCTGGGTTGATCGCCGTTTGCGGCAACCGTGACGAGGTTCTCGCCATGGCGACGTCGTTCTCACAATACTCGTTCCAGCATCAGACGGGCGACCTGATCGCCGAACTCACGACCCTCGGGGTCGTCGCGACCGAAATTTCCCGCACCGAGGCCACTGGAGACTGGCTCAATGAGGAGCGGGTCAGCGACAACTATCGCCAGCTGGTAACCCAGGCCCCCGCCCGACAGGTCTGGGCCATCGAGAAGCCCGGCCATGGCGACGCCACTCTGATCGCGGAGCGTTCCTGCACGCCGCCCGGAACCCGATCGGCGACGCAGTGTCGGACGCGGTTCACGCTGCAGTTTCGCCCCGGCGTCCCAGACCCAATCGACTGCCCCCTGCCCGGCCGCGACGGTTTCTGATAGTAAGTCTTGATTCAGGACTGACTATCCGTTATACAGGCTGTCGAATGGCGCAAGTGGCGCCTGGGCCACGGTCACAACTCCATGTGACGATCCGCCTCTCACAAGTGAGGCAACCCATAGCTACTTGTCCGGTTGAGGGGTGAGGAGACGGTGCACATTCGGTGGCCGTCTGCGTCGAGCCTGCTCTTATCTAGGTTCGGAGGGACCAAATGGCTGCACTGAAATCACTCGCGGTGATGTCGCCTGAACAGGGGCTGTCGCGGTATCTGACTGAAATCCGCAAATTTCCGATGCTCACCAAGGACGAGGAGTTCATGCTCGCCAAGCGGTGGACCGAGCATCAGGACTCCGAGAGCGCGCACCGCCTCGTGACGTCCCACCTTCGCCTCGTGGCCAAGATCGCCATGGGTTACCGCGGCTATGGCCTGCCGATCGGCGAGGTGATCTCGGAGGGCAACGTCGGCCTGATGCAGGCCGTGAAGAAATTCGATCCGGACAAGGGCTTCCGCCTTGCGACCTACGCCATGTGGTGGATCCGCGCCTCGATCCAGGAATACATCCTGCGCAGCTGGTCGCTGGTGAAAATGGGCACCACGGCGGCGCAGAAGAAGCTGTTCTTCAACCTGCGCAAGGCCAAGAGCCAGATCTCGGCCTTCGAGGAAGGCGACCTTCACCCGGAGCACCTCTCGGCGATCGCCACCAAGCTGGGCGTGTCCGAAGAAGAGGTCACCAACATGAATCGCCGCCTCGGCGGCGACTCCTCATTGAACGCACCGATCCGTTCCGACGGCGAGAGCGAGTGGCAGGACTGGCTCGCCGATGACACGGCCGTATCCCAGGAAACCGCCCTGGCCGACTCGGAAGAGAAGTCCCTGCGCATGGGCCTGCTTCAGGAGGCAATGGGCGAACTGACCGATCGCGAAAAACACATCCTGACCGAACGCCGCCTCAAGGATGATCCGGTCACGCTCGAAGAGCTGGCGGGCCAGTACGGCGTCTCCCGCGAGCGTGTGCGCCAGATCGAGGTCCGCGCGTTCGAAAAGCTGCAGAAGGCCATGCGGGCGGCGGCCGAGGAACGCAACCTGGTCGACGCCTGATGCTGTCGGCGCGGGTCCTAGCCGGCCCGCGTCAGCTGCGTTTCAGGATCCGCTAACAACAGAAGCGCGCCGATCGGACCAGCCAGGGTCGCCTTGGTGGGATGGCCTGACGCCAGGCATCCTTCCAGACCAGCGGCGGCGACGGCCAGCCGCGAATCCGATGTCTTCATCGCCAGCGCTTTCAGCGTCTGGGCCTGTTGCTTGACGGCGCGGGTCGCCTGCATGGGGTCGCTGTCGAACTGCGCCAGAGACGCCGCCAGGATGCGCATGGCCTGATCCTTGACCGCCACGGCGGCCTCGGCCGCGCTTGACGGCTTGTCGGCCTTGCGCTTTTGCGGCCCGGCGTATTCGCCGGAGTTGAAGCGCCGTCGGTCCGGCCCGACATAGCCGACGGCCTCGATCCAGTCGCGAGGCTTCAGGGCGACGTTCTCGACCCTGCGGAACAGGTCGGTCGAGGTGAACGGCTTCCTCAGGAACTCGTGGATGCCGCTGTCGCGGGCCCCCTTGATCGAGGATGCCGTCGCTTCGGCCGTCATCATGATGATCGGCGACCGACGACACGCCAGATTCGACCGCCGGATCGCCTTGGCCAGTCTTTCGCCATCCAGGCGCGGGCCGGTGCGCTCCGTGAAGATCAGGCCGGGCTCCATCTCCCGGGCATGATCCTGCACGCGATGTTCGTCGGCCTCGATCACGATCTCGCGCGCGCCCAGGCTCTTCATGATGTCCTGCAACAGGCGCGCCGACGCCGCGTTCGGGTCGGCGATCAGCACCCGCCGCACCACAGGTTCGATACGGTTCAGGGTCTTGGCGTCGGCTGCAAACACGCATGGCACTCCGGGATGACCAATGTGCCTAACATCGGCCGGTTAAGGCCGCGTTGAACCCGACGATGATTCCGCCCTCAACCCTGGAACGGATCCTTCATCAGGATGGTGTCGTCACGCTCCGGGCTCGTCGACAACAAGGCGACCGGCGCGCCGATCAATTCCTCGATCCGCCGCACGTATTTGATGGCGTTGGCGTTGATGTCCTTGAAGCTGCGCGAACCTGCGGTGCTCTCGTTCCAGCCCGGCAGTTCCTCGAACACCGGCTCGGCCGCCGCCTGTTCCTTCAGGCTGGACGGCAGATAGTCCAGCACCTGATCGCCAACCCGATAGCCGACGCAGATCTTCAGCGTCTCCAGCCCGTCCAACACGTCCAGCTTGGTCAGGGCGATGCCGTCGATGCCGTTGATCGCCACCGACTGACGCACCAACACAGCGTCGAACCAGCCGCAGCGACGCGCCCGGCCCGTGTTCACGCCAACCTCGCGCCCCACGGTCGCCAGATGCTCGCCGACCGCGTCGTTCAGCTCGCAGGCGAACGGCCCCTCGCCCACGCGTGTCGTATAGGCTTTGACGATCCCCAGCACATAGCCGACGCCGCGCGGCCCGATCCCCGACCCCGCCGCCGCCTGTCCCGCCACGGTGTTCGACGACGTCACATACGGATAGGTCCCGTGATCGACATCCAGAAAGGCGCCCTGGGCCCCTTCGAACAGCACCCGCTTGCCGGCCTTCTGCGCCTGATCCAGCACCCGCCACGCCGGCTTCACATAGGGCAGGATCTTCGGCGCGATCTCCAGCAGTTGCGCCAGCAGCGCCTCCGGATCGATCGGCTCCAGCCCCAGGCCGGCGCGCAGCGGGTCGTGGTGCGAGCGCAGCCGCTCGATCTTGACCTTCAGGTCTTCGGCATTGGCCAGGTCGCAGACCCGGATGGCCCGGCGCCCCACCTTGTCCTCATAGGCCGGGCCGATGCCGCGACCCGTAGTGCCGATTTTGGCCCCCGGCGCGCTCGCCGCCGCCTCACGCGCCACGTCCAGCGCCGGATGGATGGGCAGGATCAGACAGGCGTTGTCCGCGATGGTCAGGATGTCCGGGCTGATCGATACGCCCTGCGCCTGGATCTTCTCGATCTCGCCGACCAGATGCCAGGGATCGACCACCACGCCGTTGCCGATGATCGAGGGCTTGCCCTGCACCACGCCCGAGGGCAGCAGCGCCAGCTTGTAGACCTTGCCGTCGACGACCAGCGTATGACCGGCGTTGTGCCCGCCCTGGAACCGCACGACCATGTCGGCCCGGTTCGACAGCCAGTCGACAATCTTGCCCTTGCCCTCGTCGCCCCACTGGGCCCCGACCACCGCCACGTTCGCCAATGCATGAAACTCCGCTGATGCGGGCGCAGCCTATAGCGGGGGAATCGCGGAATGTCGTCCCGACAGGGAGCGATTTCCCCTCAGACCCCGGCGATCGCCGTCTCGAACGCCCAGTCCAGCCACGGGGTCGCCGCGACGACGTCCTCGGTCTCGACCGTGCATCCGCACCACAGACGCAGGCCCGCCGGTGCATTCCGGTGGCTTTCCACATCGAATGCCGCGCCCTCGTCTTCCAGCAAGGCCTTCATCCGCTTCACGAACGCCTGTCGCCCCGCATCATCCAGCACCGTCACCCGCGGATCGACGATCTTCAGACATACCGAGGTCGTCGACCGGATCGCCGCATCCTCGGCCAGGTATTCCACCCAGACCGTCCGCCCGACCCAGTCAGCCAGGGCGTCCGCGTTCGCATCGGTCCGCCGGATCAGTTCGGCCAGACCGCCGATCCGTTGCGCCCACTCCAGCGCGTCGATCCAGTCTTCCAGCGTCCATACCGAGAAGGTGTTGATCATCGTGCCGGTGGCCAGCGCCCGGTCGAAGCCCGTGCCGTCGCGCAGCCTCAACACCTTGGGGACCGGTCGCGGCGGTTCGTAGCTGTCCAGCCGCTCGACCGCACGGGGCGACAAGGCCGCGACGCCGATCCCCGCCTCTCCGCCCAGCGCCTTCTGGAAGCTGAAGGTCACCACATCCAGCGGCCCATAGTCGATCGGCATGGCGAAGGCGGCCGAGGTCGCGTCGCAGATCACGATCCCCTCACGATCCATCGAGATGAAGTCCGCGTTCGGCACCCGCACGCCCGAGGTCGTGCCGTTCCACGGAAACACCAGGTCCTTCTTCGGATCGACCCGGGCCAGATCCGGCAGTTCGCCCCACGGCGCGTCCAGGATTTCCAGCCCGTCCAGTTTCAGATGGTCCCTGGCGTCGCTCGCCCACTGTTTTCCGAAATTCTCGAACGCCACGACCTGGACAGGCCGCTGACCGAGCATGTTCCACATGGCCGCCTCGACCGCGCCCGTGTCCGAGCCCGGCAGATAGGCCAGCACCCAATCCTCGGGAATCTCCAGCACCGCCTTGGTCAGCCGCAGACCATAGGCGAACCGCTCGACCGTCTCTGGCGCGCGGATGCCCCGTCCCAGCAGGTCGTGCGGCAAGGCCTGCGACGACCATCCCGGCCGCTTCGCCGTCGGGCCGGACGCGAACCAGGGTCGCGCCGGCTTCACGCCGGGCCTTGTCGCCATCAGATCTTCCCCGGCTTGTAGGGCCGGCTGGACCGCCAGTCCTCGGCCACCCGCAACAGGATCGGATCGATCGTCTCGGGCAGCATGATCATCAGCCGCGCCTTCAGGTCGCCGCGCGCGCCGCCGGCATAGGCGCCCTTGCCCCTCAGCCGCATGATCTGTCCGGAGTTGGAGCCCTTGGGCACGGTCACCGACACAGGCCCGTCAGGTGTCTGGCACTCCACCTTGCCGCCCAGAACCGCGTCGGGAACCGAGATCGGCAGGTCCATGGTCACATCCGCGCCCTCGACCTTGAATACCGGATGCGGCGCGATCCGCAGTTCGATCAGGGCGTCGCCCTTTTCGGTCCGGCCCGCCATGCCTTGGCCGCGCAGCCGGATCGTCTGGCCATTGGTCGCGCCCTTGGGGATGGCCACGTCCAGCGTCCGCCCGTCCGAGAACTGGATGCGCCGGGTGGCCCCGCCGATCGAGTCTTCCAGGCTGATTTCCAGAGTGGCCCGGACATCCTGACCACGCCCGAACCCCTTCGCCGGTCCCCGTCCACCACCGAACCGACCGAAGATTTCGTCCAGGTCCAGATCCTCGAACGCCGCCCGACCGCCCGGTCCCCCGGCGTGATTGAACCCGCCGAAGCCGCCGGCGCCTGCGCCGGGCTGGGCCCCGCCATAGCCGCGATACTGCTGCTGACCGTCAGCATCGATCTGGCCCGAGTCGAACTGGGCCTTCTTGTCCGGATCGTTCAGGATATCGAAGGCCGCCGACACTCGCTTGAACCGCTCCTCGGTCGCGGTGTCGCCCCGGTTCTTGTCGGGATGCAGTTCCTTGGCCAGTTTTCGGAAGGCGGCCTTGATCTCGGCGGCGCTTGCCCCCCTGGACACGCCCAGTTCCTTATAGGGATCACCCGCCACGCCTACTCCGCTCCGTCAGGATCTGCCGGAACCGTCACGCGCTGCGACGGCCCTTCGTCCTGTCAGTTAAGGCATGCGGCCCCCGGCGCAATCGTTTTTCAGGCAATCAACGGTGTTCTGGCCTCGACGCCCCAGCCGAAGGCGGCGCCGTATTGCGACACGACCACGACCGCATCCGGCCCGATTCCGCCCGGAAAATCATCCGCCAGATCGTCCGCCGTTAGCAGGATCGAAAGGGCCTCGACCTCCAGCACCCGTCGTTCGACCCCGCCGTCCAGCAGACGCACGCGGAACCGTCGGGGGTCGGTCTCCTCCGGTTCCAGATCCCAGACGTCTCCGCCTCGCCGAACCCTTGGCCGCCAGCCGATTTCGATGTCGTCTTCCACTGCGACCGCGGCCAGATCGGCCGGGCTCCACGGTCGGCCGTGCAGATTGGCCACGTGGAATACGGCTTCGCTGAAACCTGGCCCGCCGGGCGGTTGCCCGTTCGGCCCGACCCGCGCCAGCCGTGACAGCCCCCGTTCGGCGACGTCCATCCTGAACCGCCCCGCGTCGGGGCTCAGCAACACCACGACCGCCCCCTCCGCGGCGCCGGCCGCCATCTCCCATTCCGTCCCCTGCTGCCCGCGCAGCAATCCCGTCAGCCGCCAGCTTCCGTCCTCTGTCAGAACCGCGTCCCGGTACTGGAATATCTCCCAGCCGACCGCCGTGTTCACAACCGCCAGATTGGCCCCGCCGAGCACGGCGCTTTCTGCGGCCGACACAGGCGGACGCCCCTCCAGTCTGACGTTGACCGCGTTCGCCTCATCCCACCGGTGCGGCGCGCCGGGATCGAGCGGCAGGGTCAGCCGTCCGACGGTCGCCGGCGTCGCCACCGTCCCGCGTAGGCTCAGGGTGTCGACGGACTCGCCGACATGCACCGCCATCGGCCGCCACGGTTCCGCCGCCGCCACGGCGATCAGACGATCGTCCGCCTCGGCCCCGGGCAAGGGCGGCAGGTCGAGAATCTGGATGAAGGGCGGCCCGCTCTTCTCGACCCCTGCGCCCGGCCGCCATCGCACCTCATCGGGCTCTATCCTGACGCCCGTTTCGCGGCGCGCCAGCACCACCGTCGCCGTCTCGTCCAGGGCCAGCCGTTCGATCCGCCAGGCCCCGACCTGACCCTCCACCGCGACGCAGTCTCCCGGCTCCAGGGTCAGGGCCTGCAAGGGGCCGAGGGCGACCGTCAGCCGGTCCGCCCCGTCGTCGCGGATCAGTCTCTCCGCCAAAGCCCTCGCCAGACCCGCGCCGCAGACGGCCGGCAGATCGATATCGACCGCCCCGGCCGCCCCTTCCACCTCGCCCCGCACCGTCGCCGCCCCGGTCTGATAGTCCGCGCCCTCATCGATATATCGAACCCTTGCGGCGGTAGGCGGCGGCTCCAGCGTCCGGGCGCGAATCGGCCCGGTCGGGTCGTCCATCACCGCCATCTCTTCAAGCGCCAGCCCGGCCCCCGTCGCCTCGACGCCGATCAACTGGACGACCCCGCCCCGCTCGGCCGCCGTCATGTCCAGCGCCCGCAACAGCGGCTCCAGCGCGTCCCGGGTCCGCATCGGCCGGTCGATCACATACCCCTCAACCGCGCCCAGAGGCTCGCCGACGAAGAACGCCGCGTCGTCCAACCCGCCGCGTCTCAGGATAGCCGCCAGCAGGTCGCCGGTCTCGCCAGGCATCCGCCCGTTCAGCCAGTGCCCGGCTGCCCAGCCGCTCGCATCCGACCATTCGTCTTCCAGCGCCGGAAAGGCCGGATAGGGCCTCGCATCCCAGCACCAGACGTCGGCCGCCTGCAACATCGGCCCGTGATAGATCGCCGAAACCGGATTGTTCGCCGTCAGCGCGAAATGGTCCAGCACCGCCTCCAGCGCGCGACGCTGCATCCGGTCGTCGCGCCCGCCCGTCGAGAACGGCGGCAGATGGCTTTCCGACGATTTCGGATCCTGAAACAGATTGGGCGCATTGCCGCCCCGGTCGACCGCCGCACACCCGAACTCCGTCAACCGGATCGGTTTCATTCCCGGGGTCCAGTCCGTCGGCATGTCGTTGCGGACCCCGCCTGGACGATCGTGGTGCGCATTCGACCACCATCCCTTCAAATCCTTGGCCCGAAATACCCAATGCTCGCCATGGGCGCCGTCGCTGATCGGCGTGCGAACCTGCGCCTCCCGGTCGGCATCGCTGGCGTAGTACCAGTCGAAGCCGTCGCCGCCCGCAACCTGCGCCGCCAGATAGGCTCGGTCGTCCGGTCCGTCGAACATCTCCGCATCGACCCCGCCGTCGCCCGCCCGCCAGTCGCCCAGCGGCGGATACCAGTCGATGCCGACGTAATCGATCGCCTCATCGGCCCAGAGCGGATCCAGGTGAAAGATCACATCGCCCGATCCATCGCTCGGACGATGGCAGGAATATTCCGACCAGTCCGCCGCATAGGACAGCTGAACCGTCGGCCCCGCGATCGCCCGGCACTCCGCCGCCAGCGCCCGGTACTGCGCCACTGCGGGATATGCCCCGCCCGCATCCCGCGTCCAGGTCAGTCCGCGCATCTCGGACCCGATCAACAGCCCGTCGCATCCCGTCTCGGCCACGATCTGCGCATAGTGCAGCGCCAGCCGTCGCAGACCCCAGTCGCCCGCCCCGCCGAACAGCGCCGCCACCTCCGCCGGCGCTCCCGCGCCGTCCTCGCCCCTGACGCGGCCACGCCACGGATAGGCCGCCTGCCTCGCGCCGCCATAGGGATCCGGCAGGTCGTTGTCCGCCGCCACGTCCATGAACACGAACGGATACAGGGTCGCCTCCCAGCCTCGCGCCCGGATCGCCGCGATCGCCTGCCTCACGCTCTCGTCAGACGGGGTCCCGCCATAGGCCGGCCGCCCGTCAACCTCGCTGATCAGATGGGCCTCCTCCCGATCCAGCCCCGCGACCGACCAGTCCAGCGGCTCGGTCCGCTTGTCCCGCCGCTCTACGCCCGGCTTGATCCGACATTGTCCGGCCCTCAGGTCGTCGCCGAACCAGCCGATCACCAGACTGACCCGTTTCAGGTTCGGACACTGGGCCTGCAGTTGATCCAGTGAGGCGACCAGGTCCGTCCGCCCGTCGGCCAGATGCACATTCTCCGCCGTCGTCGCCGTCAGCCCTTCGCGCCGCAGCACGGCCTGCGTCGCCAGCACGAACTCGCCGGCTCCGGGGATCAGGCACACGCCTTCAAGCGCTTCCTCCAGCCCATCTCCGTCGGGCCTGCGAAATACCTCGAAACTCAGCTGAGGCGCCCGGTCCCCGAATGGTCCCAGCGGCAGATCCTCGAACACCACATAGGCCGTGCCGCGATAGGCCGGCGCCGCCCCCTCGACCGACTCGATCAGCGGATCGGGCGTCTGGTCGTCCGTCCCGCGATACACCCGCATGGCCACGCCGGTCTGGTCCAGCAACCGGCCGTCGGCCCAGATGCGTCCGATCCCGTCGATCGGCCCCTCGCAGATCGCCACGGCGAAGCTCAGCGAATAGTCATAGTCGACCGTCCTCGGCCCGCCCTTGCCGCCGCCGCTCTCGTTGCGACGTTCCAGGAACCGCGCCGCCCAGATCATCTGCCCGGTCACCCGCGCCCGTCCAAAGGCGCAGACCATCGGCGCGCCCTCCGCTGTGGATTGCAGCCGCAGGGTCTCCAGCCTCGGCCCGCGCTGACGTTCCGGCGACAGTGCGCCGACCAGCCCCCGATCCAGCGCCCCGCCCAGGGCCGCCCCGACCGCGCGCCCGACGCCGCCGCCCAGCACGCCCCCCAGTCCACCCATCACGACCTGCGCCATTCAGCCCTCCCTCATCTCGTCGGGCCAGGCGAACACGGCCGCCAGCCGCCGCATCCACCACGGCCCCATCCAGCTCTCGACCACCGCCCGCCCCCAGTAGGCGTGGATCATCCGGGGTTCCGGCGACCCCAGGGCGCTCAGGATCGCGCAGTGTTTCGCCGGCGCCCCGTCGCTCATCCGGAACAGCAGCACGTCGCCGGGCCGCATCTCTTGCGTCGGCCGCGCGACCAGCCGCCGCCGCGCCGCCGCCATCAGGGTCTCCTCGCCCCCGACCTCGGCCCAGTCGGCGGAATAGGCCGGCGTCGGTTCGGGTTCGTCCCCGACCGTCTCGCGCCACACCCCGCGCACCAGACCCAGACAGTCCGCGCCCTTCCCCCTCACGCTGGCCTGATGTCGATAGGGCGTGCCCAGCCAGCCGCGCGCCGCCGCCACGTATCGGTCCTCGTTCATCGTCGGCTTCCGCCGTCATGCTGCCCGCCGGTCGCCGGATGAGCGGTTAGGAAGTCGTCGCCCGGAATGTCCGGAAAGCCCCGAAAATTGATCCCGTTGTCGAACGTCGCGACGCAGGTCTCCCAGCGTTTGTCACAGACCCGCCCGTCCGCATCGATCCCGCAGCGCGCATCGCCCAGCACCGCGTCGCAGCTCCGGCCATAGGTCCGACCGACCACCCGCTCCAGCACCGCCAGCGGTCCTTCCAGATCGGCGACGAATCCCTGGCCCTCGCGTCGGATCCGCGCCAGCCGCCCGCGCGCCATCAGCACCTTCAGGTCCGGACGCCGCCAGTCGACACGCCACAGCGCGACCCCGGCCGCGTCCCACAGCCCCGCCAGCACGTCCGTCTCGGTGATCCGTTCGTCGTCCAGCGCCCCACCGATGGCCAGACCGCCCGCCGCCAGACCCGCCCCGCCCTCGGCGGCGCCGTGCGTCCATCCGCTCGCCGCCCGGCACTCCGTCCCCTCGACCGTCAGATCCCGGTCATGGTCGGTGAAGCCCAGCCGTGTCCCGTCCGCCCGCGTCACGATCCAGGCATGACACAGGGTCGCGGCGCCGCTTTCGATGCGGGCGGCCAGTTCGCTCGGAATATCCCTCATGGTTCAGACCCGGACCTCGATCAGGGGAACCGCCGACATCCGCCCCGCGTCGAACCCTTCCAGCGTCACCTCCAGCCGGTCTGCGTCGAACCGCACCGGCGTGTCGAACAGGAACCCCGCCGTCACCTCGGCCCCCTCTTCCGGCGGGTCGTTCAGCGTCACCACGCCGCTCGCCGCATCCGCCGTGAACGCCCCGCCGTCCAGCTCGACGCCATTGATCGCGACCCGCACCGAGCCCTGGACGGGCTTGGTGATCGGCCGCGCGACATCCTCATAGGCCTTGGTCAGGGAAAACCCGTTCCGTGACCCGTCGCCGACGCCCAGGCTCTGGTCCGTCGCGCCCGGCGTCCCGCCAGGCCCGCAGGAGGCGAAGTCGGCGAAATCGCGGAACCGGAAGCCGTACAGCCGTCCCCGCCGCGCCTCGAAGAAGGCGGTCAGCTCCGCCATGTCGGCCAGCGACCGCAGGTTCGCCCCGATCAGATAGCGCCTGCGCCCCATCGCCCAGGGGCTGGAGCGCCGCTCGAATCCCGACCCCAGGGTGACGATCTCGGTCCGCCGCTCGACCCCGCCCGTGGATCCGAACGCCAGCCGCGCGGGCAGGCGCACCTCGTGAAAGGCCATGGTTCATCTCCTGTTTCGCTTGTCCGGCGAGCGCCGCTCGTCCAGTCTCCGCTCCGAACGCGGCCGTCACGGCCGTCAGGCAGGGGAGCCCAGGTTCAATGCGCGGTCAGATTCTCAGCTTCGACGACGCCTCGGGCGCCGGTCTCATCAGCGGCGACGACGGCATCCGCTACAGCTTCACGCGCGAGGCGATCTCACCGCCCGCCGCCATCACCTCGGGCCTGCGCGTCGATTTCGTCCCCGTCGCCGGAGAGGCCACCAACGTCATGCTTCTGGCCGCGGCAGCCCCGGCCGGCGCCCCGTCCGCCACGCCCGGCGTGCCCCGCGGCGACTTCGATTTCAAACACGCCCTGTTCTCGTTCCAGGGCCGCCTGCGCCGCCAGCATTTCTGGATCGGCTGGCTGATCTGTCTGGGCGTCGGCGTCGTAGCGGGCTGGCTTCCCTTCCTGAACATCCTGATCTCGCTGGCCCTGATCTGGCCGAACCTGGCCATCACGGTGAAGCGTCTTCACGACATGGGCCACAGTGGCTGGCTGGCCGTCATCCCCATCATCGCCGGCATCGTCGGGATGATCGCGGTTTTCGGAAGCGTCGGCGCATCGATGATGACCAACTACACCGCGATCGAGAACGAAGATCCGGCCGCTATCATGGCCCTGATCGGCCCGGCGCTCGGCATCGTGGGCATCGTCTGCCTGATCCAGCTCGGCTTCCTGCTCTGGATCGGCATCAGCGAGGGCAAGCGCGGCGACAACCGCTACGGCCCCAATCCCAAAGGCGAGTAGCGCGTCAGAGCCGGATCAAAGCCGCCGCGCACCCAGCGCGGCGGCCCTGGCCAGCATCTGGGCGACCTGCGCCTCGGACCTCAGCAAGGCCGGCGCCCCGCCGTCGACCGTGACGTTCACCGTCACCCCGCCCCCGCCGGCGGTCTCGACCACGCCGGCTCCTTGCGGACGAAACACCTCCGGGCCGCGTTCGCCGACCAGATAGGCGCCGCCGCCCAGCACCGGCCCGCCGTCGGCCCGCGCCCCGCCAAAGCCCGCCGCGCCCGCCACCGCCTGGGCGATCGCCACGCCCAGGCCTCCACCCGATCCGCCCAGTCCGGCCCCGACCGCGCCCAGCACCGCCCGCGCCAGTTCGGCCAAGGACACTTCGCCGTCCGCCGCCGCCCGCGCCAGCGACCGGGTCAGGCTGGCCCCCGCCCGCCCGAACGCATCCTCGATCGCAGAGGCCGCCCGGTCGGCCGGTTCCCTTAGCGCCTCCAGCGCCGCCGCCGCCTCGGCCGCCTTCGCCGGCACGCCGTCCAGTGGATCGGGTCGATAGTCGTCGGTCATGCCTCAGTCTCCATCAGGCCATGTCTTCATCAGCTGCTCGAACGCCGCCCGCCCCATCGGCCCTGCGCCCGACGACGTCTCCGTCAGCATCCGCCATTCCTTCAACGACAGCCGCCAGAAGCCTTCCGGCGCGATCCCGAACGCCCCGGCCGTCCGCAGCATCGCCCCCCAGGCGGTCGCGCCCTCAGCCATCGGCCGCCGCCGCGAAGGCTAGCGCCACCGCCCCGGCGGCCTCTACCGGCGACACCGTCGCCCGGTCCAACTCGTCCGCGAGCGCCCCTTCGCCGCCGCCCCGCAATAGCGCCGCCAGCACCGCCATCAGGTCGCTCGCCGACAACGCCCGCATCCGCTGCGCCAGACCCGCGACGCCCTGAACGCCCAGCGCTGTCTCGATCTCGGCCAGCGCCCCCAGGGTCAGACACACCCGTCGCTCGACGCCCGCCAGCAGGACCACCGCCTCGCCCCGCGCGCCGTTCACGCCGATCACGCGGCGCTGAACGCGACGGCGCCCGCGCTGGCCAGGCTGATCGCGAAGGTCGCCTCGCCCTCGTGGTCGCCGGCGTATTCCAGCGCCGAGACGAGGAACGGTCCTTCCAGGGTGCCGAAATCCGGCACGATCAGTCGCCAGGTCTTCAGGACCTGATCGAAGAAGGCCTCGCGGATCAGGGCGTCGGAAGCCGCGTCGCGGAACACCCCCTGCCCCGACACCGCCGCCGACTTCACCCCCGCCCCGCCCAGCAGCTCGCGCCACCGCCCGGCGCTGTCGGCGTCGGTCGCGTCCACCGTCCGGGCATTCAGCGACAGCGTTCGCGCTCGCAAGCCCGCCACCGTCGTGAACACGCCCGACGCGCCCTCGATCTTCAACAGGATGTCCTTCCCGCGTTGTGCGGCCATGTCCGTTCTCCTCAGATGTCTTCGGTCACGGCCCGGATGCGCACCACGCCCCAGACCCGTTTCTGATCGTTGCTGCGGAACACGTCGGCGAATGTCGCCCGGATCGACACGGTGCGAACCCCGTCCGCCTCCAGCGTCGCCTCGTGCACCGCCGCGCGCACGCCCGCACAGATCGCCTTGGCCTCTTCGGTCCCGCCGAACCGCGAGGCGCAGCGCAGACTCAGAGCGTGGTCGACGCCGCACCCGTCCGCCGCCACAGGCCGGCTTTCGGATCGACCGACCGTCAGGTGCGGCCAGACCGCATCTGACGGCGCCTGGTCCCAGATTTGCGCCGGATCGCCCAGCAGCGCCTGCAGCGCCGCATCCGCCCGCAGATGCGCGATCAGCGCCTTCTGCAACGCGCTCTCATGATCGCTCATCGCGCCCTCTCCAGTGTCAGCGTGGTTCGCCCGGGCCGATCCGGATCGCCGGCCACGGCCGCGATCGCCCAGTCGGCCCCGCCGAACCGGATCACCCGTCCCTCGACCAGCCGGGGGTCGGTCCGCGTCTCCGCCTTCGCGACCTCGATCGCAGAGGTGACGCCCGCCTCGGTCCGCTCCCGCCGTCTTCGCCCGTCGATCCGCAACCAGACCGAACCCAGCGGCTCGAAGCTGACGACCCGGCCGCCGTAAGGCGTCTCCGCATCCACCGGCTCGAGCAGCTGGGTCAGCACCCTCACAGCCGCACCACGCGATACGGCGCGATCCAGGCCTCCACCGGCCGGATCGACATCTCGACCTCGCCCCGTTCGTAGGCACGAAGCGCCAGCATCAGGACCGCCAGCCGCAACGGCGCCGCCGAGGTCGAGGTCAGGCTCAACCCCACCTCGCCCTCGACCCGCGCCTGGGCCGCATCGACCAACGTCTGGATCAGACTGTCCTCGGCGCCGTGCTCGACGCGCAGGAACAGCTTCGCCTCCGTGAGGGTCACGGGTGCGGTCATGGGATATCTCCGATGTCTGGTGTCCGCGTCTCCTCCCTGTCGCCGCCTGGCGATGGGGAGGGGGACCACGAAGTGGTGGAGGGGGTCTTGCCGCAGCACCGGCGGCAGGGGGCAAGACCCCCTCCGTCACTCCGCTACGCTTCGAGCCGCCTCCCCATCGGCTTCGCCGACAGGGAGGAGACGCTCCAAATCAGCTCGCGCTGAACTTCATCACCTTGATCGCGTCAAAGTTCTGCACCCCGCCGCCGACCCGCTTGGTCGTGTAGAACAGCACATAGGGCTTGGCCGAATAGGGGTCTCTCAGCACCCGCACCCCGGCCCGATCGACGATCAGATAGCCGCGCTGGAAGTCGCCGAACGCGATGGCGAAACTGTTCGCGGCGATGTCCGGCATGGTCTCGATCTCGGTCACCGGATAGCCCAGCAGGCTCGCCGTCTCGCCCGGGCGACCCGCCGGCGACCAGATGTAGTTGCCGTCCGCGTCCTTGAATTTGCGCACGGCCGAGACCGTCTTCCTGTTCATCACGAACCGCCCGTTCGGCCGGTACTGGGCCTTGGGCGCATAGATCAGGTCGATCAGCTTGTCCGCCGGCGTCGAGGCGGCGAACGCCCCCGCGCCGCCCGACGCCACATAGCCGATCTCGCCCCAGGCCTGGCTGGCGTCGGCCACGATGTCATAGCTCAGGAACCCCTTGGGCTTGTTGGTCCCGTCGCCGGTGACGAAGGCCGTGGTCTCCTGCGCGGCAAAGGCGTCCTCGACCTCGCTGGCCAGCCATTCGTCCAGATCGACCAGGGCGTCGTCCAGCAGGCTCTGCGTCGCCGCCGGATTGGCATAGAGATCCGCCGCCAGGAACTCCAGCAGGGCCAGAGTCGCCGGGTCCGTCTCCGGCCGCGCGGCGGTTTCCGCCACCCAGCCCGACGCGATCCCCGCCGTCGACACCGGCTTCTTGAACACGCCCGACGCCACGGTCCGCACCGTCGCGATCTCGCGCATCGGGCTGGTCGCCATCAGGCGTCGCTCGATGGCCCGCTCCGTCTCGGCCGGCACGACATAGCCGCCCGAGTTCGACGCCGAGCTCAGCCCGGCCTTGATCTCCAGCCCCAGCTCGCGCCCGGTCCGCACATAGCCCTCGAACGCCGCCTTGGCTTCCGGCGCCGAGGCGACCGCCGCCGTCTCGCTCCCGATCACCGGACGCCGCGCGTCCGACATGGCCCGATCCAGACGCGCCTGCGCCTGGCCCACCGCCTGGTCGATCCGCGCCACCTTTTCTTCCAGCAGCGTATCGGCCGAGGCCTTCTTCTCGATCTCGCTCAGCCGGGCGTCATTGGCCCCTTTGAACGCCTCGAACGCCGCCATCATCTCGTGCATGGCCGCGCGCGCTTCCGGCGAGGCGGAAGCCTGTTTGGTCTCTTTCATCATGTCTCCAGTTGAAAATGGAGCGGGCCTCAAACCACGCTCCTCCGCCCTCCGGCGCCGCGATGGGCGACCGGGAAGTTCTTCAGGACGTCCGCTTCCGCCCTTGTCGGCGCGCTGCGGCTGCTCCCATAATGACGTTTCGCCAAAGGGAGGCCGCCATGCGTCCGATTCTGCTCGCCGCCGTCTTTGCATTGGGCCTGGCCGCGCCGGCCCTCGCCCAGTCGCCGACGCCCGCGCCTGTGGCCACGTCAGCGTCCTATGCCGAGGACGTCGCCTCGGCGGATGCCATTGTGACCGCCCTCTACGCCAGCATCTCCGGCGACGCCGGCGTGCCCCGCGACTGGGACCGGTTCCGCAACCTGTTCCACCCTTCGGCCCGGCTCAGCCCGATCGGCGGCCCGCCCGAGGGTCCGGCGACCGTCACCGTCTTCACCCCTGACGAATACATCGCCCGCGCCGAGCCTTTCCTCCTGCGCGGCTTCCACGAGGTCGAGACGGCTGACCGGGTCGAGACCTTCGGCCACATGACCCACGTCTTCTCGACTTATGACAGCCGCCACGCCGCCTCGGACGCCGCGCCCTTCGCGCGCGGCATCAACTCGATCCAGCTGTTCGACGACGGCCAGCGCTGGTGGGTGCTCAGCGTCTACTGGCAGGCCGAGACCCCGACGATCCCGCTCCCGGCGAAATATCTGCCGTCGTCCTGAACCGCGCGCCGGCCAGGCTGCTGACCCATCGGAGACCTACATGCTGATCGCGCTCGCCTTGGCCGCCTCCGTCCTTGGTCAGACCCCTTCGCTCGAGGTGGCGGCGTCTGTCTCATCCGCCCAGAACATGACGGTCGACGAGCTCGCCATTCGCGAAGGGGCGGCGGCTTGGGCCGACGCCTTCACGCGCGGCGACGTCGATCTGGTCGACGCGCTCCTTGCGGATGACTTCGTCGGAACGGCCAAGGACGGGTCTCCCTATGACAAACCAACCCTGCTCGGCTGGGTCCGCGCCGGTCCCAACCTCAGCGCCAGCGAGACCACCGTCGATCGCATCCGCTTCTTCGGCGACATCGCGATAGCGACTGGATCGGACGCAATGGTCGGACCCGCGCCTGAGATGCGGCGCATCAAATCGGTCTGGACCGATATCTGGATCCGGCGCGACGGTCGGTGGTTTGTCATCGCCGCGCACGATATGGCCGGAACACCGGACTAGGGAATCGCTCGAAACGCCAGTCGTCGTCCTGAACCCCCGCACCTGAAATCACCCGATCGCGAGTTGCGCGGCGACACCCGTCGTGGGACGCTGTTGAACGGCAAAGGAGGTAATCCGATGATGCGTTCTCTCGTTGCTTCAGTCGCCCTGTTCGGCTTGATGGGCGCGGCTCCGGCCCCGCCGTCCGGCCAGGATGAGCTCGCCCGATGCGTTTACCCGGGTCAGATCGAACGGGTCGGCAACGACGTCGGTCCCACCAGCCGTTATTTTCAGGCCTCGCGCGGCCGGGTCTTTCGCGTGGACACGACGGAAGATTGTTTCGAACCGTCGTCGCGCGGCATGGGTATCATGCCCTATGTTTCGACCAGTGAACGCATGTGTTCCGGCGATGAACTGCGGGTCACGACATCGGTCTCCGACCTGCCCCGCACCTGCGTGGCGCGTCTGTCCGAACGCGTGACCGATGCCGCCGAAATCCGCAGCTCCGGCCTTGGGTTGTCGGGCCGCTCTTCGAACTAGGGCCATTCCCTCCAACCTCCTCCTGGTCGCCAGCGGGCATCGTCAGGCGACCCTGAACCGCGCGCCCGGCAGCATCGGAAACGTCACCAGCGACACCTCCCAAAGCTCTACCCCCGACAGCACCCGCAGCCGCCCGTCCCGTCTCGCCTTCGCCGCCCTGAACCCGATCGACAGTCCGTCCAGCGCGCCCGCCCGGCTCAGCGCCCGGGCATAGCGGGCCTCGGCCGACCAGTCGGCGATCCGGCCGCGAACCCGCAGTCCCCGGTCGTCCTCGACGATCTCGTCCCAGACCCCGACGACGGCGCGGCTCTCGTGCTGGTGCAGCATCCGCACCCCGCCCGCTCCTGTCCGTTTCAGGCTGTCGGCGAAGGCGCCCCGGGCCACCACGTCGCCGTTCAGATCCGCCACGCCCCACAGGGAGGCATAGCCCTGGATCGCCAGCCCGGCCTCGACCGCGACCCTCATCGCGCCCCCTCCAGCCGAACCTCGATCCGGTTCAGGGCCGCCCGCGTCGCCACCCCCTGCTCCTCCAGCCGCGCCAGCCGTTCGGCCACCAACCGCTGCTCGTCGACCCGGTCCTCCAACGTCGCGATCCGCGCCGCCGCCCCGCCGGCCCAGACCAGGCCGCCTATGGTCTGGATCGCCAGGGCCACCGCCAGACCCGTCGCCATCTTCTTCAGGTCGTCCATCACGCCCCCACCCCCGCCATCCGCCGGCGTTCCTCATCGGTCAGGAAACTCGCCGCGTTCAGCCGCGCCCACAGCGCATCCCGCTCGGGCTGCAAGGCCGGCACGGCGTCTAGATCCGGCTCGATCCTGATCCCCTCGAACCGTCCGCCCAACCAGCCGCTCAACGCACCCGCCGCCTTGCGCGCCAGCGGGATCACGGTTCCCCGCCAACAGGCCGCATTGGCCTCGCGATAGTTGGCGTAGGTCGCATCGCCGGGGATCCCCAGCAGCTGCGGCGGGACGCCGAACGCCAGGGCGATCTCGCGCGCCGCCGCATGTTTCCCGGCTATGAAATCCATGTCCGCCGGGCTCATCGACATCGGCTTCCAGTCCAGCCCGCCTTCCAGAACCAGCGGCCGCCCGGCGTTGAGCGCCCCGGCATGCGCCTCGCCCAACTCGGCCTTCAGCGCCGCGAACTGCGCCTCGGTCAGCCGTTCGCCATCGCGCCCGTTGAACACCAGTGCGCCCGATGGCCGCGCCGCATTGTCCAGCAAGGCCTTGTTCCATTCGCCCGAGGCGTTGTGCACGTCGATCGCGAACGACGCGGCCTCCAGCGGCGAAAATCCATAGTGGTCGTCGGTCGGGTGAAACAGCTTCAGATGCATCACCGGCATCCACCCGTCCGCCTCGCGTCCGATCCGCACCGAACGCCCCCCGACTGCATATTCATAGGCCTCGGGCCAGCCCGCGCGCCCCGGGACGATCCGCACCCGGTCCGGCCTCAGGCTCCACAGCTCGCTCGGCGTCTCGTCGCCGACAGCCTCGACATAGGCGTTGCCCGCCGTCTGCAGCGCGCCATAGACGCCCTCCAGCCATTCCGCCCCCGACTGTTCGGGGTTGGGCTTGGCCAGCAGCCGCGCGACGCGGTGATCGTCGTCGCGCGCGCCGTCGACGAACACCGCCAGCGGCGCCGACGCCGCCGCCTCGGCGATCATCCGCACGCAGCGATAGGCCACCGCGTTCCTGCCGAACCCTTCGCGGGCCAGGCTGGCGTAGTCGCGCGGCGTCCACCTCGGCCGACCGGCGCCGGTCAGCGCGATCAGCGGACCGGCGCGGCTGTCCTTGATCTCGGGCGCGTCGCGACCACGCCCCCAGGGGAATTTTCGCATCACTCTCTCTCCTCGCTCGATCCGCGCTCCGGCGGCCCTTGATCCGCTGTCTGCGCCGGCGGGATCAGGTCATGATCAGCCGCTTCAGCTCATTTCCAGACCCGATCCACGGTCGTCCGGCGACGAGATCGAACGTCGCCCCCGGCGTGACCGCACCGGTCGCCATCAACCCGCCGCCATAGATCGCCTCATAGGTCGCGGCGCCGGCGGGAACGGTCAGGCTCGCGTTGTCCGCGCCCCGCGTCCCGCTCGCGCCTGCGGTGACGATCAGACTGGTCGCTGACGTTCCGGCCTCGACCTGGGCGGCATGGACGATCAAGGCCTGCCCCGAGGTCGCGCTGTTGGGGCCGACGCCCAGCCGTCCGTTCGCCGTGACCGGGCTGTTCAGCGTCAGGGTCGCCCTGCGGATATTTCCCGCGACCGGGACGTCCGAGCCCGCGCTGAACCCGCTGCCGCTATAGGTCCAGACCCCCGTTGCTCCGCGATAGGCCACGGCCGAACCGGGCAACAGAACCGCCAGCGCGCCGCCGTTTCCGTCGGCCTCATACCAGACCTGGACCGAATAGACGGCGCCGGAGACATAGGGGATGGCGTTGATGGTGGCGAGATAGCCGCCTGCATTGCCCGTCGAGACCACGCGCGCCGGCGCGGCCAGGACTGGGCTCACAGACGGGACGGTCGCAACCGTGACGTTGGAAACCGATGGCCATATGGTCGGGTTCGTCGAAGGATGAAGCAGGTTCGTCGCCGCCGCCTCCAGCAACAGCCCCCGGTCTGTGATCCGCGGCGCGTTTGCGGCAAAGGCCGCCAGGCTTCCGTCGGACCAGGACGCGACCCCGGCCCCGGATCGCGAAAAGGTCGTCCCGCTCATCCCGACGAACGTCGCCGACGTCTTCCCGGCCCGGTGATACAGGTTCGTTTGAAAATCGATCGACAGCGGCGGCCCCGACGGGCCGCGCAACGCCAATGCCGACACGCCCAGTTCCGGCCCCAGCATCAGTCGAACAGGGCCACGATATCGACGGCCGTGGTGCCGGTGGCCCAGACCCGACGCGTCTGGACGGCGACATAGCCCGTCGGATGGTTCTTCAAGGTTACCGGCTCCCCGTCCGGCGAGGCGACCGGCACGATCTTCAGGTCTCCTGCGGTCCCGATGAACAACGCCTTGGCCAGCATGGGCAGATCGGCGTCGTCAGCGGGGGTCACGGCCTGGATGCGCCGGGCGGGCGCCGCCGGCGAGGGCGCGAAAGCGGCGTAGATGTCCGGTGTGGACGGCATGGTCGTCTCCCTTGCGGTTCGATATCCGGCTCACAGGCTCCGCACGCGCGGGCCCGCCGATCGGTCAAGCAGCAGATGCGTGATCGCCCAGACCAGGGCGTCGGCCCGATCGGGGCTGTGTCGCGTCTCTTCGGCCCCCAGGGCCATCAGTTCTTCTTCCAGCGCCGGCATCGCGCCGCAGTGGACGACCCGCCCCTGCTCGTACAGCGCCGCCACGGGCTCGGCCCGGGCCCGTTTGCCTCGCGAGGCGTGGACCAGTTTGACCGGGGTTTCGCAGCCCGCCTGGACCAGCACGCTGCGGACCATCTCGCCGCCCTGGTTGGCCTCGGCCACCAGCTGGTCGGCGTCGAACTCCCCGGCCGTCTCGACCGCCCGCCGGGCCCAACCCAGCGGCGTCAGTCCCCGCGCCGATCGATCCGCCAGCACGAACGCGCGCCCGTCCTTTCGGCCCACCACCACGATGCCGCAGGCGTCGCCATGCGCCGTGATGGGCGGATCGATGGCCACGACCACCTTGTCCAGCGACGCCGGTCGCGCCCCTCTCGCCCGCGCCAGATCCTCGGCCCGGAACAGGGCGCCCTCGGTCTCGACCACCACCCCCTCGATCTCCTGCGCCTCCAGCCGCGTCCCGCCGTACAGCGCGCGCAGGTGGCTCAGAAACCCGGGCGACAGATTGGCCGCGTTCGCCGCCGTGCCGCCGCGCGTGGCCTCCACCCCCGGCTCGGCCAGAAGCCGGCGCAACGCGGGGATCGGCCGGGGCGTGGTGGTGATCACCAGCCTGGGATCCTCCCCCCGTCGCAGACCCAGCCTCAGATTGCTCAGCACCCGCTCCGGCTCGCGCCAGGCGCAGAACTCGTCAGCCCAGGCCGCGTGAAACTGCGGCCCTCTCAGACTGTCGGGATCCTCCGCCGAAAACGCATAGGCCACCGATCCGGTCGACCAGACCAGTCGCTTGCGCCCCGCTTCCCAACGTGGCCGATCGCCGCGCGGCGCCAGGGCCCTAAGCCCCGACGGCCCCTCCACCATGACCTCGCGCACATCGTGCAACGCGGGTCCGACCAGGGCGAAGGTCAGGTCCTTCTGGCGCGCCAGTTCATGCAGCCAGAAGGCGCCCGCAAAGGTCTTGCCCGCTCCCCGACCGCCCAGCATCACCCAGGTGCGCCAGTCCCTCGGCGGCGCCACCTGATGCGCCGGCCGCCTCGGGATCGATCCCAACGCCGCTTCCAGCTCCGGCCCGTCCAGCGTCGCGATCCATTCGCTTCTCTTCGATGATGGCGCGCAGGCCAGAGAGTCGGCTGTCCAGTTCGTCTCGCATAGCGGCCATGCGTTCCGGTTCGTATTCACAGCTGTCGCTCATTTCCATCTCCGAGGGTTGTTCATCGACCTGGGCGATCGGGCGTTCCAGCGCGGCCACCGCCTTGATGGCCCGCGCGATATTGACGATCGCCCTCGCCCTGCGGTCGGCGGCCGCATCATCCTGCGGCGTCCCGACGATCTGGACCGCCATGATGGTCTCATCGACCAGGTCTCTGATCCACAGCATGCGTTCGCCGGCCCAGCCCGCGCCCTCCGGCCCGGTCCGTCCCGCCTCGTCCTGATTTCCCGTCATGCCCAAACTATAGCGGACCAGCGTCACAAGGCGCGTTCAGGCGCCCGTAAAATCGCACCATCGCTGTTTGCAAAGCGGAATTTCGGGCGGCCGTTCAACGTCTGGTGCTCGAAGCGAACACGGACGCGCCCGTCGCGTCAGGCGGCGGCGCGACCCGACGCGCGATCCGACCCGGCCACGGCCTGCGCCATGGCCCGGATCAGGTCTCCGATCTGGATCGGCTTGCCGACGTGGCCGTCCATTCCGGCGCGACGACAGGCCTCGACCTGGTCCGGCTGGACATTGGCGGTCAGGGCCAGGATCGGCGTCCTGGCGACCTCCCCGTCCAGGGCGCGGATGGCGCGGGTCGCGGCCATTCCGTCCATCACCGGCATATGCACGTCCATCAGGATCAGGTCATAGACGTCGGCCGTGCACTGGACCGCCTGAACCGCCTCCGCTCCGTCGCACACCGCGTCCAGCTCGATATCCCAGCCGGCCAGAATGATCCGCACCAGTTCGCGATTGGCCGGGGCGTCGTCGGCCATCAGCACCCTCAGTCCCGCAGGCAGACTTTCGGCCTGAACCTCGGCCTCGGCCTCGACCTGACTGGTCTGCGCCTCCACCAGCGGGATCTCGAACCAGAAGGTCGAACCTTCTCCCGGCCGGCTTTCGGCTCCGATCGTCCCACCCATCAGCTCGATCAACCGGCGCGAGATCGACAGCCCCAGACCGGTGCCGCCATAGACGCGGGTGGTCGAGGCGTCGGCCTGGGTGAACCGTTCGAACAGGGCCTCGATCTTGCCGGCGCTGATCCCGATGCCGCTGTCCGTGACCGCGACGCGCAAGCGCCCTTCAGACCGGCTGACCTCCAGCCGGATTTCGCCCGAAACCGTGAATTTGACCGCGTTCGACAGGAAATTCAGCGTCACCTGTCGCAACCGCCCCTCGTCGCCCATCAGGCCGTCGGGCAGATCGGTCGCGACGTCGACGACCAGGTTCAGCCCCTTGGCCTCGCACTGGCGCTCGACGATCAGGGCCGCACCGCGCGCCATGGCCGCGGGATCGAACGGCTGGGGCTCCAGATCGACCGCCTCGGCCTCCAGCTTGGAGTAATCCAGAATGTCGTTGATGACGCTCAACAGCGCCTCCGAAGAGGTCGCGATCCGATCGGCATAGCGCCGCTCCGCCTCGGGCAGGGCCTCGCTCGCCTGCAACAGGCCCGAGAACCCGACCACGCTGGTCAGCGGCGTCCTCAGCTCGTGGGACATGTTGGCCAGGAACTCGCTCTGCACCCGCGCCGCCGTTTCGGCCGCGTCGCGCGCCGCGATCAGTTCGTCCTCCAGCTGCTTGGTCGCCGTGACGTCTCGCACCACGTCATGAAAGGCGATGACCTGCCCTGCCTCGTCGCGGATCAGGGCGGTCCTCGCCTCGAACCACTGCTCGCCCTCGACCATATTCCGGCCGCGATAGCGTACGCCTCTGGACGGCGCCCCGACCGGCGCCCTGACCAGCGCCTTGAAGCTTTCCGTCAGCGCCGGGACGTCGTCTTCCAGGATCAGGTCGGTCACCGGCCGCCCGATAAGCGCGCCGGGCTTGCGACCCGTCACGCGCTCCACCGACGGCGAGATATAGGTGATGATCCCGTCCACGCCGTAGCTGACGATGATGTCGGTCGCCCGGTCGGTCAGCAGGCGGAACCGCGCCTCGCTCTCCACGATCCGGGCATGGGCGGTCTCCGCCTCGGTGACGTCCTGGAACACGCCATAAACCGCCACGGGTCGACCGCTTTCGTCCTGCTCGACCATGCCTCGCGAAATGACGATCCGGATTCCGCCGTCGGGCCGGACGATCCTGAGCTTGAACTCGTAGTCCTCACCGGTGTCGATGCACCGCTTGACGCAGGCCCTGACGGCGTCGCGATCCTCGGGGTGATACAGGCTCACCGCATCGTCGAAGCTGGGGTCGAACGTCTCTGGCGAGGCGCCGTGTATCCGATAGACCTCCTCGGACCAGGTCACCTGGCGGGTCGCGAGATCCAGCCGCCATTTGCCGACGCCGGACATCTGCTCGGCCATCGTCAGCACGCCCAGTTGTTCCCGGACCAGCCGCGTGGCGTCCGCCTGATCCAGAATATCGCCCGCCATGCCCGCCAGCAGTCTCAGGCTCGACAGCATCCGGTCGTCCGGGCGCGACCTCGGCTTGCGATCCAGCACCGAAAAGGCCCCCGCGATCCGCCCATCACGCGTCGTGATCGCAGCGCCGGCATAGAAGCGAATGGCGTCCGGTCCGGTCACCATCGGATGGGCGTTGAACGGCGCGGCGGCGCTGGCGTCCTCGACGACCAGCACGCCCGCCTCCCCCAGCGCGGCGACGGCATGCGACACGCTCTGTTCGCGCGGCATCGAACCCATCGACAGCGGCGCGTTCGAACGGAACACCGCCCGATCTCCCTCCAGCAGGGACAGCATGACGATCGGGGTGTCGAAGATCGAGCAGGCGAGTTTGACCAGTCGGTCGAAACCGGTCTCGTCCGCGCCTCCCCTTGTCGCTTCTGTCACAACGCGCTCTGCGGTCATGCGGATCTCCGTCCAGAAACGAAGATCGCTGAAATGTCCGAAGTTTTGGTTACGGCGCCGGATCCAGGCCCCGTTCCTCCAGCCACTCGACGGCCTCGTACTCCACGGCGTCCTCAGGATTGACCAGCGTCTCTTCCGAAACGGTCTGCCCCCGGATCGACACGCCGGCGGCGTGCACCGACTCCGGATCGCCCGAGACCAGCGGGTGCCAGTTGGCCAGACCCCGGCCCTCGTGCAGCCGACGATAGGCGCACGACAGCGGCATCCACCTCAGCGCCTCGATGTTCCAGGGCGTCAGCTTGATGCAATCCGGCACATGTTCCTTGCGGTTCGCATAATCGGTGCAGGCGCACAGGGTCCCGTCGAACAGCTTGCAATGGACCTTGGTGGGGAACACCTCGCCCGTATCCTCGTCCTCGAACCGGATCAGGCAGCACAGGCCGCACCCGTCGCACAGGCTCTCCCACTCCTCGCGGGTCATCTGCTCCAGACGCTTGATCTGCCAGAAGGGCTTGGGTTCGGGGGTCGTACGCTCTACATCCACGCCCTCCCCATACGCCTCCCCGCTCCCGAAAGCACCCATGGCTCCCCGCTCTTCTCCGAGACCCCCTCTCGTCGCGCTCAAGGACGTTCGTCTGCAGGACGGACCGCGCCCTCTGTTCGACGGCGTCGACCTGGCCATCGAGCCGCGCACCCGCTCCTGCCTCGTCGGCCGCAACGGCGCCGGCAAGTCCACCCTGATGAAGGTCGTCATGGGCCTGATCGAGCCCGACAGTGGGACGCGTTCGATCCAGGGGGCGGTCAAGTTCGCCTATGTGCCGCAGGAGCCGCTGATCGCCGGCGACACTCTGCTTGACTACGCCATCTCCAACGATGCCGAGCACTGGACGGCCGAAGCCTGGCTCGAGACCTTCGGCATGGACCCGCACAAGTCGACCCAGGGCCTGTCCGGCGGCGAGATCCGCCGCGCCGCCCTCGCCAAGGCCTTCGCTGAGGAGCCCGACCTGCTGCTGCTGGACGAGCCGACCAACCACATGGACATCCTGGCGATCGAGCTTCTCGAGAACGAGATCATCAACGCCCGATGCGCCGCCCTGATCGTCTCCCACGACCGCGCCTTCCTGAACCGCGTCACCCAGTCCTGCCACTGGCTTGAGGGCCGCCGGGTCCGCACCCTCAACAAGGGCTTCGACGCCTTCGACGAATGGGCCGCCAAGACGATGGAAGAAGAGGCCATCGCCTTCCAGAAGCTGACCAAGACCATCGAGCGCGAGACCGCGACCTTCTACTCCTCCATCACCGCCCGCCGCAGCCGCAACGAGGGCCGCGCCCGCTCACTGGACGCCCTGCGCGCCGAACGCGCCGAAGCGGCTCAGGATCGTCCGCGCGAGATGTATCTGGGCGTCGATTCCGGCGGCACGTCCGGCAAGCTGGTCGCCGACCTGAAAGGCGTCACGAAATCTTTTGGCGACCGCGTCGTTATCAAGCCTTTCACCAGCCGTATCATCCGCGGCGACCGCTTGGCCATCGTCGGTCCCAACGGCGCCGGCAAGACCACCCTGGTCAAGATCATGCTCGGCGAACTCGAGCCCACCGAGGGCACGGTCAAGCTCGGCGCAAGCCTGGAGACCGTCTATCTGGACCAGTCGCGCGACGGCCTGCGCTCCGACATGACCCTGTGGGACGCGCTGACGCCCGGCGGCGGGGACAGCATCATCGTGCGCGGCTTCTCCAAACACGTCGCCGCCTACGCCAAGGACTTCCTGTTCACCGAAGCCCAACTTCGACAACCCATTTCGACCCTGTCGGGCGGCGAGCGCAACCGCCTGCTGCTGGCCATCGCCCTGGCCAAGCCGGCCAACATGCTGGTCCTCGACGAACCGACCAACGATCTCGACATGGACACGCTCGACAAGCTGGAAGAGCTGCTGGAGCAGTACGACGGGACCCTGATCCTGGTCAGCCACGACCGCGACTTCGTCGACCGCCTCGCCACCTCCACCATCGGCATGAACGGACGCGGCGACATCGTCGAAACCCCCGGCGGCTGGACCGATTTCATCCGCCAGAACCCCGGCTTCCTGCAGCCCAAGGCAACTCCGGCCGCCTCGAAACCGGCCATCGCAGCGCCTGCACCCGCACCGATACCCGCCGCCAAGGGAAAACTGTCCTTCAAGGACCAGCACCGGCTGAAGGAACTCGACACCCTGATCCACGAGATGCCGGAAACCATAAAGGCCCATCAGGCCCGCCTCGATGATGTTAATTTCTACAGCCGCGACCCTTCCGGTTTCGCCTCCACCATGAAGGCGCTCGAAGCCGCGCAGGACAAGCTCAACGCCGCCGAAGAAGAATGGCTGGACCTCGAAGCCAGGCGCGAGGCTCTTTCGGCGTAGAGCGCGAATTTTCGGCCTTATCCACCGGCATCCGGCCGTGGCGCGACGCCATGACAGAACAGTGACGGCGGCAATATCCGTGCGTCATGGAACTGTTATCCACAGCTGACGGCCATATTCACCCCCGGTTCGATCCCCACTTACCCGCATCGACCCTCTTGCTGGATCCGGGATTTGGAGCGAGCTTGATCAGGCCGAGGGACACGGCGGCGCGGAAATCCGGTGAGAGCCGGGGCTTCAAGCGGGTCGGTCCGGCTCTATGACCAAGGGTTCCAAGCCACTTTGGTGGACGCGGAAAGCCCGGGCAGGGTCCAGGCTCCCGATCCTTTAGCGCCTCGGTGCGGGGATCACGGAGAACCAGACCGGGATCGATGAACGGCGGCGGGGCGCAATCCCCGACGAACCGGCATCGGACAGGAGTCGCCAGGAACAGCGGACCATCTCCGGGGCTTGCCTCGCAGGTGCTGAAGCCAAGGCCCTGAACCTCAATGGCCAAGTCCCAACCCGGACTTGGTGGGGGGACGTGAATACCGGCTCGACCGGGTTCACGTCCCCTCGCTCAATTCTGGACGGCGCTACCGCTTGCCGCGCGGCGGCCTGCGGCTTGAGCCCGGTCGGGTTCCCCGGCGCCGTGCGGCCAAGCTCCGCTTCCCTTGCATCCCCGACAGCCCTAGTTTGCCGCGATGCACGCCCGCGCGACTCAGCCCGTCGTCAGCCGCCGCCTTCTGCTTGCGGGCGGCGTCGCCGTCACCGCCATGGGACTGGTCTCGTGCAGCGACTCGGAAGCCCCCGTAGACGATCAGGGACGCGTCCGCGTCCGCTTCGCCACCGACTGGCGCGCCCAGGCCGAACATGGCGGATTCTATCAGGCGCTCGCTTCCGGCGCCTACGAACGGCGGGGGCTGAACGTCCAGATCATCCAGGGCCGGCCCGACGTGGACGTGCCCCAGTTGCTGGCCTCCGGCGCCGTCGAACTGGGCATGGGCTCCAACAGCTTCATCCCGCTGAACCTGGTCGCCGAGGGCGCGCCGGTGAAGGCCGTCGCCGCCTTCTTCCAGAAGGACCCCCAGGTCCTGATCGCGCACCCGGACCCGGCGCTTGAGTCGATCGCCGACCTGGCGGGCCGGCCGATCCTGCTGGCCGACGCCTCGGTCACCGGCTTCTGGGTCTGGTTGAAGGCCAGATACGGCTTCACCGACGACCAGGTCAGGACATACAGCTCCAGCCCCGCCGCCTTCCTGGAGGACCCGCAGGCGGTCCAGCAGGGCTATCTGACATCCGACCCCTATGTGATCCAGCAGGCCGCCGGCTTCGTTCCGCGCGTCTTCCTGCTGGCGGACGAGGGATACCCTTCCTATGCGGCGATGGTCCTGTCGCCGGACGGGTTCGCCCGTGACAATCCGGAGGCTCTGCGCTCGTTCATCGCCGCCTCGGCCGAGGGCTGGCGGGATTATATTCGAGGCGACCCGGCGCCCGCCGACGCCCTGATCAAGCGGGCCAATCCGGACATGACCCAGGACGTCCTGGACCAGGCCCGCGCCGCGTTGAGCGAGAACGATGTCGTCGATTCCGGCGACGCCGCCCTCTACGGCCTCGGGGCCATGACAATCGAACGGTGGCGGGCCTTCCACGAGGTCACAAGCCAGGCCGGGGTCTATCAGACCGACCTGCGCTGGCGCGACGCCTTCACCGACGCCTTCCTGCCCGGCCGCGGCTGACGCGAGCCCTGATCCCTTAACCGGCGTTAGTCCCGGGTTAAGCCGGCTGCGGCTAGGTTTTCCGGAACGTTCCCATCCGGATCGGAGCCTCCCTTGCCAGACAGACTTCCTCGCCCCGTGACGCTGATCCTGGCGACGGCGGCGGGCTGTCTTCTTCTGGCCGGAGCAGCCCACGCACAGGTCGCCTCCGGCGACGGCGCCCGGTACCTGTCATGGGCCAATCGCGCGACCGGAACGACGCCGGCCGATGTGTCCGCCGCCAGGACGACCGCTCTGACACCGACTTCCAACGGCATGATCCCCCGCCGGGTCGCCCCGTCCCAGGCCGTCAGCCGTCCGATGATGCAACCGGCGGCCCAGCCCCTGCCGGTCTCGCGCGGCCTGACCCCCGCCAGCGCCTGGATCGGCCCGCGCACCGTGCCGGCCTACGCCTCCGGCTCGCCCGATCCGATCGGCTACGCCATGGCCGAAACGCCAGCGGCGCCGCGTGCGTTCGCCCCGCCCCCTGCGCCCGTCCATGCCCCGGAACCGCCCGTCGCCCAGCCCGCGCCTGCGGCCGATGCGACGCCGGTCGACGACCCGATGGCCCCGCGACGGGATGCGCCCATCTTCCGCCTGCAGCGTCCGGGAGCGCCCACCTCGCAAAGCGCGTCAACGACCGCGGCGACGCCGACCTCGGCCCAGCCCGGCCAGTTGGGCGCCCGCTACTATTCGGTCCATCGGGACGCCGGCCGCCAGCCGGACCCGACGCCGATTCCCGAGCCGGTCTATTTCGACAGCGTGTCGGTGGACCTCGCCGAACCTCCGGCGACGGAGTCGGTGGGGCGGGACAGTCTCGGACGTCGCCGACCCGTCGCCAACGAAGATCCGAGCCTTCCATGACCGACGACGTCGCCCCGCCGATCGACACCGGCTCGCGTCTTCCCGATCTGATCGTCCTGGCGCAGGAGCCGTCCAGCGAAAAGCGTCGCGCCCTGCTGCGCGAACTGACCGAGCATTTCTTCGGCGCCGCCCAGCGCTCGCCTGCCGAGGACGCCCTTTATGACGCCGTCCTGACCGACCTTACCGCCGAGATGGAGACGGCCGTCCGCGCCGAACTGTCGGCGCGCTTCGCCGTCTCGCCCGAGGCGCCGCGCGGCCTGATCCGGCGGTTGGCCAATGACGAGGTCGCCGTGGCCGACGCGGTGCTGCGCGCCTCCACGGTCCTGACCGACGAGGACCTGCTGGGCGTCGTCCGTTCGCGCGGCCAGGCCCATCTGCGCGCGGTGTCGGAGCGGTCCACCGTGTCCGAGGCGGTGTCCGACGTCATCGTGGAACGCGGCGACGACGACACCCTGGGCGTCCTGCTGCGCAACGACGGGGCCCGTCTGTCGCGCGCGGCGTCCGAGACGGCCGTCGAACGCGCCAAGATCAATCCGGCCCTGCACCAGGCCGCGGTCGAGCGGGCCGATCTGCCCGCCGACCTGCTGAACGACATGTATTTCGTCGTCGAGGCCCGACTGCGCCAGCGCATCCTTGAGCAGAACGCCGCGATGGACCCGGTCCTGCTGGAAAGCGCCCTCGCCGCAGGTCGCACCCGGGTGGCCACAGACGACGGCGCCCTGCCGCCGGACTACAGCGAGTGCCTGGCCTATGTGGAGGAACTGCATGCCGCCCAGCAGCTGACGCCCACCATGCTGGCGCGGTTCCTGCGTTCAGGCAGCCGCACTTCGTTCCTGATCGCCTTGGCCAAGCTGGCCGACGTGGACTTCCACACCGCCAGCCAGATCGTCGAAAAGCGCGAGCTGGACGCCCTGGCGGTGATCTGCAAGGCGGCGGGCCTGGACCGCGCCCTGTTCCTGACCTTCGCCGTGGTCATCCTGGGCAGCGAGGACAACGCGATGGGCAAGGCCCACGGCTATGCCATGCTGTATGCCGAGCTTCAGCGCGACGCGGCCATGCGGACCTTGCGCTTCTGGCGCATGCGGCGGGGCACGGCGGCGGCCTGAAACGGCGACGCCCGCCTCCTTGCGGAGACGGGCGTCCGGTCTTCGAAAGATCGAAGCCTATTTCTTGGCGGCGCGCGGGGTGCGGGCGGGTTTGCGACCGCCTTGGCCCAGGCCCATCTGCTTGGCCAGTTCCGAACGGGCCTTGGCGTAGTTGGGGGCGACCATCGGGTAGTCTTTCGCCAGACCCCATTTGGCGCGGTAGTCTTCGGGGCTCATGTCGTATTTGGTGCGCAGGTGACGCTTCAGCGACTTGAACTTGCGACCGTCTTCCAGGCAGATCAGGAAATCGGGGCTGATCGACTTGCGGATCGGCACCGCCGGTTCCTTGGGCTCAGGCTCGGCCTCGACGACACCGGTCGAAACCTGGGACAGGGCGGCGTGGATATTCGAGATCAGCGACGGCAGGTCGTTGGCGGCCACGCTGTTGTTGCCGACATAGGCCGAAACGATGTCCGCGGTCATTTCCAGCAGTTCGGATCGGTCGTCCAGTCTTGTCGAGTCCACGTGTGTGTCCTTGTCTAATCTTGTCGCACTTTGGCGATTGAGGAACAGCCACATAAGGATGTTCGCTTACGAAAGCAATGCGGACGAACACGGGCCGCTGATCGGCAGGTCCGAGAGTCTCCGCAACTATAGATGGGCGATCGCCTAGCGACCGAAGTTGTCGGCCAACGCCATCATCGCGGCACGCTCAGGCGTCGAATATTCGTCCAGCGCGTCGTCGTCGCCTTCGCGGATCGCCTTGAGCAAGGCCGGCGAAAGCGCCGAAGACAGGGACCAGTTCCAGTATCGCAGCACAGTCTGGGCGCGATCGACCGCCAGCATCTCATAGGTGACCTGAACCCGGTCCCAGTCGGGATGCACCCGACCGTCCTGGGTCGTCTCGGGCCTGCGGATCGAGCGCCACAGGTTCTGCAGGTCGACGCGCGACATGCCGGTCGCCTTGCACAGTATGGCCAGGGGTTCGCCGCCGACGTCGCCCATGATCTTGGCGCCGGTCAGGGGCTTGATCCCGGCCAGATAGGCGATCTCGGCCGCCACCTGGGGATTCAGGCCATCGGCCGCCGCCACGCTGACGGCGTGCTCCAGGCTGTCGTAGGGGCTCTTCTCGATGGCTCCGCGGTTCCTCTGGCGGCGCTCGATGAACTGCAACGCCTTGCGCGACACCGGGTCCTGCCAGCCCTCTTCCGCCGCCATGGCGAAGACGTCCTCGACCACCTCCTGCATGACCTCGCGGCTGACGGCGAAGCGTTGCAGGATGGTCTTTCTGTCTTCGGCGCCGGACCACCAGAACATGACGTAGGCGCCCGAGGGCCGCAGTTCGGGGCGGCGCAACAGGTGGCTGCACAGGTCGGGCGACTGGCGGCTGAGGCTGACGATGGCCTCGATGCCGCTCTGCGACAGGCGGGCGGTGGTGTTGCGCAGCAGGCATTCGATAACCTGGGGCTCGCCGAACGCGATCAGGGTCTCGGTGACCACCTCGGTCAGACCGCGCCGGCCGGCCATCAGAAAGCGGTGCTCGGTCCCGGTGTCGCGGGCGCAGGCGGCCAGGTCGGCGTCGCTGAGCGAGGCGCACTGTTCGATCAGCAGGCCCGCGATCGGCGGCTCGTCGCGCAGCAGCATCCGCGCCAGGCTGTTGGGCAGTTCGGCCAGGGGCGCCAGACGGGCGGCGACGCGATAGCGTTCCCTGGGGGCCGCCAGGCGCAGCATCTCTACCAGCAAGTCGCCCGTGACCGAGCGCTCGAACGCATTGACCCGGCTGGCCGGCAGGGAGACGACATCGGCCAGTCGTTTCAGCAGCGCATGGCGCGCCCGGAATGCGGGCGCGGCGGCCTCGGACGGAGGCTGGGGGTTCAGGGCGGGAACCGGATCGGACATGTCCCGCATACCCTAGATCGGTCCGGTTAACCGGCGGTGACGCTCAGGCGAAGGCGGGACCGACCTGGACGGCGGCGGTTGCCGGCCGGAAACGCTTCCAGGCCAGGACGCCGGCGATGACGAACAGCGTCAGGGTCGCGGCCTGGGCGATCAGAAACGCGGGCTCGGTCCCGGTGGGCGCCAGGGCCTTGACCGCCGGGACCTTCAGGAACAGCTGGGCCACCAGGACGAAGACGTTCAGGTAGAGCGAGATCACGGCGGTCACGACATAGATCCCGCGCCAGCGCCCTTGCATCCTCGCCCCGTAGCGGGCCCAGAAAGCGGGGACCAGCACCACGAGCGCGACGATTCCCGTGCCCACGGCGGGCGTGAACCCCTTGATCGGCAAGAGAAAACCACTGAGACTGGTAACCAGCGTGGTGACCAGGAAGACCCCGGTCGCGGTATTCATCCGACGCGAGGCGAACAGGCCGCCCAGCACCCACAACCCGGCCGCGATGGCCACAAGGCTGATCAGCACGTGAATCGTCTGAAGCGCGGAAACCCCGAAGAACATCGCCGTCACTCCCAAGGCCAAGCCTGACAGATAACACCGATTGGCGGATCGCCCTACAGCCCTTCGAAAAGGGCCGTTGACAGATAGCGTTCGGCGAAGCTGGGGATGATGACGACGATGGTCTTTCCGGCGTTCTCGTCCAGGGCCGCCAGTCGGAAGGCGGCGGTCAGGGCGGCGCCGGAACTGATGCCGACGGGGATGCCCTCGACCCGGGCGACCTTGCGGGCCATGTCGAAACTGTCCTCGTTCGAGACCTGCTCGACGCCGTCGATGACCGAGCGGTCGACGATCGCGGGGATGAAGCCCGCGCCGATGCCCTGGATCTTGTGCGGGCCGGGTTCGCCGCCGCTGAGGACAGGCGACGCGGTCGGCTCCACCGCCACCATGCGGACGGACGACTTCCTGGCCTTCAGCGCCTGACCGACGCCCGTGATGGTGCCGCCGGTGCCGACGCCGGCGACGACGATATCGACCGCGCCAGCCGTGTCGTTCCAGATCTCCTCGGCCGTGGTGGAGCGGTGCATGGCGGGGTTGGCGGGGTTCTCGAACTGGCTGGGGCTGATCGCGCCCGGCGTTCGATCCAGCAGTTCGGCGGCCATGGCGATCGCGCCCTTCATGCCTTTCTCGGCCGGCGTCAGAACCAGTTCGGCGCCCAGCAGGGCCAGCATCTTGCGCCGTTCGATCGACATGGATTCTGGCATGACCAGGATCAGCCGATAGCCCTTGGCGGCGGCCACGAAGGCCAGGGCGATGCCGGTGTTGCCGGATGTCGGCTCGATCAGGACGCTGCCGGGGCCGATCTTTCCGGTCGCCTCCAGCGCCTCGATCATGGCGACCCCGATCCGGTCCTTGACCGAGGCGATCGGGTTGAAGAACTCCAGCTTGGCCAGAACGCGGGCCTTCGGCGCATATTCGGCCGACAGGCGCGGCAGGCCGACCAGGGGGGTGTCGCCGATGGTATCGATGATCGAGTCATAGACCTTGCCGCGGCCCTGGGTGGCGCGGGCTGAAGGGGTCTGGGCGGTGTCGGACATGGGAGGCTCCGGCCGGTCGCGGGGAAAACAGGGTCTGGATAGTCTGGATCGTCTGGAATCCGACCGGCCTTCTGTGACCGGACGACTGACGTTAGAAGGACATAGGGCCGGACCGGCCCGGCACAAGCGATCACCATGAACCCTTTGAAGCTTTGCGGCGTTCGGGGCTGTTCGGAACGGATCGCATTCCATCGGGGCGGACGCTGAAAGATCAATCGCAGAACACGGCGTCCACGCCCGACTTCCTCGCCGGCGGCGGCGAGATGGGCGCCCTGATGCGCGCCCACGACTGGGCGGCGACCCCACTGGGACCTGCGGATCAGTGGTCGCAAAGCCTGCGTATGGCGGTCCGGCTGATGCTGAACACCCAGCACCCGGTCTACATCTTCTGGGGGGCGGAAGGGTTCTGCCTCTACAACGACGCCTACCGACCCTCGATCGGCCCGGAGCGCCACCCCGCCTCGCTGGGGCGTCCGGCGCTGGAGGTCTGGGGCGAAATCTGGCCCATCATAGGCCACCAGCTGGAACAGGTGATGGCGGGCGGCGGCGCCACCTGGCACGAGAACCAGCCGATGCCGATGACCCGCAACGGCGTGGTGGACGAGGTCTACTGGACCTACAGCTACAGCCCGATCGACGACGAGACCGCCCCCGGCGGCATCGGCGGCGTCCTGACCATCTGCACCGAGACGACGGCGGCGGTAGAAGCGAACCGGCGGCTGAAGGACAGCGAGGAACGGCTGCAGCAAGCCTTGTCCGCTGGACGTGGCGTCGGGACCTGGGACTGGGACGTGGTCACCGACACGGTCACGGCCGACGCGCGGTTCGCCAAAATTTATGGCGTTGATCCCGAAAAAGCCCAGGCGGGCGCCCCTATCGGCGAGTTCTTCGCCAACCTCCACCCGGACGACGCGCAGCGCCTTCAGGACGAGATCGCGATCGTGCTGGGGACGGGAAATCCGTTGAGGTCGGAATATCGACTGGTTCAGCCGGATGGCGGCATCCATTGGGTGCTGGCCGAGGGCAGGCCGACGCTGGACGCTGACGGGACGCCGTTGCGCCTGCCCGGAGTCACTTTCGACATCAGCGAGCGCAAGGAGATCGAGGCCAGACAGTCGGCTCTGCTGGCGGTCAACGACGCGATCCGCGATCTGACCGACCCCGCCGACATCGCCTATGCGTCGGCCGAGGTTCTGGCGAAAACGCTGAACGTGTCGCGCGCCGGCTATGGGGTCGTCGACACCGTGGCCGAGACGATCACCATCGACCGCGATTTCAACGCGCCGGGCGTGCAAAGCATCGCCGGCGTGCTGAGCTTTCGCGACTTCGGCTCTTACATCGAGGATTTGAAGCGAGGAGAGACCGTCGCCATCGGGGATGCAGCTCTGGACCCGCGCACCCGTGACGGAGCCGAGGCCTTGGCTGGCATCAGTGCGACATCGCTACTGAACATGCCGCTGGTCGAACAGGGCAAGGTCGTCGCCCTGGTTTTCGCCAACAACGCCACGCCGAGAATCTGGACCGCGAACGACATAGAACTGATGCGCGACGTCGCCGAACGGGTCCGCGTGGCGGCGGAACGCGCGCGCGCGGCGATGGCCCTGCAGGACAGCGAGCAACAGTTCCGGGTCTTCGCCCAGGCGATGCCGAACCACGTGTGGGCCAGCCGGCCGGATGGCTGGATCTATTGGTACAACGATCAGGTCTATCAATATTGCGGCAAGGTCGAAGGCGATCTGGATGGGCCAGACGCCTGGGGCGGAGTGCTGCACCCCGACGATCTTCCCGCGGCCGGCGAAGCCTGGGCGCATGCGTTGGCGACAGGCGAACTCTACAATACCGAGTTTCGCATACGCAGTGCGGCCGGGGCCTGGCGCTGGTTCCTGGCCAGGGCCGAACCCGTGCGCGACGAGAGCGGCGCCATCGTGCGCTGGGTCGGAACGAACACCGATGTCGAGGACATGCGTCGCCAGAGGGCGACCCTGGCGAGCTTCGCCGAGCGGCTTGAGGAACAGGTCGCCGAACGCACCGAGGAGTTGACGCGAACCCACGAGGCCCTGCGCCAATCGCAGAAGATGGAGGCGGTGGGTCAGCTGACCGGCGGCATCGCCCACGACTTCAACAACCTGCTGGCCGGGATTTCCGGCTCGCTGGAGCTGTTGTCGAAACGCCTGTCCGAAGGGCGGCTGAACGGGATGGAGCGCTATATCGATGCGGCCCAGGGGTCGGCCCAGCGGGCGGCGTCGCTGACGCAGCGGCTGCTGGCCTTCTCGCGGCGCCAGACGCTGGACCCCAAGCCGACGGACGTGAACCGGCTGATCAACGGGATGGAAGACCTGATCCGGCGCAGCGTGGGGCCGGATGTCGAAGTCGAGGTGGTCGGCGCCGGCGGCCTGTGGGCCACGCGGATCGACCAGTCGCAGCTGGAGAACGCCCTGCTGAACCTGTGCATCAACGCCCGCGATGCGATGGCGCCGGACGGCGGACGGCTGACGATCGAGACGTCGAACAAATGGCTGGACGACCGCGCGGCGCATCAGCGAGAGCTGCCGCCGGGGCAGTATGTGTCGCTATGCGTTACGGACAGCGGAACCGGCATGCCGCCAGAGGTTCAGGCACAGGCGTTCGATCCGTTTTTCACCACCAAGCCGCAGGGTCAGGGTACGGGTCTGGGCCTGTCGATGATCCACGGCTTCGTGCGCCAGTCGGGCGGACAGGTGCGGATCTATTCCGAGATGGGCAAGGGCACGACCATGTGCCTGTATCTGCCGCGCCATTCAGGCGACGTCGACGGGTCCGAGGACATCAGCGCCACGGCGGTGGCCGAGGGCGGGCACGGCGAGACCGTGCTGATCATCGACGACGAGGAGACGGTGCGGATGCTGGTCGCCGAGGTTCTGGGCGACGCCGGCTATAACGTCATCGAGGCGCCGGACGGGCCGGCGGGGCTGGAGATTCTGAGATCGGACCGGCGCATCGACCTGTTGATTTCCGACGTCGGACTGCCCGGCGGGATGAACGGGCGCCAGGTGGCGGATGCGGCGCGCGAAAGCCGGCCGGACCTGCGCGTGCTTTTCATCACCGGCTATGCCGAGAACGCGGCGGTCGGGAACGGCCTGCTGGCCCCGGGCATGGAGGTGCTGACCAAGCCCTTCGTCATGGGCGACCTGGCGGCCAAGGTCCACGACATGATCGAGGGCTAGGCGGAGCGCGGACCTGGAGGTCCGCCCTTCAGCGTCGAAAGAAGGCGGACCTGGAGGTCCGCGTTCCCTAGAACTCCTCCCAGCCGTCTTCGGCGACCGCTGCGGAGGCGCCGCCGGCGAAGACGCGCAGCCGGGCGCGCTCGCGGGCCAGGGGTCGCTCCTGGGCCGGAGAGCTGGACGGGCGGGCAGGCCTGCGGACCGGAGTGGGAGCGGCCGCGCCTGTGTTGAACCGGCCGACCAGTTCGGCGAGCTGTTCGGCTTCCATCTTCAGGCTGGCGGCCGCCGCCGTCGATTGCTCGACCATGGCGGCGTTCTGCTGGGTCACCTGGTCCATCTGATTGACGGCGGTGTTGACCTGCTGGAGGCCGGTGGCCTGTTCCTGGGCCGAGGCGGCGATCTCGGACACCAGGCCGTCGATCTCGGCGACGCGGTCGACGATCGAGGACAGGGCCGTGCCCGTTTCGTCCACCAGCTTGACCCCGACGTCGACCTGGGCGGTCGAGGCCGAGATCAGGGTCTTGATCTCCTTGGCCGCCTCGGCCGAGCGCTGGGCCAGGGCCCGGACCTCGGAGGCGACGACGGCGAAACCGCGTCCGGAATCGCCGGCCCGGGCCGCCTCGACCCCGGCGTTCAGGGCCAGCAGATTGGTCTGGAAGGCGATCTCGTCGATCACGCCGATGATGTCGCCGATCAGGGCCGCGCTTTTCTGGATGTCGCCCATGGCGGCGACGGCGTTGCGGACGACCTCGCCCGAATGCTGCGCCTGGGAGCGGGCGCCGGCGGCGGCCTCGGACGCCTGGCGGGCGCCGTCGGCGCTGCGGCGGACGGTGGCGGTGATCTGGTCGAGGGCGGCGGCGGTCTGTTCCAGACTGGCCGCCTGCTGTTCGGTGCGTCGAGACAGATCGTCCGAGGCGCCGGAGATTTCGTCCGAGCCGGTGCGCAGACCCGAGACGGCGGCCAGCACCTGTTCCAGGGTGGCGCGCAGGCTTTCGACGGCGCTGTTGTAGTCCGTCTTGATCGCCCGGTTGGCGTCGTCGGCATCCACGCGCACGACAGTCGTAAGGTCGCCCTGGGACAGGTTGGTCAGGCTGGCCGCCAGAGCATCGACCAGGGCGGTCTGGACCTGTTCGGCGCCGACGCGTTCGGCCTCGCTTCGGGCGGCCGCATGCTCCTGCGCGGTGATGTCGACCGCCAGCTTGATGACCCGGACGGTCCGGCCATCGACGACGATCGGGTTGTAGGAGGCCTGAAGCCAGATCTCGCGTCCCCCCTTGGCCAGGCGCCGGAACTTGCCGGCGGCGAACTGCCCCCGGTTCAGATCGGCCCAGAACTGCGCATAGGCAGGCAAAGCGGCCTCGGCCGGGTCCATGAAATTGCGGTGATGCGTGCCGCGGATCTCGTCCATCCGGTAGCCCATCGCCTGAAGGAAATTGTCGTTGGCGTCCAGGATCGTGCCGTCGAGATCGAACTCGATCACCGCCTGGGATCGGCCGATCGCGGCCATCTTGCCCTCGAGCTCCCGAAGCGTTTCGTCCTGCGTCTGGCGCTGCGCCCTGCCATGCCGTCCGAACATGTCCTGCCCTCCCCTGAGGCCGCCAGGCGACCACTTCCGGTTGCTGAGTTAACCGTGAAGACATTACTCGAGCATGGGATTCCGAATACGTATAATTGCTTAGGGCGGCTGATGTACGGTTCTGGATATCTGAAACTCAGCTGGTGGCGATTGCGGCTGGAGGTTGCATTTCGGAACGCGGGCGTGACTCAGCCCTGAGACCGTGAGGCGCGAGACCATCGGTCATAGCGTCGCAGCCGCCCCGACGCCGTGTCCCGTCCCGGCCTTCATCTCGCATTAACCACGTCGGGCCAAAGGTTAACGCTCCCGTATCCGTTCCTGAGGCCGCCGCCTTGCGCAATCTCGTCTCGGCGATCGAAGCCATCGACCCCCTGATCGTCACCGGTAAGGTGGCGGGGGTGTCCGGCCTCTTGATCGAGGCGCGCGGCGGGCTGTCGCGTCTGGCCGTCGGGGCGCGGGCCGAGATCCAGCGGCGGGGCGCGACGCCCCTGCCCGCAGAGGTCGTCGGCTTCCGGGACTCCAAGGCCCTGTTGATGCCGTTCGGCCCGGTCGAGGGCGTGGCGCCCGGCGCCGACATTCGCATTATCGGCGAACAGGCCAGCGTGCGCCCGACGAAGGCCTGGCTGGGCCGGATCATCGACGCGTTCGGACAACCGATCGACGGCAAGGGGCCGTTGCCGCAGGGGCCGGCGCCCTATCCCCTGCGCGCCTCGCCGCCCGCAGCGCATTCGCGCGGCCGGGTGGGCGAACGGCTGGACCTGGGGGTCCGGTCGATGGATGTGTTCACCACCACCTGCCGGGGTCAGCGGCTGGGCATCTTCGCCGGATCGGGCGTGGGCAAGTCGGTGCTGCTGTCGATGCTGGCCAAACAGGCGAGCTGCGACGTGGTCGTCGTCGGGCTGATCGGCGAACGGGGCCGGGAGGTCCGCGAGTTCATCGAGGAGACCCTGGGCGAGGAAGGCCTGAAACGCGCCATCGTGGTGGTGGCCACCAGTGACGAGCCCGCGCTGAAGCGGCGCCAGTCGGCCTATATGACCCTGGCCATCGCCGAATACCTGAGGGACCAGGATCTTGAGGTGCTGTGCCTGATGGACTCGGTCACCCGGTTCGCCATGGCCCAGCGCGAGATCGGCCTGGCCGCGGGCGAGCCGCCGACGACCAAGGGATACACCCCCACCGTCTTCACCGAACTGCCCAAACTGCTGGAGCGGGCGGGGCCGGGACCGGTGCGGCCCGACGGAACGGAGGCGGGGCCGATCACCGCCCTGTTCACCGTTCTGGTCGACGGCGGCGACCATGACGAGCCGATCGCCGACGCCGTTCGAGGCATTCTGGACGGCCATATCGTGATGGACAGGAAGATCGCCGAGCGCGGTCGGTTTCCGGCCATCGACGTGCTGAAATCCGTCAGCCGGACCATGCCGGCCTGTCAGACCCCGCCGGAGCGGGAACTGAACCGGCGGGCGCGCCAGTGCCTGTCGGCCTATGCCTCGATGGAGGAGCTGATCAAGATCGGGGCCTATCGCGCGGGGGCCGATCCGATCACCGATCGCGCCATCGCCCTAAACCCGGCGCTGGAGGCGTTTCTGGGTCAGGACAAGGACGATACGACCCGGCTGGCGGATTCTTTCAACAGGTTGGAAAGCATTCTGAACCAAGGTCTGGCTCAGTGACGTACGAGTTGGCGACCGGAGAGACTGTATGACCGCCTGGGCCCATTCCCTGATCCGCATCTCCAACTACGAGGTCGAGACGCTGCAGAAGCGCCTGGCCGAGATCACCGGCCGCAAGGCGACCGCCGAAATGCGTCTGGCCGTGCTGGACGCCGAGGTCGAAATCGAGCGCGAACGCGCCCGCGCCGACGCCGAGGCCGGTCTGTTGCTGCAGGCCTATATGAACGGCTGGAAGGCCCGCAAAGGCGCGGCCGAGGACGATCTGGTCACGCTCGACGCCGAGGAAGAAGGCGCGCGCGACGCCCTGACCGACGCCTATTCCGAGCTGAAGAAGTTCGAACACGTCGCCGAAACCACCCGCCTGAACGCCATCATCGCCGCCGGCAAGCGGGAGACGGCCGCGTTCGACGAGATGGGCCTGCGGCGGCGTGCGGGGTAGATTTCGAGAGCACTTCCCCATGAAAAATGGGAGAAGCGCTGATCTGTCGCGCCGCACCCTGCTCGCCTCCACCCTGGCGCTGGCGGCCTGCGGGAACACCGCCGCGGCGCCGGTCGCGCCGCTGAAATCCATCGCCCCGTTCCCGATCGGCACGGCCGCCATGGCCGGGCAGTTCGACGATCCGGCCTGGGTCGATCTGGCCCTGACGCAGGTCTCCCAACTGACGCCGGAGTGGGAGATGAAGATGGAATATATCCTGGCCGCGCCGGGCGACTATCGCTGGGACGCGCCGGACCGGATCGCCGACTTCTGCACCGCTCATGAACTGCGCCTGCATGGCCATGCTCTGATCTGGTACTCGCAGGGCGCCGAACAGTTCGTCGGGCTAGACCGCGCGCGTTTCACGGCCGAGTTCGACCGCTACATCGCCGCCGTCGCCGGACGATACCGGGGCCGGGTCGTCGGCTGGGACGTGGTCAACGAGGCGGTGGCCGAGGACGGCGACGGTCTGCGCGACTGTCACTGGAGCGCCGCCCTGGGCCAGGACGGCTATATCGCGCGGGCGTTCGAACGGGCCAGGGCGGCCGACCCGGACGCGGTCCTGTTCCTGAACGACTACAATCTGGAGAACCTGCCGGCGAAGGGCGCGACCTTCCTGAGGCTGGTCGAGCGGCTGCTGAAGGCGGGCGTTCCTGTCGGTGGCATCGGCACCCAGTCGCACCTGGACATCGAGATCCCCGCCGGACAGACCGCCCCGTTCATCGCCGAAGCGGCGGCTTTCGGCCTGCCGATCCATGTGTCGGAACTGGACGCCAGCCTGCGATCCGAGGGCCGGATCGACACCCGATCGCGCCAGACGCGCATCGCCCAGCAGACCGCCCGCGTGGCCGAACTGGCCGAGGCCTTCGTCGCCCTTCCCCCGGCCCAGCAATACGCCTTTACCGTCTGGGGCCTGCGCGACACCGACAGCTGGCTGCGTCGCGACGCCCGCGACGACGGCAAGGACAGCCCTCTGCTGTTCGACACATCGGGCAGGCCCAACCCGATGTTCGAGGCGGTGGCGGAGGCCATCGAAAGTTAGGGCGGCTCCCGCTCCAGGGTCGGCGCGGCCAGGGATCGAACTGGCGGGTCAGTGGCGGGGTGGTGACGCAAGGATGGCGTGGTCGCCGCGACCGAATTCCGGCTCTTGGAAGGCATCTGATAACAGAAAGCCGAGGAGGCCTTCATGACTTTCAAGACGGACACCGCAAAGATCAAACGCTGGCGTGAGGAGCGTCATTGGTCGCAGGAACACCTGGCCGAGCTGTCAGGCATCGGCCTGCGGACGCTGCAGCGGATCGAAACGGGTCAGCAGGCGTCGGACGAGACGCTCAAGGCGCTCGCCAATGCGTATCAGATCGACGTCTCGGCGTTGGCGGTTGATCCCGAGGTTGAAGCGATCAACATCCTCCAGGCCCGGAACGCGAAAATTCGGTCCGGGCTGCGCCTGTCGCTGTGGATCCATCTGGCCGGCTATGCCGTCGGTATGGCCGTGTTTGTGGCGATTAGCGTCGGCGTGGGGGCCTTCGTGATGAAATGGCCGCTGATCTGGTGGACCGTCGGCGCGATCTCTCACGTGGCGACGGTCGTAATCGTGGAACAAGCGACACTCTATCAGGAACGCGAATGACGGGCGCAGGGAGACCGGCCCCTGCCCCGAAACAGCAAAAGACCCGCCGGTTTCCCGGCGGGCCTTTCGTTCGGTCCGTAAGGGCCTAACCTTTTCAGGCGGCGGCGCTGACCGGCAGCGGCGCGGTGTTTTCCGACGGGTCGCGCAGGACGTAGCCCCGGCCCCAGACGGTCTCGATGTAATGTTTGCCGCCGGCAGCGGTCGCCAGCTTCTTGCGCAGCTTGCAGATGAAGACGTCGATGATCTTCAGCTCGGGCTCGTCCATGCCGCCGTACAGGTGGTTCAGGAACATTTCCTTGGTCAGGGTCGTGCCCTTGCGGAGCGAGAGCAGCTCCAGCATCTGGTATTCCTTGCCCGTCAGGTGGACGCGATGGCCGTGCACCTCGACCGTCTTGGCGTCCAGGTTCACCGCGATCTCGCCGGTCGTGATGATGGCCTGGGCGTGACCCTTGGAGCGGCGGACCACGGCGTGGGTGCGCGCGATCAGCTCGTCCTTGTGGAAGGGTTTGGTCATGTAGTCGTCGGCGCCGCCGCCGAATGTCTTGACCTTGGTCTCGATCTCGGTCGAGCCCGACAGGATCATGACCGGGGTGTTGACCTTGCCGACGCGCAGCTGGCGCAGGACTTCCAGGCCGCTCATGTCCGGCAGGTTCAGGTCCAGCAGGATCAGGTCGTAGTCATAGATCTTGCCCAGGTCGATGCCTTCTTCGCCCAGATCGGTCGTGTAGACATTGAAGCCTTCCGACTTCAGCATCAGTTCGATGCTTTGCGCCGTGGCGTGATCGTCTTCGATAAGCAGAACGCGCATTCACGCCCCTCCAGGCAAAAGCTTGACCATATGTCCCGGCGTCCAGTTCCGGGTAACCTTGTTCGAGAGTTAACCGCTCAAAACCTTAAGAACAGTTAACAGCACCCCGATGAGGCGAATCGTAGGCTGATTTGCGAATCGGCGTCGAGAGTCGTGAGTCAATGATTCGAAATATATTCGCGCCCCGCGACCGGCCCAATGGCGCCCTCCCGCTGCGACCGAATCTGACGTGTTAACGGACTATATTCCTATTCCTTGGAGGGACGCGCGCCAGAACGCCGCGCCCGCGATCTAGGGGGAGTTCCGCAAATGCAAGAGCCGTATCGAGTTCAGGTGAGCGCGGAAGATCGTCGGCGCGCCGATCTGGTGCGGCAGGTCGTTTCGGTGCGGCTGGGCGTGCCGGCGGAGGCGATCACCGACGCCCGTCGCCTGGCGCCGCCCGCCCTGCGTGCGCGGCGGGTGGCGCTTTATCTCGCCTATGTCTCGCTGAACTGGCAGATGGAGCGGGTCGGTCATGCGTTCGGCGTCAACCGCCAGACCGCCGCCCGTGCCTGTCGCCGGATCGAGGATGCGCGCGACGAGGCCAACGTGAACGCCCTGCTGGAACAGATGGAGGACGCGATTCGTGCGGTCTGCGACGCGGCGCCGGCGTCCGGCCTGCCGGAGGTTGCATGAGCGGGGCGCGGGCGCGGGCCTTGCTGGCCCGTCCGGGGGCCTGGATCGACGTGGCGCGGGCGGGCGGATATGCCGTGCGGCTGGGCCCCGACCGACGGGCGCGGCCGCTCGTGACCCTGGACGAGGCGACGTTCCGGACCCTGGTCGAGGCGCCGGGATTACGAACGCGGCCGGGCGGCGGATGGGTCGCTTTGGCGGTTCGCGAGACCAGGGATCAGCCTGACGTCGGGGCGCCGGGGCGGATCGAGGGCCTGCGCTCGATCATGGCGGCGGACGGCCGGATGACGTCTCACCGCGCCAATCTGGGCGAGAGCCCGATCGCCTGGCTGGCGCGCCGCACCGACGCCGCCGGCCGGCCGTGGCTGAGCCCCGCGGAGGTCGCGGCGGCCGAACGGCTGCGCATGGACGCCGAGATCGCCCAGTCGGGCCCGTCCCTGACCATGCGCTGGGACGCCCTGCCACGCACTGGCGGCGGCGGATCGGCGGCGCGGGTCGAGCCGGGGGACCGGGCCATGGCGGCGGGTCGCCGCGTGGCGCGGGCGCTGGAGGCCTGCGGACCCGCGCGCGGCTTCGTCGATCACATCTGCATCCGCGGTCGTTCGCTGCAACTGGCGGAGCAGGAACAGGGGCTGAGGCGGCGGACAGGCAAGCTGATGCTGAAACGCGGGCTGGCGACGCTCGCGCGGCACTATGGGGTCGGGTGAGGAGTCGCGTTCCGGACGGGCATGCAGAGTCCGCGATGGGGGGGGGGGGGGGGAC
>JAHJOK010000037.1 GCA_018820205.1 Alphaproteobacteria bacterium
CCGGAGCATCGCGACGGTACGGTTCACGCCACGGTGGAAGAGGCCTCCGCCGACCACGAGCATTTCGACGGCCGCACGACCGAATAACCGTCAGGGGCCGACGTCGTCCGCATCGGCGCGCCGGTCGTCGGGCCGCGGCAGCTGCAAGGCGATACCCAACGCCTCCGCCAGACGGGTGTCGCGACGATAGATGTCATCGCGAAAGGCGACGCGGCCCTGGCCGTCCAGAAAGGCCGTCCAATACAGCAGGCGCACGTCGATCGGCCGACCGGTCGCCACCCGGACGGTCTCGCCGCTGTCCAGCGCGGCGTCGAATCGGGCGAGCCTTGCGGGGTCGGGCGCGAGCAGTAGCCGAGCGAAGCCGACCGCGTCCTGCACCCGCACGCAGCCGTGACTGAGATGGCGGAAGCTCCGCTCGAACGCACCCCGCGACGGGGCGTCGTGCAGGAAGATGGCGTAGCTGTCCTGAAGTTCGAACTTGACCTGGCCCAGGGCGGCGTTCGGGCCGGCGCGCTGAACCACCATGCCATTCTGAATCGTCATGTTGTTCGCCCGCATATAGGCGGCGCCGCGCGGCAGGATCTCGCGCTGGGCGATGGAGGTCGGCACCGTCCAGGGCGGATTGGCGACGACCGAGGCGAAGGGCCGTTCCAGGCTGGGGGTCGCATTGTCGGCGTCGGTGCTGTCAGTCTAACGCTAAAGGTGCTCCACTTTGATGGCTACAAACCATTGGTGAAGAAGGCGTTTTTATGAAGCCGTTATCGTTTAAGCGACACCGCTTTCCAGCTGAGGTGATCCGTCATGCCGTGTGGCTGTACTTTCGTTTCAGCCTGAGCTTCCGTGATGTCGAGGAGCTGATGGCTCAACGCGGAATCGACGTCAGCTACGAAACGATCCGGTGCTGGACGATCAAATTCGGACCTCTGATTGCACGGCGACTGAAGAAGCGGAGGGTGCCTCCGACAGGCCGTTGGCATCTCGATGAGATGGTTTGCAAGATCGCTGGCCGACGTATGTATCTGTGGCGGGCGGTTGACGACGAAGGCGAGGTTTTAGACGTCGTTGTCCAACGTCGGCGGGATACCGAGGCGGCTTTGAAGCTGATCAGGCGTCTTTTGCGCAACCAGCCTGTCGAGCCGGAATTTATCACAACGGATGGGTTGGCATCCTACGGTGCGGCGCTTGATCAGTTGGAACTGCGACAGCTTCATCGTCCCGGTCGACTACGAGATAATAACCGCGTCGAGAACTCGCATCTGCCGATCCGGCGACGAGAGCGGCAGATGCAGCGGTTCAAATCCCAAGCCTCAGCCCAGAGATTTCTTACAACCCACGCGGCGATCTACAACACCTTCAACATCCAGCGTCATTTGATCAGCCGATCCACACTTCGTCGCTTTCGCAGCGACGCGGATGCTGCTTGGGCGGCCGCAATCGTCTGAAATCGTGTAGAGTAGGGGACTTTCGGCTTCGCTCAGTTACCCTGACAGCACCGGGCACCGACGTCGCCATGGAAAGCGCGGGCGTGACGCTTCTGAAAGGCGATCTGAACGGGATCGTCCGGGCTCGCGAACTGAGTAAGGCGACGATGTCGAATATCCGACAGAACCTGTTCTTCGCCTTCATCTACAACGCCGCCGGAGTGCCGATCGCGGCGGGGGTTCTGTATCCCTTTTTCGGCATCCTGCTCTCGCCAATGATCGCGGCGGCGGCGATGGCGCTGTCTTCCGTCAGCGTCGTGACCAACGCACTGCGCCTCAACCGCGTGCGGCTGTGAGTAGGAGCACAACCAGGTCCGATGGCGGGACGGGACGGAACTGTTGCGCAGGGGCGTGCTGGTGGCGTTCAGCCAGACTCTGCGTGGAGGACGCGGCCTGCATGAGATGATCGAGACCGTGGCCTGGCTTTGATCAGCGCCTTCGACAAAGCGCGTAGACAGGATCAATCATCCTGTTCCTGCTGATCGCCGTGGTTGCCTTCTACGCCACCGTGCGGCGCGGGGAGGAATGGCTGGGCACGCGGTGTTCGACGAGCCCTATGCTGCCTATGTGGCGCGCATGCCGCGTTTGTGGTCCGACTTCAGCAAATGGCGCGATCAGGAGACGCTGGAAGTGCGGTCTTCCTTCTTGCTGACCAACCTCCGCGACGGCCTGGCCTTCCTGCTGGTCATTCCGCTGTTCGTGGCGCTGGAGCACGCCTAGTCTAGGCTCAGGACTCATAGCCAAAAGAGCACTGTAGCGGCGAGTGCTATGGCGGAGAGGAAGACGTTCGGGCACCGATCATAACGCGTGGCAACGCGTCGCCAGTCTTTCAGGCGACCGAACATGATTTCGATGCGGTTGCGTCGTTTGTATCGGCGCTTGTCGTAACG
>JAHJOK010000038.1 GCA_018820205.1 Alphaproteobacteria bacterium
CGAAGGCCGGGGTCCAGATGGAATACTCCGGCGTGCGAAGAACGCTCCGGGCGCCCAATCCCTGCCGCACTCGACCGTGATCTGGACCCCGGCCTTCGCCGGGGTGCACGGTGAAAAAAGGGATCAGCGGAATCGTGACAGGCCTTAGCCGAAGACCACATAGACGAAGGCGAACAGGAACAGCCACACCACGTCCACGAAATGCCAGTACCAGGCGGCCGCCTCGAAGCCGAAATGCTTCTGCGGCGTGAACTGGCCCGACATCAGCCGCAGCAGGCAGACGGCCAGGAAGATCGTGCCGATCAGGACGTGGAAGCCGTGGAAGCCCGTCGCCATGAAGAAGATCGAACCGTACAGGCCCGAGTTCGCGGCCGCGTCGTTGAAGAACAGGTTCTCATGCAGGATGTGGTTGTATTCATAGGCCTGAACCGCGGTGAACAGGATGCCCAGCGCCACGGTGATGATCAGGCCCATCCGGGCGCCGGCGCGGTCGCCGACCTGCAGCGCATGGTGGGCCCAGGTCACCGTCGTGCCGCTCAGCAGCAGGATGACGGTGTTCAGCAGCGGCAGCTGCCAGGGGTCCAGCACCTCGACCCCGCGCGGCGGCCAGGTCGACCAGGCCGAGGCAGTGTCGGCCCAGTTGCCGATCTCCGGGACGTGGGCGCGGGCTTCATTGAAGACCGCCATCTCGAAGAACATCCAGAAGAAGGCGGCGAAGAACATGATCTCTGACGCGATGAACAGCACCATGCCGTAGCGCAGGCCGATCGACACGACCGGCGTGTGGTCGCCCTTGCGCGATTCCTTGATCACGTCCCACCACCAGCCGGCCATCGAATACAGCACGCCCGCCAGACCGGCGAAGAACAGCCACGACGTGCCTTCCGGCAGGCCGAAGACCCCCTTCATCCAGGCCACTGCCCCGACCATCATGATCGTGACGGCGATCGAGGACACCAGCGGATAGGGGCTGGGATCGACCAGGTGATAGTCGTGATGCGGTGCGGCGTGGGCCATGCGTCGGATCTCTGGAATCGGCGAGAAGAAAGGGTCTGTCGGGGGCTATAGCGTCGGGGATCAGCCCGCGCCAGTGGCGCCGCCGCCTGCGGCGGCCAATTGCGGCCCGTCGTCGTCCTTCACCGGATAGAAGGTGTAGCTCAGCGTGATCTCCTCGACCCCGTCGACGTCGCGGTCGGACGCCATCTCCGGGTCGATGAAATACTGCATCGGGAATTTCCGCGTCTCGCCGGGCGCGATGGTCTGGTCGTCGAAACAGAAGCATTCCAGCTTGAGGAAATAGGCCCCCGTCTCTTCGGGAACGACGTTGTAGCTGGCGCGCGCCAGGATCGGCCGGTCCGAGGTGTTGGTGACGTCGAAATAGGCCAGGCCGGTCTCTCCGACATGCACCCTCTGGCTGACCTGTTCGGCGCGGAACACCATCGGCAGGCCGCGCACATTGGTGTCGAACCGGACCAGCACCGTCCGGTCCAGCGTCTCGGTTGGCGCCGCCTCGGCCCGCGAGACCGTGCCGTTGAAGCCGGTCACCTGACAGAACATCCGGTACAGCGGCACCGCCGCGAACGCCGCGCCGGTCATGGTCGCCACCACCGCGCCGCACAGCAGGGCGACGAACCGGAGGGAATGACGCTGACCCGACGGACGCGGGGCCATCAGTTCGTGGCCTCGGCCATCGCAGGCTGCGCGGGCGCGGCGGCGATGGCGTGGTTCTGTTCGGTGCGGGCGGCCAGATTGGCCTGCATCCGCAGGAAGGTCGTGGAGAAGATCAGTACGATGAAGGCCACCAGCCCCAGGGCGATCCACAGACTGCGCTTGTTGCGAGCCGCCAGTTGTTCAGGCGTCAGATAGACGGGCATCAGACCCCTCCGAGGTTGGCGAAGCTCTCGACCAGAAGGGCCGCGAACAGGGCCATCAGATAAAGGATCGAGAAGGCGAAAAGATTGCGGGCCGGTTTGGCCTCGGCGCGCACGTCGTACAATGCGGCCTCTCGCCCCACGGCCTCGGCCTTGTCCGGCGCATCGCCCGCCCGCGACCGCCACAGCCGCGCCGCCAGCGCCAGGAACATCAGCCCGCCTGCAATTGACACCGCCAGATAGACCGGCCCGCCCAGCCCCGTGAACCCCGGCGCGATCGCCACGGGCACGAACACCAGCGAATACAGCATGATCTGCAACCGCGTGGACTTGGCGCCCTTGGCCACCGGCATCATCGGAATGCCCGCCTTGGCGTAGTCGCCGGCCGAATACAGCGCCAGCGCCCAGCTGTGCGGCGGGGTCCACAGAAAGATGATGGCGAACAGCAGCCACGCCTGCCACGAGGCGTCGCCCGTCGCCGCCGCCCAGCCGATCACCGGCGGAAAGGCGCCCGCCGCCCCGCCGATGACGATGTTCTGCGGCGTCCGGCGCTTCAGCATCATCGTGTAGAAGACGGCGTAATAGACGATGGTCATGGCCAGCAGACCGGCCGCGAACCAGTTGGTGTTCATGCCCAGCAGCATGACCGAGAACACCGACAGCACGATGCCGAACGCGACGGCGTCGTTGCGTTTCAGTCGCCCCGCCGCGACCGGACGACCCCGCGTGCGCCGCATCAGGGCGTCGGTCTCGCCCTCGATGGCCATGTTCAGGGCCCCCGCCGCGCCGGCGCCGACGGCGATGCACAGGATGGCGATGGCGGCCACGAACGGGTTGATCGACCCCGGCGCCACGACCAGCCCCGTGGCCGCCGTGAACACCACCAGCGACATCACGCGCGGCTTCAGCAGCTGGAAGAAATCTTCCGGCTGGGTGGTCGACGGGACGTGGGTTTCGGCTTGGGTCATCAAATGAGAGGGGCCGCCTCCCGGGGTCGGAAGGCGGCCCTCATCCTAACACGAGGAGAGTGGGTTAGTGGCTGTCGCCCTTGACCACCGGCAGTTCGTTGAACTGGTGATGCGGCGGCGGCGAGCTGAGCGTCCATTCCAGGGTCGTGGCGCCTTCGCCCCACGGGTTGGGAACGCCCTTGCGACGACGGATCGCCGACTCGGCCAGCATGACCAGGAACACCACCACGCCCACGGCCGTGATCGCATAGCCCCACGACGACACCAGGTTCCAGAAGGCGAACGCGTCCGGATAGTCGATGTAGCGGCGCGGCATGCCCTGCAGGCCCAGGAAATGCTGGGGGAAGAACACGATGTTCACGCCGATGAACATCAACCAGAAATGGGTCGCGCCCAGGAACTCGTTGTACTTCACGCCGAACATCTTCTCGAACCAGTAGTAGAAGCCGGCGAAGATCGCGAACACCGCCCCCAGCGACAGCACATAGTGGAAGTGGGCCACCACGTAATAGGTGTCGTGCAGGCTGTAATCGATGCCGGCGTTGGACAGGACCACGCCGGTCACGCCGCCGACGGTGAACAGGAAGATGAAGCCGATGGCCCACAGCATGGGGGTCTTGAAGCTGACCGAACCGCCCCACATCGTGGCGATCCAGCTGAATATCTTCACCCCCGTCGGCACCGCGATGATCATCGTCGCGGCGATGAAATAGGCCCGCAGGTTCACGCTCATGCCGACCGTGTACATGTGGTGCGCCCACACGATGAAGCCGACGAAGCCGATGGCGACCATCGCATAGGCCATCGCCAGATAGCCGAACACCGGCTTCTTCGAGAAGGTCGAGACGATGTGCGAGATGATGCCGAAGCCCGGCAGGATCAGGATGTAGACCTCGGGGTGGCCGAAGAACCAGAACAGGTGCTGGAACATCACCGGATCCCCGCCGCCGGCCGGATCGAAGAAGCTGGTGCCGAAATTGCGGTCCGTCAGCAGCATGGTGATGGCGCCCGCCAGAACCGGCAGCGACAGCAGCAGCAGGAAGGCGGTGACCAGCACCGACCAGGCGAACAGCGGCATCCGGTGCAGGGTCATGCCCGGCGCGCGCATGTTGAAGATGGTGGTGATGAAGTTGACCGCGCCCAGGATCGAGCTGGCGCCCGCGACGTGCAGGGCGAAGATCGCCAGGTCCATGGCCGGTCCGGTGTGACCCGTGGTCGACAGGGGCGGATAGATGGTCCAGCCGCCGCCGAAGCCCTTGCCCGGTCCGCCGTCGACGAACATCGACAGGCACAACAGCACCCAGGCCGCCACCAGCAGCCAGAACGACACGTTGTTCATGCGCGGGAAGGCCATGTCCGGCGCGCCGATCATGATGGGCACGAACCAGTTGCCGAAGCCGCCGATCATGGCCGGCATGACCATGAAGAAGATCATGATCAGGGCGTGGGCGGTGACGGTGACGTTATAGCCGTGCTTGGACGCCTCGACGATGCCGAGTTGCTGGATCAGGCCGCCCTCGACGAAATACTGGATGCCCGGATGGGCCAGTTCCAGCCGGATCAGACCCGACAGGGCGCCGCCGACCAGGCCCGCCATGATGGCGAACAACAGGTACAGGGTGCCGATGTCCTTGTGGTTGGTGGACAGGAACCAGCGGGTGAAGAAGCCCGGCTTGTGATCGTGTTCCTCATGGGCGTCGTGCCCGGGGTCGGCGTGCGTGTCGGCGGTGATATCGGTGGCCATTTCGGTCTCGGGCTCGCTGTTACTGGGCGGCCGGAGCGGCGGCGGCGGGAGCCGTCGTCGCAGCAGGGGCGGGGATGGAGGTCGCGGTCTGGGCGGTCGGTACGGCGCCGGCGTCGGGGCCGGCATCGGCCACCGTCTCGGCGCCGGTCGTCCCGGCCTCGACCTGGGCCGCGGTGCCGCCGGGGGCCTCCTCGGCGGTGGCGGGGGTCATCGACCCGCCCTTGGACACGACCCAGGCGGCGAACTCGGCCTCGGTCACGACATTGATCTGAATCGGCATGAAGGCGTGATCGACGCCGCACAGTTCCGAACACTGGCCATAGAAGACCCCGGTGCGCTCGGCGCGGAACCAGGTCTCGTTGACCCGACCGGGCACGGCGTCGGTCTTCAGACCGAAGGCCGGCAGGGCGAAGGCGTGGATCACGTCGGCCGCCGTCACCAGCACCCGCACGGTCTTGCCGACCGGCACCACGATCGGCTGATCGGCCGCCAGGCGGTAGGGCACGCCCTGCGCCAGGGCCTCTTCCTCGGGCAGCATGTTGGAGATGTATTCCGCGACGCCCTGGTCGGGATATTCATAGGCCCAGTTCCACTGGTTGCCCGTGGCCTTCACCGTCAGGTCCGGCGTCGGCATGTCGTGATAGGCGAACAGCAGGCGGAACGAGAACAGCGAGATGCCCACCAGGATCATCACCGGCAGCACCGTCCAGATGATCTCGACCAGGGTGTTGTGGCTCCACTTCGCCGGGACCGGATTGCGCTTGGCGTTATACCGGATCGCGATCCAGGCCAGCAGACCCAGCACCAGCAGGCTGATGCCGAAACACATCGGCAACAGGATCGCATTGTGGAACCAGATCGCCTCATGCTTCAGCGGCGAGGCCGCCGGCTGCAGGTCGATGCCGTGCGGCGTCGGCTGGCCCATCAGGTCCTGCGCCCACGTCGGTGCGGCGACGAAGGCCGTCAGCGAAGCGGTGGTGACGGCGGCGCCAACCCTGGCCCATCCCCGAGCAACCGCCGCTCGCGTGCCCAAATTCGGGACCTGTTGGCCCATGCCGGAAACCCTCATCAAAGTCATCTGCATCAAGCATTTGCGAGCCACTCGCAAAGCCTTGGCCGGACTCACGGGGAGACTCGGCTGTTCAGGGCCGGTCCATATCGCCCCCTCCCGCGATTGCCAAGCGATTGGACGCCGCAGGAGCGATTTCGTCTCGTCCGGCCTGAACCTCGGCGCCGCCAAGACGCCAGAGCGCGGTCACCCCCTCACGGGCCGGAACGCCATGACGCCCCCCGCGACCGCGACCGGTCCAGGCCGTGCATCTCCGCGAAAGCGCCCCCCAAATTCCGTGCATCCCCGCGAAGGCGGGGACCCAGGTTTGAACCGGAGCCGCCGCCAACCGGTGCATTCAACCCGTCACCTGTGTGCGCCGGAACAATAACCTGACCACCGAACGCCCCGCCAAAACCTGGGTCCCCGCCTTCGCGGGGATGCACGGTGTTTGGTATCCGGCCCGGTTGATCCGCAACCACGCCGATTTCCCCAATCCATTCAACACCCGTCCACTTTAGACCCTGTCCAAACGCGCCCTGCATTAAACCGGCTGTATCCTTCTCCCCGGTCCCGTCGCCTGGGAAGGGCGCAAGGCCTTGCGAGCTTGTCGCGGCGGGAACGGAGGGAGCGGGGGTCTGATCGAACCGTCGCCGAGGGGCTGTGCACCTGAGGCGCGGGATGATCGGACGATGGGGGCTCAAGCAGAGACCCGGTGTTTCCAGCGACAGCCCTGTTCGGGGCTCAAGCAGCGAGACGCCGCGCGTCGAGCGATAGCCCCCAGAAAAGAGCATGGGCAGGAAACCCATGCTGTTCAGGGGATCGGCTTTCGCGAGCACGCCGACCTTCCCGCCGGGGGCTTGCAGTCGGCAAGGCGTTAAGAGCGTCGCTGGTTCGGGACTGCAACGCGGTCCAGAGCCGACAGCACCCGGTCAGACCTTCCGTGCGGAGC
>JAHJOK010000039.1 GCA_018820205.1 Alphaproteobacteria bacterium
GCGATCCGATTCGTCGCGGACGTCGGAGATGCCTTCGAGGCGTTTCTCGCGGACCATTTCGGCGATACGCTCGATCAGGGTCTGTTTGTTGACCTGGAACGGCAGCTCGGTGACCACGATGGCTTCGCGGTCCTTGCGGATCGTCTCGCCCGAGGCGCCGCCGCGCACGACGACCGAGCCGCGACCGTCGCGCAGGGCATTGCGGGGCGCGGTGCGGCCCAGGATCTCGCCGCCGGTCGGGAAGTCGGGGCCGGGCACGATGTCCAGGATGGCGTCGTCGGAGATGTTCGGATCGTCCAGCAGGGCCACGGCCGCGTCGACGATCTCACCGAGGTTGTGCGGCGGGATATTCGTCGCCATGCCGACGGCGATGCCGCCCGCGCCGTTGACCAGCAGGTTCGGGATCCGCGCCGGCAGGACGACCGGCTCCAGCTCCTTCTCGTCGTAGTTCGGCTGGAAATCGACGGTGTCCTTGTCGATATCGGCCAGCAATGCGCTTGCGGCCGGGGCCATGCGGGCCTCGGTGTATCGCATCGAGGCGGGCATATCGCCGTCGACCGAGCCGAAGTTTCCTTGGCCGTCGATCAGCATCAGACCCATCGAGAACGGCTGAGCCATGCGGACCAGCGCCATATAGACCGAGGCGTCGCCGTGCGGGTGGAAGCGGCCCAGCACGTCGCCGACGACGCGGGCGCACTTCGAGTACGACCGCTCCGGCGTCATGTTCAGGTCGTGCATCGAATACAGGATGCGGCGGTGAACCGGCTTCAACCCGTCGCGGGCGTCCGGCAGCGCGCGGCTGACGATCACGCTCATGGCGTAGTCGAGGTAGGAGCGTTTCAGCTCGTCCTCGATCGTGATCACGGAAATATCGCCCGAATCGGCGGGACCGGAGCCTCCGCCGCCGGCGGGCGGCAGGGCGTCGTCGTAGCTGTCGTCAGTCAAGGAAATGTGGCTTTAAATGGCCGGAATCGGAACGTGATCCGCTGCCGGGTTTTCTAGCATCCAGGGGCAAGCTAGGCAAAGATTCGCCTGCATCATCGCGCCCTGCCCATTCCTTCGTGAAAGGACGAAAATCATGCGTCTCATCCCCGCCTCCTCCGCCCTTGTCGCCCTTACTCTAGCGGCCTGCTCGGGCGAGCCGACCACCACTGCAACCACCACTGCAACCGAAGACGCGACCCCGCCCGCCGGCGCCGAAGCGGCCATGGCGCGGGCGCCGGTCGGGGCATCGGCGAACGCGCCCCTGACCAACGGCGAGGGTGCACTGGCGGGTTCGGCCAGCTTCCGCCAGGGACCGCAGGGCGTTGTCATCCGCGTCGAGGCGACCGGCCTGACGCCGGGCTGGCACGGCATTCATCTTCATGCGGTCGGCACCTGCGACACGCCGGGCTTTACCTCTGCCGGGTCGCATGTACACGGCGGCAGCGACCCCGCCGTTCATGGGTTGTTGAACGCCGACGCCACGGATTCGGGTGATCTGCCCAACGTCTATGCCGACGCTCAAGGCAGGGTGAACGCCGAAATCTTCACGCCGTTCGCACGACTGGCCGACACCGGACCGGGCGTCGGCCTGATGGACACCGACGGATCGGCGATCCTGATCCACGCGGGGCCGGACGACTATTCCAGCCAGCCGATCGGCGGATCCGGCGACCGGGTGGCCTGCGGCGTTCTGGCTGCAGGTTAGGCTCCGTCAGGCCTTGGCGGCGCCGGCGCGCAGTCCGCGCTCCGCCAGGGCCACCACGGCCACACCGCCCATGGTCAGGGCCGCGCCCGCCAGAATCTGGGGCGTGATCACGTCGCCCAGCAGGCCCCAGCCTATGGCGATGGACACCACCGGCGTGGCCAGGAAATAGGGCGTAACTCGTCCCGCCTCGCGCTTCTGCACCAGCCAGAACACCATGCTGGTTGCGAAGACCGACGAGATCACCCCTGCCCACAACAGGCAGACCCAGATCAGGGGCGTGGCGGCGCGGACGGCCTCGACCTGATCACGCTCGAACATGGCAGACCCGAAGGCCAGGGTCGGCAGGGCCACACACGCCAGAAGACCCTGCATCTTCAACGGCGGGATCGAGGTCGTTCGCCGGGCGATCACGGTCGTCATGCCCCAGAAAGCGGCGGCCGCGACGATCGCGAGGATGGCGGGCCAGTCGTGCAGGGCCGTCGGATCGACCGACATCCATGCCACGCCGACCAGGGCCACGATCATGCCGATCAGAGCGGGAATCGACAGCCGCTCGCCCAGCAACAGGAAAGCGAACAGGGTCGTGAACGGAATCCACAGCTGCGACGCCACCGCGACCGGACTAAGGTCGTCGGCGAGCGAAAATCCCCAGTACAGCAGGCCGTAGTGCAACGGTCCGCCCAGCGTCACGATCAGCAGCAGGCTTTTCCAGTTCGGAAACGGCGGCCGCACGAACGGGATCAGGCAGAGGGCCGCGATAGCGAACCGGATCGCGCCGGTCATCAGCGGCGGCAGCACTTCGGTCGCGACCTTGGCCGCGGCGTTGTTGGCGCCCCAGATGACGACGATCGCGACAATGGCTCCGATCTCGGCCAGGCTGAGCGGACTGTGGGGTTTGTCAGGGGTGATCTGCACGAAACGGTCATGACACAGGTGGCGGCGGGCCGCGCGTCACAGTCGGTGACGGGGCGTTTCGGCGCGCAGCCGGGCGGCCTCCGCATGACGTCTTGGCGTAAGCGCCCCGCCCTGAACGATCGCGATCCGCGCCCGCTCCCTCCTAGAACGGAATGTCGTCGTTGAGGTCGTAGCTTTCGCGGGGGCCGGAGGGCTTGTTGGCGCCGCCGGTCGAGAAGCCCGACGAATAGTCGTCGTCACCGCCGCGGCCGCCGCCCTGGGAGGCGCCGCCGCCGTCCGAGCGACCGCCTAGCATGGTCAGTTCGCCCTTGAAGCGGCCGACGACGATCTCGGTCGAGTATTTCTCGACACCCTGCTGGTCGGTCCATTTGCGGGTCTGAAGCTGGCCCTCGATATAGACGGTCGAGCCTTTTTTCACATAATTTTCAACGACTTTGACGATGTTGTCGTTGAAGATCACGACCCGGTGCCATTCGGTCTTCTCCTTGCGCTCGCCCGAGGCCTTGTCACGCCAGTTCTCCGACGTGGCGATCGACAGGTTGGCGATGCGATCGCCGTTCGGCATGGAGCGGATCTCCGGGTCGCGACCCAGATTGCCGATCAGAATGACCTTGTTGACGCTGCCTGCCATGGTGAAAACTCTCTCTTGCAATGGCCCCTGACGCCGCGCGGGGGGCTTGAATCACGGCCTCGTCGAGCGCGCTCGCGAAAACCGTTAACAGTTGTTCCGACTTTGTTCTAGTCCGCCGGGAACGGTGGCGGCGCGGGCGGTGCGGCCTCTTCGACCACCACGCCCAGATCGGTGACGTCCCGTTCGATCGCTCCGGGCACCGCCAATCGCCCGTCGCCCGTCCTCGCCAGGGCGAAGAAGCGGGCGCCGTCCAGTGTCCGGCTGAACGATACCCCACGGCCGTCGATGAAGACGAACTGGCCCTGATAGGCGCCGGTCACCTCACGCCTGGTCGAGCCCATGCGCTGGAAGCGCACGCGCATCTCCTCCAGACGGGCGGCGCACATCTCGATCTGGGTCTGATCGCGCGCGACCACGTTGAACACGACGTCCTGCCCCTCGGGGCGTTCGACAGCGAAGCAGACGCCCGGATCGAACGGCGCCTTGACCTGCTGGGTGCAGGCGGCGAGCGAAAGGCCGATCAGGGCGGCCGGAATGAGCGTCTTGCGGATCATCCGTTCAGGCTCGGGAACTGGCAGCTGCGGTCCTGGTCGGCCAGGATGCGGAAGCGGGTGTTGTCGGTCGATTGCTCGACGCGACGCGGAACCAGACGCAGCGTCAGGCCGCCGTGGCGACCGTACTGGGCGTCGCCGGGCCGTACGCAGGTCCCGGCATACAGCGCCTGCACGCACTGGTTCAGCGACATGTCGCCGGAGATCTGACGCCATTCCGAGCCCGAGAAACGCAGGCAAGGCGCGCCGGACGCCCGTTCCACCCGAGGTTGGGGCTGGGGCTGCTGGGCGGCGGGATCGGGCGCTGTCGGCAGGACATCCATCGTGTCGGGCAGTTCCGGCGGAGGCGCAAAGGCGGCCGTCGGCGCAGCGGCCAGATTGCCGGTCGCATCCAGACCCACATCCAGAGCGTCGGTGGCCAGGCCGTTGCGCTGGGCGCAGTCGGAAAGCGTGGCCATGCCGATGAACTGGCCGTTCACGAAGCAGCGCAGCTGGCGCGTCGGCTCCAGCGACGGGGCGTCGGCCAGATCGACCTGAAGCCCGCCGGGCCCCTCGGCCGGCTCAGCCTTGGTCCTCGGTTCACGATCGCCGCCGAACACCAGCGCCAGCACGATCGCCGCCAGGATGGCGAGGCCGGCGCCGATCGCCAGAATGACGCGGTTGTCGTTGGGAAACTGCATTGGGCGGAGCTCGCGAGGCGTCGGGCCTTGAAGAGCTCAATAACCCCGCGAGGGGCGTCGCCGTCAACCGGCAAGCGAAACCGAAAGGCTTAACCGCCCAGACGGGCGAGCGCGGCCTGGTAGTTGGCGATCTGGTTCGTGAGATAGGCCGGCACAGGCCCCGAAGCGCCAGCGGTCGCATCCTGGGGCGCCAGGGCGCGATAGGCGTCGCGGATCGCCTTGAGCGCTCCCTGTATCTTTTCGCCGGCCGACTTGATCGAGGCGTCGTCGTTGAGCGTGAGGCCGCTGGGCAGATTCAGGCCGAAGGTCTTGACCGAGGCGTCCGCCGCCGCCAGCCCGATATAACCCGGCGAAAGACCCAGCCCCAGCAGGGCGTCCCGACCCGTCTCGCCCGAGGTCAGGATGGCGCCGGTCTTGCCGTCCTTGGCGCTAATCGACAGGCGCTGGAGGCCGCCGGTCGTGGTCGTGGTCTCGCCGTCCTTGCCGGTCACGGCGGCGCCTTCGGAGGCGACCGTGACCTTCAGCTTGCCGCCCGACGCGATCGAAATCTTGCGCGCCAGCGTCGCCAAGGTGTCCTTGGCGTCGATGGTCACCGCCGACGCCCGACCTCCATCCGCCGGCGAGACATAGAATCGGTCGCCAACCCGGAGCGAGGTGGAGGCCGTCAGCAGCTTGGAATCCGACTGGTCGATCTCGCCTTTGGGCAAGCCCAGCCGGTCCAGGACGCTGGCCCCGTTCGACGCGACGGCCAGGGTCAGGGGCTTGGCCTGATCGCCGTCACCCGACCATTCGCGCGTATATTCGACCGCGCCGCTCAGGGGATCGAGCCGGGTCAGGTAGGCGCGGGTCGGGTCGGTGTACTTCGCCCCGACCGGGCGATCGGCGATGCCGGTGATCCAGACCTTGCCGTCGTGCACCTTGACGTCGGCGGCCGAGTCTTCGCCGGCCCCGCCATACCAGCTCAGCCGGTCCGTCCCGGCGGCGGCGAGGTCGGTCGAGATGGCGGCGACGAAAACATCATTGCCGCCCGAATGGGCGGTGGTCGTCGTCCCTGCCGCCAGACCGCTGTCGCGGCTGGTTCCGGTCAGGATGACCTTGCCCCCGGACACGGCGATGCCCGCGATGTCGCCCGAGATGACGCCCAGATCGCGGGTGGAGGCCAGGGTGGGCGCGCCCGAAGCGTCCAGGGTGAACTGGCGAATGACGGCGTGTCCGTCCTCGATCCCGGCGGTGTAGAGGTTGGATCCGTCGATCGCCACGGCATCGACGCCGTCGTCTCCGCTCGTGCCGAACTGACTTTGGCCGATCGCCTTGGAGACGATGCCGGCCGTCGGATAGGGCTCCCCGGCCTTGAAGGCCTGGACATAGCCGTCCCATCCCCCGGCCGAGACCGAGCCGGAGATCGCCGATTTCGCCCGGCCGCCGATGTAGACCAGGCCGTCGGCCCCGAAGGCGACGCTGGTCGCCTGGTCCTCGGCCCGCGCGCCCCGTCTCTGGGTCCACTGCTCCACGCCCTCCGCATTGAAGACGGTGACGAAGCTGTCGGCGACGTTGGTGACCTCGCCCGACTTGCCTGCATCGGTCTTTGAGGTGTTGAGCGCGCCTGTGACCGAGCCGGCCACGGCGACGTCGCCGTTGGAGTCGATGGCGATGGCGTAGCCGCTGGCGCTGGACGCGGCGCCGAGAGCGCGGGTCGCCACCAGCCGGCCGGCGGTATCGTATTTCATCAGGGCGACGTCCTGGGCGCCCTTGATCGGCTGGCTGGCCGACCCGGTCGTGACGTCGGCGACGACCCAGAGCGATCCGTCGGGGCCGACGGCGCTGGCGCGGACAGACTGGACGCCGTCGGGCAGCTTGTCCTGGGACAGGCGGCCCTCGACCCACTGGGTCTCGCCGACATTGCCGCCGGTCGGCGCAGCGGCGAGGCCGCCGTCGCTCTGGAACTTCAACAGCTGGTTGGCCCCTTCCGCGCCTGCGGCCTGAACCACATAGACGGCGTCGGAGGCCTCCGACGCGGCAAAGCCCACGGTCTCGGTCGAGGTGCCGCGAATGGCCAGCGCCCACCGATCCGGACCGGCCGGCAGCGTCACGGCCTTGCCGTTGACCTGGACAGTCTTGGGTTCGGCCTTGATCTGTTCGCGTCCGATCCGTGTCTGAAAGCCCGCCGCCTCGAGCTTGCCATTGATATGGCCGAGGACCGCATCCATCGTCCGGGGCGTCGATCCCATGTCGGCCAGGTCGATCGCGATCGAGGTCGTCTCGCTGGACAGGCCGACCGGCACGCGGATGGTGATATCGAAGCGGGTGTCGCCCTGGAACGCCGTCACCGGCGTATCGATCGATCCCTCGTGGATCGGCCCGGTGATGGAGTTGGCGCTGTCGCGCGGGACGGCGGCCGTGCTCTTGGACAGGGACGACGACGTGCCCTGAACCAGCCGCAGGGCTTCGAAATCCGTCTTGCCGATATAGGAGCCGATTTCCGCCAGGCCGGAAGCGAACCGCTTCTGGACCAGGGCCAGGTCGGACGAGGTCAGTCCTTTCACCCCGGCCCGATTGGTCAGAACGTTCAGCGTTTCCAGGCCCTGATACAGGGCGAACAGTTTCTTGTAGTCGGCGGAGGCGCCCTTGACGTCCAGCTGGGCGGCGTCCTCGTTCACGATGCTGCGCCCGCCGAGCGCCGCGCGGAGAATGGCGTCGGGCTTGGGCGCGCTGGCCTGCTGCGAGGTCGCCCACGGCGCGGTCGGCTGGGCCTTTTTCGTGATGGGACTCATCAAGGCAGCCGTGGTCGTGGGGGCGTAGGACCCACCGAAAAGACCGAGAAGATAGGCGTTGTTGACGGCCAAGAAATTCTCCCGTCGGCACCCTGCCCCGGGCAGGCTCAACGGGGCGTTAATGTCCGGGTGAGGAACGAAGTCCGGCGAATCGTGTTTTCATCTCGCCAGACAGGAGAGACGCCATGATCTTCCCGAAGTCGATTATCCAGTCACTGCTTGCCTTGTACGGCTTTGGTGAGCGTCCTCACCCCCAGCGCCGCCGTCCTGCCCCCGTCGTGATCGGCCACGCCTCCGGCGGCCGTTTTCACTGAGGCTTACTGGAACAGGGACAGGATGATCTGCGGCGCCTGGTTGGCGATCGACAGCGCCTGCGCCCCGAGTTGCTGCTGAACCTGCAGGGCCTGTAGCCGGGCGCTTTCCTTGGCCAGATCAGCATCCACCAGATTGCCGATGCCGCTTTCCAGCGTATCGGTCAGCTTGCCGACGAAGGTGCGGTGCGCCGAGATCTGTTTGGCCTGTGCGCCGATGTCGCCCAGCGATTTGTTCAGGGCGATGATCGAATTGTCGAGCTTGTTCAAAGCGGTCGACGCGCCGGTGAGGGTCAGCAGACTGTCGCTCAGTCCCAGCGACAGGATCGAGCCGCTGAGCGTCAGATTCTTCCCAGACAGGGTCACGAACGAGGTCGCGTCGGCGTTGGCGAGGAACTTCAGACCGTTGGTCAGCGAGCCGTTCAGGATGTTGCCGCCGTCGAAGGACGCGTTCTCGACCGCCGAACTGATCGCCCGCAGAAGCGCCTTGAAGTCCGCGTCCAGCAGTTCGCGCGACTGGGTCTTGAGCGAGATGTCCTTGGCCGCGACCACCTTTTCCTTGAGCTGGTTCAGCAGATCCGAGATCGATTCGCCGGCCGACAGCGCGACGTCCGCAATGGAGGTTGCGCGGTCCAGGCTCTGTTTCACGGCCGACAAGGCGCCGATGTCGGCGCGCTGGCTCTGGGCGATGGCCCAGATCGCGGCGTTGTCCTTGGCCCCCTGGACCTTCAGGCCCGTGGAAATCCGGTTCTGGACCCCGGTCAGATTGTCGTTGGTTCGAGCGAGGTTCTGCAGCGCGATGGCCGCGGCGGCATTGGTGTGAACGCTGTTGCTCATAGGTCTTCTTGCCCCGGGATGTTGGGCGGAAGCCTAGGGCGTTAACCATGAGCGTATGGTTAACGCGGATTCACCGCGTCGGGAGGCCCCGCGCGGGTCGTTCGGCTCAGAAGACCAAGGCGCCCGGGATCAGGCGTTGGTGTCGATCAGTCCGCCGGCGAAATAGTTCCGGCTCTCCGCCAGTCTCACGACCTGTTCCCGCGGGAACTGACGCACGACCTCGCCGGTCACGCTGTCCAGGGTCTTGTAGATGAAGGTGCCTTCGGCCGGACCTTCCTCGATGATCAGGCGATAGGTGGCGGCCTGTTCGGCCTCTCTGGCGCTGCGTCCCCGATCGAAATCGCCGCCCGGCGTCGCGGACGACGAGGCGGAAACGGCGGTCGAGACGGCGGTTATTCTGGCATTGGTTTCCATGACTCCCTCACGCCGGGTTCACCGGCGACTCCCGGGAACGGTCGGGCGGGACCGAGGTCCCGCCCTTCCATTTCTGCTTATCGGAACAGGCCGAGCAGGATCGAGGTCGAGGAGTTGGCGATCGACAGAGCCTGCACACCCAGCTGTTGCTTGGTTTGCAGCGACTGCAGTCGCGCGCTTTCCTTGGCCAGATCCGCATCGACCAGGTTGCCCACGCCGTTTTCCAGGGCGTCGGAGAGCTTGCCGACGAAGGTACGGTGGGTATCCAGCGACTTGGCGCCCGTACCCAGGCGAGCCAGGGACGAAGAGACCTTGTCGATCGAAGCGTTCACCAGACCCAGGGCCGTGGTAGCCAGGGTCGAGGTGCCGATGGAGGTCGTGGCCGTGACCGTCACGTTGGTCTGGCCCAGACGCAGGTCTTCACCCGCGACCTTGATGGTCGACCCGGTCGTGTTCGACAGGGCCTTGTAGCCGTTCGTGGTCGTGGAGTTGTCCAGCAGGTTCACGCCGTTGAACTTGGCGTTATCGACCACCGTGGTGATCTGATCCCGGATCGACTTGAAGTCTTCGTTCAGAGCGCTGCGAGCAGCGGTCGTCAGCGACTTGTCGGTCGCGGCCAGGGCCTTTTCCTTCAGCTGGATGAGCAGGTCCGAGACGGACTCGCCGGCGGCCAGGCTGACGTCGACGGCGGAAGCGCCGCGATCCAGGCTGTCCTTGACGCCATTCAGAGCCGAGATTTCACCACGTTGCCCCTGGGCGATAGCCCAGATGGCGCCGTTGTCCTTGGCGCTGTTGACCTTCTTGCCGGTGTTGATACGCGACTGGACGGTGGCCAGCTCGTTGTTCGTGGTTTGCAGATTCTGCAGGGCGATCAGAGCGCCCGAGTTCGTGTTCACGCTGTTCAGCGCCATGACGAAAGTCCTTGTTTCAAGGTGTTCGACCGTCGTTTTGACCGTCGAGAGCATTTTGCTCGGGGTCTTCCAAAGCAATCGGCGGGCCAGCAGTCGCTTTTCCGACACATGATCAACTTGTTGATTTTACACTGTTACCTTGCCTTAACCACGCCCGTAGCCCGGCAAGTTCTGCCGGATAAGCGCGCCAACGGCAGAATGTGCCGGGCGCCCGGCAGCATTTGCCGGGGCAAACGTCACCGTGACGCAAAAACAGGGTGACGGACCATGACGTCTCATCGTCGAAGCCACGGCGGCCAGAAGGTCCGGGCGACCGGGCCCGCCGCATCCACGGCCGAACGCTCGGCGATCAGGGTCTCCACCGCCAGTCGCCGAGCGGCGTCGCAGGTCGCGATCTGGCCCCCCCGGGTCATGTAGCCAACCTCCAGATCGCCCAATGTCGGCGAAGGCGGCAGGCGGTAGAGGTCACAGGGACGGCTCGCCATCTCCGGCAAGGTCAGCCGCGGCGGCGCAACCGACGAGGTCGCGGGCGATCCGGCACAGCTGGCGGTCATGGTCGCGCAGACGATGGGCGCGAGCGTCGGCAAGCGGAAGAAGGGCGTCATCGGCGATTCTCGCATCCTGTGTTGATAGGGCGGTGGCGCGGTCCAGCGACCGCGTGGTCAGGAGGGCGGCGTCGAGACGGGCGACCAGGGCCGCCTGACCGTCCGCCTCGGCCGAGCGAGCGGCGGCCTCGGCCTGACCGACCGCAGCCGCCTGTTCGGCGCGTTCCAGTCGCCGCCGCGAAAGATCGAACGGATCCCATCGAAAGCCGAGCCCGCCCAGAACAATCGCGACGGCCGCGAGACAGACGACGACGCCGATGCACCAGCCCAGCGGCGTCGGGGCGCGCAGGGCCGGCGGCAGGGTCAGAAGACGCCTCATGGGAACAGCTTCCGATCCAGCTCGAAATGCGGGCCGTCGCGCAGGCGCGTCCAGTCCCCGCCCCAGACGATGGAGACGCCCCGCGCCCCGGCGGCCGCCTTCACCGATGGCGTCCAGCCGGGTCAGGGCCTCGTTGACCGTGACGTGTTTCTGAAGCTGGCCGGCCGCCAGATAAGGCAGGTCAAGGCGCGCGCTGTGGTTGGTGGGCATTTCGATCTCCGCATTGATGCAGAGGTCAGTGTGCGGGCTGCCCGAATGAGGGCGCGCCGGGCGGGGCGTTAAACCCTGCGCGCGTTGAAATCAGACGCCTTTTCGGCGCGCCTGTTGATAATCTGGAAGAGATCGCGGTTGCGGGGAGGCCTGGAAGGGCTGGGTGGCCTCCCCGCTGACCGGATCGTGGCTGTCAGGACCCACGACACCGCCGAAGGCGACGCCGATACGATCCGATCAGCAAAAACTACGGACGGCCAGGACGCCCGGATGCAGCTACAGAGCCTGCAATTCTCCGGTGGCGACGACCGGACCGTCCGGCTTGTCCGACGCCGGGACGTGGCCGGGCGCCTCCAGCGAGATCGCAACGGCCTGGGCCTCGCCCGCCGCGCCCGCAAGAACGGCGTCGAGCGTGCGTCGCGACGCCGCCGACCCGTCGATCGCGCCGACCAGTTGAACGCCGCCTTCGTCGGGCTTGACCAGCCACAGATGGGGCACGCCGTTCGCGGCCTGCATGGCCGTGGTCGGGGCGATGAACAGGTTACCGGTCACGGTGTCATAGGCCAGGGTCACCACAGGCACGCCGCCATCCGTGGTCGACAGGGTGGCCACGCGGGTCACCCCGCCTTCCGGTGCGCCCTGCACGATCGGCGCGGGGGCCGGGCGGGCCAGCAGGATGGCCACCGCCGACACGCTGGCGACCAGCAGGGCCGTCGAGGCGATCGCCCATGTGCGCCAGAAGCCCGTGGCGCCGTTGTCATTGGCGGCCGGCGCGATCTGCGATTCCACGCGCGGCCAGACGGCGGCCGACGGGGTCACGGATGGAATCTCGGCCACGAAGGCGGCCAGATGCTCGTTCCAGACCTCGACCTCGGCGGCGAAGGCGGGGTCGGACGCCTCGCGCGCACGGGCCGCGCGCTCCTCGGCGGGCGACAGAACCCGCAGCGCCAGCTCGCCGGCCAGAACGGTCGCGTCGTCGGGACCGGGATCGTCGGGGGGAAGGTCGGTCATGTTTCCAGGCAGCTCCTCAAGCGCAGCAGCCCTCTGCGGATCCAACTTTTCATCGTGCCGAGCGGCACGTTCTCACGGGTGGCGAGGGCGTCGTAGGTGACGCCTTCCAGAAAGGCGGTGCGGATCGCAGAACGGACCTTGTCTTCCAGCGTTTCCAGACAGACGTTCAGGCGCCCGACCTCGTCGGTGGTTTCGATCACGTCCGACGCCAGCGGCGCGCTGTCGGCCAGTTCATTCGCGTCCTCGACCGGAGCGCTGCGACGCATTGGCGCAGCCGACCGCAAACGATCGATCGAGCGGTTCCGGGCGATGGTCACCAGCCAGGTGATGGGGCTCGCACGCGTCGAATCGAAGGTCGAGGCCTTCCTCCAGACTGTCAGATAGGTGTCCTGCAAGACGTCCTCGGCCAATTGGCGGTCAGCCAATATACGAAGGCACACCCCCAATAGCTTCGCGGAAGTCGCCTGATAGACGACTTTAAACGCCGCCCGGTCGCCGTCGCCCGCCTGGCCCAGGGCCGCGGCCAGTTCTTCTCGCGTCAGCATGGCGTTCATTCAGAGCGTCCGGGCGCAGTCACAGGTCACCGACTAAGGGCGGCAGGGATGCGGTTCGTCAAGGGTTACAGAGACTTCAGTCGTGCAGATAGACGACGCGGCGCTTCGTCGGATCGGCGCGCATATCGGCCATGTGCCGATCGTGATCGCCGCTGGCCCTGGCGTCGCGTTCGTTGGCCTCGACCCAGTGGGTGGTCTCGATATCCTTTTGCAGCGCCTTGGCCGCCATCAGGTGGCCGGGGAAGAAGAAGTCGACCACGTCGCCGGCCACCGGCACCTCGCCTGTCGCGATGTCGACGCCGAGATATCCGATCATCCGCGCGATGGTTCCCGGGCCCGCCTTCGCCCGGACCGCCTGGGTCAGCAGCCACCCGCCGGCGCCGACGCTGTAGACGCTGCCGACGATCGGGATCCAGGTCAGCAGGCCGTCCAGTCCGACGCCGAACGGTCCGAATCCGACGGCCCGGTCGGACAGCTTCTTGACGCCCTCGACATTGGACCAGATCTTCTCGATATCCCCGACCGTCCGCTTCGCCATGCCGCCCTCCAAGCGTCCGCCCTCCCAAGGCATCGGCAGAACGCGCCACAACGACCCGCGTTCACCTTGAAATCAAGTCCTCACCGAAGGAGACGGCCCTGCCCGCGCTGAGACTGATCCTGAGCCTGTGTCTCGGCCTGCTGCTGACCGTCCCGGTCGGGATTGCCCTCGCCGGGCTGAGCGGGATCGGACATCGCTGGGTCGATCTGCTGGCGCAGTTCACCGGCCCGGCGCTGGTCATGGTCGTGGCGGTCCTGACGGCGGCTGCGCTGTTGCGATCGAGGGGCGTGCTGGTCGCCGGAGCGGCGACGGCGGTGCTGGTCGTGGCGGCGGGCTGGAGCCAGTGGGCGCCGCCGCAGGGCGCGCGCGGCCCATCGACCGACGGTCTGACGCTGTATTCCGCCAATCTGCATCGCGACAACGACGACGTGGACGCCATCGCCCGGTCGGTCGCGGCATCGAACGCCGACATCGTCATTCTGGTCGAAACGGGCTTCGCCCCGGCCCGGGCCCTGGATCGGGTTCTGGCCGACTATCCCCACCGCGCCGTCCGGGGCCGGATCAACGGGCCGGAGAACACGGCGCTGACCGTCATCGCCAGCCGATGGCCGTTGCGTGATCTCGACCTCAGGCTCGAGGCCCTGTCCGCGGCGGGGTCGGTGGTCGATACGCCGCTGGGCGCGGTCACGGTCGCGGGCGTCCACATGACGCGACCCTGGCCCTATCAGATCCAGTGGGAGCAGATTCGCCAGGCCGAAGGACTGACCGACTGGGCCGCAACGGTGCAGGGACCGCTGATCGCGGCCGGCGATTTCAACAGCGTGTCCAGCGCCCGGATCGGGCGTCAGATCCAGGCGGACAGCCGGCTGATTCCCGCTCCGGGATGGCCCGGAACCTGGCCCGCCGCCCTGCCCGCCTTCACCGGCATCACCATCGATCAGGTCTACCACTCGCCGGACCTGGCCCTGGTCGAGCGGCGGCTGGGACGACAGACCGGATCGGACCACAGGCCGGTCATCACCCGGTTCGTCAGGGCCGCGCCGCCAGCCGCCTGAGCCGGTCCTGATGGCCGTGGTCGGGGAAGTCGTCGGCGATCCACTCGGCCTCGAACGCCTTCAGAATTCGGCCATGTTCGGGACCAGGCGAGATGCCGAGTTTCGTCACCTCACGACCGCCGACCGGCAGACGGGGGCATGGCCAGGTGTCGATCAGAGAGAGGGCCGCGTCGGCGTCGGCGCCCCGCCGGAGCGCCGATCCTCGCAGCACCCGGTCCCGCGCGGCCCGGGCGCCGGATCGATAGATCAACGCCCTTAACGCCCGTTCCCCGGCAGCGGGATCGACCGGTCCCTCTGCGGCGGCGGCCAGACGCGTCTCCATCGCCCGGGGAAGGCGCAGGGCGCGCGCGATCTCGGCCACGGCGGCTGGATCGTCAGGCAACAGGGCCGACAGACGCAAGACCGGGTCGTCGGACAGGCTGGCGATGGCCTCGAAAGCCTCCAGCGGCGCCTCGGCCGGGATCAGCCGGTCCAGCACCCCGGCGTCGCGCATGGCGCGGACCGCCGGGCGAGGATCGGGGGCGGCGAGCAGTTTCAGCAGTTCCTTTGACACCCGTTCCGCCGACAGGCGCGACAGGCCCTCGGCGTGGGCGGCGCAGGCGGCGAGACCGTCGGCGTCGGGGTCGCTGCGCCCATACCAGGCGAAAAACCGGAAGAAACGCAGGATGCGCAGGTAATCTTCTTCGATCCGCCGGTTCGGATCGCCGACGAAGACGACGCGTCCGGCCCGTGCGTCGGCGACCCCCTGTCCCGTCGGATCGAAGATGGCCCCGGACCGGTCGGCATAGAGGGCGTTGAGGCGGAAATCCCGTCGCGCCGCGTCCTCGGCCCAGTCGTCGGTGAAGGCGACCACCGCGCGGCGGCCGTCAGTCTGTACGTCCCGGCGCAGGGTGGTGATCTCATAGGGGCGTTTCTGCGAGACGGCGGTGACGGTGCCGTGGGCCAGTCCGGTGGGCGCCACCTTGATCTTCGCCGCTTGAAGCGCGGCCATGACGTCTTCGGGCTTCAGCCGGGTGGCAAGGTCGATGTCGTCGATCGGACGTCCGACGAGGGCGTTGCGGACACAGCCCCCCACGAAGCGGACGCAGCCCGCGCCGCCTGCCTGCTCCAGCGCATCCAGAACGGCCCGGGTCGCGGAACTGGTCAGCCAGGCCTGCTCTTCCAGCCGGTCGGTCACGCTGCATCCTCTTCCGCTGCGGACGCCAGGTCGTCCTCGCCGTACAGTCGCGCCCTCAGACCCCGGATGATGCCGGCCGTCGCGCCCCAGATATAACGCTCGTTCCAGGTCATGGCCCAGAACCACCGTTTGACGCCCTGCGGCGCGTCGAGATGATCGCGACTGTGGTTGGAGGGGTCCATCAGGAAGTCCCAAGGGGCCTGAAATATCTCGGCCACCTCATCCGGAGAGGCGGTCAGGGGCGAAAGGCGGTCGATCCAGCCGATCACCGGCGTCACCAGATAGCCGGTGCCGGTCTCGTAGGCGTCGGACAGGCCCAGAACCGTGACGGCGGCGGGGTCCAGATCGACCTCTTCGCGGGCCTCTCGCAAGGCCGCCTGGACCGCAGTCTCGCCGGGATCGAGGCGTCCGCCGGGAAAGGCGATCTGGCCGGTGTGGCGCACCAGACTGTCGGCGCGGCGGGTCAGCAGCACCGACGCCCCCTGAGGATCCGCGATGATCGGCACCAGCACGGCGGCGGGCTTCAGCGGTCCCTCATGGAAACGGGGCGCGCCAGGATTTAGGTCGAAATCGGAGCGGGCGGCGCGTGTCTCCGCTCGCCAGGCCTCGACCGGGGTCAGCCGCGCGGTCAGGCGCGATTTCAGCCTCTCGAGGCTCATTCCACACCGGCTCCGGGCGGACCCAGCGGGAACCAGACGCCGCCGGACCGGATCGACAGACGCCCATCGCGCACCTCGGCCATCTCGACCAGATCATAGAAGACCGGGCGCACGATGCGGGCCTCCAGATCGGCGCGGACATGGATGCGCGGGGCCGGTTCGCCGGTCACGGGATCGGTCGCGACGGTCAGGGCATGGTCCGGCCCGGCGCGGGTCTCGTCCCCCACATCGGTGGTGAAGACCAGGTCGTCGCCGTCGCGGGTCATCGTCACCGCGCGGAACGGCAGGTCGTCGACGGTGATCTTCAGCTTCTCGACCGGGGTGACCAGATGGTAGCCGTCGGGGTCCAGCCGCAGCACGGTCGAGAACAGTCGCACCAGTTCGGCCCGGCCGATGGGCGAGCCCTCGTGCATCCAAACGCCATCGGCGCGGATGACGATGTCGATCTCGCCGCAATGATCCGGATGCCACAGGTGGACCGGCGGCAGGCCACGGCCCCCCTTCCCGGATTTGGGCGCCTGATTGGCGGCGGCGGTGACGGCGGCGAGGCTGTTGGAGGGTTCGGTCTTGCTCATTGTCCCTACCGTGCACCCTGGAGGAGGGGATGTCAGGCCGGAAGCGCCAGACCCAACGGCGCCATGCTGGTGATGTTAAGCCACAGCACCCGGCGCGGATCGGCGGGGCCTGGCAGGACGACGTCCGGCGCGGCCTCGAACCCGAAGCGGGAGAAATAGGCCAGATCGCCGACCAGCAGCACGCCGCCGACGCTGCGGTGTTGGGCCTCGCCGATGCAGGCGTGGACCAGATCCGCGCCGAGACCGCTGCGGCGATGGTCCTCGGTCACCGCGATCGGGCCCAGGAACAGGGCGTCGAGCCCGCCGACCGTGATCGACCACAGCCGCACCGAGCCGACCACCCGGCCCTCGTCGTGCGCGATGAAGCCCGCCGCCATCGTCGCGCGCTCCCTCAGCCGCTCGGCGGTCTTGGCGAACCGGCCGGGGCCGAAGACGTCCAGAACCAGCGCCTCGGCGTCGGCGCGGTCGGTCGGAGTCTCGGGCCGATAGCTGATGGCGTTCGAAAGGACGGGTGCGGCGGACATGGCGCGCGCACCTAGGGGCAATGGGAGGCGGGATCAAGGCGGATCCCGTCGACCTCAGCCGGTCTTTGAAAAATCCGGCGCGCGCTTCTGGCTGAAGGCCATGAAGGCCTCCATCGCCTCGGGGCTGGACATCTGGGAGCCGAAGGCCTCGCCCTCGCGCTGCATCAGGGTCCACAGGGCCTCGGCGTCGCGCATCAGGCGTTTGGTTTTGCGGAGGGAGTTGGGGGCGCGAGCCACCAGTTTGCGGGCCAGGTCGTCAGCGACGGAATCGACGTCAGGGGCGGCGACCGCACGGCTGGCCAGGCCCCAGGCCAGAGCCGTCCTGCCGTCGATGGGCTCGCCCAGGGCGAAGATTTCGAACGCGCGTTGGTGGCCGATCGCCAGGGGCAACAGCAGCGACGACGCCGCCTCGGGCGCCAAGGCCAGGTTGATGAAGGGGGCCGACAACAGGGCGTCCTCGGCCACCACCACCAGATCGCAATGCAGCAACAGGGTCAGGCCGATGCCCACCGCACGGCCGCGCACGGCCGCGACGACCGGCTTGTCCAGATCGGCCAGGGCCTTGAGGAACTGGAACACGGGGGCGTCGATCATCTGGCCGCCGCCGCCCGCCGACCCGATGGCGATGAAGTCTGCGATGTCGTTGCCCGCGGAAAAGCTGTCGCCCTCGGCCTTGAACATCAGCACCCGCACGGCGTCGTCGGTCCTGGCCCGGCGCGTCGCCTCGGCCAGAAGGGCGTACATGGCCTGGGTGATGGCGTTCTTCTTCTCGGGACGGGCGAAGGTGACGGTCAGGACCCCGTCGATCAGATCCGTGCGGATGGGGTCGCTCATGCCTCGATCTCCGTTTGAATGCAGGTCCACCAGTCGACCCCGTCGGCGTCGCGGTCGCGGCGCGCGCGGCCCTGACCGGCCAGATAGTTCAGGTGTGCGATGGCCTCGCCCGTGGCCATGCCCAGCAGGCCCCCGTCGACCGGACGGGCGAACAGGGCGCCGAAGACGTCGATGGCGCGACTGGGCGTCTTCAACGTCCGCTCCAGCCGTTTCAGCGACACGGCGTGGCCCCGCTTCAGGGCCTCGATGCGCGGCAGGACGCCGGCAAAGGGTTCGCCGTGACCGGGAAGGACGAAGGTCTCCGGCGGCAAGATATCGCCCAGCCGGTCGAGCGACGTCAGCCAGTCGTGCAGCGGATCGGCCAGAGGCTCCGTCGGCCAGACCGAAATGTTCGACGAGATTCTCGGCAGGATCTGATCGCCCGAGATCAATACGCCGTCCGCCTTACGCCACAGACAGGCGTGTTCGGGGCTATGGCCGTTGCCGACGATGATGGTCCAGTCGTGGCCGCCGATCGACAGGACGTCGCCCTCGCTCAGTCGCTGGTAGCCGGCAGGCAGCGGCGCGACGCCCTTGGCGAACATGCCGTAGGTCTGGCGATAGCGTTCGATCCGGTCCTCGGTCCAACCGGCGGCGCGCCAGAAGTCGGCCCCCGACTCCGGCGCCGGGCCGGTGTCGGCGACCAGCATGCGCGCGGTGACATATTCCAGCTGGGTCATCAGCAGGGGAGCGTCGAAACGCTCGCACAGCCAGCCGGCCAGACCGATGTGGTCGGGGTGCATATGGGTGCAGATGACCCGCGTCACCGGCCGTCCGCCCATGGGTCCGGCCAGGGCCGCCTCCCAGGCCGCGACGGAATCGGGCGTGCGGATGCCGGTATCGACAACGGCCCAGCCGTCGCCGTCCTCGATCGCATAGACATTGATGTGGTTCAGTTGCATCGGCAGCGGCAGGCGCAGCCACAGCACCCCCGGCGCCGCCTGGACGGCTTGGCCCGGCGCGGGCGGCGCGCCCAGCGGATAGGTCAGGCCCTTCAGGCCGTCGCTGCCGGTCGAGGCCTCGCCTTCGCTGGTGATCACGCCGTCGGCCAAGTCCGTCTCCAATCGCAACGCGCCCACCATAGTCGCAGGCGACCGCGTGCGTCCAGCGTTCGCCATCCGATGGCCTTGACCTTGTCACGCCGGGTCGCCAAGGCTTTCGCCCAACGAAAGCGTTCTCGGAGTTTCGACGTGTTCAAGCCCGCCTTCCTCGCCGCGCTCGGGGCCGCGATCGCCCTGACGGGCTTCACCGCCTCACCCGCCCTGGCCCAGTTGACCGCCGAAGAGTCCCGGGCCCAACCGTCCGCCGACCTGCCCTCTGGCGAGGTCGAGGAAACCTCTCGCGGCCGCACCAGCCGACGCAGCGACACCCGCATCCGCCAACGCGCGCCGGCCGCCCCCAGCGCCGAGGATAACCTGGCCGCAGCCCAGGCCATCGCCACCAGCACCGGCCTGACGTGCCAGGCGACCGAGGCCAATCTGCTGCCGCTGGTCGCCGACGGCGCCGCTGTCTACGAGGCCGCCTGCGCCACCGGGCCCGGCTATATCCTGATCGCCTCGACCCCGCCCCAGGCGTTCGATTGCGTGCTGCTGGCCGCCTCGGCCCAGCTCCAGACGCAACGGGCTCAGGTCGACGCCGGCGACCTGCTGGCCGCCCCGACAGAAGCGCCGCCCGCCCAGGCGGCCGAGACTGACATCCGCTGCACCATTCCCCAGAACACCGACGTCATGCGGGTGATGGTCGAATACGCCCGTCAGGCCGAACTGCCCTGCGTGCCCAACGAAGGCGTCGCCCTGGCCAAACAGCTGGAAGGCGACGAACTGTTCGAGGTCGGCTGCGAGGGCGTCGACGGCTATCTGCTGCAGAAGCGGGCCGCCGGCGGCTGGAAGACGACCGAATGCATCCGTCTGGTCGGCGCCGCGCTGGCCTGCCGGTTCTCGACCCCTGCCGAACAGGCCGCGTCGCTGAAGGCCCGTTTCGCCAACAATGAGGACGCCGCCGCCTGCGACGTCAGCCAGGCGCGCTACATGGGCGCCAACGCCAACGGCTCGTTCTTCGAGGCCAAATGCGCGGCCGGAAACGGCGTCATCGTGCGCTTCGACCCGTCCTACGCCGTTCAGCAGGTCTATCCCTGCGAGGTCGCCCAGCGCATCGGCGGCGGCTGCACCATGACCGAGGTTCCGCCTCTGCCGGAAGACGCGGTCGTGGTCCCGGCCGGCTGAGACGACAGACGTTCCAGAAATCGGCCCGGCGAGCAGCGTGCTCGCCGGGCCTTTTTTGTGTCTGCGTCAGGTTTCTGTCGACGTCGGACCACGGGCGGGGCTAGCGTCCCGGCGATGCGCATCGCCACCTGGAACGTGAATTCGGTCAACGCCCGCCTGCCCACCGTGCTGACGTGGCTGGAGGCGGCCCAGCCCGACGTGGTCTGTTTCCAGGAGATCAAGACCGTCGACGACAAGTTCCCGAGGGAGCCGTTCGAGAGCCTGGGCTACAACGTCGAGACCCACGGTCAGAAATCCTACAACGGCGTCGCCCTGCTCTCGAAGTTTCCGGTCAGCGACGTGCGGCGTGGTCTGCCCGGCGCAGACCTTCTGGCCGAGGACGCCGAGGATCAGGCCCGGTATATCGAGGCGGTGATCGAGGCGCCGCGCCCGGTGCGGGTCGGGGGGCTGTACCTGCCCAACGGCAATCCGATCGGCACGGAAAAGTTCGACTTCAAGATGCGCTGGATGGCGCGACTGAACGCCCACGCCCGCGACCTGCTGGCGCTGGAGGAGCCGTTCACCCTGTGCGGCGACTACAATGTCATCCCGACGGCGGACGATGCGAAAACCCCCGCCGCCTGGGTCAACGACGCCCTGTTCCAGCCCGAGAGCCGGGCCGCCTTCCGGGCGCTGAAGGGTCTGGGTCTGTATGAGGCGGGGGAACTGGGCCATCAGCCGCCGGGAACCTATACCTTCTGGGACTATCAGGCCGGCGCCTGGCAGAGGGACCACGGCATCCGCATCGACTTCCACCTGTTGTCGCCCCAGGCGGCGGACCGGTTCGTCGGGGTCGAGACCCACCGCGACGCCCGTGACATGAACAAGCCGTCCGACCACGTTCCGGTCGTGGTCGAGCTGGCCGACTGATGGGCGAGGCCCAAAATGGGTGATGCCCTGCGCCTCATCCTGCTGGTGTCGCTGGCGGCCGCCGCCCTGACCACCGCCGCCCTGACGCTGAACTGGTGGATGGAGCCGGAACGGCGGCTGCGTCGCGCGATGCTGAAATCGCTGGGGGCCGTGGCCGAGGCCGAGGCGGTCTCGGCGGCCGAGGGCCGGGCGGCGGGGCTCGATTTCGACGGCGGCCAGATCGCCGTGCTGTGGGATCGCGGGGCGCACGGACTGGTCTATGGCTTTGAGGAAGTCGAGGGCGGCGAGGTCATCGTCGATGGTCATGTGGTGGCCCGCGTCCGGCGCGGGGAACCCAGGAAGGCGCTGGACGTCATGGCGCCGGACGCGGAGCTGGTGACCCTGCGTCTGCTGTTCGCCGACGCCCGCTATCCCGAGTTCGAACTGGCCCTGTGGAACGCGATGTCGCCGGGCCACGCCGGGTCGCCGTCCGAGGCCATGCGGCTGGGGCGACGGTGGCTGAGCCACCTCGAGGCGTTGTTGAAGGGCTGATCGCCCTTTCGGCCCGCGCCGCGTGGCGCTAGAAGCCCCCCAGCTCTCCTGTTTCGCCTGTTCCTTGAAGGAGCCCGCCGTGGCCCGCCTGTTCGACGCCTATGTCATTGCCGACTGGACCGCCGCCGAGGGCAAGAAGCTGGGCGAGAACTCGGTGTGGATCGGCGTGGCCAAGCGCGACGTGCGGTTCCGCCTCTATACCGAGACGCACAATGTCGCGACGCGGGCCGAGGGCGAGGCGATGCTGAAGTCCATTCTGGCGGACCACGCCAAACGGGGCGATCGAGTGTTCGTGGGCTTCGATTTCTCGCTGGGCTATCCGGTCGGCACGGCCGCGCGGCTGGCGTTGAAGGAAACCCCGGCTTGGACCGCGATGTGGAAATTCATCGCGGCCAACATCGTGGACAAGGCCGACAACACCAACAACCGCTATCAGGTCGCGGCCAAGATGAACCGGCTGATGACCGACGAGGCCTGGCCCCTGTGGGGGGCGCCGGCCAAGCAGGCGCAACGCTGGCTGACCACGACAAAGCCTCCAGCAGGGTCCGGCGCCGACATTCCCGAATATCGCGCTACCGAAAATGCGGTGCGAAAAGGCAAGCTGCAGCCCAAGTCGAACTGGCAGATGCACGGGGCGGGCGCGGTCGGCGGTCAGACCCTGGTCGGGATTCCGATGGTGCGGCGCCTGCTGGAAAGCCTTGGATCGTCGGGCGCCGTCTGGCCCCTGGGCACCGGCTGGCGCGCGCTGGACGCGGCGGACGTGGAGCCTTTGTCGGTTCTGGTCGCCGAGGTCTGGCCCTCCATGTGGCCGACCACCGCGGCCGAGGGCGAGTTCAAGGACCAGGCCCAGGTCCGCACCACCGCCGAAGCCATCGCCCTGATGGACGAGAAGGGCGAGCTATCGGCGGCGTTCGGCCCGAAGAAGGGCACCGACGAGGCGCTGATCGCGCAGGTGCAGGACGAGGAAGGCTGGATCCTGGGGGTGTGATGGCGGTGGCGGGTCGGCTCGTCGCTGGCTCTGCCGTCAAGCGGACGTCGGGAGTGTCCAAGAAGGGTGGGAAGCGGACGTCGGGCTAATAAATCTCCTTCAGCGACCAGCCGGTCAGGTCGAGCATAACCAGAGCCAGTTCACGCAGGTCTCCGTCGCGCGGCGACCATTCGCTCCAGAACCGATATTCCCCGTGCCCGCTCGCTTCCAGAAGCCACATCGAGCCGTCGACGCCGGTTGGACATCCGTAGGATGGGTTCCGAAGGAAAGCCTGTGCAGTGGCGAGCCGTGCTTGCTCTGCCCCGGTCAAAACTCTGTCGACAGAGCAAGCTCCTCGGATTGCGTCACAGCCGTCATAACCAGACGCCCACGTCGCCGAGAGGCGGATTTTCCCGTCGGTCGTCTGGGTGGTTGTGACGGTCACTGGAGCGTGGAAGCTGCGGAGAAGGCTGAACCTGACGGTTTGATGGTCCTGATCCATGTCCGGATACAAGGGACGGACCTGCAAACCAAGCAGCTCGCTGGAATACCACTCAGCTTCGTAGTCTTCCATCACCGGCCTGTGTTCAGCGGGGTAGTGGGGGCTCGCTGGGCACTCACCGAGCTGGGCTTGAAGAGACTTCGGGAAGAACGGGGTAGAGCCGATCACGGCGTAGATCGTGAACACGATGCCAAAAAGCGCGAGAGCGAGCAGAACAAATGTATCCCGTCGAAACATGCTGAACTCCGTCTTCGACCATTCTATCAGATCGGCGGGGCCGCAAGACCGCCAATGTCCGCTTTGGGTGGAAAGCGGACATTGGGGCGCGATGGCTCATCTCTCTAGAGCCCATAGCGCGAGGCCACCTGTCACCATGATGGCGACCAGACCAATGATGTAGGCCTGCGTCTGCTGATCCCGATTTGGTGTGGTGAGCAGAGCGACGCCGCAGGCGGCGGCAACCACAAGGAAGCCGACCATCAACGACACGCCGTAGAACGCGTTAACCAGCATAGCGATAAGCGCGGAACCGACGGCCACAATGGCAAGGATGACTAGCGTTTTCGAAGTCGGCTGCATGATCAACCATAATCGTTGGGTCGCAGGGGGCATATCCCTAGTGTCTGCAATGGGTGGAAAGCGGACGTTCGATGCGCCTATCCTCTGCGTATGGGTCAGCACCTCTCCGTTCAAGCCGCGGTTATGCTGATCTTGCTTTGTGAAGCGGGGTGCGCACCCAATGCGAGTGAGGGACAAACGGGATCCACGCCCTGGAAGCGCATCCCGACCCCTGATGAAATCTCTGCCTGTCAGCCTCTCGTCACCGACCTGCCGGATGGGTCGGTCGAGCTTCAGTGTCGAGTTGGTGCAACCGGAGAGCTGGAGAAATGTGCTGTCCTGAGCGCTACCGATGTCCGGCTTGGCGAGTGGGCGTTATGTGCGTCAGCTGCTTTCGTGGCCGATGAAGCTCATGTCGGAGAAGAAGTCGAAGTTCCTCTTCGATGGCGGCGGCCCGTTGACGTGACCCCCTGAAACTCCTCCAGGAATAGCTAGAGTCCGCCCCTCGGAAGGACGGACAGAATGAAGCGATCACGGTTCACGGAAGAGCAGATCATCGGGATCCTGCGTGAGCAGGAAGCCGGCATTGCGACGGCAGA
>JAHJOK010000040.1 GCA_018820205.1 Alphaproteobacteria bacterium
ACCGTACGGCTTCGAGCCTCGCGGTAAAAAAGGGGGTCTTGGGCGGCTCATCGGACGCACCAAAGGCGGCATGAACACCAAGCTTCACGCCGTAACCGATGCGAACGGACGCCCCATCAGCCTGTTCATGACGGCAGGCCAAGTCAGCGACTACACCGGTGCTGCGGCCCTGCTGGACAGCCTTCCCAAGGCCCAATGGCTGTTGGGCGACCGGGGCTATGACGCGGACTGGTTCAGGGATGCCCTGGAGGCCAAGGGCATCACGCCCTGCATCCCCGGTCGGAAATCCCGGACTGTGCCTGTCCGTTACGACAAGCGCCGGTACAAAAGCCGAAACCGCATCGAAATCATGTTCGGCCGACTGAAAGACTGGCGGCGCGTCGCCACCCGCTACGATCGATGCCCGACCGTCTTCCTCTCCGCCATCGCCCTCGCAGCTACCGTGCTCTTCTGGCTATGAGTCCTGAGCCCAGAAGGGAAGCTGGAGCGGTTCGCGGATTTCAACAAATACTGCCTAAAAGCCGCCAAGGACGAAATCAACAAGCTCTGTCCCTTCTTCGTTGACTTCACGCCCATCAAGAAGGGGCGCAAAGTCGAGCGGGTGGCGCTTCATTGGTTCCCCAAAACCTCCACCGGCAAGCGCGATGCGCAAATCCTGATCGATCAGCACAGTGTCGTCCGGCGGGCCAAGCTGCGGGGCGAACAGTTCGAAATGCCGGTCCTGGTGGAGTTCAGCCGGCCGGCTGACGAACGGTGAGCCCCCACCCCAAAACTCACCTTTCAGCCGCCAAGTGCTTGGCCTGGGTATAGGTGTATAGTTGTATAGTGGTATAGTTGTATAGTTGTATAGTTGTATAGTTGTATACACCTATACGCCGCCGCGCCCGACGCGGTTACGGCCCTTCTTGACGAACAGATCGTCCAGCGCCTCGGCTAATAGGCTTTGCACCGTCGTCCCGCCCTCGGCCGCGAGGATGCGGAGTTGGGTGCTGATCTCGGGAGGAAAGTGGCCGCCGATCAGCTTGGTCCCTTGCCGGCCCCCCGGCGCTGTTTTGGCGGCGGGGGCCTCGGCCGGCATGGCGGGCGAGGGCGCGGGATCGCCGCCAGCCTTGGCGCGGTCCAGAACGGCCTGAAGCGCATTGCCCTTTGCCATCACGCGACCTCCACCTGACCGTATAGCCGTATAGCCGTATACTCGTATAGCTGCTTGATCTCCATCGCCGCCGGTCCCTGCGGCTCGAACTCCTGCACCGCCTGGCCAACGGATTGGGCGCGGAAAAAGGCCTTACGGTTGCCGATCGTCACCGGACAGACGGCCGCGCCCAGCTCCTCCACCGCCTTCATCGCGTCGCCCGTCTCCTGTCCCTGGGGCGGCACGAAGGTCAGCACGACGGCGAAGGCGCGGTCGAGCTGGCGCACCACCTCCAGCGTATGGGTCATGCTCATGGTGTCGAACACCGCCGTCTTGGTGGGAATCAGGATGAAGTCGGCATGACGCGCCGCCTCAAAGGTCACGTCGCGCGCCACCGCCGCGCCGTCGATCACCACCAGGTCGGTGCCGGCGTCGGCGCAGGCCTTCAGCATCGCCGACAACCGAACGGGTTGGATCGAGGCGACGGCGGGCGTGTCGAGCTGGCGCACGTCCTTCCAGAAGGAAGCGGTCGCCTGCGGGTCGAGGTCGATGATCGCAACCTCCTTGCCGGCCTGCTCGGCCGCCACGGCTAGGCACGTCGCCAGGGTCGTCTTACCGACTCCGCCCTTCTGCGACAGGATCGCGAGAACCTTCATGCTACACTCCTACAGGTATAGGGCTATACTTGTATACACACGCCGGGGCGAAAGGGAAGGGGGCCGCACGCGCTCACCCTCCGGCCTTGTCGTCCTGGTCCTCGTCGAGAGGCTCGTGACACATCGCCCCGTGGCCTGGGATCGGGCAGAGCGGCGCGCCGGCCGTCTCCAGCCATTTGCGCGCGGTCCTCACGGTGTAGCCGCACGTCTGGCACTCGCACTTGAGCATCCGCACCGCCTGCTTCCTGGGCGCGGTTGTTAGCCCGCCGGTGTCGAGGCGGGCGTGGGGGAGGGGACCCGCCGCCGCGAGGATGGGCGCCACGGCGGCGAGGAAGGCTTCTCCCGGCGTGGTCGCGCGCATCGGCCCGACCAGCCCGAGCCCGAGTGCGAGGCGTTTAAACGGCTTCCCATGTCCGGCCTGGATGCCAACGGCCGCGTGGACCAGCTCATGCGCGAGGATCGCGGCGATCTGCGCCGGCATGGCGTCGGGTGCGTGGGCCAGGTCCGGACGGATGAAGATTTCAAAGTGGCCGTCCGTGCTGCGCCGGTTATCCCAGCACTCGCCGATCGCCCGGCTCCTGCGGCCGGCGCTCGTAAAGCCGATCGCCACCCGCACCCGGTCGGGGAGTGGAGCGCCCAACGCCTCGAACAGCGGCGCCATGCCCGCCGCCACCCCGTTCAGCCAGCTTTCCCGGTTATCGTGGATCATCTCACTGTCTCCCTTCACATCGCCGCTGGGCGATGGCCTTGGCCATCGGCCCTGCCGTCGTGGCGAACAGCCGGGAGCGAGGGGGGCGGCGGGAATCGGTCGGGGTGGTGCGGGCGCAGGCGCAGCCGAGCCACGGCCCGGCCGATTGCCGTTGCGGGGGAGAGGGGGCGGCGCGCCCCTTTCCCCTTTTAAATGGAGATCCTCGCCGGCGTCGCCGACGGCCTCATGCGGGCCTCAAGCCCGCCCGCGCGAGCGATCGTCACCCGGCAGGGATGAGACGCCAGGCGGCTCGGTCGGAGCGCAGCGGAGATAGAGCGCGGCCCCTTCCGGGGACGCGCCCCGCCTGCCTTCTTGATCTAGGACCCGATCCAGCCTACATTCCACGTATGGAATACGAGACCCTATGAGCTGGGACGTTGAGAACACCGACGAGTTCGGAGGCTGGTTCGTTGATCTGGGCGAAGCCGATCAGGATGCGATCGACTTCACAGTCGATCTGTTGATCGCGCAAGGGCCGAACCTGCGATTTCCGCATTCGTCGGGTCTAAGCAATTCGCGGCACTCGCACATGCGTGAGCTGCGGATTCAGAGCGAAGGGAGGCCCCTTCGTGTGTTCTACGCCTTCGATCCGCGACGTTCGGCGATCCTGCTGATCGGGGGCGACAAGACCGGGGACGACCGTTTCTACGAGCGGCTGATCCCGGTCGCCGACGACCTCTACGACGTGCATCTGAAGGAATTGAAGCAGGAAGGATTGTTGAAATGAGCGGACATCGCCCGTTCTCCGACCTCAAGAAGGGCTGGAGCCCCGAACGTCTCGCCGCGAATGAAGCGCGCAAGGCGAACCTGATGACCGAAATGGTCAGCCTGGAACAGCTTCGCGAGGGTCTCGGCCTCAGCCAAGAGGAACTGGCGAACGTGATGGAGGTGCAACAGCCGGCCATCTCAAAGCTGGTGCGCCGTCCCGACATGAAGGTCAGCACGTTGCGCGACCTGATCGCGGCGATGGGTGGCGAGCTGCACATCACCGCGACCTTTCCCGACCGCTCGGTTGAGATCGGCAATTTCACAGCCACGCCTGCTTAAGCTCAGCCGATGAAGCTACCTGAAGAACCACCCATCACGCCGTTCTTTTCGCCTGCGGCGATCAAGCAGGTCCGCGAGATCAACAAGGCCAGCCCGTCGATGTTCGCCCGGCGTCTCAACGTCAGCATCAGTACGATCTGGCGCTGGGAAGTCGGGGCCGCGAGGCCAAGCGGCTTCGCGCGAAAATTACTGGCCGTCGTCCAGAAACATGGGCTCCAGATTCTGGTCTGAAGCACCTTGTATACTCGTATACAAGGTGCGCCGCTGATCAGGCTGAATCGAATTATGGGTTACCGCGCCAGCGTCGCCCTGAGCGTCTTGGGCGTCACCCCGTAGGCGCGGGCGACCACGCGCACCGCCTCGTCGGCGGCCAGCCTGGTGCGGGCCTCGGCGATCTGCTGGCCATTCAGCTTTGGCGGCCGACCCAGATGGCGGCCAGCGGCCTTGGCCGCAACGATACCCTGGCGCTGGCGCTCGCGGGTCCGCCGACGCTCGTGCGCAGCGAGGCTGGCCAGGATGTCGGCGATCAACCGGCCGTCGTTCGTGGTGATGTCGAGAGAGGGGAGGGCGAGGACCCGCAACACTACCCCGCGCCGGATCAGGTCATCCATGAGCAGGACCGCCTCGCCCGTGCTGCGGCCCAGCCGGTCCAGCTCGGTCACCACCAGCTCGTCGCCGGCCTGTAGTCCCGCCAGGAGCTTGTCGAGGCGATGGCGTGCCTTCACGCCGCTCTGCACCTCCTCGACGAACTGATCGCAGCCGGCCGCGCAAAGTTGGGAGCGCTGACGCGCGAGGCTCTGTTCCTCGCTCGAAACCCGGGCGTAGCCGTAGCGCATTTCTTCCACCACCTTTCGCCCCTTCCAACTAGCTGATTTGGCTAGGGCAGGGGAGAGGGGAAGAAAGGTAGACCTTTCTTCGGTTTTGGGCGAGGTCGCGGGACGCGGTTCAGACGCCGCAGGGAGATTAGGCGGGGGCCTGAGGGGCTGCCGATTTTGAAAGCGCAGATCGTGCTCGCCACGCTCCAAGCATGACCAAGGGGACCGAGAGCATCATTCCCATGGTCAAGCCAAGAGGGAACAGGGGCATCGTGAGGTCAGGCGCCGGCGCCAAAGGAGCAGCCCCATGCCGCCGAGCAAAGACCTGGTTCCAGTCGACGCCGCGCCTGGCTCAGATGGGGACGCCGTCTCGGCCGCGGCGCAGCCCCTTCGCTAAGCCCGCTACACGGCCGAGTTTGCCGGTAGCCGCGTCGCAATTGTGATCGATATCACCAACTGAGAACCATCGGTCAGGCTGCTGTTCCGAAAAGAGCCCCAATCGCGGCAGTGATGGCCATCGCGAATGCTCCCCAGAACGCAACTCGAATTGTCGCTTTGGTGATGTTTGCGCCGCCCGCGTGTGCGCCGACGCCGCCAAGCAGCGCTAGGAAGGCCAACGACGCCCCAAAAACAATAGGGATCAGAAGGTGTTTTGGCGTAACGACAGCAGTGAATAGAGGCAGCGCTGCGCCCAGGGAAAATGTGGCTGCGGAGGTAAGTGCGGCCTGGATTGGACGCGCTGCGGTCTCCTCGATGATGCCGAGTTCATCGCGAGCATGCGCAGAGAGCGCATCCGCCTGCATGAGCTGCACTGCGACTTCGTGCGCTAGATCCGGGTGAAGGCCACGCTTCTCATAGATGGCGGCCAGCTCGCGCGACTCAGCCACAACGTCCGCCTTGAGCTCACTCGCCTCCCTCGCAAGATCTGCAGCCTCGGTGTCGGCCTGAGAGCTGACGGATACATATTCCCCAGCGGCCATTGACATCGCGCCGGCGACCAAGCCCGCCACCCCGGCCACGAGCACGCTACCTGAGCCGGTGTTTGCTGCAGCTACTCCGACAATCAGGCTGGCGGTGGACACGATTCCATCGTTCGCCCCCAGAACTGCTGCGCGCAGCCACCCGATCCGTGCGACGAGATGTGTCTCAGAATGTCTCACGGCAACTTTCCGCTGGGCTCTACCTGCATTGGGAATGCTGATGGTTTCCGGCTCGTAGCCGTCACGGTCGTTCGGGTCAGTTCGACAAAGGAGGGAGCGCAACCCCTGCGCCCCTTTCTGACGCTATTTCCCCAACATCTGGCGACACTGGGCGTGCGTCATTGCCATGGCCCCAACACCACCCGTCTTCTCCGCGGCATGGTCATGGGTCGCCCCCGAGCCCATCTTCGCAAGCATGGCCTCGCAAGCCGCTCGCTGTTCAGGTGAGGGGGCGGCCTTCGAGGTTGCGCAGGCGGATAGGGCGCTCGCCGCGACCAAGGTCGCGCCAAGAACAAACACTCGTCTCAAGATAACTCTCCCATAACTCAGGTGGAATTCAGCCCGGGCTCACCCGAACAGCTTGCAGTGCGTTGAATTAGCATGGCATAATTACTTATGCAAGCAACCAGGCAGCAACAACCCGAGACGGGGCTTCAACGCCACACTTTTACGCCCACCACCCACTGTACTTCGTCGTTCGATCCTGCCGCTGCTCGTCGCAAGTCTTCTGTCTCTCCGAAAGCCCGGTTCCACGCCACGCCGACATAGGGCGCGAACTCCCGCCGAATTTCATAACGAAGGCGCAGCCCTGTCTGGATGGTCGTGAGACCGCTTCCCAACCCCCGCGCCCGGTCCGCACGACCGTAAAGATTTGCTTCTAGCTCGGGCCGCAGCACCAGCCGCTGTGTCAAGCGAAGATCCGAAGACGCCTTCAGCCTTGCGGCGGTCCGGCCGCCGTCTCCGACATACGCCGTCGCCTCCACCATGTACCAGTAGGGCGTTGCGCCCTGAACGCCGAAGGCGGCCCAGGTTCGATTCGGCCCGGCGCCAAAGTCCTGCCGCACGCCGATCTGAGTGCCCCAGAAGGGATGGTAGGATCGAAACCACAGTCCCTCGAGGCTGGCGGTCTCCGTTCGACCTTCCCGGCGGTCGCCCTGGCTTCGCAACCAGGCGCGATTAAACGGGCCGCCGTACCAGGCCTGGACGTCCCATCCCGCCCCGGACCCTTGGTTGCTCTCCACGGCTTCGAGCTGATCAATGATTAGGGCGCCCATCTGAAGCGCATCCGATGTTTCGGCGCCCGGCATTGTGCTTCGCTGGTACCCGCCGGAGTAGGCGTAGGGGTCGCGCGCGTCGTCAGGCGCGCGGCCGCCCTGCATCGGCGCCATAGCGGCCGGGGGCGCGCCCGCTGAGTCCATCGCCCCCTCAGGCGCGGGCCCAGGAGGCATTCCCGGCATAGCGGGCTGAGGCGCGCTCGCACTGGGTGCAGGAGCAGCGCCCATGCCCGGCATATCCGCCATTCCGCCGTCCTTCTGAGGCGCGGGGATCGGGGCTCCCGCGCCGGACGGGGAGTTCGGCTTTGCCATGTCAGGCATGGCCTGCATAGCTGGCTCAGGGCGGCGGGGAGCCGCAGAGATGGTCGCGTCCGTGGACTGACCCGTCCCTGGCATGCCAGCCATACTTGACTGCTGGGCCGCAGCAGGGGCGGCTTGCAACACCGCGAGCACTGCTGCGGCGACCGCCATGCCCGACGCGACAGCGTTGCCTGACGCCTTCATCTTCATGTTTTGCGGCTTCATGCGACGACCACCTCTCGGAACATGCCGGCCGCCATGTGATAGAGAATGTGGCAGTGGAACGCCCATCGGCCAGGGGCGTCCGCAGTGATGCCGATCGAGACCCGCTGGGCCGGTTGAACGTTCACGGTGTGCTTGCGCATCTGGAAGGTCCCGTCGGGCGCCTCCAGGTCCATCCACATGCCGTGAAGGTGCATGGGATGGGTCATCATCGTGTCATTGACTAGGATGAGTCGTAGGCGCTCGCCGGACTTGAAGGCGACGGGCGGCGATTCGGAGTATCGAATCCCGTCGATCGACCAGACGTAGCGATCCATGTTTCCGGTCAGGTGCAGCTCGATATCGCGGCCCGGGGGGCGCGGATCGGTCGCAACCCCTCGCGAACGCAAATCGGCGTAGGTCAGCACTCTTCGACCGTTGTCGCGCAGACCGATCCCCGGGTCGTCGAGGTTGGTCCGGGGCGTGTCCACGCGCATGTCCACGCCTGGGCCGTACTCCGTCCGCGCGTGCCGAGCCGCTGCGACCGCCGGCCCTGCCATGCCCGGCATAGCCGCCATCGCCATGCCGCCCATCATGTCCGCAGGGGTGAGCCAGACGCGTGGTTCGAGCGCCGGAATTTCCGCTTGCGCCGCGCCGGGCGCGCCCAGCGTACCTCGGGCGTAACCCGAGCGATCCATCGCCTGGGCAAAGATCGTATAGGCGCGGTCATCCGGGATCTCGACCAGCACATCGTAAGTTTCACCCGGGCCAATGCGGAACTCATCGACCAGAACGGGCGCAACAGGCTGCCCGTCCGCGGCGATCACCGTCATCTTTAGTCCAGGCAACCGGACGTCGAAGTAAGTCGCCGCGCCTGCCCCAATAAACCGCAGCCTGACGCGTTCGCCCCGCAACGCCACGCCCGTCCAGTTGCCCGATGGGGTTGTCCCGTTCATCAGATAGGTGAATGTCGCACCGGAAATGTCACTGAGGTCCGTGGGGTCCATGCGCGCCCGATAGAACATGGCGCGCTGGGACATCGCGCCCGAGAAGCCGCTGCGGCGGGCGTCTTCGAAAAAGTCGCCCAGGTTCGGCTGGTCGAAATTGTAGTAGCCGCCCAGCTTTTTCAACTTCGCGTAGATCCGCAGCGGATCCTCGTCGGTCCATTCGCTGAGCAAGACGACGTGGTCGCGGTCGATCTTCGGAAGGTCCCCCTCGTCGCCCTCGATGATGATCGGGCCGTAGACCCCCGTCTGCTCATGCAGGGTATGGGCATGGTACCAATAGGTCCCCGCCTGGCGCAGAGGGAACCGATAGGTGAACGACTCCCCCGGGCCAATCCCGGGAAAGCTGATGCCCGGAACGCCGTCCATGTCTGGGGGCACCAGCAGGCCGTGCCAGTGGATGGACGTCATCTCGCCGAGCCGATTGTCGACACGCAGAGTTGCGGACTCCCCCTCGCGGAAGCGAAGCAGCGGCCCCGGAATCCCGCCATTGATGGCCGTCGCGGTGCGCTTTCGGCCTGTGAAGTTCACGCCAAGCGGAGCGATTGAGAGGTCGTAGGACCCCGTGGCTCGGGACTGGCCGAGTGCTGGGGCGGCGAATAGAGCTGACCCGACCGCCGCGCTTCCGGCGACGAAGCGGCGGCGTGTGGTTCCTATGAGAGAGTGCATGGCGCACCTCGAACGATGGAAAACGGATTTCTAAAGCTACGAACGGAGCGAGAACATCTGGCGGAACAGCCTGTGCCCCGCAAGCTCGTGCAGGACCGCCAGGCTAGCGTGCCCGATCAGATAGGTCCACACCAAGTTGGCGAATGCGCCGTGAACCGTCAGCCCCGCCTCACGAATCCCTGCCGGGACAGCGCCCAGCAGACTAAGGGTCCCGGTGGCGCCCATCACGGTGACCGCGGCCAAGCCCAGGCCGTGTATGGCGATAGGAAACGGCCGATGGCCGACGTCCGGCATCCGAAAGCGTCGCCAAGCTCCAATGTGATCGAGAAAATCGCGCCAGACCGCCCGAACCGCCGCGGGCGAAAACCACGGAAACAGCTCCCCAAAGCCGACGTCGCGACGGCGTGCGGCTGACCATATCCAATAGGCGAGTACGATCGCGAAACTTGCGAGACCAACGTACTCGTGGAGCTCGAACGCGAGATTCTCCGGCTTCCCGGAGTCCGGGTGGGTCATGAAGTTGCTGATGATCAGTTGATGCAACACCGCCAAGAGCAGCAAAAGGTGGAGGCCCTTGGTCACGGGGCTCTTTGGGGGCTCGTCAGCCAAGTGCGCGAATCCTTTGTCTGTGGTCTACTGCTTATACGCGGGCGTGGCTGGGCTGCCCCTACCACGGACAGGTTTTTTACGAGAGCCAACCGGTAATCGTCAGTTAATCGAACATGACACCGATTTCAACTTGGCCACAGGACGCCGTAAGCTAGGCTCAGGACCCATTGATGTGATGTGCTCGATCTGATTCAGGCTCTGCAAGGAGACTGGATATGAGCGACCTCTATTGGCTGACGGACGAGCAGATGGCGCGGCTGCAGCCGCACTTCCCCAAGAGCCACGGCAAGCCC
>JAHJOK010000041.1 GCA_018820205.1 Alphaproteobacteria bacterium
CGACGCCACCCAGAAACGTCTGGACGACCTGGAAGACCCGTTCAAACTGTACCGCTGCCACACCATCATGAACTGCGCCCAGGTCTGCCCCAAGGGCCTGAACCCGGCCAAGGCCATCGCCGAAACCAAGAAGCTGATGGTCGCCCCCGGCCGCAAGAAACAGGCGGCCTGATCCAGACGGCCTGATCCAGACGGCGTGGCCGCCGCCGCCGCCTCCATGACCGCCGGGAGCCTGCTGTTCGCCTATGGCACGCTGCAGGACCCGGCGGTCCAGACGGCCGTCTTCGGCCGCGACCTGGGGCCCGGCGCCCCGGACCGACTGAGCGGTTTCCGCCTGTCGCACATCCCCGTCGACGACCTCCAGGTCACGGCCGAGACCGGCCTGACCCATTATCCGATCCTGATCCCGACGCCGGACGCCGCCCCGCCCGTCCCCGGCCGCCTCTACCCCCTGACCCCCGCCGACCTGACCGCCGCCGACGCCTATGAGGGCGAGGCCTATCGTCGGGTGCGCGTGACGACGGAGGCGGGGGCGGAGGCGTGGGTGTATGTGGCGACGGAGGGGTGAGGGGCGGCCCGGACTGGAAATCTGGGTCGGGCCATTTCAACAAATGATGTTACGCTACTCACCATCGGACAGCTCAGACAGCTGCCTTCGAGTCACTCTGCGGCGATCTCGAGATCGACCGTCACGGCTAGTTTCTTGCGGATAGCCGTGAAGATCGCCTCGGACATGATTGGCGACACACTATTGCCGATCATACGGAACGAATGCCAGACCGTCGGGTGGAAACGGTGCGTGTCGGGGAAACCCTGGAGACGCGCGGCCTCGCGGACCGTAATAACCCTTGGCTCTTCAGGGTGCAGCGGCCGAACGGCTTGATAAGAGCCTCTATCTGACCCCGTTCCGGCGCGAAGTGTCGGGCATTGTCCATCCCAGGCTAGGCGAGGGTGTCGGCCGACGACGTCGATGCCCCCTTGGGGCACGGACTTAAAGCGATCAATGACCTTGTCGGTGTGGACGGTCATTTGCTGCCCGGTGAACAGCTTATCGCTAGACCGCAACGGCTTGGCGTAGGCGTGAGGCCGCCCCTGCTTTCCGATCCGCCAGACATCGAACCCATCGGCCATCCCGACGAACGACGCATCCTTTAGGTCGGCGATCGCCGCCCGGACAGTTGCCGCTGGCCTCATCATCGCCTCGACATCAGCGACGGTCAGGGCGTCACCGACGTCTTTATGAATGCCAATAACGAACAGCCGGCGGCGGCTGGTGGCGGCGCCGAAGTCCGCAGCGTTCCAAATCTTGGGGCCAAGAATGTTATAGCGGTCGGACACTAAGGCAATTGCCTCGTCCAACACGTCACGCGCGTCCGAGTACTCCAGTCCGCGCACGTTTTCCATCACGAAGAACGAGGGCTCGGCCTCGCTGACGATGCGGAAGAAGTGGCCTAAGAGCCGCCGGCGTGGATCATCTTTCTGGCGACGCCCAATGGCACTGAAGCCCTGGCAGGGCGGTCCGCCAAAGATGCCGTCGACCTTACCGCCGGCCGCAGCAAGAACGCCTGTACCGGAGATCGACGAAACGTCATCGAGAACGAGCTTAGTGTTCGGGAAATTGACGGCAAATGACGAGGTCAGCGTCGCGTCAATATCGTAGGCGGACGCGACCGAGAACCCGGCGCGATGAGCGCCAAGGGAAAACCCGCCGCAACCAGAGAAAAGGTCAACCAGAATCATGTTGCCCACGGCCTAGCGCCATCTGAGCGTATCACATAGCCGGAAGCTCGATTTCGCCACCGGCCCCGCATCATGACACGATCTGGGCAAACGCCGGGTACTGCCTATAGTAGGTCTCGAATGCCGCGATCTGGTCGTCTTCCAGATCGAACCCTAAGGCCTGGACGGCCGCCCGCGTGAGCTGGTCGTTTCGAGGAAGTTGCGCCTGTAACACGGCAGTCTCGCGTAAAGTCAGATGAGGCGCTTTGATCGGAAGCGCAGGGCGGCATGGCCAAGCCGGGCCGACCACCAGATCGGCCGCAATCCGCGCAGCTCCCCGGGCGGGAAGGATGCCGCCCACCGTCACCATCGGCGCACCGTCGCGGTAAAGCAAACGAAACGCCGGAACGAACCCGCCAGGCCTGGCGACTTCGGCTGCCACCGACTGCATATATCCCAAGGAAAGGTCCGCAAGCGTGTCCTGCATCCGGTCGTCTTTGCAGGCCGCCTTCGGCAGGTCGTCAGGCACGAGGGCGCCCAGCAGGTCGCGAAGACGTTCGGGACGTTCGGGAGTGCGGCCGTACCCCATTTCATGCCCGTTGAACGTCGCCAGAAGGATCGAGTTAACCGGCGCATTCTCGATGACAGCTCGGATATCGTCCCTGACCGACTCGTCCAGTTCGTAGTCGTAATCGAGCCAGATTAGCCAAGGCCGGTTCCTGATGGCCTCTTCGGCGAACAGCTTGGGGAGCACCTCGCTGGACATGCCATGTTCAACCCGCACAGTTGCGTAGGGAGAGTTGAAGACGGCCCGCTTATAGCCGACTTCGTTGCCCTCGATCGAAATCATATCGTCCACGCCCAATACACGGTGGGCGATTACAAAGTCGGTGAACCAGATCGATCCAAAACCGATATACATCAGCCTGTCCAGGTCAAGTTGCGATTGAAGCATCTTGACGCCTCCGAATACCACTTGGCGTTGGATGCTCTTGCTCGGCCGCAAACTATAGTTGATCGCATCAAACGACGACATCAATCGTCCCCGACAAGATCGTCATAGGCGTATTCGAATGTCTTAACGCCGACTTCTCGATAATTTAGGTTGATGCTACCCAGCTCCTTGGCTAACTTTTTAAGTCTTGTGACAGGCACGGAATAGTTTATGTTCGCCATACGCTCAGTCGGTGGCTTAGGCTCAGGACCCATTGATGTGATGTGCTCGATCTGATTCAGGCTCTGCAAGGAGACTGGATATGAGCGACCTCTATTGGCTGACGGACGAGCAGATGGCGCGGCTGCAGCCGCACTTCCCCAAGAGCCACGGCAAGCCC
>JAHJOK010000042.1 GCA_018820205.1 Alphaproteobacteria bacterium
AGCGGCGCGCGTCTGCACGCAGCCTATTTCCGGCCCGGCGGCGTTCACCAGGACCTGCCACCCGACCTGCTGAACGACATCGAGGCCTGGTGCGAACGTTTCCCCAAGGTGCTGGACGATCTGGACACGTTGCTGACGGAAAACCGCATCTTCAAGCAGCGTCTGGTCGATATCGGCATCGTGTCCGAACAGGACGCGCTGGATTGGGGCTTTTCGGGCGTGATGGTCCGCGGGTCCGGCATGGCCTGGGATCTGCGTCGCAGCCAACCCTATGAATGCTATGACGAATTCGATTTCAAGATCCCGGTCGGCACCAATGGCGACTGCTATGACCGCTTCCTCTGCCGGATGCAGGAGATGCGGGAATCGACCAGCATCATGAAGCAGGCGATCACCAAGCTGCGGGCCGAGCCTGCGGGCGACGTGATGGCGCGCGGCAAGCTGACCCCGCCCAAGCGCGGCGACATGAAGCGTGACATGGAAAGCCTGATCCATCACTTCAAGCTGTACACCGAAGGCTTCAAGACGCCGGAAGGCGAGGTCTATGCGGCCGTCGAGGCGCCCAAGGGGGAGTTCGGCATCTATCTGGTGTCGGACGGCACCAACAAACCCTATCGCGTCAAGATCTCGGCGCCGGGCTTCCGTCACCTGCAGGCGATGGACTGGATGAACCGCGGCCACCAGCTGGCCGACGTCTCCGCCATCCTGGGCTCGCTCGACATCGTTTTCGGAGAAGTGGACCGATGAGCGTTCGTCGTCTCGCCAAGGAACAGCCGGCCTCGTTCGCCTTTTCGAAGGACACCCAGGCCAAGGCCGAATGGTGGATCAAGAAGTATCCGGAAAACCGTCGCCAGTCGGCGGTGATCCCGATCCTGTGGCTGGTGCAGAAGCAGGAAGGCTGGGTCTCAGAACCCGCCATTCGCGCGGTCGGCGAACTGCTGGGCATGCCCTTCATCCGGGTGATGGAGGTCGCGACCTTCTACACCATGTTCATGCTGGAGCCGGTCGGCAAGACCGCCCTGATCCAGGTGTGCGGCACCACGCCGTGCATGCTGCGCGGCGCCAATCAGCTGATGAAGGTCTGCAAGGAGAAGATCGGTCCCAAGGACCATCTGTCCGCCGACGGCCGCTTCACCTGGCAGGAGGTCGAATGCCTGGGCGCCTGTTCCAATGCGCCCATGGCCCAGATCAACGACTACTATTACGAAGACCTGACGCCCGAGACCATGGCCCAGATCATCGACGATTTCGCGGCGGGCAAGGCGCCCAAGCCGGGCTCCTACATCGGTCGCCACAATGCAGCGCCGGCCGGCGGGGCCAAGACCCTGCTGGACCCGAAGCTGTATGACGGCTCGGCCGCCAAGCCGATCAAGAAACTGCCCAACAGCGATCCCGCGCCGGTCGAGAAGGCTCCGGCCTGATGCCTGCCCCTGACCTCGACAGCGACGAAGGCCGCGCCGCGTACCGCAAGGAGCTGCGCCAGGTCGCGCGCCCCCTGCGCGCGGGCGGGCTCGCGCTCGTGGTCGGCGCCGCCATGCTGATCCTGTTCACCCGGCAGGGCACGCCCGGCTTGGGCGACTGGGCCTATACGGCCTCCTACGTCATGCTGGGCCTGGGCTGGGCCTGCGTCATCGGCGCCGTCTACAGCCGCACCCGGCATCACCGACGCCGTATGCGCGAGCTGGAAGGCGCTTCGTCATGAGCGCGTCGATCTACTGTGGTTTCTTGAACTCGATGCAGCGTGCCGGGGGGCGCCATGTCGACGGATCAGAAGCGGGCAGGGCGCCGCGCGCCCAAGCGCGGCCGAGGCGGGTGGAGCCCCGCCGGGACAGGGCGATTGCTGGTCAACCTGGCCGGCGCGGCCAGTCTGTCGCTGAGCGCTGGGTCCGTATCGACGCAAACTCCGCCCACATCCCCTTCGGTCGTCCCCGCGACCGCTCCCTCTACGCCTTCACCCGGTCCTGCTGATGCTTCCGAACCGCGTAACAAACCCAGCCCTGAACCGCGTCAGCCGCCGCCCGGCCAGCGCGATCTCGGCCTCGAACGCCAGTCCGCTCTCGGTCCCCCCCGTCGGCGTAGACGGAGGAGCAGCCTGATGGTCGGCATTCTCGAAGACAAGGACCGGATCTTCACCAATCTGTACGGCTTCCACGACTGGACGCTGGACGGGGCGAAGAACCGCGGCGCCTGGAACGCCACCAAGGACATGCTGGACCTTGGCCGCGACTGGATCATCAACAACGTCAAGGCGTCCGGCCTGCGCGGTCGTGGCGGCGCCGGCTTCTCGACCGGTCTGAAGTGGTCCTTCATGCCCAAGGAAGTGAAGGATCGCCCTCACTACCTGGTCGTCAACGCCGACGAATCCGAGCCCGCGACCTGCAAGGACCGCGAGATCATGCGCCACGATCCGCATCTGCTGATCGAAGGCTGCCTGATCGCCAGCTTCGCCATGCAGGCCCACGCCTGCTACATCTATCTGCGCGGCGAATATGTGCTCGAGCGCGAGCGGATGGAGGCGGCGGTCAAACAGGCCTATGAGGCCCGGCTGATCGGCAAGGACAATGTCCATGGCTGGGACTTCGACGTCTATATCCACCACGGCGGCGGCGCTTACATCTGCGGTGAAGAGACCGCCCTGCTGGAATCCCTCGAAGGCAAGAAGGGCCAGCCCCGTCTGAAGCCGCCGTTCCCTGCCGGCGCGGGCCTGTACGGCTGTCCGACCACGGTGAACAACGTCGAGTCGATCGCCGTCGTCGGCACCATCCTGCGTCGCGGCGCAGACTGGTTCGCCGGCTTCGGCCGTCCGAACAACACCGGCACCAAGCTGATGTCGCTGTCGGGCCATGTGAACACGCCCTGCGTCGTCGAAGAGACCATGTCGATCCCGCTGCGTCAGCTGATCGAAGAGCACGGCGGCGGCGTTCGCGGCGGCTGGGGCAATCTGAAGGCCATCATCCCCGGCGGCGCCTCCTGCCCGGTCATCACGCGCGAACAGGCGGAAACCGTGCTGATGGACTTCGACTCCATGCGCGAGGTTCGCTCGTCGCTCGGCACCGCCGGCGTGACCGTGATGGACGAGTCCACCGACATCGTGAAGGCGATCGCCCGCATCAGCTATTTCTTCAAGCACGAGAGCTGCGGCCAGTGCACGCCGTGCCGCGAGGGCACCGGCTGGATGTGGCGCGTGCTGGAGCGTATGGCCGTGGGCGAGGCTGATCCGTCGGAAATCGACCTGCTGCTGGACGTCGCCGGCCAGGTCGAGGGCCACACCATCTGCGCCCTGGGCGACGCGGCCGCCTGGCCGGTCCAGGGCCTGATCCGTCACTTCCGGCACGAGATCGAAGACCGTATCGCCAACTACCGCAGCCGCCGCGCGAACTTCGCCGGCCACGCGATCGCCGCGGAGTAGGAATGCGCCGCTTGTCCGCCATCGTGATCGGAGCCTTGGCTCTCGCCGCTTGCGGCGAGCGCGAGGCTGCGCCCACGCCTGCGGAAAAGGTCGCGGCCGCAGCCAAGCCGTCCGACGCCGTGAAGACAGCGCCGGCGGTGCTGACCCCGGCCGATCTGCGTCGGGTCTGTCGCGCGGGCCTCGCCGCCATTCACGGGCAGCAGCCCGGCGCCGTCGCCATCGACGGCGTGGAGGGCGAGGTGGTCCACGCCTCGTGGCGCGCGCCGGTCGACGGCGGCCGGATGCGCGCCGATTGCCGCGTCGAGAACGACCTGATCGTGTGGAAACCGCTCGATCTGCCCGATCCAACCTTCGTGCGCTGGATGAACCAGTCGGACGATCCGGTGGTCCGCTACGTCATGGACGGCGAGACGATCACCATCACCCAGACCCTCCCGGATGGGACGACGGAACAGGCCGAGTTGGCCGTTCCCGCTGAAGAAGAGGCCCGCTGATGCCAGTCGCCAAGGTCAACGGCGTCGAAGTTGAGTTCGAGCCCGGCATGACCGTGCTCCAGGTCGCCGAGCGCGCGGGGCAGGAAATCCCGCGCTTCTGCTACCATGAACGCCTGTCCATCGCCGGCAACTGCCGCATGTGCCTGGTCGAGGTGAAGCCCGGACCGCCCAAGCCCCAGGCTTCGTGCGCGCTTCCGGCCGCCGACGGCCAGGAGATCTTCACTGACACCCCGATGGTGAAGAAGGCCCGCGAAGGCGTGATGGAGTTCCTGCTCATCAACCACCCGCTGGACTGCCCGATCTGCGACCAGGGCGGCGAGTGCGACCTGCAGGACCAGTCCATGGCCTATGGCCGCGATGGTTCTCGCTACGCCGAGAACAAGCGCGCGGTCGAAGAAAAGAACATGGGGCCGACGATCAAGACCTTCATGACGCGGTGCATCCAGTGCACCCGTTGCGTTCGCTTCATCACCGAGGTAGCGGGCGTGCCGGACATCGGCATGATCTCGCGCGGCGAGGACGCCGAGATCACCACCTATCTCGAGAAGTCGGTCGCCTCGGAGCTGTCGGGCAATGTCAACGACCTGTGCCCGGTCGGCGCCCTGACCCACCGGCCCTGGCAATACCACTATCGCCCGTGGGAACTGAAGAAGACCGAGACCATCGACGTCATGGACGGCCTGGGCTCGAACATTCGCGCCGATTACCGCGGCTCCGAGGTCATGCGGGTCCTGCCGCGCGTGAACGAGGGGATCAACGAGGAGTGGCTGTCGGACAAGAGCCGCTATGTCGTCGATGGCCTGACCGCGCGCCGCCTGGACCGCCCCTGGATCCGCGAGAACGGCAAGCTGCGCGCCGCCACCTGGAACGAGGCGCTGGACGCCGTCGCCGCCAGGCTGAAGGCCGCCTCGGCCGACCGCATCGGCGTCATCGCCGGCGACCTTCAGGACGCCGAGTCGATGAAGGCGACCCTGGACCTGTTCCGCGCCCTGGGCTCCAAGAACACCGACTGCCGCCAGGACGGCGCCGCCCTGGGCTATGGCCCGCGCGAGGGCTGGCTGTTCAACTCCGGCCTGGAAGGCATTGAAAAGGCGGACGCCATCCTGATCGTGGGCGCCAATCCGCGCGTCGAGGCGCCCCTGCTGAACGCCCGTCTGCGCAAGAGCTGGATCAAGGGCGGGGTCGAGATCGGCGTCATCGGCGAACAGGCCGATCTGACCTTCGACTACGCCTATCTGGGCGCCGGGTCGAAGACCCTGGCCAAGCTGCCCAAGTCGGCGATGGACTTCCTGGCCAAGGCCGAGCGGCCGGCGATCATCGTCGGCTCCGGCGCGCTGAACGGGGAGGGCGGCGCCGCCGTCCTGAACGCCCTGGGCGCCCTGGCCAAGAAGGTCGGCGTGATCGCCGACGGTTGGAACGGTTTCAACGTCCTGCACCACGCCGCCGCGCGCGTCGCCGGTCTGGACATGGGCTTCGTGCCGGCTGAAGGCGGCCTGACGGTCGCCGAGATGCTGAAGCCGGACGCGCTGGACGTGCTGTTCCTGCTGGGCGCCGACGAGGTCGATCCGACCGGCTCCAACGCCTTCCGCGTCTATCTGGGCAGCCACGGCGACCGGGGCGCGCACGGCGCTGACGTCATCCTGCCCGGCGCCGCCTATACCGAGAAGGCCGGCCTGTACGTCAATACCGAAGGCCGGGTGCAGATGGCCGAACGCGTGGTCTTCCCGAAGGGCGAGGCCAAGGAAGACTGGGCCATCATTCGCGCCCTGTTGGCCCGCGTCGACCAGACCCTGCCTTACGACACCCTGGACCAGCTGCGCGCCAAGCTGATGGCCGATCATCCGACCTTCGGCCGGATCGACTATCTGCC
>JAHJOK010000043.1 GCA_018820205.1 Alphaproteobacteria bacterium
ACCGACCTGTCCCTGCACAGCCAGGCCCAGCTCAGCGCCATCGCCCGACAGCTCAACGAACGCCCCAGAAAGACCTTGCTCTACCGGACGCCTGCTGAAACCTTCGCCGAGTGTGTTGCCGCGATCAGTTGAGCCCACCACCCATAGCGGACGTTCCGAATATCCGCAGTCAATTGTCGGGCGCGGTCGCGCTAAGGCAGGAAGCCGGCACCTGACGTCAGGTAGCGCATGCAGAGGGTCGCCAAGGGGTAGACAAGCGCGCCAGCAAACAGTGCGGCCGACGCCCACTCTAGGCGATTTTCAAACGTGAGCAGGCGTCCATTTGGGTTTTCGATGTCCGTGGGCTCCGTCAAAGGCAGACCCCTCCTGAACTGCTTGAGATAGCAGTCCCAAATCTGGGCTGAGAGCCCCTGACGACGGGACCTTATCGGCTGCGCTATGCCGATTGACAGAAGACCCACGGTAAACATCCAGCACGACGGCATCAGGAATGCGATCTCCGCCTCCTTGGACGCACTCAAGATTCTGCTGGCTAGGGCGAGAAGCGCGCCTGCGTTGGCAACGGCAAGTGAGACCGCCCATCGATCCGACATCGCCTGGTGGCGGTCGTGGTAGATGCGCAGGTTCGAAATCAGTTCGTCGAACTGGCGGTGAGCTATTTCGGCCGGAGAGAGGTCGCGCATCCTGCAACTATAGCTCAGCTAAGCTGGATGCCCCAGAATCCGCTTCGCGGCTCTCCGTTCACGCTTAATAAGCTACTCCTGCTGACGTTCTGGATATGAACTAACGGTGTCTTGCAAGCGGAACGACCTCTCCGCCGGCACGGAGGCGATCAAGATAGTCGCTCCACCATTGGGCCATCACGACGCGCTCCTGCCAATGAGCGCCCCGGTGGTAGGCCGCCCGGACGAGGTCCTTGCCTTTGTGGGCTAGAGCGCGCTCGATTGCGTCCGGCGACCATTTGCCGGACTCGTTCAGGAGGGTGCTCGCCGTCGAACGGAAGCCGTGCGCCGTCATCTCGTCGCCCGTGTAGCCAAGTCGGCGAAGGGCGGCGTTGATGGTGTTTTCGGACATCGGATCGAAGCGCGATCGAATCGATGGGAAGACGAAGCGGCCGTCTCCCGTCAGGCCCGCAGCTTCGCGCACCACGGCGATGGCCTGACGAGACAAGGGAACGGCGTGTTCCATGCGGGCCTTCATCTTTTCTGCCGGGATGCGCCAGACTGCTGCGTCGAGGTCGATCTCGTCCCATTCTGCGCGTCTCAGTTCGCCGGGGCGAACAAACACCAGCGGCGAAAGCTGGAGCGCCAGCTTCGTCAGCGGCAGCCCCTCATAACCATCTATGTTGCGTAGGAGCTCCCCGACGCGCTCCGGCTCCAGGATGGCAGCGAGGTTCTTGGGCCTCCGCTTCGAAAGAGCACCGCGCAGGTCGCGAGTCGGATCGCTGGCCGCGATCTGGTTGGCGACAGCGTAGCGGAACACCTGGCCAATGAACTGGAGCGTCCGGTGGGCCTTCTCGTCATTTTTTGCGGCCTCGAATGGCCGGACAGCGTCCAGCACTTCGAAGGGTTGAATCTCGGACACTGGCCGTCCGCCGAGGCTCCGCTCCACTAGCCTGACGAACCACTCGCGTTTGGCGACGGTTGCGTCAGACAGACCATCGCGCCGGTTCTTGGCGATGTAGTCCGCAGCCACGGCGCTGAAAGTATTATCGGCGCTGACCTTGGCCGCGCGCTTGTCCCGACGCTTCTGGTCGGCCGGATCAACACCACTGGCGACCAGAGACCGCGCCCGGTCCCTGAGTTCGCGCGCTTCCTTGAGGCTAATTTCGGGGTAGCCGCCGAACGACAGCTTCTTTTCAATCCCGGCGGCAGCGCGAAACTTCATTCGCCATAGTCGCCCGCCGGCCGGGGTCACCTGAAGATAAAGGCCCTTTTCATCGGAAACCTTATAGGCCCGCTCGCGGGGTCTGAGGGCGCGGATGGCTGAGTCGGTCAGGGCCAACTGGGGGCCTTTTTCTGGGGGCCTCTGCGAAGGCCCCCATAAGAGCCCCCACTTTAAGCCGACTATTGGCGAACGCCGACGAACATCGGCGATCAACCGTTGGCCTAATATGCTATAATTTATTGGTTTTTTCAACCACCGGCGCGCATTGGCGTTCAGGGTGGTGGTGCCGCTTAGGTGACTCGAACACCTGACCCCCGCATTACGAATGCGATGCTCTACCAGCTGAGCTAAAGCGGCTTGTCGGCGGACGGCCCGGAGAGGCCTCAGCGCGAGTGCGGCTCTTTATACGTTGGTCCCCGGCTTGCCAAGCGTCGCGAGAAGGGCGTCTTCGTCGGGCGCCGTGGCGACACGCACCTCGGCGAACCCCAAGCCGGTCAGGGGCCCGGCGGCGGCGGGCGAGATGGCGAGGACAACGCGACCCTCGGTCGGTGTCGGGCGGTCTGCCAGGGCGCGGGCGGCGCGGGGGGAATGAATCATCACGGCGTCGAAGACATCTGGCGGCGTCATCTCCGTTTCCCGGGCCTCGTAGACAACGAGGGAGGCGATGCGGGCGGCGTCGCCGACGGCGGCGGCGAGGTCTCCGGCGGGCATGGCGGCGCGGGGGTGCAGGATGCTCAGGCCCGCCCCCTCGGCGCGGATCAGGTTCGCCAGTGCGGTCAGGTCGCCATCGGCGGAGCGGACGCGGGTGAAGCCGAGCGCCTGCGCCGCGGCGGCGGTGGCGTCGCCGACGGCGAAGACAGGCAGATCAAGGATGGGCAGGTCGCGGGCGGGCGACAGGGCGGCGAAGGCGGCGACCCCGTTGGCGCTGGTGAAGGCCAGGGCCTGGACCCCCGTCAGGTCGGGCGTCACGGGCAGGGGGCGTATCTCGAGCAGGGGCGCGACGACGGGGATGAAGCCCAGCGCGGTCAGACGGTCGGCCGTGCGCTGGGCGCCGGGGCGGGCGCGGGTGACCCAGACGCGGCGGATCCCGCCCAAATCAGACCGCGACGCTCTGGTCGCCGGCGGCGACATGGACCTGATGACCCAGGTGTTCGCCGAGTGCGCGGGCCGGATCGGTCAGGTTGGCGTCCGCCACGGCCATCGTTCCGCCGCGCCGCCAACGGGCCGTGCCGTTGGGGGCCAGCATCTCGGTGGTCAGGGTCAGCGCGTCGCCCTCGATCACGGCATGGGCGCCGACAGCAGTGCGGCAGGACCCCTCCAGCGCGACCATGGCCCCCCGTTCGGCGGCGATGCACAGGGCCGAGGGAGCGTGGTTCAGGGCGGCGATCCAGGCGTGCTCCGTGTCATCCTCGCGCGTTTGCAGGGCGAGCGCGCCCTGCCCCGGGGCGGGCAGGAACTCGTCGACGGACAGATACTGCCGCACCGCCTCGGTCCGGCCCAGCCGGTTCAGCCCGGCGGCGGCCAGCAAAATGGCGTCGAACTCGCCGTCGGCCGCGCGTCGCAACCGGGTGTCGATATTGCCCCTCAGCATCTCGATGTTCAGATCGGGCCGCAGCGCCAGGGCTTGGGCCTGACGCCGCAGCGAGGCGGTGCCGAGACGGGCGCCGTGCGGCAGGGCGTCGAAGTCGTCGAAGTCCTTGCTGATGAAGGCGTCGCGGGCGTCCTCGCGTTCCGGTATGGCGGCGATTGTCAGGCCGGGCGGCTGTTCGGCCGGCACGTCCTTCATCGAATGGACGGCGATGTCGATGCGGCCGTCCAGCAGGGCTTCCTCGATCTCCTTGGTGAACAGGGCCTTGCCGCCGACCTCCATCAGGCGGCGATCCTGAATGCGGTCGCCGGTGGTGACGATCTCGACCAGGACGACCTGTTCCAGGGTCAGGTCCATGGCGGCGGCCACGGCGCGCTGCATCATGCCGGACTGGGCGAGCGCCAGGGCGGAACGACGGGTGCCGATGCGGATCAGGGGGGCGGAAGGAACCATGAGGGCGTTGCGCGGGTCCGGCAGGGTCGCTACCTCGACCCGATGAGCACTTTAGTGTCTGGGGCAGCCGACTACAGCAGCGCGACCGGGGCGACAACCGATGCGGCGAAGGCTGGCGACCTGACCGTGCTGGGCCTCGAGACCAGCTGCGACGAGACCGCCGCCTCGGTCGTGCGGCTGACGCCCGACGGCCTGGCGACGGTGCTGTCCTCGGTCGTGCACTCCCAGATCGACGACCACGCGGCTTTCGGCGGCGTCGTGCCCGAGATCGCGGCCCGAAGTCACGTCGAGATGATCGACGGTGTCGCCCGCCGGGCGATGGCCGATGCGGGGCTGAGGTATGGCGACCTGGACGGGGTGGCGGCGACGGCCGGGCCGGGGCTGGTCGGCGGGGTCATGGTCGGGCTGGGTTTCGGCAAGGCCGTGGCCCTGGCGCGCGGCCTTCCGCTGGTGGCGGTGAACCATCTGGAGGGCCATGCGGTCTCGGCGCGGCTGGGGGCCAGGGTCGACTACCCATTCCTGCTGCTGCTGGTCTCGGGCGGGCACTGCCAGCTTCTCGAAGTGCGCGGGATCGGCGACATGAGCCGGCTGGGCACGACCATTGACGACGCGGCCGGCGAGGCCTTCGACAAGATCGCCAAGGCCATGGGGCTGGGCTACCCCGGCGGTCCGGCGCTGGAAAAGATGGCCGAGACCGGCGACGGGTCGCGCTTCGACCTGCCGAGGGCGCTGCTGGGGCGCAAGGACTGCGATTTTTCGTTCTCGGGGCTGAAAACGGCGGCCTCGCGGCTGGCCCAGACCTGCGAGACGGACCAGGACCGGGCCGATCTGGCCGATGCGGTCCAGAACGCGATCGCGCGCCAGCTGTCGGAACGGTCGGACCGGGCGATGGCGGATTATGCCGGGAAACACGACCATCTCCTGTTCGTGGTCGCCGGCGGGGTCGCGGCCAACAAGACGGTGCGGCGGGTGCTGGAGGCGACGGCGGCGAAGCGCGGGTTCGCCTTCCTGGCGCCGCCGATGGCCTATTGCACCGACAACGCGGCGATGATCGCCCTGGCGGGGGCGGAACGGCTGCGGCTGGGGCTGGTTTCGGACATCGACGCCCCGGCGCGGCCGCGATGGCCGCTGGACGAGGCGCGCGCCCTGGCCGATCCTGTCCATCCGACCGGGCGCAAGGGCGCGAAGGCCTAGCCTCAGGCGGACCCGCTCCGCGAGCGGGTCGTTAGGCGAAAGAAGGACGACGCATGGAATTTCGCACCGCAGGGGTCATCGGCGCAGGCGCCTGGGGCACGGCCCTGGCCCTGGTCTGTGCGCGGGCCGGGCTGGACGTGATCCTGCAGGCGCGCGAGCCCGAGGTGGTCGAGAGCATCACCGCGCGACGGATGAACGAGGCGTTCCTGCCGGGCGTGGTGCTGGACGAGGCGATTTCGGTGACGGCGGACCTGGCGGCACTGTCGGACTGCGACCTGGTTCTGGCGGTGCCGCCGGCGCAGTTCATGCGCGGGACCCTGGCCGCCTATGCGCCGCACCACCGGGCGGGGACGCCGATCGTGCTGTGTTCCAAGGGGATCGAGCGCGGCTCGCTGAAGCTGATGACCGAAGTGCTGGGCGAGACCATTCCCGATGCTCCGGCCGCCGTGCTCTCGGGGCCGAGTTTCGCGGCGGACGTGTCGAAAGGCCTGCCGACGGCGGTGACGCTGGCGTGCGAGGACTCCGTTCTGGGGGAGGCCTTGATGGAGACGTTGTCGGGCCCGGCGTTCCGGCCCTATCTGGCGACCGACCTGATCGGGGCCGAGGTGGGCGGGGCGATCAAGAACGTGCTGGCCATCGCCTGCGGCCTTTCGGAAGGGCGCAAGCTGGGCAAGTCCGCGCATGCGGCGCTGATCACGCGGGGATTCGCGGAGATGACGCGGCTGGGGATCGCCCTGGGCGGCGAGGCGGCGACGGTGGCCGGGCTGTGCGGCCTGGGCGACCTGGTCCTGACTTGCTCCAGCCCGCAGTCGAGGAACATGAGCCTGGGTCTGGCCTTGGGCGAGGGCCAGAGCATCGAACAGGCGCTGGCGGGCAAGCGGTCGGTGGCCGAGGGTTACGAGAGCGCGCCCGCCGTGCGTGAGCTGGCGCGGAAAATGGGCGTGGAAATGCCGATCTGCGAGGCGACGGCGGCGCTGCTGGCCGGGGAGACGACAGTGGAGGCCATGATCGAGGGTCTGCTGTCGCGCCCGCTGAAAGCGGAGCGGGCGTGAGCGACACGGCGCCCGCAACGGAGCGAAAACGCGTCTGGACGACGCCGGCGAACGTCGCCCTGTGCGCGTTGGACGACATCGCCGAGCCGGGCTCGCGAGGGTTCGTGCTGCAGATCGGCGAGGCGTTCTTCCACGGCTTTGTGGTCAGGAAGGATGGGGAGATCGCCGGGTATGTCGATCGCTGCCCGCATCAGGGATTTCCCATCGCCATCGAGATGGACCGGTATCTGACGCCGGACGGGTCGCTGATCCTGTGCGGCTGGCACGGGGCGGTGTTCGAGCCGTTGTCGGGGGCCTGCGTCGGCGGGCCGTGCGCGGGCGGAAAACTGACGCCCTGGCCGGTCAGGGCCGAGGGCGGGATCGTCAGAACCGCCTAACGCTTCAACCGCTTCGCATTGGCCATGGCGGCCGAGTGAATGGGCTTCAGCGCGTCGGCCTGGGCCTTCAGCAGCTGGGTGTTCAGTGTCAGCATCTGGCCCGCCGCGCGACCCCACCAGCCCATGGCGTAGTTGAACTGGGCGGTCGCGGCGCCCTGGGGCGTTGCGGCCGAGGTCATGGCGGCGGCGGCGCGCTGGGCATGACCCACCTCGGCCATCGCCGATTTGGAGGCCCGAGCGGCGAGATCGCCCAAGGTTCCCGCGACGGCGGCGGCCGAGGCGCTGATGGCCTCGACCTTTTCCGTGCTCATCAACGACATCTCGGCCATGTCGGCCTTCATCGGATTGGCCATCCCCTCGGCCATGATGTTGAGCCGGGCGGCGATCACGTCCGATGCAGCGCGCATCATCTCGCCGCCGCTCTGGGCGGTCAGGGCGGCGGAGCGGGCGTTGGCCGTGACGCGTTTGCTGTCGCGCAGCGTCTTGTCGAGCATTGTCATCGGACGGGCTTGGGCCGCTTTTCTCAACCGGGCAAGGTTTCGTTTGCGAACGCGGCCACGTCCCTGATCAGGGCGGGGATGGCGGCATCGATGATGGTCTGGCCTTTTTCCGGGCTGGCCTGGCCTGGATCGGATCCGATGCGCCCGTCGGGGAAACGGGCGCGATAGTCCAGGGCGTCGCGGATCGGGCCGCTTGGCGCGATCCGGGGCGAATACTCCGCCGTCTTGATGCGGTCCGGGTAGGCGGCCTGGGTCACGGCGATCTCGGACGGGGTCGCGTGCATGCCGTGGCCGGTCGGGAACAGGCCGTTGCATACCCCCATGACCCCCGGCAGATCCCACCAGTTCTTCAGCTTGAGCACATACGGGCAGGGCTCCTCCAGGAAGCTCCATTCGGCATAGAGTTCGGAAAAGGTCGCCTCGATCGTGGCGACGTTGCCGCCGTGACCATTCAGGAAATAGATCCGCTCGAAGCCGTGGCGGCTGAGCGACGACACCCAGTCGGTGATCGCGGCCATGAAGGTCGAGGGCCGCAGGCTGATGGTGCCGGCGAAGGCCAGGTGGTGCTGGGCCATGCCGATGTTGAAGGTCGGGGCGATCACCAGTCCGTCGTCGGTCTTCTCGGCCGCGTGGGCGATGATCTCGGGGCACATCCAGTCGGTGCCCAGAAGGCCGGTCGGGCCGTGCTGTTCGTTGGAGCCGATCGGCACGACGACCGTCTTTGTGGTCTTCAGGCGGGCGTCGATTTCGGGCCAGGACGAATAGGCGATCAGCATGGGCAACTCTCTTGGGCGCTACGCGCGCGACGCGGTCGCTCGCTACTTGAGCGCGGATAGCGCCCGTTGGCGGCGACCGCAAACCACAGTCGCCTGATCAGGGCGCGAAAGCCCGGATGAAGCGTTCGGCCGTTTCTCGGGCGCGGCGGCTCTGATCGACGTCGGGTTCATCGACGCCGAGGATGCCTCTCAGATAGCCGTGACCCATGGTCATGCCGGTGAACATTTCCGCCGCCTGCATCGGATCGGGCACGCGCAGCCGGCCCCGGGCGTCCTGATCCGCCAGCCACGCCGCCAGGCGGCGCAGGCTCTCGCCCGCCCCGGCGTGATAGACCGCCTGGGCCAGATCGGGAGCCTGGGGCGAGATCAGGGCGACGCCGCGCATGGCCGAGCGCCCTTCGGCGTTGCACAGCTTGTCGCGCATGGCCTGCGCCAGTGCGGTCAGCACCTCGAGCGGATCACCGCCGGAGCGCAGCGGGGCGGTGATGGCCTCGGAGCGCCGCTCGGCCATGGCGCGGCCGATCTCCACCTTGGAGGCGTAGCGGTTGTAGAGGGTCTGTTTCGACACCCCGGCGCGTCGGGCGATCTGCTCCATCGAGGCCGCGCCGCCCTTTTCGGCGAACAGGGCCATGGCGGCGTCCAGAATCGCTTCCGACTTCTTTTCGTCGATCTGTCCCGCGATCCGGGGCATCAGTGCGCGTCCGCAGGCGGCGGCGTTCCGGTCCCCGGCTTCACCGGCCGCGCCAGAAGGGTGACGAAGGCCGCCAGGGCGCAGCCGATGGCCAGCATGGCGAAGGCGTCGCCAAAGGCCAGGGTCGTCGCCTGTCGGTTCAGCATGCCGTAGATCGCTTTCATGGCCGCGCCCTCGGGGTCGGTCGAGCCGCTCATCCGCTCGGCGATGCCGGCCAGCAAATCCTGCATCCGGGTCGAGGACTGGGGGATGGCCTGGGTCAGTTCGCTCATGTGAAGGGCGGTGTTGGTGGTCAGGGAGGTGTTGAGGAAGGCCAGGCCGAAGGCCCCGCCGACGTTCCGGAACAGGTTCACCAGGCCGGAGGCGTTCTTGACCATATGCGGCGGCAGGGTCGACATCGTCACCTGCTGGGCCGCTATCATGGCCATCATCACGCCGACGCCGCGCAGGGCCTGAACGCCCGCGAACTGCCAGAACCCCCATTCGGAGGTGACCGCATGGGCGTCCCACATGCCCAGGGCGCACAGCATGAAGCCGCCGAACATCAGGATCCGCAGGTCCAGAACGCGCACCAGCCGCCCAGCGAACGGGCCAGTCGCGAACATGGCTAGCCCGGACACCACCATGGTCGTTCCGACCTCGGCCGGCGAATAGTCCCGGACGCGGGCCAGGAACAGCGGCAACAGAAACGTGCCCCCGAACAGGGCCGCGCCCACGGTGAAGGTCATGACGACCCCCACCATGAAATTGCGATTGTTGAAGGCCCGCAGCTCGACCACCGGGTTGTAATAGGTCAGCGAGCGCCAGATGAAGCCGGGTCCGCAGATCGCGGCGACCACCGCCAGCAGCAGGATCTGGTCGTCGGCGAACCAGTCGTTCTTGGACCCCTCCTCCAGCACGAACTGCAGGCTCATCAGGAAGGTGGCCATCAGGGCCAGACCCGCCCAGTCGAAGCCCTTCGACAGGCTGGCGTCGCCCTTGTCGAAATTGGCGAACCGCCAGACCAGGAAGAACGACAGGATGCCGAACGGCACATTGATGAAGAACAGCCAGCGCCAGCTGAGCCATTCGGTCAGGTGTCCGCCCAGGGTCGGACCGACGGTCGGCGCCAGGGTCACGATCAGGCCGATGAAGACCGAGGCCGTGACCCGCTTCGACGGCGGAAAGGCGGTGAAGGCGACGGCGAACACGGTCGGGATCATGGCCCCGCCGACGAACCCCTGGATGGCACGGAACAGGATCATCACCTCGACCGAGGACGACAGGCCCACGGCGATGCTCATGATCACGAAGCCGCCGCAGCTGAACAGGAACACCTTCTGGGTGCCCCACAGGCGCGACAGATATCCCGACAGGGGGATCATCACGACCTCGGGGATCAGATAGGCGGTCTGGATCCAGCTGATCTCGTCGGCCGAGGCGCCGATGCCGGACTGGATCTGGGGCAGGGAGGCGGCGACGATCTGGATGTCCAGAATGGCCATGAACTGGCCGATCACCATCCCGGCGAAACCCAGGATCAGGAAGGTCCAGTTGATCTTTGGTTCGTCAGACGGCGCCGACAGGCCCCGGTCGCGCCCCGCCGGCCCCACGAGGGTGGCGGAGGTCATTGCGCACTCGCGATCCCGGCGTCGGCCAGGCGGGTCGGTCCCACGGCGGCCTCGGCGAACGAGGCGCCGCCTTCACTCTTCAGATCGACCTTGACCTCGACCGACAGGCCGGGACGCAGGGCGGCGCCGCCCGCGACTCGATCGACCAGGATGCGCACCGGCACCCGCTGGGTGATCTTGGTGAAATTGCCGGTGGCGTTCTCGATCGGGATCAGGGCGAACTCGGAGCCGGTGGCGGGGGCGAAACTGTCGATGCGGCCGATCAGGTCCATGCCGGGAAATGCGTCGGCCTCGATATGGACGGTCTGGCCCAGACGCAGCCGGTCCAGCTGGGTCTCCTTGAAATTGGCCACGACATAGGTGTCGCCCAGCGGCACCAGCGACAGAAGCTGGCCGCCCGGACGGACGTACTGGCCGGCGCGCACGCCCCGCGCCCCGACGACGCCCGAGGCGGGCGCGCGGATCACGGTGCGGTCCAGATTGGTGCGGGCCTGTTCGACGGCGGCGCGGGCCTGGTCCACGGCGGCCAGCGATTGTTGACGGCTCGAGCCGAGAACGCCGGCGGTGCGCTGTTCGGCGACCAGGGCGGCCTGGGCCTCGGCGACCGAGGCGGCGGCGGTCTGGGCCCCCGCCTGTTCGGTCTCGATCCGCTGCTGGGAAACCCAGCCCTGTTGCTGCAGGCGGCTGTAGCGGGTCACCTGCGCCTGGGCCAGGTCGGCCTGGGCGCGGGCCTGGGCGACGCCGGCGGCGCGGCTGGCGATCATCGCCTGTTCCTGGGCCGCGCGGGCGTCGACATTGTCCACCGCCGCCAGCAGGGCGGCCAGATTGGCCTCGGCCGAGGCCAGTTCGGCCCTGGCGTCGGCGTCGTCGAGACGGACCAGCACCTGACCCTGTTCGACCCGCTGGTTGTCGGTCACCAGCACCTCGGCGACATAGCCGTCGATCTGGGGGCTGACCAGGGTGACGTCGGCCTGGACGAAGGCGTTGTCGGTCGTCTCCCACCGCTGCTTGCCCTGCCACCAGACGACGCCGCCGATGATCAGGCCGACCGCGACGACGCCGCCGACGATGAGGGGAAGGCGTTTCTTCAAAGCAGGAGCGAGGGCCATGCGAACGGGTCTCTGGAGGATGCCGGAACAGGGGTGTCGGGGAGGACGGCGTGTAAAATGGACTGTATCGTCCAAAAATCAATGACTCATTGCCAGGTTCCGTGAACACGTCATGTTTCCGCGCATTCCAGCCCTGTGAGCCGCCCGATTCTCCTGCCCTCCTCCATCGATGTCGCCGTGATCGGCGCCGGCGCCGCCGGACTTTCGGCTGCGCGCCGGCTGGCGACGGCGGGGGTTCAGGCCGTGGTGCTGGAGGCCCGCGACCGGATCGGCGGGCGGGCCCACACCGTGGCGCGCGAGGAATTCGGTCTCGATCTCGGTTGCGGCTGGCTGCATTCGGCGGACGAGAACGTGCTGGCGGGTCTGGGTCGACAGTCCGGATTCGCCATCGACGAAACTCCGCCGCCCTGGCGCACCCAGGCCTTCAACATCGGCCTGACGCCGCAGGAACAGGCCGAGTTCGGCCAGGCCTATGCCGATTTCGACGCGCGGGTGGCCGAGGCGGCGAAGGCGGGCGATGACCATCCGGCCTCAACACTGTTCGTCCCGGGTGAGCGCTGGAATGCGCGGATGGATGCCATCTCGGGGGCGCTGAACGGGGCCAAGTTCGCCGAGGTCTCGACCCTGGACTATGACGCCTATGAGGATACGGGCGTGAACTGGCGGGTGGTCGAAGGCTATGGGACGCTGGTCTCGGCGTTGGGACAGGCCGCGCCTGTGGTGCTGAACTGTCCGGTAACGCGGATCGACCGCATGGGTCCGGTGCTCAAGGTCGATACGGCGCGGGGCATGATCGAGGCGAAGGCCGTGATCCTGACCCTGCCGACCTCGGTGCTGGCGTCGGAAGGCGTGCGGTTCGATCCGCCTTTGCCCGACCTGATCGAGGCGGCGGCGGGCGCCCCGCTGGGGCTGGCGTCCAAACTGCATATGACGGTGGAAGGGGCCGAGGACTTTCCAGCCGACAGCCAGCTGTGGGGGCGCACCGACACGGCCCAGACCGGCGGCTATCACCTGCGTCCCTTCGGCCGTCCGATGATCGAGGGCTATTTCGGCGGCGACCTGGCCTGGGGGCTGGAGGCGGAAGGACAGGCGGCGTTCTTCGACTTCGCGGCCTCGGAACTGTCGGACCTGCTGGGGTCCAGTTTCCGCAAACGCCTGCGCCCGGTCGCGACCTCGATGTGGGGCGCAGACTCGTTCTCGATGGGAGCCTATTCCCACGTCTTGCCCGGACAGGGGGATGCGCAGACCGGCGCACGGGCGCGGCTGGCCCGGCCGGTCGAGAACCGCATCTTCGTGGCGGGTGAAGCGACTTCGACAGGGTTCTACGGAACCGCCCACGGGGCCTGGATGGAGGGTGAGCGGGCGGCGGTCGAGGCGATTGTGGCCTTCGGGCTGGATCCACGTTTGTCGTCCGGCGAACTGACGTGAAGCCTCCCAAGGCCGGTAAACCGAACACTCGCAAGCGCGCGACCGTCATGACCGGCGCGCCCGTGCCGATCTTCGCCTTTCCGCCCGACGAAGACCGGGTGGACGAGATTTTCGCCCGCCTGGCCAAGGCCATGCCGGAGCCGAAGACCGAGCTGAGCTTCACCGATCCGTTCACCCTGGTGGTCGCCGTCGCCCTGTCGGCGCAGGCGACCGACGTCTCGGTCAACAAGGCCACCGAAAAGCTGTTCGCCGTCGCCGACACGCCGGCGAAGATGCTGGCGCTGGGGGAGGAAGGCCTGGTCCCCGTCATCGCCTCGATCGGCCTGTATCGCGGCAAGGCCAGGAACGTCATCGCCCTCAGCCGGATCGTGCTGGAACAGCACGGCGGCGTCGTGCCCCTGAACCGCGCCGACCTGCAGGCCCTGCCGGGCGTGGGCCGAAAGACCGCCAGCGTGGTCCTGAACGAACTGGGGATCGAGCCGGCCATCGCCGTGGACACCCATGTGTTTCGCGTCTCGCACCGGCTGGGCCTGGCCAATGCGGCGACGACCGACAAGGTCGAGGACCAGTTGCACAGGATCGTGCCCGAGGCCTTCCTGCCCAAGGCCCACCACTGGCTGATCCTGCACGGCCGCTACACCTGCACGGCGCGTAGACCGAAATGCGAAGGCTGCCTGATCTCGGACCTGTGCCCGTCGCGCGGGCTGATGGCGGGAGAGGTCGCCGTTCAGTCTGCCAGTCGCGTCCGCACCGCTTCGGCGAAGCGCAAACCCCGGTCCGGGGCCTCGGACAGATAGAAGTCCGGCTCGATCAGCTCGGCCTCCATCAACAGCCAGCCGGCCGCGCCCCGGACCATGTCGATCCGGGCATAGAGCAGCGGTTCTTCGATCGCCGCCAGAACGCGTTCGGCCAGGTCGAGCGCCTCGGCCGGCGGTTCGGGAACGTGGGAATAGCGGCCGCCGTACTGGACCTGGATGCGGAAATCGCCGGGCGCGGCGCGTTTCATTACCGCGTGGCTGAGCTGTCCGCCGAAGAACAGCAGCGACAGTTCTCCGTCCGCGACCAGTTCCGGCAGGTAGGGCTGGATCATGGCGGCGCCTGCGGGTGCGTCGGTGAGGGTCTGGCCGCGCGAGAGTTTCGTCGTCTTCCAAGCCCCGCCCGAGACGGTGGGTTTGACGATCAGGGTGTCGGTACCGAATCCGTCGAAGGCGGCCTCGACCTCGTCCTGGGTAACGCCGTTGCTCCATCGGGTCGCTGGGATCGCGACCCCCGACGCCTGCAAGCGGCGCAGATAGGATTTGTCCGAATTCCAGCCCAGGACCGAGGCCGGATTGGCGATCCGCACCCCCGCCGCATCCCACAGGCGCGTGGCCGACAGCCAGCGGCCGTGGCGCTCGTAATAGCCCCAGGTGAGGACGCCCAGCACCAGCGGAAACCCCATCAGGCCCGACGCGTCCTCGACATGGTCGGTCCAGGCGGTCGGCATGGCGGTCACGTCGGCCATGGCCAGGGCGGTCGATAGCCGATCCAGCACCAGCGGCCAGTGGCTCTTGTAGGCGGGATCGTCGGCGGCGGGCGTCAGGACGGCGATTTCGGTCAGGGGACGGCTTCCAGTGATGAACAGTCGCCGCCGAGAGACTGCGACCCAGGTCCCGCCCGATAGCCCAGTTCGCGGGCGCCCGTCTTGGAAATCAGATAGGTCAGGTCGCGGCCCGCGTCGGGACCGGCCTCGACGACCCAGGCCTCGACCGGCCCGTCGGGCGTCGTCACGGTCTCGGATCCCGCCACCCGCACCGAGAAATCGCCGAACCCCTTGTCGTACTGCCAGTAGGGCAGGCTGAACTCGGCGCCGTCGTCCAGCGGCAGGGCGGCGAAGGTCAGGCCGAACAGATTGCCCTCCCACACCGGTCCGGTCAGGGGGATATCGATCGGCGTGGAGACGCCGTCGGCGATGGTTTCTCCGGTGATCCGGTCGGGGCCGTAGGTCGCCCGCACATGGACCTGACCCTGGCGGGTATTGACCAGCGACAGGGGGCGCAGCGTCGCGGCGTCCAGCACGAAGACGTCACGCATGTCGAACGCCCCGCCGTTGATCGACTGGTGCACCACGACCTTCAGCACGGGCCGGCCGTCGATCGTCTCGCGCGCCACCGTCTGCCAGGTCACGCCCATGGGGCGGGAGACCTCGCCCCGGGTCATGCTCAGCACATAGCATTGGCGTTCCTCGCTCAGCCGCCCGCCATCGGGAATGGTTGTCGGCGCGGCGGTCTGGAGCGCCAGGGCGGCGATCAGGCTGAGCATTGTGGTCTCCTGGAAACAGGCGACGATCATGCGGGGCGCAGGGCGTACAGCAAGTGAACCTTCGGTAATCCCCCACTGGCGCCTCGCCGCCTCGCCCGCTAATGGGCGGCCCATGACCCAGAACGCCCCCACCTATGACGTCTGCGCCGTCGGCAACGCCATCGTCGATGTCCTCAGCCCCTGCGACGACGCCTTTCTGACCGCGCAGTCCCTGACGCCCGGCTCCATGTCCCTGGTCGATGAAACCCAGAGCGCGGCCCTCTACGATGCGATGGCGGCGGGGGTCGAGGCCTCGGGCGGTTCAGCCGGGAACACGGTCGCGGGCGTCGGTTCGTTCGGCGGTCGCGCCGCCTATGTCGGCAAGGTCGCGCCGGACACCCTGGGCGGCGTCTTCAGCCACGACATCCGCGCCTCAGGCGTCCATTTCGACACCCCGGTGCTGGAGGGCGGCGCCGCCACCGGCCGCTGCCTGATCAACGTCACCCCGGACGGCCAGCGCACCATGTGCACCTTCCTGGGGGCCGCGAACCAGCTGGGCGTCGCCGACATCGACGCGACCCTGATCGGGTCCAGCGCCATCGTCTACCTTGAAGGCTATCTGTTCGACCCGGCCCCGGCCCGCGCCGCCTTCGAGGCCGCCGCCGCCGCCGCGCACAAGGCGGGGCGCAAGGTCGCCATCACCCTGTCGGACACCTTCGTCGTGGCCCGCTGGCGCGCCGAGCTTCTGGCCTTCATCGAGGCCTCGGCCGATATCGTCCTGGCCAACGAAGGCGAATTGGCCGCCCTGTTCGAGACCGAGGACTTCGACGCCGCAGCCGCCAGACTGGCGTCGATGGTCGAGATCGCCGCCATCACGCGTGGCGAGAACGGCTCGGTGATCATTTCCGGCGACGAGCGGGTGGCGGTCTCGGCCTATCCCGTCGCCAAGGTGGTGGACACGACCGGGGCGGGCGACCAGTACGCCGCCGGCTTCCTGCTGGGCGTGGCGCGCGGCCTGACGTTGGAGCAGTCCGGCAAGCTGGGCTCGCTGGCGGCGTCCGAAGTCATCGCCCACTGGGGGCCGCGCCCCATGGTCAAGCTGGCCGATCTGGCCGCCGAGAACGGCCTGACGCTGACCGCCTAGCGTTTCAGCGTCACATAGATGGCGCCGTCGCCCCCGTGGCGGCGGTGGGCCATGGCGAAGCCCGAGACGACGCCTCGCAGCGCGTGGCCCTGCAGCCATTCATGGATCGAGGCGCGGATGATCCCGCCGCCCCTTCGGCCCTGGCCGGTGACCACCAGAACCGCGCGCAGGCCGCGCGCGCGCGACTGGGTCAGGAAGGCGCGCAGCTGATCCTCGGCCTCGAACCGGCCGAAGCCGTGCAGGTCGATGGAGGCCTCGATCGGATCGCGCTCGCGGGACAGGCGACGCTGACGACGGGGTTCGAGCTCTTCGGGCGCGGCGCGCGGCGCCGGGGACGGGGCCTTGGCCAGGACCGCCGACGCCGGCCTGATCTTCGTCGATCCCCCGGGTCCGATCGACCCGGCCGGCTTTGGCCCGGCCCTGACCGTGGCGGGCCGAAGCGGTTCATCCGGCAAGAGCGCCCCCGGGGTGATGCGAGGGGCCTTTCGGGTCTTCGGCGGGGTCACGCTTCCGGACACCCGGGCCCAGATGCGGTGGTCCTCGGGCGTCAGGTCTTTCGGCGGCCGACGCCCGGTCACGTCAGGCGTCTTCGCCGTCGGCGTCCGGATCCGGCGGCCCCGGCTCATAGACCAGAAGGTCGCCCGGCTGGCAGTCCAGTTCCCGGCACAACGCGTAGAGGGTCGAGAAACGAACGGCCCGCGCCTTGCCGGTCTTCAGGATGGACAGATTGGCCAGGGTCACCCCGACCCGATCGGCCAGCTCCGTCAGCGACATGCGCCGCTCGACCAGAATCCTGTCCAGTTGCACGCGAATGGCCATCAGAATTCCCGTTGCGCGCAGACGTTCGCCGCGCGGCGGCCTTCTGCTTGAACGCACATCAGATCGTCAACTCCGACTCGCGGCGCAGACGCGCGCCCTCCCGGAACACTTCGGCCAGGACGAACACCACCAGAACCGAAAAGACCGGCGTCAGCAGCTCGCCCAACCCTTGCGGATCCATCACCCCCGGGGCCAGTCGCGCGGCGACCAGTCCCTGAACCAGCCAGACCCCGCCGGTGACGACGGCCAGGATCAAACCGATCTGGCGCAGGCGACGCACGTTCTCGGGCTGGAAGGGATCGCCCTGGGTCAGGGCGCGAAAGATCATCCGCAGGTTTCGCAGGATCAGCAGGAAACCGCCGAAATAGGCGGTCAGGGCCCCGACGCCGAACAGCAGCAGGGGCCGGGTCAGCGGCTGCTGGCGGCCGCCGGCGTCGTTGGAAACGGTGATGTTCAGATTGCCCAGCGGAATGAAGATGGAGGCCAGAAGAACCAGCAGCAGGACCGCCGTGATGATCATCAGCAGCACATAGGCCACGTCCAGCGCGATCTTCAGAAGACTGGAGACCGAGCCGGGTCCGATGGTCCTGAACGGCGCGCGAAAGCCCTTGAGCATCTTCGGCAGGCGCAGTTCGGGCCGGGTGGCGGACATCGACAGCTCGGGACCGGAAAAATTCTAGGGCGCGATGGCCGTGCGGGGTCCGGCGAACCCCGACACGGCTCTATACATCGTGTTCTGGTTCAAGGAGTCAAAACCTCTTCGGTCTTGGCTGCCGCAGCTTCCTTTCAGAAACATGGAGATCGGCAGCCAGGGGATTCAGAGAGCCCGGACTTCGTCGTTCAAGCAGCGAACGACCGCATCGCGAGCGATAGCGACACCTGAATCAGAAGGCCTGCACCAGGATGGCGACCAGGGCGGTCGGCATGGCGGCGAGCAGGGCGGCGTTGATCAGCACAGCGCCGACCTTGTCCATCATCAGCGAGGCGTTCATCGTGTTCATCGTTCTATCCTTCGATCCTGAGACGGGTCATTGATTGCCCGTTTTCATCGCCACAGGGTTCAGACTTGTCTCTATCGACCAATCCGGGGAACGTTGTGGCCTCCGTTCTTGAGATAATAGATAGGCCTTGCGTGCCTTCGGGTCACGTTACTTATCGTTTAACGATATTAAAATTGAGCAATGAAATGTTTCAGGGGCGTGATCGGGGATGAAGTTGAAGCTTATCAAGGGGATGCGGCTTGTCGCAGCCACGCACAACGCCGGAAAGGCGCGCGAAATCGATGCCCTGCTGGACGGACATTACACGGTGGTCACCGCCGGTGAGCTGAACCTGCCGGAACCGGCCGAAACCGAGACTACTTTCGCCGGCAACGCCATGTTGAAAGCGCGCCATGCGGCCCAGTTCTCGGGCGAGGTCAGTCTGGCCGACGATTCCGGCCTGTCGGTCGCGGCTCTGGACGGGGCGCCGGGCATATTCTCGGCGCGCTGGGGCGGACCCCAGAGAGATTTCGCGGCGGCGATGGGCAAGATCGAGACGCGGCTGGAGGAGCTGGGCGCGACGGACCCGTCGGCCTGGTTCACCTCGGCCCTGGCGGTGGCCTGGCCCGACGGTCCCTCTGTGGTGGTCGAGGGGCGGGTCGATGGAGTCGTCGCCTTCCCGCCCCGCGGCGACAAGGGGTTCGGCTATGACCCCATCTTCATCCCCCGGGGTCATGACCGGACTTTCGGAGAGATGGAGCCCGGACTGAAGGACAGCCTCAGCCACCGCAGCCTGGCCTTCGCCAGGCTGAAGGCGGCCCTGATTGACTGACGTCTCTCCCGGGCCGGGCGACGCCGTCGCCGTCTATGTCCACTGGCCCTATTGCGCCCGCCTCTGTCCCTATTGCGATTTCAACGTGGTCAAGGATCGCGGGTGGGTCGAGGAACAGGCCGTGCTGGTCGAGGCCATCCTGTGCGACCTGTCCGCCCAGGCCGCGCTCCTGGGGCCGCGCCCGCTGGCGTCGATCTTCTTCGGCGGCGGCACCCCGTCGCTGATGCGGCCCCGGGACGTGGCGGTCGTCATCGGCCGGATCCGGGCGGCGTTTCCCGGCGGAGATGTCGAGATCACGCTGGAGGCCAATCCGACCGACGCCGAGGCCGCCCATTTCGCCGCCCTGAAGGATGCGGGCGTCAACCGCCTGTCGCTGGGGGTTCAGTCGCTGGACGACGCCAGCCTGGCGTTTCTGGGACGCAACCACTCCGCAGACGAAGCCCGACGGGCCATTGCGGTCGCGGCCTCGATCTTTGATCGCCTGTCGATCGACCTGATTCACGCCCTTCCCGGCCAGACCGTGGCGGACTGGCGCGCGGCCCTGACCGAGGCCCTGGCCATGGGCTTCGAACACGTCTCGCCCTATCAGCTGACCATCGCGGAGGGCACTGCGTTCGCCCGGGCTTTCGAGCGGGGAACCCTGACACCGCCAGACGAGGACACGTCCGCCGACCTCTATGAAGCGACAGAACAGGTTCTGAGCGCCGCGGGCTTTGACGCCTATGAGGTGTCCAACCACGCCCGCGGGGTCGCGGCGCGGTCGGCCCACAATCTGCATGTATGGCGCGGTGGCGACTATGTCGGCGTCGGGCCCGGCGCCCACGGCCGCATCACCATGGACGGCGTGCGGACGGCCACCGTCGCGCACCGGCGCGTCGGCGACTATATCGCGGGCGTCGCGGGCGGCGCGCCCTGGTCGGAGCGCGAGACGCTGGACGCCCGCGCCGCCGCCGAGGAACGGGTGCTGCTGGGTCTGCGCACGGTCGAGGGGGTCGCCGTCAGCGATCTTTCCGCCCTTGGCCTGGACCCCGCGTCGGGGCCGATCGCCGATCTGGTCGAGGACGGCTTCGTCGCCATCGCAGACGGACGCCTCGCCGCCACGGCGACCGGTCGGCCCGTGCTGGATTCGGTGCTGAAGGCGCTGCTGACGTGAGCCGCGAGCATTCCCGCGCATTGTCCCGCCGGCCCGTCGCTGGCACGGTCGCGCGATGAGCGAGCCCAGTCCCTTTCCCCCGACCGCGCCGCCGCCCCGGCCGGTGTCGCCGGGGCTGTATCTGGTCTCGACCCCGATCGGGAACCTGCGCGACATGACGTTGCGGGCGCTGGACATCCTGGCCGCGGCCGATCTGGTGCTGGCCGAGGACACCCGGGTCAGCGCCAAATTGCTGAGCGCCTATGGGCTGAAGGCGCGGCTGGAACGCTGCGACGACCATGCCTCGGCCCAGGCCGCCGAACGCGCCATCGCGCGGATCAGGGACGGGGCGGTGGTAGCCCTGGTGTCCGACGCCGGGACGCCGGTGATTTCGGACCCCGGTTTTGTCGTCGCCCGCGCGGTGATCGCGGCGGGTCTGCCGGTTCACCCGATCCCCGGCGCGTCCAGCCTGCTGGCGGCGCTGGTGCTGTCGGGCCTGCCCGCGGACCGGGTTCTGTTCGCCGGGTTCCCGCCGGCCAGGTCCGGGGCGCGCCTCACGATGCTGACGGAGTTGAAGGCGGCGCGTCAGACCCTGGTCTTCTTCGAGAGCGGCCCACGCCTGAAGGCCAGCCTGACGGACATGGCCGCCGTGCTGGGCCCGCGCCCCGCCGCCGTCTGTCGCGAACTGACCAAAATGTATGAGGAGGCGGTGCGCGGCGACCTGACCGAACTCGCCGTCGATCCGCGCTGCGACGGGCCCAAGGGCGAGATCGTGGTGGTCGTCGGGCCGGGGGACACCGAGACGGCCAGCGCCGCCGACATCGACGCGGCCCTGACCGAGTCCCTGGCCCGGCTGTCGACGGGAGAAGCGGCGTCCGAAGTCGCCGGTATCCTCGATCTGCCTAGAAAGGCGCTGTATCGCCGCGCGCTGGAGCTTCAGGGCAAGGGATGAAGCGGATTCGCGTCCCGACGCCCGCGCCGAAGCCCAAGGCGGTCTGGCGACAGTCGCTGGGCGGGCGGGCCTTTCAGCAGGGTCACGGCGCCGAATGGATCGCCGCCGTCTGGCTGATGCTGAAGGGCTATCAACTGCTGGGGTTTCGCCTGAAGACGCCCGGCGCCGAGATTGACATCCTGGCGCGGCGCGGTCGCACCTTGGTGGTGGTCGAGGTCAAGCAGCGTGCGACGATGGCGGCGGCGCTGATCGCGATCGATCCGCGACAGCTGGAACGACTCCGTCAGGCCGGGGCCGCACTGTTGCGTCAAAGACCCAGCTTGGCCGGACTTCTGTTGCGGATCGATACCGTGGCGCTGGCCCCGAGGCGATTTCCGCGCCATCGTCGCAACCTGTAGTTCCCATACGTCGGGGAACGGGGTCGTCGGGGGACGTCACGGTGACGCGGGAGGACGCGGAATCCATTCTGGAAGAGGCCGGTCAGGCCGAGGACGACGCCTTTCCGTTGCTTGAGGCGGCGATCGCCTGCGCCATCCACGACGATCCATTTCGCGACGCCGCGCCGGCCCGGCATCTGGCCGACGCGGCCGCAGAGCGTCTGGCCGAACGGGTCGGCGGCGAGAGCCCTGACGACGCCCTGGCCGAAACCATGGCGGCCGACATGCGGCTGAACGGCGATCTGCTGCACTATGACGACGCGGCCAATACCGACGTCATCGACGTGGCCGAGCGACGTCGCGGCCTGTCGGCGGCCCTGGCGGTCTTTTATCTGGATGCGGCGCGACGGGTCGGGATCACGGCCCAGGGCGTCGACTTTCCCAACCATTTCCTGCTGCGGGTCGATACGCCCGCCGGGCCGGTGGCGCTGGATCCGTTCAGCCAGGGCCGGGTGGTGATGCCGTCCGAGCTGACCCGCCGCGCCCTGCGCGCCGGGCTTACGCCGCATGTGGCCGACCGACTGGATGTTCTGATGGCGCCGGTCAGCGACCGCCAGGCCTTGATCCGGCTGCAGAACGTGCTGTTCAGCCGCGCCATCAAGGCCGGAGACTATGGCTGCGCCGAACGCTCGGCGGTTCGGCGCGCCCTGCTGGATCCGGAGGACCACCGGCCCTGGCTGGACGTCGCCGCCGCACGCGAGAAACAGGGCATCCTCGCCGGCGCCCTGGACGCCCTGTCCCGCGCTCGCGCCGTGGCCGGCCAGGACGACTATGTGCCCGGCGCCGCCGTGGACCGGCTGCGAATGCAGCTGAACTGAAGTTTCCGCTTGGTCTCGGCGCGCTTCGCACTACTTGAGCAGGGCCGCTCCCGACTCCGGAACGGGGGTTACGAAAGCGCACAGGGAAAGCCGCATGCTCAAGGTCGCCATCCAGATGGACCCCATCGAAGCGGTCAACATCGCTTCGGACACGACCTTCTTCCTGGCGCTGGAAGCCCAGCAACGCGGCCATCCCCTGTGGGTCTATGACTTCCGCACCCTGGCGCTGGAGGACGGTGATCTGTTCTGCCGTGCGCGCCCGGTGGTTCTGCGCCAGGTCCACGGCGACCATGTGACCCTCGGCGACGAGGTGAAGCTGGATCTGGGCAAGGACGTCGATGTCATCCTGATGCGTCAGGACCCGCCGTTCGACATGGCCTATGTGACCGCCACCTATCTTCTGGAGACGGTCCATCCGCGCACCCTGGTGGTCAACGATCCGGCTGAGGTCCGTTCGGCGCCCGAGAAACTCTATGCGACCCGGTTCGAGGGCGTGCAGCCGCCGACCCTGATCAGTTCGGACCCGGTCGCTCTGGTCGATTTCCACGAACGCCACGGCGACGTGGTGCTGAAACCCCTGCATGGCGCGGCCGGGTCGGGCGTGGTGCGCCTGAAGGCCGGCGATCCAAACCTGGAAGCCCTGATCGAGATTCACGCCACGGGGTCTCGCGATCCGCTGGTGATCCAGAAATTCATCCCGGCGGTCGAAAAGGGCGACAAGCGGATCATCCTGATCGACGGCGAGCCGGTCGGCGCCATCAACCGCGTTCCGGCCAAGGGACAGGTGCGGTCGAACCTGCGGGTCGGCGGTACGGCCGCGCCGGTCGAGCTGACGGACAGGGACCGGGAGATCTGCGACATCATCGGACCGGAACTGAAGGCGCGCGGCCTGATGTTCGTCGGCATCGACGTGATCGGCGACTATCTGACCGAGATCAACGTCACCTCGCCGACGGGCGCGGTGCAGCTGAAGGAATTCAGCGGCGTCGACGCCGCCGCCATCCTGTGGGACGTGATCGAGGCGAAACACGTTCCCAGCGCATAACGTCGCTATTGCAATCCCGCTGAGTTCATGTTTCGTTCCACGTGAAACGTGGAGGGCGGACATGCTGGCCAGCATCGCGACGGTGGCGTTCGAGGGGGTCGAGGCGCGGCGCGTTTCCGTCGAGGTCCAGCTGGTCGGCAGCGAAGGCCCGACCATCTTCTCCATCGTCGGATTGCCGGACAAGGCCGTGGCCGAGAGCCGGGAGCGGGTGCGAGGGGCCTTCGCCGGCATCGGCCTGGCGCTTCCGGCCAAGCGGATCATCGCCAACCTGGCCCCCGCCGACCTGCCCAAGGAAGGCAGCCATTTCGACCTTCCGATCGCCCTGGCCCTGCTGGCCGCCCTGGGCGTGATCCAGCCGGATGCCTTGCAGGGTTGGGCCGCGCTGGGCGAACTGGGGCTGGACGGGCGGATCCAGCCCGTCGGCGGAACCCTGCCGGCCGCCGTGGCCGCCGCCTCGATGGGGCTGGGCCTGATCTGTCCCGAGGCCAATGGGCCAGAGGCCGCCTGGGCGGGCGACGTGTCGATCCTCGCCCCCCGGTCGCTGATCGGCCTGATCAACCACTTCAAGGGCGCGACCGTGCTGCGCGCGCCGGAACCCGGCCCCGTTCGGTCGGGCGCCGCGGTTCCCGACTTGCGCGACGTCAAGGGTCAGGAGAGCGCGAAGCGCGCGCTCGAGGTGGCTGCGGCCGGGGGGCACAATCTGTTGTTCGTCGGCCCGCCCGGATCGGGCAAGTCGATGATGGCGCAACGCCTGCCGGGCCTGTTGCCTCCGCTGACGCCGACCGAACTGCTGGAGACCTCCATGGTCTGGTCGGTGGCCGGACTGATCGAACGCGGCGCCCTGACGCGCGACCGGCCGTTCCGCGCGCCCCACCATTCCGCCTCAATGGCGGCCCTGACCGGCGGGGGGCTGCGCGCCAAACCGGGCGAGGCCTCCCTGGCCCACAACGGCGTGCTGTTCCTGGACGAACTGCCCGAATATTCGGCCCAGGCGCTGGACAGCCTGCGCGCGCCGCTGGAAACCGGCGAGATCGTGGTGGCCCGCGCGAACGCCCACGTCCGCTACCCGGCGCGGTTCCAGCTGGTGGCCGCGATGAACCCCTGCCGCTGCGGTATCGGCGGGGCGGGCAAGGGGGCCTGCGGCAAGGCGCCCCGGTGCCAGCGGGATTATCAGAACCGGATCTCGGGCCCGATGTTCGATCGGATCGACCTGACCGTCGAAACGCCCCCGGTCACCGCCGCCGACATGGCCCTGCCCGCGCCCGCCGAAGGCACGGCCGAGGCCGCCGCCCGGGTCGCCGTCGCCCGGGCGATGCAGGAGGACCGGGTGCGCGAAGCCGGGCTCGACCCCCTTCAGGCCCTGAACGCCCGCTCCTCGGGCGATGTGCTGGAGCGTTTCGCTACGCCCGACGAGGCGGGCCGGGCGCTGCTGATGCGGGCCGGCGAGGCGGGCGGACTGACCGCGCGCGGCTGGACCCGGACCTTGCGTCTGGCCCGCACGATCGCCGATCTGGAGGGTTCGACCGGCGTGCTGCGCCGCCACATCGCCGAGGCCCTGATCTATCGCCGATCGACCGTCGGGGCCCAGGGCGATTTCGAGCGTCAGGACGGCGGGAGGGAGACCGGCCGGATCGGCATGACGGCCTACTGAGGCCGCGCGGCGGTCCTTGTCGTGCGGGCCGTGCGGGAACACCTTGGAAACCCTGCGGATTGAACCGTCCTTAACCCGCGCCGGCGCAGGATCGCCCTTCATCGGAGACGGGCATGGCGCGACGCAGGGCATCCAACGACGGTTCGGCGAAACCATCCGGCGGCGGGGCCGATCCCTTTCTGCGACTGATGAGCCACGAGATGCGCACCCCCCTGAACGGGGTGATCGGAATGCTGGGCCTGTTGACCCGTACGCGACTGGACGGCGCCCAGCGCGCCTATGCGGAGGCGGCCAAGGATTCGGCCGAACACCTTCTGGGTCTGGTCAACGACCTTCTCGACTATGCCCGGCTGGAGGCCGGCAAGCTGGAGTTCGACCCCGCCCCCGTCGATCTGGAGGCCCTGGTTCGCGGCGTCGCCGAACTTCTCAGCCCCCGGGCGCATGAGAAGGGGCTGGAGATCGTCTGGTCGGTGGCGCCGGACGCCCCCGACATCCTGGCCGACGAAGGCCGGTTGCGTCAGGTGCTGTTCAATCTGGCGGGCAATGCGGTGAAATTCGCCGAGACCGGCGGGGTCCGTATCGCCGTTGAACGGATCGCCGGATTGGCGGCGCGACCGGAACTGGCCTTCATCATCGACGACACCGGTCCCGGCGTTCCGGTCGAGGCCCGCACCCGTATCTTCGAGGAGTTCGGGCACGTCGACGCCTCGGACGCGACCCGACACGGCGGCGCCGGCCTGGGCCTGGCCGTGGTCCGGCGTCTGGCCACGGCCATGGACGGCGCGGTGATCGTCTCGGATCGTCCGGATGCGGAGGACGGCCAGGGCGGATCCCGATTTGTCTTCCGCGCCGCCTTCGAGGCCGCGCCCGACGCAGCCGCCCGCACCGGCGACCTGCAGGGGATGTCCGTCGCCGTCCGCTCGCCGGATCCCTTCGTCCGCACCGCTGCACAGAACCAGATCGCCGCCTCGGGCGGCGTTCTCGCGACGTCGCGCAAGCCGGCGCCGGTGACCCTGGTCGACCATGCGGAAGCCGCCGCGTCCGGTTTGCCCCTGGCCGGCCTGCCACAGAGCGGACGTGGCGTCGTCCTGCTGAAACCGTCCGAGCGGGAGATGATCGCCCGCTACCGCGCCGTGGGCTTCCACGGCTATCTGATCAAGCCGCTGCGTCGCGCCTCCCTGGTCGAACGGGTCCGCGCCGCCGCCACCGCCGGCGAGGCCGCCCCCGGCGCGCCGCGTGGCCTGCCGCCCGAGGACGACCGCGTCCTGCCGGTGCGGTTCGCGGGAACCCGGGTGCTGCTGGCCGAGGACAATCCGGTCGGCGCCCTTCTGGCCCGCACCCTGCTGCGCCGCGAAGGCTGCGTGGTCGAGACCGCCGGCACGGGCGACGAGGCCGTCGCCGCCATGAAGCGCGCCCGTTACGACCTCGTCTTCATGGACATGCGGATGCCCGGCATGGACGGGGCCGCCGCGACCCGCGCCATTCGCGCCGCCGGCGACCGCACGCCGATCATCGCCCTGACGGCCAACGCCTTTGCCGAGGACCGTCGCATCTGTCTGGAGGCGGGCATGGACGACCATCTGGTCAAGCCGCTGGAGCTGGAGCCTCTGCGCGCCGCCCTGGCCCGCTGGACGAGCGGCGACATCCGCGCCAAGGTCTGCGCCGCATAGGGCGCCCGGGGGCGTCACGCCCAGCCGAGTCGCCGACCATGACCCAGACGCCCGTCACGCCCGAAGGTGCGCCGCCAGAGCCTGCCAGCCGGTTTGGCGGTCTCGCCGTTTATGGCGAGCGTCGCGTGTTCGTGATGCTGCTGCTGGGATTTTCGGCAGGGCTGCCGAATCTGCTGATCTTCGACACCCTGTCGGCCTGGCTGCGCGAGAGCGGCCTGTCGCTCGAGGTGATCGGATTCTTCGCTCTGGCGACCCTGAGCTATTCCCTGAAATTCATCTGGGCCCCCCTGATCGATCGCACCCGGGTGCCGATCCTGACGCGGTTCCTGGGACACCGACGGTCGTGGATGATCGTGACCCAGGCGATCGTCATCCTGGGGCTGTGGTCCATCGCAGGACTGAACCCGGCCACGGCCCTTGGATCGGTCGCGGTGTTCGCCGTGATCGTGGGCTTCTTCGGCGCCACGCAGGACATCGTCATCGACGCCTGGCGCATCGAGGCGTCAGACGACGCCCGTCACGGGGCGATGGCCGCTGCGTACCAGTGGGGTTATCGCGTCGCCATCATCGTCGCGGGTGCCGTGCCGCTGGTCCTGGCCGACCTGTATAACTGGAACCTGTCCTATGCCGTGATGGCCGCCCTGATGGGGATCGGGGTCGGCGGCGTATTGCTGGCGCCGCGCGAGCAGGCCCACGTCAACCGCCCGATCCCGGTCGGCGACGTGCCTTCGCGTCCGCCGCTGGAGTTGCTGGAATGGATCGCGCGTCTGGCCGTAATCCTGATCGCCGCGCTGATCATCGGATCGGGCCTGACCGGACAGGCCGATATGCTGGCCGGCGCGCTGTCGTTGATCGGACAGTCCGCCTCCGACGGCGAGGCGCTGAAGGCGGTCTGGGCGGCCAAGCCGGACGGCGCCTATCTGCAGGTCGCGGCCACGTTCGGCGGGCTGGCGCTGCTGGTCCTGGCCTGTTGGCCCATTCCAAGGGTGAAGACCCGCCCCGGCGCGTATCTGGCCGGATCGTTCGGACAGCCGGTGATGGATTTCTACCGTCGGTTCGCGGGGGTCGCGACCCTGATCCTGGCCCTGATCTGCGTCTATCGACTGGCGGATTTCGTGCTCAACATCATGAACCCCTTCTATCTGGATCTCGGGTTCACCAAGACCGAACTCGCCGAGGTGAGAAAGGTGTTCGGGGTTATCATGACCACCCTGGGCGTCTTCATCGGCGGCTGGTCCGTGGCCAGGCTGGGGCTGATCCGGACCATGGTGATCGGCGCCTTCATGAGTCCGGTGTCAAACCTGGTGTTCGCCTGGCTCGCGACCCAGGGGCCCAGCCTGTCGGCCCTGACCATCGCCATCGGCGTCGATAACATCGCCACCGGTTACGCAGGGACCGCCCTGATCGCCTATATGTCCAGCCTGACATCGATCGGCTTCACCGCGACCCAGTACGCCCTGTTCAGTTCGCTCTATGCCTTGCCTGGCAAGCTGATCGCATCGCAATCCGGCCGGATCGTCGAAGGATCGGCGCGCGCGGCGGAGACGGGCGGCCTGTTCGCGCCATTGAAGGGGCTTTTCACCCGCCTGCCGGCAGGTTCGCTGGTGGAGGGCGCCGCGACGAGCGGCGTCACACCGGCCGCGCTGGGCGCAGGCTATGTGGTCTTCTTCCTGTATTCGACGGCGATCGGAATCTTCGCGATCGTCCTCGCCTTCATCGTCGCCCGCAAACAGACCGAGCTTCAGAATCGCCTGAAGACCGATGACGCCGAGACGGCCGTCGCCCAGACCGAAGGTCAGCCGTCCTGACCGGATCCTATTCGGCCGTCGGCGGGACCGAGGTCATCGAGCGTTCGGCCGCCGCGCTGGGATGGGGCGGGGCCGCCTCGTCCTGGGGTTCGAAATCGACGCTGACGCCCTCTTCATAGGCGGCGAAGGTGGCGGCGGTGATGATCTCGGACACCGAGGCGCCCAGCGAGACGATCTGCACCGACTTCTCCAGCCCGACCAGCAGCGGACCGATCACGGTCGCCCCGCCCAGGGCCTGGACCAACTGGGTCGAGATGGCGGCGGAATGCAGCGCCGGCATGACCAGCACATTGGCCTCGCGCGACAGGCGCATGAACGGATAGTTGGACCGCAGGGCCGGATCGATGGCCAGTTCGGGCGGCATCTCGCCCTCGTACTCGAAATCGACGCCGCGTTGATCCAGGATCCGGATCGCCTCGCGCACCTTGTCGCCGCGTTCGCCCGGCGGGTTGCCGAAGGTGGAATAGGACAGGAAGGCCACGCGTGGCGTGCGACCCAGCTTGCGCACGGTCGCGGCCGCCTGGACGGCGATTTCGGCCAGTTCCTCGGCCGAGGGCAGCTCGTGGATCGAGGTGTCGGCCACGAACAGGGTGCGGCCCTTGGCCAGGACGATCGACAGGCCGATCAGGCTTTCCTTCACGTCCAGGACGCGCAGGACCTCTTTCAGAACCATGTTGAAGTTACGCGTCGTGCCGGTGACGACGGCATCCGCCTGACCGCGCGCCACCATGGCGGCGGCGAAATAGTTGCGGTCCTGATTGATCATCCGCTGCACGTCACGACGCAGATAGCCGCGGCGTTGCAGCTTGCCGTAGAGCCAGTCGGTGTATTCGTCGTTCATTTCCGACACGCGGGCGTTCACGATCTCGATGCCCAGTTCGTCGAACTCGAGCCCGGCCTCGGCCGCATTCTGGCGGATCAGATCCTCGCGACCCAGCAGGACGGGCGTGCCGAGTTCGGCCTGTTTGAAGGCCCAGGCCGCGCGGATGACGGTGGTTTCCTCGCCCTCGGCGAAGACGACCCGCTTGTTCGGCGCGGCGCGCACGGCGGACGATATCTTCTGCATCAGCGCCGCCGACGGATCGACCCGTTGGCGCAGGGCCGACCGGTAGGCATCCATGTCGTCGATGTTGACGCGGGCCACGCCGGTGTCCATCGCCGCCTGGGCGACGAACGGCGGAATGTACCAGATCAGGCGCGGATCGAAGGGGGTGGGGATGATGTAGTCGCGGCCGAACTTGAGCTTGCGGCCCGAATAGGCGGCGGCGACCTCGTCGGGCACGTCCTCGCGGGCCAGCTGGGCCAGGGCCTGGGCGCAGGCCATCTTCATCTCGTGGTTCACCCGCCGGGCGCGAACATCGAGCGCGCCCCGGAAGATGTAGGGAAAGCCCAGGACGTTGTTGACCTGGTTCACATAGTCGGACCGGCCGGTGGCCATGATCGCATCGGAGCGCACGGACAGCACGTCTTCGGGGGTGATCTCGGGGTCGGGATTGGCCATGGCGAAGATGATCGGATTGGGCGCCATCGAGGCGACCATCTCCTTGGTGATGGCGCCCTTGGCGGCGAGGCCCAGCACCACGTCGGCGCCGACCATGGCCTCGGCCAGGGTCCGAAGTGGCGTGTCGGTGGCGTGCGCCGCCTTCCACTGGTCCATCTCGGCGCGACCCTTGTAGACCACGCCGTCGCGGTCGACGATCACGGTGTTCTCGGCCTTGACCCCCATCGCCTTCATCAGGCCGATCGACGACAGGCCCGCCGCGCCGGCGCCGGCCAGAACGACCTTCATGTCCTCCAGCTTCTTGCCAACGATATAGGCCGCGTTGATCAAGCCGGCGGTCGAGATGATGGCCGTGCCGTGCTGGTCGTCATGGAAGACGGGGATGTCCAGCAGATCCTGAAGCTCGCTTTCGATCACGAAACATTCGGGGGATTTGATATCCTCCAGATTGATGCCGCCCCAGGTGTCGCCGATGTTCTTGACCACGGTGATGAACTCGTCCGGGTCGGTGGTCTTGACCTCGACATCGAAGCTGTCGACGTCGGCGAACCGTTTGAACAGGACCGACTTGCCCTCCATCACCGGCTTGGACGCCATATGACCCAGGTTGCCCAGGCCTAGAATCGCCGTGCCGTTCGAGATCACCGCGACCAGATTGCCTTTGGACGTATAGTCATAGGCCCGGTCGGCGTCCTCGGCGATCGCCAGAACGGGGATCGCCACGCCGGGCGAATAGGCCAGTGACAGATCGCGCTGGGTCGCCATCGGCTTGGTCGGCGCCATCGAGATCTTGCCCGGCGTCGGGTGCTGGTGAAAATCCAGCGCATCCTGGTCGGAAAAGGTCTGTTTGTCGGTCAGGTCGGGCATCGGGCGCTTTCGGGCATCGGGAACCCGAATGTCCTAGAGCGGCGGTCGCGAACCGACAACCGTTGACGCCACGGAAGCCGCGTTCATCCGGCTCAGAGCGTCAGCACGCCGGTCCGCTCGACCTCGACCGGGCCAGTCATCAGGACGTGGCCGGTTTCCTCGTCCCAGACGATTTCCAGCTCGCCGCCATCGACGACGACGGTCGCGCTGCGCCCCGTCAGCCCTCGCCGAGCACTAGCGACCAGGGCCGCGCAGGCGCCGGTGCCACAGGCCCGGGTCAGGCCGGCCCCGCGTTCCCAGACGCGCAACCGGATGCGATCGGGGGCCAGCACGTTGGCGAACCCCACGTTCACGCCCTGCGGGAACAGCGGATGGTGTTCGATCAGGGAGCCGGAGCCGGTCACGAAGGCGTCGTCCTGGCGGTCGGTGAAGAAGACCACGTGCGGATTGCCCATCGAGACCGCGCCAGGCGTATGCAGCACAGGGTCGTCGATCGGCCCGACCTGCAGCTCGATGCCGCGGGTGTCCATTTCCTCGGCCAGGGGGATCTCGCGCCAGTCCAGCCGGGGCGCGCCCATGTCGACGGTGATCCGGTGATCGCCCGCACGCCGCGCCGTGGTCTGACCGCCAAGCGTGTCGACGACGACACTGTCGGCGCCGTTCGCCTGCATCAGCATCCAGCCGACGCAGCGCAGGGCGTTGCCGCAGGTCTCGACCACGCCGCCATCGGCGTTCCACACCCGCATGAAGGCGTCGGCCGTGCCGGACGGCTCGATGGCGATCAACTGATCGAACCCCTGTCCGGTGGTTCGGTCCGCCAGGGCCCGCACCGCGTCGTCGCCGGGCGCGAACGGCGTGGTCAAGGCATTGACCACGACGAAGTCGTTGCCGGCGCCGTTCATCTTCACAAAGGGAGTGGGCGCGCTCATGACGCGCATATAGGCCGAACGGTGGCCTTCGTCAGCCTGCGGCCCTAGATACAGGCCATGACCTCCACTGATCGGCCCCGCGAAGGGGGTCTGCGCCTGCGGGCCCGGCTGCGGGCGCTCTATCACGGTTCGTCGCAGACGGCGGTGCGGTTCCGCTTGGCGGTGCTGGTCATCGACATGATCATCATCGCCTTCTTCATCGCCGCGCCTCTGCTGAAGAACAGCATCCTGGCCTTCTATGTCGTCGATTATGTGATCGCCTGTCTGCTGGCGCTGGATCTGGCGGCGCGGGCCCTGGCCTGGGCCGATCTGAAGGACTGGCTGAAACGGCCGATCGTCTGGGTCGATCTGTTCATCCTGGCGACCCTGCTGTTCCCGGCCTGGCTGTTCAACCTCGGTTTCCTGCGGGTGATCCGGCTGTGGACCCTGGTCAACTCCGACTTCTTCTGGCGCACCATCGGCCGCAAATACGACGACACGCGGGTGGAGGACACGACGCGGGCCGTGGTCGCCCTGGTGACCTTCGTCTTCGTCGCGACCGGGTTCGTCTACACCAGCTTCATGGGTCGGTATGAGGGGATCAGCGGCTGGATCGACGCCCTGTATTTCACCGTCACCAGCCTGACCACGACCGGATACGGCGATATCCTGCTGCCGGGGGCCTGGGGGCGGATCGTCTCGATCGTCATCATGCTGGTGGGGGTGACCCTGTTCGTGCGTCTGGGCCAGACCCTGCTGAGGCCGCACAAGGTGCGTCATCCCTGCGATCGCTGCGGTCTTCAGGTTCACGACCCGGACGCCGTCCACTGCAAGGCCTGCGGCAACCTGTTGTGCATCCCCGACGAAGGCAGCCACTGAAAGGTGCGGATGACAAATCGGTAAGGTGGCGGTTCGCCGCCTTGCCGCGGGCGGGTCCGGTCTTAAGGTGCCGCGACCCAAACAGGACACGCCCATGATCCGTCGCGCCGCGCTCGCCCTGCTCGCCTCCACCGCCTTCGGAGCTCCCGCCATCGCCCAGACGCCTCCCAATCCGCCCCTGGTCGAGGGCGGTTTCGCCACCACCGACGCGACCGATCCCTACCTGTGGCTGGAAGAGATCGACGGCGAACGCGCCATGGCCTGGGTCGAAGAGCACAACAGCCGCTCGCTCGGCGTGCTGCAGGGCGATCCGCGCTACGAAGGCCTGCACGAACAGGCTTTGGCCCTGGTTCAGGCGCGGGACCGCATTCCGTCGCCGGGCTTCACCCACGACGGCATGATCGACAATTTCTGGCAGGACGCGACCCATGTGCGCGGCGTCTGGCGGCGCACGACGATCGACAGCTACCGCACCGACGCGCCGGAGTGGGAGACCATCCTGGACATCGACGCCCTGTCCGAAGCCGAGGGCAAGAATTGGGTTTACAAGGGCGCGTCCTGCCTGCCGCCGGAAGAGCGGCTGTGCCTGATCTCCCTCTCCGACGGCGGCAAGGATGCGGTCGTGATCCGCGAATACGATTCCGAGGCCCGCGCCTTCGTCGAAGGCGGCTTCGAACTGCCGGAGTCAAAAGGCGGGGCGACCTGGATCGACGCCGACACCCTGCTGATCGCCCGCGATTTCGGCGAGGGCAGTCTGACCTCCTCGGGCTATCCGATGATCGTCAAACGGCTGCGGCGGGGCCAGACGATCGATCAGGCCGAGACCCTGTTCACCGGCCAGCCGTCCGACGTCTCGGTCGGGGCGGGAACGCTGCGCGACGCCGACGGGGTGATCCAGGCGGTGATCATCAACCGGGGCGTCAGCTTCTATGAGGGCGAAACCCACCTGCTGAACGCGGACGGGACCACCACGCGGCTGCGGCTGCCGGACAAGTCCGACATCGACGCCCTGGTGCAGGGCCAGCTGGTCGTGACGATCAAACAGGACTGGACCGCGCCCTCGGGACAGGCGTTCAAGACCGGCGATGTCGTGGCCTGGACGCTGGACGCCTGGCTGGCCGATCAGGCGTCGCCCGCCCGGCTGGTCATCCGCCCCGGTCCGCGCGAGGCGGTGGAGGCCATCAACGCCACCCGCAACAAGCTGGTCGTGGCCCTGTACGAAAACGTTCGCGGCGCGGCCTATGTCTATCAGCCGAACCCGTCCGGCGAATGGTCACGCACCCGTCTGGACCTGCCCGAGAACGCCACCGTGGGGCTGGGTTCAGCGTCGGAACAGGACGATCGAATCTTCGTAAGCGTGGCCGGATACCTGACGCCCTCGACCCTGTCGCTGGTCGATGCGGCGACGGGCCAGATGGCCCAGGTCAAGTCGATCCCGGCCAAGTTCGACGCCGACGGCATGACGGTGGAACAGTTCGAGGCCCGCTCGGCCGACGGCACGATGATCCCCTATTTCGTGGTGCATCGCGACGACATGGCGATGGACGGCACGAATGCGACCCTGCTGTACGGCTATGGCGGGTTTCAGGTGTCGATGCTGCCCGGATATTCGCCCACGGTCGGCAAGCTGTGGCTGGAGCGCGGCGGGGTCTATGTCGTGGCCAACACGCGCGGCGGCGGCGAGTTCGGGCCCAACTGGCACGATGCGGCCCTGCAACAGAACCGCCAGCGGGCGCATGAGGATTTCCAGGCCGTGGCCCTGGACCTGATCGACAGGAACATCACCAGCCAGCCGCATCTGGGCATCATGGGCGGGTCGCAGGGCGGCCTGTTCATGGGGGCGATGCTGACCCAGAGGCCGGACCTGATCAACGCGGCGGTCATCCAGGTGCCTCTGTTCGACATGTTCCGCTTTCACCGACTGCTGGCCGGGGCGTCCTGGCGGGCTGAATACGGCGATCCGGACATCCCCGAACAGCGCGCCTGGATCGGCGAATATTCGCCCTATCAGAATCTGCGCGCGGGCCAGCCTTATCCGGAAGTCTTCATCCACACCTCGACCAAGGATGACCGGGTTCATCCGGGCCATGCCCGAAAGGCGGCCGCGCGGATGGAGGCGCTGGGCTATCCGGTGCTGTTCTACGAGAACACCGACGGCGGCCACGCGGCGGGAGCCAATCTGCGCGAAACGGCACGTCGGATCGCGCTGGAATACACCTATCTGACGCGCCGGCTGATGGACGAGCCGGCGCAGGAATAGCGGAGAGTTTGATGCGTTCGATCCTGATGACCGTGGCGGCCGTCGCGGCGCTGCTCGCGCCGGGCGTGGCTCTGGCCCAGACCCCGCCGCCCCACCTGCCCGCGGACCTATCGCCGGCCGGTGTTCGCGCCGCCGACGACCACCTGGCGCTGGAACAGGTCGAGGGCGCCGAGGCCATGGCCTTCGTCGCGGCCGAGAACCAGCGGTCCCTGGCCGTTCTAACCGGCGATCCGCGCTATGAGACATTCCGGGCGCAGGCCTTCGACATCCTGTCGTCCACCGACCGCATTCCGACGCCGTCCTTCCTGGGCGAGGGCATCGGCAATTTCTGGCAGGACGCGACCAATCCCAAGGGCGTCTGGCGGCGCACGACGCTGGACAGCTATCGCAGCGACGCGCCGCAATGGGAGACCCTGCTGGACGTCGACGCCCTGTCGGCGACCGAGGGCAAGGACTGGGTCTTCAAGGGCGCGAACTGCCTGGCGCCGGACGAGACCCGCTGTCTGATCTCCCTGTCCGAGGGCGGCAAGGACGCCGTGGTCGTGCGCGAGTTCGACACCGCGACCCGGGCCTTCGTCGAGGACGGCTTCGTCCTGCCGGAGGGCAAGCATCGACTGGAATGGTTCGACGTCGACACCCTTCTGGTCGCCACCGATTTCGGCCCGGAAACCCTGACCGAGAGCGGCTATCCTTTCATCGTCAAACGCCTCAAACGCGGACAGCGTCTGGCCCAGGCGACGGAAATCTATCGCGGCGACATCGCCGACGGCGGCTATGGGGTCAGCCCGACCGTGTATCGCGACGGGGCGGGGGCGGTGCTGGCGACGATCGTCAACCGGCCCCTGGACACCTTCCGATCGGAGACCTGGCGCATCTCGGGCGGGACCGTCGTCAAGCTGCACCTGCCCGAACGGGTCGCCGTGCACGGGGTCCTCGACAACCGGCTGATCGTCACCCTTGAAGAGGACTGGTCGCCGCATACCGGCCGACCCTATCCGGCCGGAACGGTCCTGTCCGTGTCGCTGGAAGCCCTGGCCCGCGAAGACAAGGGCCCGCCCCCGCCGGACACGGATCCCGACACGGTGTTCCGCCCAGGTCCGCGCCAATCGGTCGAACGCGTCGCCCTGCTGGATGACGGCCTGGTCATGGCCGTCTCCGACAATGTCGTGGGCGCCCTGCGCCGGTTCACCTTCGGCGCGAACGGAACCGCATCCTGGACCTCGACCCCGGTCGAGGCTCCTGCGAACAGCGCCGTCGGCATCGGCGACGTGTCGCGCGGTTCGGGCCGGATGTTCGTCTCGACCCAGGGTTTTCTGACCCCGCCGACGCTGAGCCTGCTGGGCGCCGGCGCCGCCGATTTGACCGCCCTGAAGTCCGGCCCGGCCCTGTTCGACGCCTCGACCCACGTCGTCGAACAGTTCGAGGCGACATCGACCGACGGGACGCAGATCCCCTATTTCCTCGTCCGTCCGGCCGACGCGCCGATCGACGGATCGACGCCGACGATCATGTTCGGATATGGCGGGTTCCAGATCGCCTTCCCGCCCGCCTACAAGCCCGAACTTGGCAAGCTGTGGCTGGAGAACGGCGGGGCGTACGTGGTCGCCAACATTCGGGGCGGCGGCGAGTTCGGCCCGGCCTGGCACCAGGCGGCCCTGCGCGAGAACCGTCAGTTGGCTTTTGACGATTTCGCCGCCGTGGCGCGGGATCTGGAAACGCGCGGCGTGACCTCGCCCCGTCGCCTGGGCATCTACGGGCGGTCGAACGGCGGAGTCCTGACCTCCGTCTCGATCACCCAGCATCCCGAACTGTTCAACGCGGCGGTGATCGAAAGCCCGCTGATCGACATGCTGCGCTATCAGGACCTGCCTGCCGGCGCGTCCTGGATCGGCGAATACGGCGATCCGCGCGTTCCTGGCGACGCAGCCTTCATCGCCGAATATTCCGCCTATCAGCGGCTGCGTCCCGATGCCGACTACCCGCGCGTCTATATCACCACCAACACCCGCGACGACCGCGTCCACCCGGGCCATGCGAGGAAATTCGCCGCGCGGCTGGGCAATCAGGGCCACGATCACCTCTATTACGAGGAGACGTCCGGCGGTCACTCCAACGACGCCGACCCGGTGGCCAACGCGCGACGCTGGGCCCGGCACTATGTCTATCTGTCGCAACAGCTGATGGACTGAGCGCTCACGGGAATATGAGAGGCGGCCGGCGCGGGAGACCGCTAGGAGTCCTGCCCATGGATGCGAGGGGCTTCATCATCACGGCCGTTCTGGCCCTGGGGCTGGTCGGCGCCGTGGGCTCGACCGCCCAACCGGCGGGCGCGCGTTCGGTCCGGCTGACCGCGCCGGCCGAACCCGTGGTGGTCGAGTTGTTCACCGCCCAGGGCTGTTCCGGCTGTCCGGCCGCGAACGAGGCGGTCGAGGCGCTGTCGGCGGAGCCCGGCGTCATCGCCCTGACCTATGCGGTCGACTATTGGGATTATCTGGGCTGGCCCGACACCTTCGCCAAGCCCGAGTTCGCCCAGCGGCAGCGCGCCTATCAGGCGGCCATGCGGCTGCGCAGCGTCTATACGCCCCAGGTCGTCATCGATGGTCGCCGCCAGATCTCCGGGGCCGAGGGCGAGGCGATCCAGGCGGCCGTCGACGAAGAAGCCGCGCGACGGGTCTTTCCGCCCGAGGTGCAGTTCCGCCAGGGCGCGGACGCGGTCGGCATCGGCTCCGGCAGACCGCCCCAGGGCGGAGCCGACGTCTGGGCCGTCACCTACCGTCCCGGCCCGCAGACCGTGACCGTGGCGGACGGAGACAATCGCGGCCGCGACGTCCGTCACGTCAATGTGGTCAAGGGACTGACCCGTCTGGGCGAATGGACCGGTCGTCCGATCCTGCTGGCCCTGCCCGCCGCGACCGACCCCGACGACCAGGTCGTGGTTCTGGTTCAACGCCGGAGCGACCGTCGCATCCTGACCGCCGCGGCGCCCTGAACCTCGCGCGGGGCCGGGCGGCCAAGCGCTTGGCATCCTTATCCGTTTCAGTCACTGTCGCCCCCGAATTGATCGCCGTCGGCGACGACCCGTCGTCCGACTTCGGCGACGCTCTTGGGGGAGCGAATATGGTGGAAAGCGCGGGTCCGGCGATCCGGTGGAACACGGTCGCCGTCGTCCCCGTGGTCGCCATCGCGATCTGCATGCTCGCCCTGCTGGCCTCGTCCGCCGAATCCGGGACCCAGGTCTCTCCCCCTCCCGATCCCGACGCCGAGGCCCGCGCGATCACCCAGATGGTCACGGCGGCCGAGGTCGCGAACTGGGCCCGCGATCATCGCGATCCCCAAGCCATGATCGTCGCCGCCCGCATGCTGGGCGAGATCAGAACGCGCCGCCAGGACGGCGATGACGCCTTCCTGACCCCCAGCGCGCTGTTGCAGGAGGCCGAGGCCATGGCCGGTTCGGACGCCGCCCTGCTGGAGCAGATCGGCCGGCTTCGGTCACCCGACAAGGGCGTTCGCGCCTCGCCCTTCGGACGCGGCCCGATCGTGGTGGTGCGCCGCCTGCGCGCCCGCGAGACCTATGGTTTCACCGTCGAGGCGCGCCGTCACGAGGTCCTGAGGGTCGCGGCCATCGGCGATGGCGACACCAATATCGACCTGGCGCTGAAGGGCGCCGACGGCGTGGTGGTCTGCGCCGACGGCTCGCGCGACCACTATCCGGTCTGCACCCTGGCCAGCCCGGAAGGCGGCCCCATTCGCATCGAGGTCGTCAACCGCGGCCGGGTGTGGTCACGGGTCCAGATCCTGACTAATTAGTAGGGGCTGCGCCGGGCTCAGGCCCCCGCCTTCTCCGCAAAGCCCCAGGCCGCCCGCGCCAGCGGCGTCACCTGCTTGGCGGTCTGGACGGCATGGGCTGAGGCCGCCGTGCCGTCGCGCACCCGCCCGGCGATGCCCTGACAGATCGCGGCGAGGCGGAACAGATTGTAGGCCATCAACCAGTCCAGGTTTACCGGCGCAGGCCGTCCCGACCGGGCGACATAGCGTTCGACCGTCTCCTCGATCGTAGGAATGCCCAGCGCCGGAAGGTCCAGACCGGCCAGACCGTTCCGCACCGTCGGCGGCAGGACCCAGCCGATCAGCAGATAGGAAAAGTCAGCCATCGGATCGCCGAGCGTCGACAACTCCCAGTCCAGCACGGCCCGCACCTCGGCCGCGTCCGGGGCCAGGATCATGTTGTCCAGTCGAAAGTCCCCATGGACGATGCCGACCGGCCCTTCGGGCGGCAGGCCTTCGGGCAGGAAGGCGATCAGCCGGTCCATCTCCGGGATCGGATCGATCTCGGAGGCCTTGTACTGCTTCGTCCAGCGCCCGACCTGACGCGCGAAATAATTGCCCGGCTTGCCGTAGTCGCCCAGGCCGATCGCGGCCGGGTCGAACGTGTGCAGGTCGGCCAGGGCATCGGTCTGGGCCTCGAAGATGGCGCGGCGTTCGGCCGGCTCCATGCCCGGCAATTTCAGGTCCCACAGGACGCGGCCCTCGACCTTGTCCATGACGTAGAACATGGAGCCGATGACGGCATCATCCGTACACAGAGCATAGGGTTTGGCGACCGGGTATCCCTGTTTCGACAGGGCCGAGATCACCGTGAACTCCCGATCCACCGCATGGGCCGAGGGCAGCAGGACCCCTGGCGGCTTCCGACGCAGCACATAGGCCGCGCCCGGGGTGGTCAGCTCATAGGTCGGGTTCGACTGGCCGCCCTTGAACTGGCGGATTGTCAGCGGCCCGGCATAGCCCTCGACGTTCACCGCCATCCAGGCTTCCAGCGCGGCCTCGTCGAGCCGGTATCGGGGATCGACCTCCCGGGTTCCGGAGAAGGCGGCCTGCGGATCGTTTGAGCTGTCGGTCATTGTGCGGCGACAATGGCGGCCTTGATCGCACGGCGCCACCCCCTCAGCAGCGCTTCGCGCCGATCCGCCGACATCCCGGGTCTCCACACCGCCGGCGCCTCGTCGTTGCGGGGTTCCAGGTCGTCGATCAGCCCGACGCCCAGCGCCGCCAGTCGCGCCGCCCCCAGCGCCGTCATCTCCTGGAACGCCGGTCGCTCCACCGTGACCTCGCAGATGTCGGCCACGAACTGCATGGCGAAGGCGTTGGCGGTCACCCCGCCGTCGACCTTCAGCACGCTGAATTTCGGCGCCCCGTCCTTGGCCAAAGCATCCAGCAGGTCACGCGTCTGATAGGCCAGCGCCTCCAGCGCCGCCCGGACGAAATGGGCCGGCTTGGTATCCCGCGTCAGGCCGATCACCGCGCCGCGCGCATCCGGCTCCCACCAGGGCGCGCCCAGACCCGTGAAACCGGGGACCAGATAGACGCCGCCATTGTCCTTCAGCCCCTGGGCCACCGCCTCGGACTGACGGCTGTCGGAGATCATCCCGACCCCGTCCCTCAGCCACTGGATCGCCGACCCGGCCGAGAAGATCGATCCCTCCAGCGCATAGGCGACTGTCTTCCCGACCTGATAGCCGAACGTGCCCAGCAGACGGCTCGACGACGCCACCGGCGCCTCCCCCACGTTCGCCACAAGAAAGGCCCCGGTGCCATAGGTGATCTTGGCGTCGCCGGGCTTCAGCGCTCCGTGCCCGACCAGGGCCGCCTGCTGGTCCCCCGCCGATCCCGTGATCGGCAGGGCGCGCCCGAACAGGGCCGGATCGCTCTCGCCCATCCGATCCGCACAGCCGACGATCCGGGGCAGGGCAGCCTTCGACACCTTGAACAGGTCGCACAGATCGTCGCGCCACTCGCGCGTCTTCAGGTCCATCAGCGAGGTGCGCGAGGCATTGGTTGCGTCGGTGACGTGGCTGGCCCCGCCGGTCAGTTTCCACACCAGCCAGGAATCGATGGTCCCGACCAGGACCTCGCCCTTTTCCGCCCGCTCGCGCGCGCCCGGAACTTCGTCCAGAAGCCAGGCGAATTTCGTCGCCGAGAAATAGGGGTCCAGGATCAACCCGGTCGCCGCCTGCACCATCGCCTCATGCCCCTCGGCCGCCATGCGTGCAGAGACATCGGCCGTCCGTCGGTCCTGCCAGACGATGGCCCTGTGCAGCGGCTCGCCGGTCGCGGCGTCCCAGATCACCGAGGTCTCGCGCTGGTTGGTGATGCCGAAGGCGGCGAACCGGCCGATTCCACCCGCCTTCTTGATCACCTCGCGGCAGGTCTGGACCGTGGCGCTCCAGATTTCGGTCGCATCATGCTCGACCCAGCCGGACTGGGGGAAATGCTGTTCCAGCTCGATCTGGCTGACCGCCACGGGATGCAGGCCTTTGTCGGCCCTGAGCTCGAACGCGATGGCCCGCGTCGAGGTCGTGCCCTGGTCGATGGCGAGGATACAGGTCGTCATGATGGGTTCCGGCGCGCTTCCATTGTTTTGGCCACCTTACGCGGACGAACGGGATCGGGTTAAGTGCATGCCATGTCCGACCGCACCGCTTCGTACGAAGGCGTCCTCGACGCCGCCCGCCAGATCGCTCCAGCGGCGGTTCGCACCCCCCTGATCGAAAGCCCGGCGCTGAACGAAAGGATGGGCGGCCGCATCCTGTTGAAGGCCGAGACGATGCAGGTCGCGGGCGCCTTCAAATTCCGCGGGGCCTACAACCGCATCAGCCGCCTGAACGCGGCCGAACTGGCGTCAGGCGTCGTCGCCTTCTCGTCCGGCAACCATGCGCAGGGCGTGGCGGCGGCGGCGAAGCTGATGGGCGCCCACGCCACCATAGTGATGCCGGCCGACAGCCCGGCCATCAAGATCGCCGGGGTCAAGTCCTTTGGCGGCGAGGTGCGCCTGTACGACCGCTGGACCGAGAGCCGGGAAGAGATCGGCGCCCAGGTCGCCCGCGATCGCGGCTCCGTCCTGGTCCCCCCGTTCGACGATCCGTACGTCATCGAGGGTCAGGGCACGACGGCGCTGGAACTGCTGGATCAGGCGGGCGCCCCGATCGACCAGCTGCTGTGCCCCTGTTCCGGCGGCGGTCTGATGGCCGGCATCGATCTGGTCATGGAGGCCCAAAGCCCCGAGACGAAGACCTGGGCCGTCGAGCCCGAGGCCTATGACGACACCGCCCGCTCGCTGAAGGCGGGGGAACGGATGACCCATCCGTCCGGTCCGCCGTCGATCTGCGACGCGCTCCAGACCCCGATCCCCGGCGTGCTCACCTTTCCGATCAACCAGCGCGTCCTGTCCGGCGCCCTGTCGATCTCGGACACGGAGGCGGCCGAGGCCGTCGCCTACGCCTTCCGCACCCTGAAACTGGTGGTCGAGCCGGGCGGTTGCGCCGCGCTCGCCGCCGTCCTCGCCGGCAAGATCGAGACGAAGGACCGGACCACCGCCGTCATCCTGTCCGGGGGCAATATCGACCCCGGCCTGTTCGCAAAAATCATCGAAGGCCGGTTCGCTCCGGCCCCTCAAGGAGTCGCCGCATGACCAAACCCTCCGACCTGCAATCCCTGATCGGCACGGAAATCGGCCTGTCGAAATGGATTCTGGTGGATCAGGCCCGCATCGACGCATTCGCCGAGATCACCGAGGATCGCCAGTTCATCCACATCGATCCGGTCGCGGCCAAACAGACGCCTTTCGGCGGCACGATCGCCCACGGTTTCCTGACCCTCAGCCTCGCCTCGGCCATGTCATACGATGCGGTCAAGCCGCTGGAGGGCGTGGTGATGGGCGTGAACTACGGGTTCGACAAACTGCGCTTCCTGGCCCCCGTTCCCGCCGGCTCGAACGTGCGAGGCCGGTTCAAGCTGCTGTCCGCCGAGGACAAGGGCGGCGGTCGGTGGTTGCTGAAGCACGAGCTGACCGTCGAGATCGAAGGCGGCGACAAGCCCGCCCTGATCGCCGAATGGCTGAGCATGCAGATGGTCGGCGGCTGACCTGACGGAGACCGTCTTGCACGACCACGGCGCCATCTTCCCTCTCCTGTCCTATTCCGTCGCGGTCCTGGCGGCATGGACGGCGCTCGACCTGTTCCAGCGTCTCAAGGGTCGGGATGGCCGAGACCGCGCGCCCTGGCTCGGCGCCGCCGCCCTGGCCATGGGCGGCGGCATCTGGTCGATGCATTTCATCGCCATGCTGGGGTTCGATCCGGGCGCGCCCGTCAGCTATGATCCGGGCCTGACCCTGCTGTCCTTTCTGCTGGCGGTGGCCGGCACCGCCGGGGCCTTTTTCGCGGCGTCGCGAGAGGGGCTGGGGGCGGTCCGCATTCCGGTCGCCGGGATCGCCATGGGTCTGGCCATCGCCGCCATGCACTACGTCGGCATGGCCGCCATGCGCACCGCCGCGGCCGTGGGCTGGCGCAGCGAGCTGGTCGTGATCTCGGTGCTGATCGCGATCGCGGCCTCGGTCGCGGCCCTGTGGGCCGCCCGGCGAGAGGCGTCGATTCCCTGGCGCGCGGCGGCCGCCGCCATCCTGGGCGTCGCCGTCGTCGGCATGCACTACGCCGGCATGGCGGCGCTGGACCTGCAGCCGGTGGAAGGCGTCACGACCGAGGCCGGCGCTCCACCCCTGGCCCTGGCCGTCAGCATCGCCGCCGTCACAATCGTCATCCTGTTCATCGCCCTGGCCGCCTCCATGGCCGACGAGCGGGCGCGTCTGGTCTCGGTCCTGGCCGCCGCCGGCGTCGGCTACTGGGAGGTCAATCTCAAGGACCGCACCTTCTCGCTGTCGTCCCGCGCCCGCGAGCTGATCGCCCACCCCGGGGACCGCCCCGACGGCGACGTGATGAACCCGGCCTGGGTCGACCACGATGGACACGCCTCACGTCGCGCCGCCGCGCTGGAAGCCGCCATCGCCGGCGAGGCCGATTACGATGTCGAATACCCCGTCGCCGGGACCGACCGCTGGGTCCAGTCGCGCGGCAGCCTGGTCCGCTCCCGCTCGGGCCGCCCGATGAAGCTGGCCGGCGTCGTCTCCGACATCACCGATCGCCGCCGGACGTTCGAGGCGCTGGAGACCAGCGAGCGCCGCCAGAAACTGCTGATCAACGAGCTCAATCACCGGGTCAAGAACACCCTCGCCACCCTGCAGTCGATCGCCGCCCTGACCGCGCGACGCGCGACCTCGGTCGAAGAGTTCTCGACCCTTTTCGAGGCCCGGCTGATGGCCCTGTCGGACACCCACAACCTGCTCACCGCGTCAGGCTGGGAACAGGCGACCCTCGCCGACCTCCTGGGCAAGGAGCTTCGCCCCTACGCCCCGGACCAGTTCCGCCTGGCCGGTCCGGACATTTTGTTCGATCCGCCGCAGGCCCTGGCGATGGGGATGATCGTTCACGAACTGGCCACCAACGCCGCCAAGCACGGCGCGCTCAGCACGCCGGACGGCTGCGTGAACGTCTCATGGTCGGACCCGGAGGCGGACGGTCGGACGACGATGGACTGGATCGAGACCGGCGGCCCGGCGACCGCGAAACCCGGCCGGACCGGCTTTGGCTCGCGCCTGATCGCCACCAGTCTGAAGGGCGATCTCAGCGGATCGGCCGACCTCGACTATGCGCCCGAGGGGCTGAAGGCGCGTCTGGCCTTCAGGCCCCAGAAATCGGTCCGCTGAACGCCGCCAGCCGCTCGTCCAGCCTCACCCGCACCGCCGGCCATTCCTCGGCCAGCATGGAGAAGATCACGGAGCTTCTCACCCGCCCCGTCCAGGTGATCTTGTCGTTGCGCATGACGCCTTCGCGGACGCCGCCCAGTTTCGCCATCGCGGCCTGGCTGCGTTTGTTCAGCTGATCGACCTGGAACACGACGCGGTTCGCTCCGCCGTCAAAGGCATGGTCCAGCATCAGTCGCTTGGACGCCGGATTGACCGCCCCGCCCCGCGCGTCAGGCCGATAATAGGTGCAGCCGATCTCGACCGTGCGGTAGTTCGGATTGATGTCGATGAAGGCCGACAGCCCGACGACTTCGCCCGCGTGAATGACCGCGAACGGCAGCCATGTCCCCGCCGCCTGAAAGCCACGCAGCCGCTCCCAGCCGCCGCCGAACTGTTCCCCGCCCAGCGAGATCGAATACAGCGTCGGCCACAGCTCCGGATCGGCGTCGCACGCCAGCCTCAGCGGCTCCCTATGACGGTCTTCGAACGGCTCCAGCCTGACGAAGTCGTTCTTGAGAACCATCGGCTCGAGCTTCATTCGCCCAGACACCTCAGGGCGACCTCGAGGTTCCGCAGGCCGTCTTCGCCCGTCACCGCAGGCGTCTCGCCGGTACGGATCGCATGGGCGAAGGCTTCGAGTTCCTTCTTCAACGGCTCGTTGGGCCAGCTCATCACGCCGCGCGTGGAATAGGAGCCGTCCGGCTGCTGGCCGAAATATTCGGTGACCTGGCGCGTCATCAGGTCGGCGACGACGAATTTGGTCCGGGTCGCGACCTGCAGGGTTCGGGTCTTGTAGGGGGTGACCCAGTTGGTGGTGATATGGGCGATCGCGCCGTTGTCGAGCCGGAACTGCAACAGCGCCGTGTCCTCGCGCTCGGCGCGGGTGCGGGCCAGCTGCGGCTGAACCTCGGCGATTTCCGAGCCCGTCAGGTGGCGGATGATGTCGATGTCGTGCACCGCCAGATCGATGACCACGCCGACCTCGCCCATGCGCGGCGGAAAGGGGCCGACGCGGGTGATCTGGATGGAGATGACGTCCTCGCCCTCGATGGCGCGTTTGACCGCCTCCACCGCCGGGTTGAACCGCTCCACCTGGCCGACCATCAGCACACGGTCGTTGGCCTTGGCGGCGTCGATCATCCGCTGGGCGTCGGCGACGGTCGCGGCGATCGGCTTTTCGACCAGCACATGGACGCCGGCTTCCAGCAGGGCGACGCCCAGATCGGCGTGGTGGCGGTTCGGGGTGGCGACGACGGCGGCTTCCAGTCCGCCTTCGACGAAGGCCTTGGCGTCCGTCACCGGCGATGCGCCATAGGCCGACGCGACGCCCTCGGCCACGACGGCGTCCGGATCGAACACCAGGGCCAGGTCGATCTCGCGCATCTCGGACAGGACGCGGGCGTGGTTGCGTCCCATGACGCCGGCGCCGGCGACGCCGGTGCGGATCGGTGCGTGCAGATGGGTCGGGTTCATGCTGTTCAGCCCTTGTAGCTGGCGACGGCGGCGACGATCCGGTCCTGGGTCGCCTCGTCCAGATCGGAGTGCATCGGCAGGCTGATGACGGTCTTCATCCTGGCCTCGGTCACCGGCAGACCCTGAGGTCCGCGCGGATGCATGTCATAGGCCGGCTGGAGGTGCAGCGGGATCGGATAATAGACCGCCGACGGCACGCCCTGGTCTTTCAGATGCGCCGCCAGACCGTCCCGGTCCGGATGCTCGATCGTGTACTGGGCCCAGTTCGAAATATTGCCTTCCGGCACGAACGGCACCGCCGTCACATGGGGCGCAAGCAGTTCGTTGTAGCGTTTGGCGATCCGGTTGCGCCATTCGATCTCTTGGCCGAAGACCCTCAGCTTCTCGATCAGGACGGCGGCCTGAACCGTGTCCAGACGCGAGTTCATGCCGACCCGCATGTTCAGATATTTGGTGTCGTGCTCGAAGGTCCGGCCGACCAGATCCTGCGACACCGCCTTGCCGTGGACCCGGAAGCTGTCGATCAGCTCGGCCAGCGAATCGTCATTGGTGAGCACGGCCCCGCCGTCGCCGTAGCAACCGAGCGGCTTGGCCGGGAAGAAGCTGGTCGTCGTCGCGTCCGCCCACTTCAGCGGATGCTCGCCATTGATGGTGCAGCCGAACCCCTGGGCGGAATCCGAGATCAGCTTCAGGCCGTGCCTGTCGCAGATCGCCTTGATGGCCGGATAGTCGGCGGGCTGGCCGAACAGGTCGACGGCGATGACCACTTTGGGCTTGAGCTTGCCCTCGGCGATCGTGACCTCAATGGCGGCCTCCAGATGGCCGGGGTCCATGTTGTAGGTCCGCGCGTCGATGTCGATGAAGACCGGGGTCGCGCCGGTCCACGGCACGATCTCGGCCGTGGCGCAGAAGGTGAAGCTGGGCACGAAGACCGCATCGCCCGCGCCCACGCCCCACGCCTTCAACGGCAGGACCAGGGCGTCGGTGCCATTACCGCACCCCAAGGCGTGCTTCGCTCCGCCGAACGCAGCCAGATCGGCTTCGAACTGGCGCACCGGCGGACCCATGACATAGGCGCCGCTTTCGACCGCGGCGGTCACGGCGGCCTCGATCCTGCCGCCCAGACGACGACGTTGGGCCTGCAGGTCGATGAAGGCGATGCTCATGGGGGAACCTCTTCTCGAAACAGGGCCGCGAACCGGGTGCGACCGTCGAAGGTGGGCCGCCCTCTAACCCGGCGGCCCGTTGAAAGCCAAACACGAGAGGGTCACTTCGCGTTGCGCCTTGCAACGCGCGCTTCTATCCAGAGCCCCCACGAACCCGGAGCTCGACGCCTTGAATACCCCTCCCGCATCTCATCCCGCCGTCTTTCTCGACCGCGACGGGGTGTTGATCACCGACAGCGGCTATCCGCACCTGGAAGAGCATCTGGTGCTGATCCCCGGCGCGGCCGACGCCGTGCGACGGCTGAACAGCCTGGGGTATCTGGTGGTCATCGTCACCAACCAGTCCGGCGTGGCGCGCGGGCTGTTCAGCGAAGAGCGGATGCATGCCTTCAACGACCTGCTGGTGCGTCGACTGGCCGCTCAGGGCGGGCGCATCACCGCAGTCTACGCCTGCCCCTATCATCACGAGGCCGAGGATCCCCGCTGGCTCCATCCCGACCATCCGGACCGAAAGCCGAACCCCGGCATGATCCTGCGCGCCATCGCCGACCACGATATCGACGCAGCGCGATCGTTCCTGATCGGCGACCGGCAGTCGGATCTGGAGGCCGCCCGACGCGCCGGAATGCCAGGCTTTCTGTTCGAGGGCGGCGATCTGGATCGTTTCGTCCGCGACCTGCTGGGCGGCTGATCGCAATTCGCTGGCCTGCTCACCGGGCGATGAAATAGTCTGGTCTCGACGCGGGGGCGTTCAGATCAGGGAGTCCGCTGCATGGCCGATTATTCCGAACGTCGCTGGACCTCCTACGACGGCCTCAGTCTGTTCGCACGCGACTATCCGGGTGCGGACGGTCCGGCGAAACTGCCTGTCATCGCCATCCACGGACTGACCCGGAACTCCGCCGATTTCGACGCCATCGCCCCGCTGATGGCGCGCGGCGGACGTCGCGTGCTGGCCGTCGATGTGCGCGGACGCGGCCGGTCCGATCGCGCGACCGACCCCATGACCTATCAGCCGCCGGTCTACGCCAAGGACGTGCTGGGCCTGATGGAGGCCGCCGGGATCGATCGCGCCGTCTTCCTGGGCACGTCGATGGGCGGGCTGATCACCATGGCGATCACGGCGCTGAAGAGCCGCGTCGTCGCCGCCTCGATCCTGAACGACATCGGCCCGGCCGCCTCGCCCGAGGGTCTGGCCCGCATCGCCGCCTATTCCGGTCAGCCGGTGGATACGCCGGACTGGGCCGCCGCCGCCGCCTACGCCCGACTGCACAACGCCATCGCCCTGCCGCACTATGCCGACGCCGACTGGGACGCCTTCGCGCGCCGCGTTTTTCGCGAGGGCACGGAGGGATCGCCGGTGCTCGACTACGATCCCGACATCTCGGTTCCCATCAAGGCGGCGGGGGCCAAGGCCCTGGTCCCGAACCTGTGGCCGTATTTCCGGCGCCTGGCCCGCAAACGCCCGACCCTGCTGATCCGGGGCGAAACCTCCGACCTTCTGGGCGCCGATATCGCGGAGCGAATGCGGAAAGCCGCGCCCGAGATGCACTACGCCGAGATCCCCGGCATCGGCCATGCGCCTATGCTGGACGAGCCCGAATCCCGGGCCGCGATCTTCGAGTTCTTGAGGGACGTTCCCTAGGCTTTCCGCACGAACTCGGTCCGCAGCACCAGGCCGCGCACCTTGTCGACATTGGCCTCGATCTCGTCGGTGTCATCCGTCAGGCGGATGTTCTTGACCAGGGTTCCGCGCTTCAGCGTCACCCCGCCCGATCCCTTGACCTTCAGGTCCTTGATCAGGGTCACGCTGTCGCCGTCGGACAGGATGGCGCCGTTGGAATCCTTGGTGGGTGCGTCGGTCATGATGGCTCTCTAGGCGTCCGGCACGTTGGCGTCCAACTCGTCCAGCCAGACCCGCGCATTGCCGTCCGACGGCGCCCGCCAGTCGCCGCGGGGCGACAGCGATCCGCCGGTCACGACCTTGGGGCCGTTGGGCAGGGCCGAGCGTTTGAACTGGCTGGTCTGGAAGAAGCGCACCAGGAATTTGCGCAGCCAGAACTTGATCGTGGCCAGATCATAGGCGACCCGATCCGCTTGCGGATGATGCGCCGGCCACTCGCCTCGCGACGCGTCGCCCCAGGCCTGATGGGCCAGATAGGCGACCTTCGACGGGCTCATGCCGAAACGGGTGATGTGGAACAGGAAGAAGTCGTTCAGCGCATAGGGACCGACCGTCTCCTCGGTCGACTGGATCTTTCCGTCGGCGCCTGCGGGCACCAGTTCGGGAGAAATCTCCGTGTCCAGAATGGCGTGCAGAACCGCCTGCGCCCCGGCCATATCGTCCCGACCCGCGACCCAGCGGATCAGATGCCGGATCAGGGTTTTCGCTACCCCGCCGTTGACGTTGTAGTGGCTCATATGGTCGCCGACGCCATAGGTGGCCCAGCCCAGCGCCAGTTCCGACAGATCACCGGTCCCCAGCACGAAGGCCTGGTTCTGGTTGGCCAGCCGGAACAGGTAGTCGGTCCTCAGACCCGCCTGCACGTTCTCGAACGTGATGTCGTGGACGGGTTGCCCGTCCGCATAGGGATGCTTGATGTCGGCCAGCATCCGCTCGGCGGCGGGCCGGATGTCGATCTCCTCGCCCGTGACGCCCAGCGCGGTCATCAGGGCCCAGGCGTTCGACTTGGTCCCGTCCGAGGTCGCGAACCCCGGCATGGTGTAGGCGAGAATATTGGTCCGCGGCAGCTTGAGTCGATCGAACGCCCCACAGGCGACCAGCAGGGCCTGGGTCGAATCCAGCCCGCCGGAAACGCCGATGCACAGCTTCTCGGCGCCCGTGGTCGTCATCCGCTGTATCAGGCCCTGCACCTGGATGTTGAAGGCCTCGAAACAATCCTGATCCAGCCGTTTGGGATCGTCGGGCACGAACGGAAAGCGGTCGAGGGGGCGCAGGAGGGGGCCGGCCGGTGTGTCGTCGTCTCCGGCTTCGAACGGGATCACGGTCGCCGGCTCGCCCTCGATCCGGGCGCAGTCGGCAAAGGTGCCGTTCCGAAGGCGGTCCAGACCGATCCGGTCGACGTCGATGTCGGCGATGGTCAGGTGCGACGTCATCGCGAACCGCTCGTTCTCGATCAATCTGGCGCCGAGCTCATGGATCACCGACTGACCATCCCAGGCCAGGTCGGTGGTGCTTTCGCCCCAGCCGGACGCCGTGAACACATAGGCCGACATCGTCCGCGCCGACTGGCTGGCGCACAGAACCGCCCGTTCGTCGGCCTTGCCGATCAGTATGTTGGACGCCGACAGGTTCAGCAGGATGCGCGCGCCCGCCAAGGCTGCACGAGTCGAAGGCGGCAGGGGCGCCCAGAAATCCTCGCAGATCTCGACCGCGAAGACGTAGCCCGGTCGATTGGTCGCTTCGAAGAGCAGGCCCGGCGCAAAATCGACTTCGTCTCCGTCGATCGCGATGAGGTCTTCGCCGCGTGACGCGGCCGGGGCGAACCAGCGTTTCTCGTAGTACTCGCGGTAGTTGGGCAGATAGGTCTTTGGAACCACGCCCAGAACCGCACCGGCGCCCAGAACCACGGCGCAGTTGAACAGGGCGTCACCGTTCCGAAGCGGCGCACCGATGACCGCGACCACCCCGGCCTCGGCCGTGACTTCGGCGATCACGCCGACCTGCCGCTCCACCTCATTCAGCAAGGCCGCCTGCATGTGCAGGTCGTCGATCGCGTAGCCGCTGAGCGATAGTTCGGGGAAGACCATCAGGTCCACGCCCTGTGCGCCCGCCTGACGAATCAGGGCGATGTGCTCGTCCGCATTCGCCTTTGGATCGGCGATGTGCACCACCGGTGTCGCGGCGGCGACGCGGACGAAGCCGTGGGTGCGGGCCGAATGGAAGGAGTGGGTCTGGCTCAAGGCGGTCCTGCTGGCGGTCGCGCCGGGCGTGGGCCTGGGCGGCGTTGCGAAAAACACCGTCCGACCCGTCCGACCCGTTCGACCCGTTCGGGTCTATCAGGCCGTTGCGCGGCAGAACGTCTGGCCATTATAGCACAGCGGAGAGGTGTGTTCGGTCGATCGGTCGATCAAGCGCGTCGCTGCGGAATGTGCTGCCGAAAACCAAGAAGGTGACGGTTCGGCGAACTGTAGCTAAAGCCCATCCCATGACCGATACGCCCAAGAAAGGCTGGTTCCAGCGCCTCAGCCAGGGACTGGCCCGCTCCAGCCAGCAGATGACCGAACAGGTCGTCTCCGCCTTCGTGAAGGAGCCCCTGTCCGAGGCCGCCCTCGAAGGCCTTGAGGAACATCTGCTGGAAAGCGACCTGGGCCCCGCCGCCACCGACCGGATCGTCGCCCGCTTCCGCGACCTGCGCTTCGGCGCCAATCCGTCCGAGCGTGAGGTCAAGGAAGCCCTGGCCGAGGCCGTGGCCGCCGAACTTATGCCGCGTCAGGCGACGTTCGACCCCCTGTCCGAGGGCATCAAGCCGTTCGTCGTCCTGTTCGTGGGGGTCAACGGCTCGGGCAAGACCACGACCCTGGGCAAGATCGCCGCCGACCTGACGTCGAAGGGCGCCAGGGTGATGATCGTCGCCGGCGACACGTTCCGCGCCGCCGCCCGCGAACAGCTGAAGGTCTGGGCCGAGCGCGCGGGGGCCGATTTCGAGAGCCGTCGCGACGGCGCCGATCCGGCCGGTCTGGCCTTCGACGCCTATACGAAAGCGCGCGCCGAGAACTACGACGTCATCCTGATCGACACCGCCGGACGCCTCCAGAACAAGTCCGCCCTGATGGACGAACTGCTGAAGATCGTGCGGGTGCTCAAGAAGATCGACCCGGACGCCCCGCATGAGACCCTGCTGGTGCTGGACGCCACCGTCGGCCGGAATGCTTTGGCCCAGGAACAGATCTTCGGCCGCACCGCCTTCGTCTCGGGCCTGGTGATGACAAAGCTGGACGGCACGGCGCGGGGCGGGGTTCTGGTGCCCGTCGCCCAGGCGTCCGACGCCCCGATCAAGCTGATCGGCGTGGGCGAAGGCATAGACGACCTGCAACCCTTTGACGCCCGGGCGTTTTCACGATCTCTGGTGGGGCTCGAGGACTGAACCATGACCGACGCCCCCGCCGCTTCCCGCAAACCGCCGACCTGGATCCGGCAGGTCGTCGACTTCGGCGCCCTGGCCGCGTTCGGCGCGACCTTCGTCTTCTTCCGTCTGCGCGGCCTGCCGGGGGACGAGGCCCTGGTCCACGCCACCTGGGGACTGGTGGCCGGCTCGGTCGTGGCGGTCGCCGTCGGCCTGATGGTCGAGAAGCGTCTGGCCCTGATGCCGCTGCTGGTCGGCGGGTTCGCCCTGGTCTTCGGGGTGCTGACCCTTGTCTTCAATGACGACCTGTTCGTGAAGCTGAAGGTGACGGTGCTGAACGCCTCGCTGGCGGTCGCCCTGCTGGGCGGACTGTATCTGGGCAAACAGCCGTTGAAGGCGCTGCTGGGGACGGTCATCCCGGTCAATGACGACGCGTGGCGCAAACTGACGTTCCGATACGGGATCTATTTCGCCATCGTGGCCCTGACTAACGAGTTGATCCGGTCCGAGGCCCTGGTCGGCTGGGCCGCTATCCGGATGGGACATCCCGACGTCGATCCTGCAGACGTCTGGGTCAGTTTCCGCGGTGTCCTGTGGATCGCGTCGTCCGTGTTCGGCCTCAGCCAGGTGCCGCTGATCATGAAGAACCTGGTTTCCGATGCGCCCGCCGATCCGTCCGCGCCCGCCCGGCCGGACACCGCCCCCTGAATCCGCGATTTGTCCGCCTTTGCGCCACGCGGATCGTCAACGCCACAAATCTGTAAAGGCTCGCTGATAACCCTCCGCATACGGCAAGGGGATCAAGCATGGTGAAGTCCGGCAAACAGGCGAGACGGTCCGGCGCCCTTGCCGAATCGCCCAGCCATCTGATGCATCGCGCACTGCAACTGGCGCTCGATATCTATTCCGAAGAAGCTGGAGACGGGGGTCCGACCCAGCGCCAATTCGCGGTGATGGAGGCGGTCTCGCTCAAGGAGGGCCTGACCCAGACTGATCTGGTTCGCGCCACAGGCATCGATCGATCGACCCTGGCCGATCTGGTCGCCCGCATGACGACCAAGGGGCTGCTGACGCGTGAGCGATCCTCGCTGGACGCGCGCGCCATGGCCGTCAGCCTGTCGGCCGAAGGGCAGGCCCTGCTGGACGCCGCCCGCCCCCGCGTCGAGGCCGCCGACAAACGGATCATGGGATTGTTACCCAAGTCCAAGCGCGAGGGCTTTCTGGATATGCTGGCGGAACTCTCCGCCGCCGCCGACGCGGCGCCGGATCAGGAGAAGGCCGAGGCCAAGGCCCTCAAGAAGGCCGCCAAGGACGCGCGCAAGGCCGAAAAACTGGCCAAAAAGACTGCTGAGGCGCCCAAGAAGACCAAGGCCGGCGCGAAGAAGGCCAAGGCCGTCGAACCCGCCGCCTGACCGCCCGGCCTCAGACCCGGATATCCAGCAACTGGCCCGGACGCGGCGTGCGCGGGTTGTCCGGTTCGCTCGACGGACCGATCGACGGGCCGCTCAACGCCGTCTGGGGCCCGGCCTGTGTCATCTGGACCTCGCTGAGCGCCGCCCGGAAGAAGGCCGCCTGGGCCGCCTTGGCCTGGGCCGAGGGTCCTGTCGGAGCGACGGGCAGGGTCTGCGGAATATCGGGGCGGATCGCGCTCATGCCGACAGGGTTAACGATTCCTGTCTAAAAAGGGTTAACGCCCGCTTCGACTACTGGAGCGCGGCGTTCCGCTGCACGACCAGTTCCTGGGTCGTCCGCGCGGTCGGCAGCGGCCGGGACGGCGCGACCAGGGCCGATGTCAGCCGATCGACATCCTCGTCCGTCAGCAACGGTCCGGACGATTTCGCAACGATCCGTCCCATGGCGTCCACGGCGAAGCTTTCGGGCACGCCGGAGACTCCGAGGTCAAGCCCGGCCCGGCCTTCGCGATCGATCAGCACCATGGCGAACGGATCGCCCAGCTCGTCCAGGAACGCCTGGGTCGCTTCGGGTTCGTCCTTGTAGGCCAGGCCGACCACCGCCACACCCTCGGCCTTCAGCGCGAGTAGCCGGGGATGTTCGATCCGGCACGGGGCGCACCAGCTGGCGAAGACATTGACGATCATCGGCCGCCCGACGCCGGCGGTCCTGATGTCCACATTCTGCGGGCCGGCCGCGCCGTCCTGCAGGATCGGCAACACGGTCTCGGGCACGACCTGTCCCACCAGGGCGTCCGGCTTGAACTCGGGATCGCGCTTCAGCGACCAGCCGATGAAGAGGATGGTCAGGGCCGCCAGGACGATCAGCGGGATCACCGTCAGCCACCGGTTCACGGCTCTTGCCCCGAAGCGGTTTGTGAAAGCGGGCCTTCGCCGTCGGCCTCCAGTCGTTTCAGCTCGGTCCTCCAGCGGCGCGCGGTCGCGACGGCGTGCGCGACGACCCCGCCCAGCACCACCGCGCTGACCGCCCAGGCGGGCCAGACGAAGGCGGCGTAGGGGCTCATGTCCAGATCCGGCATCACGCCTCCAGCACCCGACGCGCACGAAGGGTCTGCACGCGTCGGCGGACGATCTCGGTCCGGATCGAAGTCAGCCAGATGGCCAGGAACAGGGCGCCGTAGGCCGCCATCATGGTCAGAAGGGGGGCCAGAAAAACCGGGTCCAGGCTGGAGCCGCCGGCGCGCAGAAGCGACGCCGGCTGATGCAGGGTGTTCCACCAGTCCACGGAAAACTTCACGATCGGCAGGTTGATGAGCCCGACCAGACCCAGCACCGCCGCCGCCCGCGCGGCCTTCTGCTCGTCGTCGATCGACGCTCTCAGCGCCATGTATCCGAGGTAGAACAGGAACAGCACCAGCACGCTGGTCAGCCGCGCGTCCCAGACCCACCAGGTTCCCCACATCGGCTGGCCCCACAGCGACCCGGTGACCAGGGCCAGGGCCGTGAAGGCCGCGCCGGGCAGGGCGGCCGCCCGCGCCGCCGCGTCGGCCAGGGGATGGCGAAACACCAGGGCGAAGAAGCTGGAAACGCCCAGCGCCGCATAGGCGCCGAGACCCAGGGTCGAGGCGGGCACATGCACGAACATGATCCGGACCGTGTCGCCCTGCTGATAGTCGCCGGGGGCCGCGAAACTCAGCCACGTCCCGACGGCCAGCAGACCGGTCGCGATGGTCCACAGCACCGGCGTCAGCGGCCGGGTGAAACTCATGAAACGGGCGGGATTGGCGAGGCCGAACATCGGCCTGCGGATTACGCGCCGCGGCGGGACGGGGCAAGCACGCGCAAGGTCGCGCATGCGAAAACGGGGCCGAGGCTTTCGCCCCGACCCCGTTCAGTCACTCGAAAAATCCTGAAAGGACTATTCGGCGGCCTTCAGCTGACCAGCGGACTCTTTGCCGGTGCGACGGTCGCGTTCGACTTCGTACGAGACCTTCTGGCCTTCGTTCAGGCCGTTCATGCCCGCGCCTTCAACGGCCGAAACGTGCACGAACACGTCCTTGCCGCCGTCCGAGGGCTCGATGAAGCCGTAGCCTTTAGTGGAGTTGTACCATTTGACAGTGCCGGTAGCCATTTTAAGGACCTCCGTTAGCAGTTTGCATCAGGCAAGAGCGCCTGAAGCCTGTCGGGTCTGAATGGGATCGGCCAGAAACTCGGTGCGTGCGCAAAGAGAGAGGGGCGTTACGCAGAGAGATCGACGGCGCTCATATGGACCGAAAACGGCCTGGGGACAAGTCGGGTCATGATTCACGCCGGTCCAGCCTGGGCGTTCAAGCGGAGATCGGGCCGTCGGTATCGCCATCCTCATCGGCTTCGGACTCTTCGGCCGAAATTTCGTCGCCCTCCGGCGCGATGTAATTGGCCACGCACAGCTTTCTCAGCGCTGACGTCAGCGACCCGCCGTACAGCCGGTCCTGCACGCGTTCATGGCCTTCCTGTTGCAGTCTGGTCTTGATTTCGCCGACGGTGCGGCATTCCCCGCTGCGCGCCAGCTCATAGGCGCGCTCCAGGGTCGTGGGTCGAAAATTATTGCTCATGCTCCGGTAGATAGGGCTTTCGCTCCGATCTTGCGACCCGGGGTTCAATCGCCGGCGCGATTCTTTCTCCGCGAAAGGCGGTCAGCGAGGGCCTCTGCGTGCTTCAGGGTGAAGGCCAGCGCCGCCGGACTGCCGCGCCGGGGACCGATGCTGTCGGCCATCACGGCGCCGCGTTTGCCGATCGCTTCAGGCAGACCGGTCGTGGTGTCGACGGCGGTCTGGTGCTCGATCTCGGCGTTCACCTCGGCGCCCATCAGGATCACCTGCACCGAGATCCAGGTCCACAGCAGGAAGCCCATGGCCGTCGCGAGCGGACCGTAGGAATCGAGCCGGACGAAATTGCTCAGAAACCAGCTGAACAGGAACGACACGAGCACGCTCAGACTGGCCGCGAAGATCGCGCCCGGCGTCAGCCAGCGCCAGCGCGCCCGGCTGCGACAGGGTCCGAACCGATAGATGGCGGTCAATGCCCCGACATAGCCGACGAACAGCAACGGCCAGCGCAGCGGGGCCAGCCGCCCCCATTCGTCCGCGAGACCGAACACCCCCAGCACCACCGGCACCCCGACCACCAGGGCCGCGCTGATCAGAACCGCCGCCAGGCCGCTCAGGGTGAAGCCCAGACACAACAGGTTGTAATTGACGATATTGCGCTTCTCGACCTCGTGGTAGGCGACGTTCAGCCCGTAGAACAACGTCTTGATGCCGTTGTTGGCCGTCCAAAGCGACAGGGCCAGGGTCCAGATCAGGGTGAAGGTCAGCTGGCCCGTCGATCCCGTGGCCAGCCGCGTCATCTCGGCGGCGATGAACTGGGCGACATTGCTGGGCAGAACGGAATACAGGAAGGCCACACGCGAGGCCGCGTCCGCAGGGTCGGCGAACAGTCCATAGATGGTGACGAACGCGCCGAGGGCCGGAAACATCGACAGCAGGACGAAGAAGGTCACCCCGCCCGCGACGAATCCGACCCGGTCGCCGAAATAGGAACCGCCGACACGCCAGGCGATATCGATCCAGCCCTTCTGCGGAATCTGGTGCGGCTGTTGCGCCATCCGCCCCCGTCCGGGCTCGCGCGCCTCATAGTCTTCCGGCGTGGGCGGCCGCTCCGGCGTGGGCGCCGGACGCGGGGCCCTGAGTTCCAGTCCGTATTTGTGGCCCTGAGTGTAGATCAGATGCGCCGCCCCGGCCCCCGCAGCGAGTCCTCCAACCACGGCCCCGACGACCTTCCACGCCCCCGGGACGGCGCCCTCGGACTTGGCATTGTTCACTCGGACCGACAGGGGAAATTTCATCGTCGGGTGAACGGTCCATCGGCCGGTCCCGTTCCGGCCAAGCTCCGCCTTGCCTGAAATCATCGCATCGGGCACTGACCCGACGTGGCCGAGACCTTTCCCGCATCCGTCGCCGCCCTGTACCGCCACCCGGTCAAGGGTTTCACGCCCGAGCCTCTGCATCGCGCGCCGCTGAGCGCCGGCCAGGCCTTTCCCGGCGACCGTCTGCGCGCCGTCGAGATCGGGCCGTCCGGCTTCGACCCGGCCGCCCCGGCGCACATTTCCAAGATGCGGTTCGCCGTCCTGGCGAGAATTCCCGAGATCGCCCGCGTGCGCACGCGCTGGGACGAGGCCCGCAACGTCCTGACCCTGTCAGCGCCCGCCGCGCCCGACCTGGCGATCCAGCTCGGCGATCCGGACCACGACCGCCGGCTGGAGGCCTGGCTGACCGCCTTCCTCGGCGAGGAGGCGACCGCGCCGCTCCGCGTCCTCGACGGCGGCGGTCATCGCTTCATGGACGACCCGGCCGGCGCCGTCTCCCTTCTGAACCTGGCCAGCGTGCGCGACCTGTCGGACCGCATCGGCGTTCCCGTGGATCCCTTGCGGTTCCGCGCCAATGTCTGGGTCGAGGGCTGGCCCGCCTGGATCGAGAACGACTGGGTCGGCCGCCGGATGGTTCTGGGCGATGCGCGACTGACCGTGGTCAAACCCATCGTCCGTTGCGTCGCCACCCATGTGAACCCGGCGTCGGGAACGCGGGACATCGACGTGCTTTCCGCCCTGCATGACCTGTACGGCCACCGCTGGTGCGGTCTTTACCTTTCGGTCGAAACCAGCGGCGTGCTCGCGGTCGGCGACCGTGCGGAGTTGAACGAATGACCGAACCCACCACCCTCGTCGCCGCCTGGAAGGATGCCCAGGCACAGTTGAAATCGGCCCGGATCGACAGTCCGGCCATCGACGCCCGCCTGTTGCTGGAAGCCGCCAGCGGGGCCAGCCGCCTCGACATCCTGACCGACCCGCACCGCCCCCTGACCGCCGACCAGCAGTCGACGATGGCCGCCTATCTGGAGCGGCGGCTGCGTCGCGAACCGGTGTCTCGAATCCTGGGCCGCAAGGGCTTCTGGAAGATCATGCTGAACGTCACTCCCGACGTGCTCAGCCCCCGCCCCGATACCGAGACCCTGCTGGACATCGCCATGCTGGCCTTCGAGCCGGCCCAGGCGTTCAGCGTCATCGATCTGGGCACGGGATCCGGCGCCATCCTTCTGGCCGTTCTGGGCGACCGGCCCAGCGCGCACGGTGTCGGCACGGACATTTCGTCGGAGGCCCTGGCCGTGGCCAAGGAGAACGCCGCCAATCTGGGGCTGGACGGCCGCGCGACCTTCCTGCGGACCGAATGGGCGACCGGCTTCGGCGACGCCAGCTTCGATCTGGTCGTGTCCAACCCGCCCTATATTCCGTCCGACGACATCCCGGGCCTGGACCCCGAGGTGCGCGACCATGATCCCGTCCTGGCCCTGGACGGCGGGGCCGACGGGCTTCAGGCCTACCGGGACCTGGCCCCCGAGATCGCCCGCATCCTCAAGCCCGGCGGCACGTTCGCGGTGGAAATCGGCTGGGATCAGGGACCGGCCGTCAAGGCCCTGTTCGAGGCTGCGGGCCTGGACGACGTCAAGATCGTCAAGGACCTGGGCGACCGCCACCGCGTCGTCACCAACGGCCCCGACCCCCGCACGACACCGATCCGTCAGGGGTGATCAGAACAAACCCCTTGGAAACGCGTCCGCCCCGCGCTAAGTCATCTCTCGTCTCCCTCCCATCCGCATCTTGCTGAACCGCTTCAGGTCCAGTGACGCTCGGCCGGGACGTGCGTGAAGGTCGGCGGTGTTCACCGCCAGCGGACCACGACGGGCGACGCAAGGTCCTTCCGATCACATCGCCGCCGGGGATTGGCCCCCAAGCGAACCGGAACCACAGAAAACCGGCCTGTCACCCTCGCCATCGTCGCGGAGGACCACGCCGAACCAGCACGGTAGCGTCCGATGAGAGATTTCAAGGGCATGAAGCGTCAGCGCGGACGCAACCGGAAACCCGGTGGCGGCGGCGGCAACGCGAATGCGGCGAACCCCAACCGTTCGTGGGACTCGCAAGGCCCCGAGAACATCAAGGTCCGCGGCAACGCCCAGACCGTCTATGAGCGCTATCAGCAGCTGGCGCGCGACGCCGGTTCGTCCGGCGATCGGGTTCTGGCCGAGAACTATCTCCAGCACGCCGAACACTATTTCCGCGTCCTGCGCGCCCTGCAGCCCCAGCGACCGGTGTCCGAGATCGCCGCGCGCGAACTGTCGAACCAGGGCTTCGACATCGATTTCGAGGACGAGACCGGCGCCCAGGCCGCCGCCTTCCTCGCCGCGCAACAGGCCGCCGACCGGGCGACCCAGCAGCAGAACGACAATCGCGACGGCGACGGTCAGGGTGGCCAGAACCGCGAGACCCAGAACACCCAGAACACCCAGAACCGTGATCGCGAATGGACGCCTCGTCCGCCGCGCGACGACCAGCAACCCCGGGCCGACAGCGATCAGGGCCAGGGCGAAGGCGGGCGCCGCGAGACGCGTCGGGAGCGCTGGGAGCGTCGCCGCGAGGAACGCAATCGCCGCTTCGAGGCCGAAGGCGGCACGCCTGACACCCGCACCTATGAAGAGGCCGAGGGCCGAACCGAGAGCGGCCGTGAAGGCGGTGACTTCATCGCCTCGACCGCCCCGGTCAGCTACACCCCGCCCGCCGACGCCCAGGCCGAGACCCCTCCGGCCGAGAAGGCCGAGCGTCCTGCCCGCCGGACCCGCACTCCGCGCGCCCAGCCGACGGCCGACGGTGACGCCGGCTCCGCCCTGCCCGGGTTCCTGACGCGATCTTCGGCCCCGGCGGCCACGGACGTCGACGCCGAACCCGCGCCGAAGCGACGCGCCCCGCGCAAGAAGGTCGAGGCCCCCGCCGACGGCGAATAGGGCCGTCTTCCGGCTTCGTCGTCCGCATCTTCCAGTTTACCATGACGCAACCTATACGTGTCACTCCTGACTCTGTCGGAGAGAGCGCGCGTCATGCATTTCATGATTCTCATCATCGCCCTGGCCCTGTCGGGCTGTTGGGCCGGGGTTCGCCTGAGCCTGCAGTCCAGACGCGAGGCTATACGGCTGGCCGAACTGAACGGGTCGCTCGAACGGCGCGTCGCGGATCGCACGCGGGAGTTGCGCCTCGCCCTCGAGGCCGCCGATGAACAGTCCCGCGCCCTGGCGTCCGCCAGCCAGGCCAAGTCCGACTTCCTGGCGGGCATGTCGCACGAGTTGCGCACACCGCTGAACGCCGTCATCGGTTTTTCCGAACTGATACGGATGAACGCGGTCGCCGAGCCCCTGACGCTGCGACAGTCGCAGGCCGTCGAACATATCGCCTCGTCCGGCCAGCACCTGCTGGCCCTCATCGAAGAGGTGCTGGACCTGGCCAGAATCGAGGCCGGAAAACTGTCGATGTCGGTCGAGCGGGTCGATCCCCAGCTGGTCGTGCGCCAGGTGTGCGACAGCTTGCGCCCCCAGGCCGAGGGCGCGGGCGTGGTCCTGAAGGCCCCGCCCCCGACCGCCGGCCTCGGCGTCGTCGCCGATCGCACCCGGCTGCGTCAGGTGCTGATCAACCTCATATCGAACGCGATCAAATATAACCGCGAAGGCGGCATGGTCCTGCTGGAAATCCGCCAGACCGCCGACGGCGTCGCCCTGTCGGTGCACGACACCGGTTTCGGCATCCCGGAGAATCGCATGTCGGAGCTGTTCCAGCCCTTCAACCGGCTGGGGCGCGAGGCCTCCGACATCGCCGGCAGCGGGATCGGCCTGGCGGTGTCTCAAAGGCTCGCCCAGGCCATGGACGGCCGGCTGGAGGCCGTCAGCCGCGAAGGCGAGGGATCGACCTTCACCCTGCATCTTCCGCTGGCCAGTCCGGTCGCCGCCCCGATCACCGCCTCGCCCATTCCCGTCGGGACCGTTCCGCAGGCGACCATGCTCTATGTCGAGGACAATCCGTCGAACATCGCCCTGATGCGGCATGTCATCGCGGCCCTGGGGCCGATCCAGCTGCATGTCGCGGAAAACGGCCACGAAGGCCTGGCTCTGGCCCGCGACCTGCGGCCCGACGTGATCCTGCTGGACATCAACCTGCCCGGCCTGTCGGGGTTCGAGCTGAAGGCGCGGCTGGACGCCGATCCGCTGACCCGCGACCTGCCCGTCCTGGCCCTCAGCGCCAGCGCCATGCCCCAGGACATTCGGCGCGGCAAGGCGGCCGGTTTTCGCGATTATCTGACCAAGCCGCTGGACATAGGCGCCTTGGCGGGGGCGTTGAACCGGGCCCTGGTGAAGCCGGCGCGCGCGGCCTAGGTGTTCAGTCCCGCGTCGGGCTGGCGGCGTCCGGATCGCCATAGGTCAGGGCCAGAAACACGTCTTCCAGGTCCGGGTCCTCGGTAGTGATGTCGGCGATGGTCACCCCTGCCGCGCGCACGGCCGCCAGCACCTGTTCCACCGACGATTGACCCTTCTTGTAGCTGACGACGAACGCCCCGTTGGCGCGCGCGACCACGTCGAACCCAGGCACCACCGGCAGTCCGTCCAGCGGGTGCTCCGGCGTCACGACGACATTCCGCGTATCCAGCCGGCGCAGCAGCTGCGGCGTGGGCTCGCAGGCCACGACTTCGCCCCGGTTCATGATGGCGATGGTGTCGCACAGCTCCTGCGCCTCCTCCAGATAGTGGGTGGTCAGAAGGATGGTCACGCCCTCGGCGTTGATGCGCCGGACGTATTCCCAAAGCTGACGACGCAGTTCGACGTCCACGCCCGCCGTCGGCTCGTCCAGGATCAGGATGGGCGGATTGTGCACCAGGGCCTTGGCCACCATCAGCCGCCGTTTCATCCCGCCCGACAGCGCCCGCACATAGGCGTGGGCCTTGTCCGACAGACCCAGGGCGGCCAGCAACTCGTCCGAGCGTCGGTCCCTGGCGGGCACGCCATAGAATCCGGCCTGAACCTCCAGCGATTCGCGCGGGGTGAAGAAGACGTCGGCCACGATCTCCTGGGGCACGACGCCCAGGGCCGCGCGCGCGTCACGCGGTCGCTCGTCGATGTCGCGTCCCCAGATGGCGGCCGTTCCGCCGGTCTTGTTGACGATTCCCGCCAGGATGTTGATCAGGGTTGATTTTCCGGCCCCGTTCGGCCCCAGCAGGCCGAACATCGAGCCGCGCGGAATGACCAGATCGACGCCGCGCAGCGCGGTCTTCGGCGGCGATTTCTTGTTGCCGGCATAGGTCTTTTCCAGCCCGCGCACCTCGATGGCGTTGACGGGCAGGGCATCGGTATCGGTCATTAGGGACTTTCAGGCTCGAGGCAGGCCGTCTAACTAGGCATCAGGCCCACGAACGCCAAGACCACGGACCAGATCAATGCCCCCGCGCCACCCCGATGTGCTCGTCCTTCCGCCCGAGGAAATCGTCGTCTCGACCAAACGCGTCGCCTGCGACGGCGGCGGCGTGCTGGGCCATCCGCTGGTCTATCTGGAGATGGGCGAGGACGACTTCGTCGAATGCGGCTACTGCGACCGCCGCTTCGTCCTCTCGGCCCGCCATCACTCCGAGAACGAATACCTGGACCCGGCCGCGCGCCCGTCCGAGGCGCACTGAGGTCTTTCGCTACATCCAGTCGGTGTGGTGATGTCCGGCTGACTGCACGTCGGCCGACATGTCGACGAAGTCGAATACCGGCTGTGCGACAGTCTCGACCGGCATCTTGACCACCGACGTCGAGATCGCGTCGAACCCGCCGTCGTCATCTACGAACACGATCGTGTCACTCCAGTCCGCATCTACGAAGCCGTCGTCGAAGGCCCTGAAGCTCGCATCCCCGGCCTGCGCCCCGACATAGCCGTCGTAGCGAATCCCGCCCAGCCAGGAGGCGGCGGTCAGGGCGATGTGTTCGGCGCTCTCGGAGAACCCGATCAGCACCTGGGCCCGGCTGGTTCCGCCGTCGAGCAACTCCACCCAGGCGGCGATGCCGGGCGCGTCGCCCTCGCGATCCAGACTGAACCGGTACAGCTGTTCGACGAAGGCCTGATTGCCCAAGGCGCCGTAGCGGGCCTGAAACTCCGCCGACCC
>JAHJOK010000044.1 GCA_018820205.1 Alphaproteobacteria bacterium
CATCGCCGAACTGGTGCTGTGGATCGGCTATCTGCAACAGCATTACCGCAACAGCGTCGAACACCCCGCCGAACCGATCCTGAAGGCCTTCGGCAATATCCAGCAGAAGGACGCGGTCCTGACCTGGGACGGCTATCCCGAGCTTCAGTTCGAGATGCGGGACGGGGTTGCGGTTCAGGCCTATCCGAACGCGCGGCGGCCGGACTGGCCGGCGGCGGAGTTCATCGTGGGAAATCCGCCATTTATCGGCAATAAGCGGATGAACGATCAGCTTTCCGAGCCTTACGTCCGAGCACTCCGAGGGGCCTGGGTGGACGTCCCGGAGTCAGCCGATTTCGTCATGTATTGGTGGGCCAAAACGGCGGATTTGGCTTCAACGAGGCATATCAAGCGTTTTGGACTTGTCACCACGAACTCGATCACGATGGCCTTTAACCGTGCTGTGATCGAAGAACGGCTACGGTCCAAACGCCCGATTTCCCTGGTGTATGCTGTGCCGGATCACCCGTGGACTGAAGGGGATGCCACAGCCGCCGTTCGCATTGCCATCACGGTAGGAGCGGCTGGCGATTTCGCGGGGACCGTGCAGTCTGTGGCCAATTCTCGACATGGGCAAGCAGGCAGCGATCAGCTTCTTCCCCCGACATCTGGAAAAATCACTCCTTTCCTCACGACAGGGGCAATGCTTTCCTCGGCCAAGCCGCTCGATGCAGATCAAGGCCTGTCCTTTATGGGAGTAATCCCAGTTAGTCTCGGATTTGTCCTATCATCGGCGGAGGCTTTGCATCTTGATCAGAACGGGGGAGATGCTGTGCGGCCTTACCTGTCTGGCAAAGATTTGACAGACAACCGACCGCCCCGGCTAATCATTGACTTCTTTGGGTTGTCCGAGTCTGAGGCCAGGCAGAAGCACCCACGCCTGTTCCAGCACGTTCTGGAACATGTGAAGCCTTTTCGCGATCAGGTGGCCCGATCAAATCACCGCTTGAATTGGTGGATTTTCGGCGAGGCGCGGCCGGGGATGCGCAAAGCTCTCGAGGCACTGCACCGCTATATCGCAACGACCGAAACGTCGAAGTATCGGCTATTCACCTTTTTGCCGACACGCATCCTGCCCGACCAAAAGATTAGGGTGATCGCCCACGACGATGCTTGGCTGCTTGCCGTTCTTTCGTCGCGGGTACACGTGCACTGGGCGACTTCAATAGGAGGACGTGTCGGAAAGGGTAACGACCCCGTCTACAATAACACGCTCTGCTTCGACCCCTTCCCCTTCCCGGACCCGTCGGAAACCATCCGCACCACCCTCCGCGACCTCGGCGAGGAACTCGACGCCACGCGCAAGACGGTGCAGGCCGAGCATCCGGACCTGACCTTGACCGGCCTCTATAATGTGCTGGAGAAGATACGCGCCGGGACGCCGCTGGACGACAAGGATCAGGACGTCAAGGAACGCGGCCGGGTGCTGATCCTGAAGGATCTGCACGACCAGATCGACCGGGCGACCATGCAGGCCTACGGCTGGGACGATCTGATCCCTCTGCTTTCGTCACCCGACGATCAGGCGCGCAAGCGGCTGGACGAAACCCTCCTGGAACGCCTCGTCGCCCTGAACGCCGAACGGGCGGCGGAAGAGGCGGCGGGCCATGTGCGCTGGCTGCGGCCCGACTATCAGATTCCGCGCTTCGCCAAGGGCGCCGCCGCAAAATCCGGCGAACTGGACCTGGGCGAGACGGTCGTCGCCCTCGACAAGAGCCTGCCGGTCTTCCCCAAGGACAAGGGCGAACAGGCCATGGCCATCCACGCCGTGCTTCAGGCGGCGAACCGCCCGATGGACGCCGCCGCCGTGTCGCGCGCCTTCAAGGGCGGCGGCAAGCGGATCGAACAGCGGGTGGTGCAGGCCCTGTCCACCCTGGTCCGCTACGGCTGGATCAGCGCCCTGCCCGGCGGAACCTACGCCGCGCGCCGCGCGGCTTGACGGAGACCTGATCAATGCCTCGACTATGGATGGTGCGGCTCGGCAAGTTCGGCGAACAGGAGGCCCACGCCCTGGAAACCGGGGAACTGGTCACGGGATGGGAGCTGCCGGACCTGACGCCTGCCAACACGCGCGAGGCGGTGCTGTCCATCCTGCACCAGGCCCTGCCGGACGAGCAGCCGGGCACGTTGCGCAACTGGGCCGCTCAGCTGAACCAGTTGAAGAACGTCGCCGTTGCAGGCGATCTGGTGGTGACGCCCTTGAAGACCACCGGCCGCCTTGCCGTCGGCAGGCTTCAGCCCGGCTATATCCACACCGAGGCCGGGGCGCCCGCCCGTCGTGTGGAATGGCTGCGCACGGACCTGCCCCGCGACGCTCTGAAACAGGATCTGCTGTATAGTCTCGGCGCGTCGCAGACGGTGTGCGAGATCAGCCGCAACGAGGCGCTGGCGCGCCTGCTCGCCGCTGTGGAGACCGGGGTGGACCCCGGCGCAGCCGCCCTGCCCTCGACCAAGCCGTCATCGACGCCGGAAACCGGGGCGGAGGAAGCCGCCGAAACGTCCGATATCGCGGACCTGGCCGAGTTGGCGCGCGACCAGATCGAGCGGCGCATATCCAGCCAGTTCGCAGGCCACGCCTTCACGCGCTTGATCGCCGCGCTTTTAGGAACTCAGGGATATCAAGTCGAGGTCTCGCCACCCGGGCCGGATCGAGGCATCGACATCGTCGCAGGCCAGGGCGCCCTCGGCCTGAGCGGCCCCAAGCTTGTCGTTCAAGTCAAGTCCGGCGGCATAGTGGTGGACCAGCCGACGCTTCAAGGACTGATCGGCTGCATCCATGACGTTCATGCCGATCATGGCCTTTTGGTCAGTTGGTCCGGCTTTAGCCCGCCAGTACGAAAACGTGTGAATGAGCTGTACTTCCGAGTGCGGCTTTGGGACCGCAAACAGATCGTTGACGCCCTGCTGACCCATTACGATGACCTTCCCGCCGACATACGCGCCGAACTGCCGCTGCGACGCATCTGGACCCTGGTTCCTGACATGACGGTATAATCGCCTTCGATCGCAAAAAGGGGCGGCGGACCGAAGTCCGCCGCCCCGTTCTTGTCGCGCTGACGTCGCCTTAGAAGGACTTGGTCAGGTTCACGAAGGCCGTGCGGCCCAGGTAGTCGTAGCCCGAGTACAGCGGGGCGTTGCCGACCCGGTTGTACACGCCCGCCGAGATGGTCGGGGGGTTTTCGTTGAACAGGTTGCGAACGCCCAGGGTGGCGGTCCAGCCGTCGGCCGAATACTGGACCGAGGCGTTGTGCAGCCAGTAGTCGTCCACCGCGAGGTCGTAGTCCGAGGTGACCGGATCTTCCTCATAGTAGGCGTAGCTGTCGGTGCCCTGGATCCATTCGACGCCATAGCGGACGCGCCATTGATCCCAAGCGTAGGAGACGTCGGCGGTGCCGGTGAACTCCGGATTGTTGACCATGCCGGTGTAGTCGACCAGCGGGTCTTCCTCGAACAGCTTGTTGGAGATCTCCGTGTACTGGGTGATCGCCAGGTTCAGCAGGGCCGTGCCGGGACCGACGTCCTTGCGATAGCGAACCGTATAGTCCAGCCCCTTCACATTGTCGGTGGCCAGGTTCACGTAGCTGTCCGAGACCGTCAGGCTGTTGTCCGCCGGATCACGCGACACCAGGCGGCAGAAGCCGGCGTCGGCGGCGAAGTCTTCCGGGTTGGAGTCGTAGCAGCGGGTCAGGATTTCGCCTGCGCCGGTGCGCGACACGCCGTTCTCGACCTCGATCTCATAGTAGTCGACGGCGAAGGCCAGGTCGCCCCAGCTTGAAGGCATCGGAGGACGCACGACCAGACCCAGGGTCATGTTGGTCGAGGTCTCGGCCGACAGACCGGCCTCAGCGCCCCCGGCGGTGATCACCCGGACGCTGTTGGTGGACTGGAAGTCGCCGGCCAGGCCTTCGGACGCGCAGTTGGCGACGCGGTTGGGGTTCACGCCCGGCGCGCCGTAGTCGTTGCAGCGGTCGATCGAGTTCGACTGGAAGCCGCTGGTGGCGCCGACGAACTGTTCGAACAGGGCCGGGGCCCGGTAAGAGGTGCCGTAGGTGCCGCGAACCGTGATCCAGTCGATCGGACGATAGACCAGACCGACCTTGTAGGTCGTGTCGTCGCCGTAGGAGTCATAGTCGGTGTAACGGGCCGAACCGTTCAGGGTCAGCTCGCGAACGCCAGGCAGATCGACCAGCAGCGGGGCCTCGATCTCGCCGAAGACTTCCTTCACCGAATCCGAACCGCGGGTGATGGCCGAGGTCGAATAGTTGTAGGTGTTGCCCAGCTGGCTATCCAGGCCCGGGGTGTCGTCGATCTCGGACTCACGCCATTCGGCGCCGAAGAAGCCCATGACGCGGCCGGCGGGCAGGCTGAACAGCGGACCGTCGATGCCGATGCTGGCGACCTTCTCGATGAACTCGGTCGTGCCGGTCACCGGACGGAAGACATAGTCCTTCCAGTCCTGCGGCAGGACGCCGCCGATGGTCTGGGTCGTCAGGGCCGGAGCCGCGACACAGCCGGGGTTCGACGCCAGGGCGGCGCACTGGAAGCCGCCCGCGCCGTCGCTGACCACGTCCAGCGAAGCGATCAGATTGTCGGTCAGGAACTGTTCGCTGGTGTAGGTCGACTTGGACCGCGAATAGCTGACATAGGCGTCATAGCGCCATTCAGGCACGAAGAAGTCGCCCTTGATCCCGGCGACGTAGCGGCCGAAATCGACTTCCTGTTCGGAGTGATCGTTGCCGTAGCCGATGAAGGCGCGCACGCCGACGTCTTGGCCCTGGTTCAGCCCTTGGTCGCCAAAGGCGACGCTGCCCTGCAGATTGGCGGGGATCAGGGGACTGCCGACGGCGTAGTCCAGCGCCAGCTGGCGGTAACCGGTTTGCGACGACTTGCGCTGATTGAACAGGGCCTCGCCGTAGATTTCAGCATTGCCCAGGGCGTTCAACTGATAGCCGGCTTCGCCGTACAGGGTGGTGATCTCGACCGGCGAGATCAGCGACTCGTTCAGCATCCGGTCTTCGAAGGTGTCGCGGACGTTCAGGTCGTTGCCCGGGCCGCCCACGCCTTCAAAGCCGACCAGACCGGTCGTGACGGCCGAGTTCGGACGCCAGCGGTTGAAGGTCGTGCCGGTCGCGCCCGGCGCCGCGACGCCGGTCGTAGCGCCCGTGGCGATCGTGTTGATCGTCACGCCGTTCGAGCCGGTCGTGGTGACCGGATAGCATTTCGACTGGCCGGTCAGCGGGTCGATATAGTCCTGGCCGTTGCGGAAGCCGTCGGTCTGGCAACGGGTGAACTCGCGGTCGCGCAGGGTCAGTTCGTCGCGCTCGTAGCGCTCGATCGAACCGGCGGCGCGCCAGCGATCGCCGCGAACGCCTGCGGTCAGCGACAGACGGGTCGAACCGCCCGCGCCATTGGCCTCCAGGGGCTCGTTGCGCTGTCCTTCAAAGACCAGGCCTTCGAAGTTCTGGCGGGTCTGGATATTGACCACCCCGGCGACGGCGTCGGAGCCGTAGACCGAAGAGGCGCCGTCGCGCAGGACTTCGACCCGGTCGATCATGGCGGTCGGCAGGACGTTCAGGTCAGCCGCGCCGACCGAACCGCGCGAACCGGCCGGCGAAACGCGACGGCCGTTCAGCAGCACCAGAGTCCGGCTCGGGCTCATGCCGCGCAGGCCGATGGTGTTGGCGCCGGGGCCGCCGTCGGTGACATAGCCGCCGTAGGCGTTGTTGATTTGGGACGTGCCGCCGGTGACGGCGGTGCTTTGCAGCGCCTCAGTGGTCGAGGCGAAGCCCTGCAGGGTCGCCTCTTCGCGCGTCACCACCTGGGTCGGCGAGGGCGCATTGTAGTTGTCGCGCCGGATGCGCGAGCCGATGACGACGATGTCCTCGACCTGGGCGGAGCCGTCCTGGGCCGCCGTTCCGTCCTGAACCACGGCGGCGTCCTGGGCCAAGGCGCCAGAAGCGGCCAAGACCGAGATAGAAGCGGCCAATCCCCCGACAATCGTCGAAGAAAGAAGAGTGTTTTTACGAGTACGCATACGCCCCATTCACAAACAGTATTGATACACTACTTAGATCGGTAGCCGGGTAACAAAGGTATATATCACCGATACATCAAATGTATCAGTTCTGTGACTCTGTTAGGGATCAGGAATACGGGCCGCAACCAAAAAGTCGCACAAACGTACGATTAGCGACGAAAAACCGCAAAACAGCAGCCACGTCGCGGCATATCGAAGCATGTTCTTTTCGCGTAGTGACGTTTTGTCGCCATTTTTTGGCCCGCATGCGCCACATTCCGGGCGCTACAGGCGCTCTTCGGCTCTCTGGCGCCCTTGAAGTCGCCGCACTAAGTTCTGTTCATGAACCGTTCTTCGACGCCGAAGCCCGCTGCGGCCAAGCCAGCCAAGCCCGTCTCCGCAAAGCCCGTCCATGTGCCCGATCCCGGCGTGCGGGAGGCGGCGGCCGCCTTCATTCGCGACACCGGGAAAATGCCGATGTTCGCCCCGGTGACGGGTCCGCGCCTGACGCCGGAGGAGCCGGTCGCCGCCCCGGCCGACTGGGTGCCGCACCGCCCCTCGCGCGAAGGCGCCAAGAAGGGCGGGCGCTTTCGGCTGGAGACGAAATACACCCCCGCCGGCGATCAGCCCGCCGCCATCGCCGAACTGGTGGCCCAGGCCGAGGCGGGCGACCGGGATCAGGTGCTGCTGGGCGTCACCGGCTCGGGCAAGACCTTCACCATGGCCAAGGTCATCGAACAGACCCAGCGCCCGGCCCTGATCCTGGCCCCCAACAAGACCCTGGCGGCCCAGCTCTATTCCGAGTTCAAGAGCTTCTTCCCGGACAACGCCGTCGAATATTTCGTCAGCTACTACGACTATTATCAGCCCGAGGCCTATGTCCCGCGCACCGACACCTATATCGAGAAGGACAGCTCGATAAACGAGCAGATCGACCGGATGCGCCACTCGGCGACGCGGGCGATCCTGGAGCGGGACGACGTCATCGTGGTCGCCTCCGTCTCCTGCATCTACGGCATAGGCTCGGTCGAGACCTATACGGCCATGACCTTCAGCCTGAAGGTCGGCGACCAGATCGACGAGGCCAAGCTGAGGGCCGATCTGATCGCGCTGCAGTACAAGCGCAACGACCTGAACTTCGAACGCGGCATGTTCCGCAAACGCGGCGACGTGATCGAAATCTTCCCGGTCCACCTGGAGGACCGCGCCTGGCGCCTCAGCCTGTTCGGCGACGAGTTGGAGGCGATCCAGGAGTTCGACCCCCTGACCGGCAAGAAGACCGCCGAGCTGAACGAGATCACCGTCTACGCCGCCAGCCACTATGTGACCCCCCGCCCCACGCTGAACCAGGCGATCACCGGCATCAAGGCCGAGCTGAAGGAGACGCTGGACTGGATGATCGAGAACGGCAAACTGCTGGAGGCCCAGCGGCTGGAGCAGCGCACCCGTTTCGACCTGGAGATGATGGAGGCCACCGGCAGCTGCGCCGGCATCGAGAACTATTCCCGCTGGCTGACCGGCCGCGCGCCGGGCGAGCCCCCGCCGACCTTCTTCGAATACATCCCCGACAACGCCCTGCTGTTCGTGGACGAGAGCCACGTCACCATCGGCCAGATCAACGGCATGTTCCGCGGCGACTACCGCCGCAAGTCGACCCTGGCCGAATACGGCTTCCGCCTGCCCTCCTGCATCGACAACAGACCCCTGAAGTTCGAGGAATGGGACGCCATGCGCCCCCAGACCATCCACGTCTCGGCCACCCCCGGCCCGTGGGAGATGGAACGGGCCGGCGGCGTCTTCGTGGAGCAGGTCATCCGCCCCACCGGCCTGATCGACCCCCCCGTCGAGATCCGCCCGGTCTCGGGCGCCACGCGCAATCAGGTCGACGACGTCATCGACGAGGTCAAGGCGACGACGGCCAAGGGCTACCGCAGCCTGGTCACCACCCTGACCAAGAAGATGGCCGAGGACCTGACCGAATACATGCATGAACAGGGGATCCGCGTCAGCTACAAGCACTCCGACGTCGACACGCTTGAGCGGATCGAGATCCTGCGCGACCTGCGTCTGGGCGCCTTCGACTGCCTGATCGGCATCAACCTGCTGCGCGAGGGGCTGGACATCCCCGAATGCGGCCTGGTCGCCATCCTGGACGCGGACAAGGAGGGCTTCCTGCGCTCGGAGACCAG
>JAHJOK010000045.1 GCA_018820205.1 Alphaproteobacteria bacterium
AGGCGCTTGCCGGGGAAGCCAATCTCTCGCTGCGTTATCTGGCGGGGGTAGAACGAGGCGAAGAGAACCCCAGCCTGGAGACGATCATTGCAATCGCCGATGCACTCCTGATTAGCCCCGGGCAACTATTCGAATAGACGTAGCCGCGGTTGCCGAGGCCCCTTGGTTCTCACAGCGACGTCAGACGTGGCAAGAGGGGATAGCTGCGGGGGTGCAGCCCAGCATAAGCTGAGAAGCTGAGACGCTTATGTCGTGGTTGCGCCATGTGTGGACGGCTCCCCGTTGGCAAGGGTGAAGTGACGTTCTGCTTAGCTGGTCGGTGCGGCCATGTGTTCGACCTGTTGGTGCGGTACGCATGACCGCTGGCCATAATGCCTTCCGCGAAGATGGGTCCCGACCAAAAGCACGCGCTCGAGGCGCTCTGGCGCAAGTGGGTTTTCCCGCCTTCCGGTATCGACCGGCTGTCGCATTACATCCTGTTCGCCATTCCCAATTTCGTCGACCTCGGCGTTCAGCCTCGACCTGTCTCTATGCCGCGATCGGCTCCCTGTAGCGCTCGCCTGAGGTCATGATCGCCCAGACGATAGGTTGCATTCACCGCCCATCACTGTGAATGAACATCGTTACGGTGTCGGTAGGGCAGCTTTTCGTTCGGCTCGCTGCAATGGACCTCATGTGACAAATGTTCTACAAATGTTCCTTTGGGGGTGGCGGTGGCATTTTTCGACGATGATCAAGCGGCTGCGCTTTCGATCGAGCACATGGTGTTTCACTTGGTCGGTCCTAGAGACAGCGATCTGATCCGACTGCAGGCGATCGATCCTGGAGCGTTCGCTCCCTTCTTCCTAGATCGCATCCGAACGGTGAATGCGGGTGCCTCCTATCGCTTCTCGGACGCGTCGGCGACCCGCGAACGCCTGCGGCGGATCATCGAGGATGCGACACAGTTTCAGGAGGAAAGCGAAAAGCTCGCCGAGGATTTTCAGCGCAAGCACGGCGGCGGAACCGCCGCCGGCGCCTTCCTGGTCTTTCTGTTGAAAGCGGGGGAGGAACGGGCCTTCGCATTGCTGAAATATGACGACGAAACCGTCCTCACCTATGATGTCGAGGAGGCGGCTGATGGCCGCAAGCGCGTCAGCCTTGAAGCGATGGAGCGGACCTTCGTCCAAAACCGGGAGGCGTTGCAGAAGTCGGCTTTGGTGCGCCTGACCGAGGAGGGCGGCGACCTGACGGTTCTGGACCGTCGCAACCAGCAGAAGGTGGCTCGCTACTTCGAATCCTTCCTCGACGCGGTCCGTCTCCATGAAGACGACGACCTGACCCAGAAGTTGGTCGACGTCACCCGTGATGTGATCAAGCGCAATCGAGATCTGGTGCCGCCCCAGGTCCATCGCGAGCTTACCCGGCTGACTTATGAAGCGGCCTCTGCGGGGGGGCAGCTCGCATCTGACAATCAGAAGGCCTTTCTGGACACCGTGGTGGGTCGTGTCCTGCCTGACGACGACCCGCTGGTCGCCAAGTTCAAGAGCGCTCTGAGACGCGCACGAATCGACGGCGCGCCGGTCACGCTGGATGCAAGCCGGGTGACCCAGCCGCGCACGACCCGCTACGAGACCGTGAACGGCGTGCAGATTCGCGTGCCGCGCGGGGCCGAACAGGTGATCGACGTTCAACAGGATCGAATCATCATCAACGATCGAGTGCGGGACACCTATGATGACCCCGACAGCACTCTCTGAGCTCATTCGTCGGACGTCGGGCGGCTCGCCTTTGGCGGAGACTGACCGCGGCGTGTTGTTTCAAGCTCCCCTTGATGACGCCGGCCTGCGTCAGGCGTGGCTGGCCCTGCGTGAGACCTTGCCTCCCTATCTGACGGCGGTCGTGCTCGCCGAGGTCGACACCGACGCCGACCTGAACGGCGACGACCCGATTGAAGCGGGAGCGCTCTACCGGATCAGCCTGACCAAGGCAGCGGCCGCAGCGGAATTGCGGCTCTTCTTCAGCGCAACGCTGCCCGCCGTCGCCGAGCAGCTGGTCTCGGTCGATGTTGTTCGGATCGCCGATATGGCGACGCATGAGACCTTCGCCACGCTCCGCAATCGTTTCGAGACCTGGACGGAAGATCCAGCTTCGGACTTCGCGCCCGCTGAATCCTTGCCCGATCCTCGGGCCTTCGCCCGGGACTTCACACACCGTCTTACGGTGCCAAACGATCTCCGGCCCTGGCTGCGTCGGGCGGCCCCGGAATTCAGCGGCGCCGCTTGCGAGGCCTGGCGCGCCTTGGCCGCGCCCCGTCTCCTGGCGGCGCTCTCGGACGAGGTGTCGATAGAGAACAATGGAACGGCCTATCACCTCTCAGGCCCGCCCAAACGGCGCGTTTTGGAAGACCCCGCAGCGGCGGTCGCCGGCTTTGAGGGGCTCAGCGATGCCGGCGACTGGGTCTACGCCGAAGGTCTCAGGGACGCCGAGACACGCCACCTGTTGTTCGCGAGCGAATGGGCCCGCACGGCTTTATCGGTTCCCGATGAGTCCACGCTCGCCTCCGCGAAGTCCGCCTACAACGCTTATGTGAAGGCCGGCAGCAAGGAGACGCTCAAAGCTTTGGCGGATTTGCGAAAAGCAGTGATCGAGGAAACGCAGAAGGCCAGCCAGAGAGCCCAAGACCTCACGGCCGGGCTTTGGAAGGATCTCGCCGTCGCCGCGTCCCCCTTTGTGCTGAAGGTTTTTGCGGATTCCTCCAAGGTCGACAGCGCCCTCGTGTCGGCGGCGCTCGCGATCGGCGCCGCGTTTTTCCTGGTGCTGTCGCTCGGCGCGCAGCTCTACATCAACCACCGCTACTTCCGGCATCAAGGCAAGGCCCGCGGCGTCTGGCGAAGCGCCTTGAATACGGTCCTGACCCATGACGATATCCGGGCGTACAGTGAGACTCCGATCGCCGACACAGAGGCCGACTATCGACGCATCGCCTTGGTCGTGGCCCTCGTCTACGCTGTTCTGGTGCTGATTTTGCTCGGTTTTGCGTTCATGACCCTTTGCACGACCCCGTGACCGGGGAACGCATGAACGCGACGGGTCAGGTCGTCCGGCATTCCACTCACTAGGTTGGATCCCCAAAGCAGGCCTCAAAGAGTTCCGGGTGGCTTTCCAGCAGCGCAAAGCAGATCTCGAACAGACGGCCGGGCGCGGCGCGGAGATCATCCGTGGAAATCGCAGACACGAGAGACATCAACGCCTGAAACGCTGGAGGGCGGATCATGGGAACGCCCGGTTGATCGCACAGGCGCGCGACATGCTCGGGCATGACCGCGAAGAAGATCAGGCCATGCGCGCGGCGGAGAAAGATGGCGCGTTTCAGGGTTTCGGGGGCGGCAGGGTCATCGAAGTCGCGTAGCGACAAGGGACTCCCGCACTGTTCCCGCCATCGCGCCCGCCATTGGGCTTCTCTCGGAAACCCTTGGGTGGCGAAATACAGAAGCGGGTCGATCTCGAGCTTTCTTCGAGATGGAAAGGCGACCGCCGATCCCGCTCGAACACGCCGGGCCCCGTGCATTCTAGCCCGCAGGAAAAGACGCGACGTTTCAGCATGGATCTCGTCGCCATGGCGATCATACTCACGCCGATGGCCGCCCCAGGCAAAATAGTCCGTCAGGCGATATGCGGCGACCTTGTCGTCGATGACGACCTCATCCGTTTCATTGGCGAAGAAGGCTTCGACGGCGGAATCGGCGTAGCGCGCGAGCCGGAAATATCCCGGGTTCGCCGCGGCAAAGGCGAGATCAGTTTGCGCGACGCCCTCGACCAGGACGCCGGAACAGATCGCAGCGTCGTGCATGGCCGTCACATAGTCCTGGCCATAGATGGTGTCGGCATCCGCCTGCAGGACGAGAACGTCTGACGCCTCGATGCGGTGCCTTTCGGCAATCTCTTGGGCCGCCAGAACGCCACGGTGCCGCGGCGGGACATAGCCGCGCTCCGGCTCACGGACGACGAAGACGTTGTCAGGAAAGCGGTGACGGATAGAGGCCATCACCGCCGGGGTGCCGTCCATCGATCCGTTGTCGACAAGAACGAGGTCGGTGGCGGCGGGCGCCGGACGGCCGGGCATGAAGCCAAGCGAGGCGCATGTCGCCCCTAGTCCTGCCTCTTCGTCCAGGCAGGGTATGACGATGATCGCACGCATGATTGCCGGGGTTGATCCGAAGGCTGACATACCGCCTTACGACCATGTTCCGCCTTTTTCAGCTTCAAGGCCATGCTGAGGGAGGCAAGGCAACTTGGCGAGCAAGGGATATGGCTGATGGCGGCCGCACCCTTTGCATAGTGGTCAATCCGGATCAGGGCGAAGCGTCCCATGAATCGGCGATCCCGCAGGCCGTCCCCCCATCCATCCAGCCCGGCCTCGCCAATTCGGCTCGCCGCACGCGCGCAGCAGGCCGGATAACCAAGCCGGAGGCCAAGCGCCATTGTGTGATCGCCTGGACTGCGGTCCAAAGCCAGCAACCTCCGTCCGTAGCCGGGTCGGCGAGACAGGACGATAAAGCCGTCCGCGTCGGTCACGCCAAAGAGACCGAGACGTCGACGCCAGCGGTCGATTTCCGCCCCGCTGACGTCGCCAACGATTTCGGTGCGCATGGCCGGGCGGACGCCGGCCATCACCTGGCCAAGATCAACCTTGGCTGATGGCTTCAGCCAAGGCGGCAAGGGCAACCATAGGCTCTCGGGTCTCAGCGGCGTCGGACCATAAGAAGCTGCGGATGGCCGGGACGGTCGTCTTCGAGAAAGCCCGCCTCTTCGGCCGCGCGCCGCGAGGCGACGTTCGACTTGCGCATGTGGGCGTATATCACGTCATACTCGCTCGCTTCCGCGGCCTTTCGATAGGCTACCCGACCGATGTGTCGGCCTTGGCTGGGCTTGTTGAGATAGATCTGAATCGACGCGTGGCGCCCGACCGGAGGTTCGTCGATCTGGTTGATGAAAATCACGCCGGCGCGCTTGCCGTTCACATCAATCCGCCAGGCTTCACCGCCCGGCCCCCCGCCTCGATCGGCGGCGCCTTTGATCGGGACCAGATGAATATCCGCCTCGGTCACCGGGTCTCTTTGGGGCGGCGACGGAGCGACCCTGGGCTTGGGTGTCGGTCGTTTCGGCGGCGACCGCCGCTTGGATTTGTCAGCCGGCCTAGCCGCCATACAACCGCTCCAGTGATGGACGCAGGCGCGCCTCTGCGGGCGCCCAAAACTCAGCGGGGAAGAACCCTGGGGAATAGGCGATCACCACGTCCTCGATGCGAACGCCAACACCTGTTCGCGCGAGCGCATCGGTCATCTCGTCGATCTTCTCCAGGATCCGCGGCAGCGTCGGATCGAACGCGTTCGGACGGACGGACCAATCGCTGTCGCCGTCGAAGCGATTGTTGAAATAGTCCATGTCGATATGAAGGATAACGGGACCAGGCCGGACATCCGCCAGCCACGCCTCAACACTGGGCGTGACACGGTAACGCCCCGCCCCTGGCGATGGCTCCGCCTCAACGAGATCGATGGCTGGGCGTAGCCGGCCAAGCTCGAGCAAATCGTCCGGCGCGAAGGTCGGTCGGATTTCATAATCCATCGTCCTCACCGCCTTCGGCGGTTGGCACAGATGGCGAACTTCGGCGCGGGGAAAGCGATGCAGGAACGGGGTGAGAAAACTGCCCATGCCCAGGGCGCCGCTTTCGATCGCGGCCCGTACGCTCGAGGGATTCGTGAGAACGCACGGCTCGTTCGAAATCGGATCGCGCCAGCCGCCGGTCGGGTCCACGAACAAACGGGGAGATCCAAGGTCCCGATGATCGTCGACGTGAAGAATAAGGACATCCTCCGTCATCTCCCGACCTGCCAGCCATTCGCTCCAGCTATGAAGCGTCCAAGTATCATATAGCGCGCTTGTAATCCGGCCCTGCCGACGATGGGCGAGCGCCATATCGCGCCGTTCGACGCCTTGGCCCCACCATCGCAGCCCCTCCCCCAAACGCGGATCGACGTGGCGATCGTCGCCATCAGGCCAGGACAGGGTCAGCTTCCAGTCCGCGCCGTCGAGCTCTGCGTCCGCATCCTTGTCGCAGAAATAATCCCGCAGGGCGGCATGCCGGTCCGCAGACGTGAGGGGCAATCGACCCCGGGGCACCCGCAGCATCGTCAGGCCAGTTCTCGAAGAGGAACGCAGGCTCGCCGCAAGACCTCGGTCAAAGCGCGGCCTGTGGTCGTCAAGGGACAAAGGTCCAGGGTCGAAAAGGCTTCAGCGAGCCTTTCATCCGTATCCTGCAGCTGGTTCGCCGCGCGATTGTGAAGGCGTGACGGACCATGATCACGGACATGGAGCCAGAACCGCCGCAACTCCACGAAAACGAACACCGCGTGGAGCAGTCCCGAGGGCGGTCTTAAATCCTCTCGCCAGGGCGAGACCACGGCCACATCGTTCCCTTGCACGGTCGCCGCCAATCGTTCGAGAAGATAGAGCTTCTGGTGTCGATGCTCGTGAATCAGAGAATCCGCCAAATCGTAGGGATCGATCATCCGATCCCCCTGCCAGACGGAGACATAGAGCGCTCCCGGGACGGAATTGTCGCTGAACGACACGATCTTCTCGGGATGCGCCGAGGGATCTCGAACGAACTGGATCGCACGAGAGGCCTGTCGGATCTCGGCGCCCAGGGCGGGTCTCCAGCTCTCAATGATCGTAAGGGCCTGTTCGACAAGAGGCCGCGCCTGCGAGGCGATCGCCTCGTTCTCAAACAGAATTGCATCCCCGAACGGCCTGCGCAGCCAGGCGTCCTCAAGGCCAACCGCCATTTGGTCGAGTTCAGATCGCTCCAACAAGAACGACAGATAGTCCGGGTCCGCCACGAGGGGGATCCCGTCGACGGCGTGAGTCGCCCTTCCCTGGAGGGCTGCTGCTCGGGTTCGCTGCCACGCAACCGCTCCGGGCTGCAGACTGATCCTGGCGCGCCGCTCCGGGTCCAGCGCCATAAACGTCTCGACGAATTCTCGATTGCCATAGCTCGTCAGTTCGGATGCCTGGACCGCGTCGGCAAACTCGCCGGCGAGAACCTGGCGCGCCTTCTCGCAAAGGTGTTGCATCTGGTCCAGAGCCGTCTCCGCTAGCTCGTAACGACTGATGTCGAACCCGTCCGGCAAAGCCTGGACGACCCTGGCGTCGGCGGCCAACAGGCCATCCAAGCGACTGCGCACATGGCTCACCAGCGCGGTCATTTCCCGGCAGTAGACCGTTGGATTGTCGAAGCCATTGTCGCCATACCGGTGCGGCAGAGACCCGCCGCCGCAGATTTCAACAATCGGACAGGCTTGGCAGGTCGCACAGAGGCCCGCTTTGGTCAGCAAGCGGCGGTGAGTCGCTATGTGGGCTGAGGCCGCGATCGCTGAAATGGGCGTGTCTTGAACCCCGCCGCCAATCTTGGTGGCACCGTCGCTGGTCACCTTCAGCACGTCGAGGTCGTGATAACTGCCGTCGGTCTCGATGCTGATCAGGCTGACGTCACCCAGCCCAAACGCATCGGTGGTCGAGGGCAGGCCGGCGACCGCATCCAACAACGCTTCAAACATTCGGACGGGCAGATGAGGATAGTCATCCAGCCAGAGGTCGAAGGCGCGTCGTTGCCACGTCTCATACAGGTCCGGCGTATCAGTCCGTCCAGGCGGCGGCCGCAAGTGATGAGCATCCGGGAGCAGAAAATCGACGCGGGGCGGTTGATGCTCGTCGAAGAACGCCAGCAGGTCTTCGGGCGGTGTCGAGGGGTCGATCACGGCTATCACGCCGGCGAATATCTTCGGGCGCTTCTTGAGGCGTTCGAGAGCGGCCAGGACCCCATCGAAACTCGAACGACCTCTACGGGAGTTCCGATGCTTGTCGTTCGCCTCCCGAGGTCCATCAAGGCTGAGGGAGACGGCTATATCGGCCGCCTCTAGCGCTTCAAGCGCGCTTTCGGTGAGCAGGAGACCGTTTGTCTGCAGGCCGACTTCGACCTTCGCAGGGGTCGCCGTTCGAATCCGGTTCGCGAAGGAAACCAGATTCTCAACCCCCGCCAAAAGGGGCTCGCCGCCGTGGAACACGACGGCGCAACGCGTCAGGCCCACCTCAGCGACATACTCCGCCAATCTCTGAATAAAGGCGGCCTGGTCCTCGGCTGACAACAGCTTCGGCATCTTGCGCCAAGACTGATCGGCATGATGATAGACGTAGCAATAATCGCAATCGAGATTGCAGCGCGAGGCGACCTTCACCAAAAACGAAGTGATCCGGGAAGGCGCCACGCCTGCAACGCTCAGGACCGGCTATGACGGTGATGCATCCGATCATAGCTGGTGATCACGTCACTCGGCTCGATCTGGGCGAGAACCCGACCCTGCAGACGCTGAAGCGCAGGGTTGGCCGGGCGACCGCGGAGAAGAGCGGAGCGCATGTCGCGACCGGGTTCGGGCGTGACAACTTTGAGGGCGGCGTTCGACATCGGTCTCTCCTTTTCGATGACCGATTGATCATAGGCCGAATTCAGTGAGTATCAATCTGATTATTACCGACACTATCGGCAAGCAATGTTTAAATATAGAACGTCCGCCCGTGAATATAGCGTTGTTACTAATAGGATAGAATCGCGCTCTCAAAGCTTATTGGCTTAACGATTTGGTGGATCATAGGTTTTTGAAGCTTAGTCGACAGATGTTCTACGTTTGTTCTATTTTTACGCGTGTTAGATATGCGGGTGCGGGAAGGATTTCATCATAGGTTGTCGCAGTTTACTCAGAGGCCCGATGCTTAGAAACAATATTCAAAGTGTATGATTCGGTGATGCGTCGATTCGCCAATCTCCCCATCGCCAACGCGCTACCTGCGGACACATTGACCGTCTCCTTAGAGTCAGGACCGGCACCCGCGAAACCGCAAGTTCGAGAGCCCGATCTACAGCGAGCTAAAGACATCAGGGCTTCGCCAATCCAAAGGTCAGCGGCTTCCAGAAGTCTGACCGGATTTGCTTCAGGCGCAGCACGCCCGCGGTGTTCAACCCCCGGCTCCAGGCCCTGTTCGTCCACGTCGGTCCCGAGAGGCAGAGTTGGCCCTGTACGTCTTTCTTGACGATCAGGCTCGCCGCGCCGTCGAACGTGGTGACATCACCGGCGACAGGCGACAGGACGCGTCCTTCGAAGACATAGCTCAGGACTGCGTCCCCTGCGTCGGTGGCCGGCTTTAGCTCGACGACCTTCAGACTGGACACCTGATAGCGATCGTCCGCGCTTTCCAGTTCAAGATGGATGCTGGCGAAAGTCGTGCGGATTCTGGCCGTGACTGGCACTTCAAGCAGGTCGGGCAGCGGCGACGCCAGGGCGTCGACGTCTAAGGCTGCGACGCCCCCTTGCTTTGCGGCCTCTTTCAACCGCTCCACGATCGACCAGTTCGACGAAACGACGCCTGACCATTGTCCGTCCAGAGGCGGCGCCTTGCGCTGGAAAACGGGCAGCAGCCAAAGGAGACGCCACGCCGCCGTAGAGACGAAACCTGTCACAAGCAGCGAAGTCAGGCTGACACCGACCTGCAAAGCTTGCACAATCCCGGCGCCGGCCAGCAATCGCAATCCGACGATGGCGGCGCACACCACCAAGGCCGCTGTCAGCCAGGCCTTCCAACCTATCACGGAATGCATTCCGCCCCCTTGCGATGACGCTGTTCGATCCTAGATGTAGGGTTCGAGCTCACCGGGGGCAACAACATGCGGTATAATGCACATCGGCTTCTCCACCAAGCGGCGAACCAGCCGTGCTTCAGGTGCGAGCTCGTTATCACCGACGCCCAGAAGAAGAAGTTGCAGACCGCGCAGAAGCTGGTCCGCAACGCCCTACGGGTCGGCCTTCGGCTCGCCGGCTCTTATCTAACACGTGACGAGATCCCGCTCGTCAAATCCTACGGTGTGCCCGATCCCACCGCCCTGTCCTTCAGGCCCAAGTTCCGGACCCAGGGGTCGTGGGCCTACGGTACGCTCAATCAGCCTGCCAGATCCTGCCAGCAGCTCGATCTGGACGACGGCATGTATGTCCCCATGTCGATCGTGGGGTTGAACCCCGCCGTCGCCTCCAGCACGCTGTTCGCTATCGTCGAACGCATCCTTGGCACCGTTTGCGAGGCCCAAGGCTGGGCCCTCGACACGAGCAAGAGCATCTGCGTCCGGGTAGTCCTCGACGACGAGGCCCATCTTGACCTCAATATCTATGCGATCCCGGATGTGAAGATGGTGCTTCTGGAGAAGGCGATGCACGCCGCCTCCAACCGGGCCATGGACGCCGCCTTCGCCTCGCCGCTCCGGGAAATCCGGCTCGATCCCAGCGAAATTTATGTCGCGCATCGCACGACGGGATGGGAGCAGTCCGATCCGCTCGAGCTGGAGGACTGGTTCGTCAACGCCGCGGCGCGTCACGCCGGATGGACCGACCTCAAGCGCCTGACCCGCTATCTGAAAGCCTGGCGCGACCATCACTGGGACAGCTGCCGGCTCAGCTCCCTGGTCCTGATGGTCTGCGCCGTTGAAGCTCTGGATGAGGCTAACACCCCGCCCAAGCCGGGACGGGACGACGATGGCCTGCTCATCGTGGCGCGGGCTCTCGCCGCCAAGATCGCCGGCGTCGTCTGGAACCCGGTTGTCGACGACAAGGCGCTCAACGATAACTGGACGACGACGGAGCAGAACCAGTTCGAGCTTAAGGCCCGCGCCCTCGCCACGGAGCTAGACGGCGCCCTGAACCACGAAACCAGCATCTTCAACGTCGTCGCGCGGTTCAGAAAGCTGTTCGGACCGCGGGTGCCGGACAACGCCGCCCTGGTCTCGCCCATCACCTCAGCCAACCAGGTGCGTAGCTTCGCGGCCGCACAGAGCCCGTCCCCCCGCGTGGGATCCCAGACTTCCGGGTGACCCCGATTGAACTCAGGGCTTGGGCCGGACTGAACGCCGCTCTCAAGGCACGCGGCTTCGCCTTCGCGCAGACCAGGCGTGGCGTCACGCGCTATCGCGGCGTGATCGCCTCGGGCAAGACAAGCGTCGCCATCGGCCTCTGCATCAGCGACCCCCTGCTGACCCGCCCCCCTAAAGTCTATATCGAGGATCCGGCGGTGCGTCGGCGGCTGTCGGCCCACCTTAACAGTGACGAGAGCTTGTGTTTCTCCGAGGCCGAGGTCGAGGAGTACGACCCTTACAACGCCGGCGGCGCGATCCTGAGGGTTCTCGAGTCGGCTCGGGAGACCCTCGACCAGATCCTGCACGCCTCGACCCTGGCGGACCGCCGACGCGAGTTCGTGTCCTATTGGAACCCCGACACCTATCTGTACACCGATCTGCCGCCGGGGTTCTCTGGCCCGGCCCGCTCGTGCAGCTGGAACGTGGCTGGCGGCCGCGACAGCCTCGTGATCACCACGCCGGATCGCGCCCGACTCTGGAGTCGGGACAAGCCCGGCCAACAGCAAAGGGCGTATGTGCTGAGGGCCGACCGCCCATTCGACATCCGGCTCGGAGGCGGTCCGGGCAAGTCCCTAGCCTCGTTGAAGGCCTGGACAGCGCTCTTCGTCGATTCGCCCCAGGCTCTCGCCGATGCGTTTGCGCCCACCCTTGTCGACAAGGGGGTCATTGTTCTCGCCGCCGAAAACGGCGTCGTCTCCGCCTCGTTCAAATGGCCCGAGTTCGCCAGGATCGCCTACGCCAAGGCCCCGGCAGCGCGGCGGGCCCGACCCATCTCCCACGCAGAGGACCAGATGACCCTGAACCGCGGGCTTGCCGACAGCGTCGCCCTGGCCGATCTCGTCAACGGCCGCCTCGACGCCCCCTCCCCGCTCATCGGCAAGGCGGTGGCCGTCGTTGGTGCCGGCGCCATCGGGTCGCGCGTCTGTCTGGAACTGGCGAGGTCCGGAGCCGGTCAGGCTTCCCGCCCGATGCTCGTCATTGACCACGAGACATTCTCGACCGCCAATTTCGGCCGCCATGTCCTCCCCATCGCGTGCGTGCGCCTCGCGAAGGCCACCGCGCTCGCCGACGAAATCCGTCGCCTGCATCCCGATCTCTTGGTCGAGGGAATCGTCGGCGATGTGTTCAGCGTCGTCTCGCGCCTGCAGGCCTACGACCTGGTGATCGACGCGACCGGGTCCACGCCGGTCGGATTGCGCCTGAACGACCTCGCCGTGACCCTGCGCCAGCAGGGCGAATCCTTCCCGTCCGTGATCCACGCCGCCATCCACGGCAATGGACTGGCGGCGCAGACTATCCTCGTGACCGGGCCGCCTCACGCCTGCCTAAAGTGCCTTCGTCCCGTCCATGGCGAGCTGAAAGCCAATCCCCTCAAGGCTGGTGTGACCACGGCCTATCAGTCCGCGACCTGCGGCGACGGCGCGCACATCAACTACGCCGCTCCCGCCCCGATGCTCGCCGCCGCCCTCGTGGTCCAGGCCGCGCTGGAGTGGGCGAGGTCTCCGGCCGCCCCCGGCCCACGGATACGGACCCGTGTGCTGGACTTGGAGCAGACGGCGCCGGCGAAGGACCGGAACTGGCCCGCCGAGCCGTTCTGTCCCGCCTGTCAGGCCCCACAGACTTGAGCCCAAGCGATCAGGCCGTGCTGATCGACCATGCGGTGCTTGGACGGGTACGCCTTATCGCGGAGAGGTCCGGCTTTCGGCACGAGGTGGGCGGCGTCCTTCTCGGCAGCTACCGCGATGGTCATCTCCACGTTATGGACGCGACCGCGCCCCAAAGCACGGATCGATGGTCACGAACGCGGTTCTGGCGATCGCCCGCAGGTCATCAGGACATCGCCCAAGCCGCCTGGGCCCGGTCCGGGGGCCTGATCACCCATGTCGGTGAATGGCATTCGCATCCTGAGTCCTGGCCGAACCCTTCCCTGCTCGATCGTTCGTCCTGGCTGAAATCGCGGCGCGAACAGGGACGCGGCCTGACCTTCGTCATCGTGGGCCGCCGAGACGTCTGCGTCTGCGCCATAACGGATCTCGGCGCGGTGCGCAGGCTCCAGCGGATCGATGACGACAGTGCCGGCGTCCTCTACGGCGAGCCGCCCCCTCGGCCTCCCCTGCAATCGTCGGATAGGTCATGACAGAAAATCCGCTTCCCGCGCCCGCCGACTGGAGCCCCCATACGCTGGACCACGCTGTCGCGCGCTATGCGAACCGGACCGACGAACTGTTCTATTTCAGCATGAAGGGGCACGGTGAAGCGGTGCGTCACGCCTATGAGGACGTGGGCGGTCCGGGCCAGTGGTGGATACCCACCCTGAGCAACAACCTGCTCAAGGCCATCACCCTGACCTTGAACAGCCAATGGCAGAACGACGTCGTCGAATGGCTGTGCGAGACCCAGGCCTTCGGCTCCTCGGCCACCAGGGACTTCTCGAAGTTCAGACGCAACGCCTCGCCAGACGAGGTCGAGAAACACGTGCGGCGGATGCGCGGCAGCGGCGTCGCGGCTTTTCCGGAGTACTCAATCCTGCGGGAACTTCATCTCGTGGCCAACACCGTCCGGCACGGTCCGGGCCGTTCGCTCGTCGAGCTCCACGAGGCTCATCCGGAACTGTGGCCCGAAGAGACCCAGGTGTTTCGCCTTCGTCCCTGGTACATCCCCGAGGACGAACCGCTTCCGCATTTCGTTCTCCGGGAGGCGGATCTTCAACGCTACAATAAGGCGATTTGCTTGTTTTGGCACCGGATCGCCCAAGCCGGGCTGAATAGACGCTTGCCTTCGGGCTGATCTCTGGGTCGCTACGGGGTTTGCAGAAGTATCAGTTTGACCACAACCGGAGGCAGGCCACCTTCAAGCACTCGAACACATGGAGCCAAGGAAGCCCGCGAAGCGCGATTTGGACTGCGGAACATCCTCAGCTTCAACGCCGAGCACAGGGGCGGCTTCTCTAGGATGACAATCGACGGAGCCAGCCACGGCCTCGAGCATCGTGCTTTTGTTCGGCTTCATCGGGGCCTTGGGCCGCCGGGGCCGCAGACGCCACCCTGCTCAACGTCTTCACCGGCGGTCGGTCGCCGAGGGACGGCTGCCTTTCGAACGGCCCCTTATCCATGGCGGCCGTTGACGCGCAAGATCCGGCGGTGGCAAGCGACAGCGTCGAGCCGCTCTATCCCGTTGGGGACTGCATCATACCCGGCCCGCACGACTGCCAACTGACGTTCGGCAGGTCTCCCATGAGTCACCAACGGACGTACGCCCCTCCGTCGCCCAGCCGCCGCGCCTGTCCAGCCAGCAGACCCTGAACGTCCGCAAAATCAGGACTGGATGCTAGGCGCTCGGATTGGCGATGCTGCGAGACATCGCCCCACACGTCTATTCGAATAGTTGCCCGGGGCTAATCAGGAGTGCATCGGCGATTGCAATGATCGTCTCCAGGCTGGGGTTCTCTTCGCCTCGTTCTACCCCCGCCAGATAACGCAGCGAGAGATTGGCTTCCCCGGCAAGCGCCT
>JAHJOK010000046.1 GCA_018820205.1 Alphaproteobacteria bacterium
CTGGAAAATCTTGGTTATAAGCAGTCAAGAATGGATTATTTCACTTCTCCATTACCCTGCCGCCGCCGCCGCGCGGGCCGCCCTCGCCGCCCGGGCCTCGGCGACCCTGCTCCGCCGCTGCGGGCGTCGGCTTGCCGAAGGGGGTGGAGAAGTTGAAGCCGGTGCGCAGTTCGGACCGCTCGGTCCGGGCGAAATTCAGCGGGCGGGCGTCCAGGGCGATCAGTTGTCCGGTCGCATCGCGCGTGAACCGTTCCGGCAGGGCGGCCTCAAGGTCCGGCGTGATCGTGGGGAAGGAGATGATCGCGTCGTTGACGGTGGATGATGTGTAGTTCGAGCTGAAGGTCAGGTCGCGCTCCGACCAGGGCCTGAAGTTGACGCCCAGCTTGATGACCTGACGGTTGTCGGGTGTCAGGTTCGGATTGCCGCCGCTGACGCGCGTGACCAGCACGGTCTGGCCCGTCTGGAAGTCGAACACCGCGCTGTTGGGCGTCGAGATGATCGGGTCGTTCAGCTGCGAGATCGTCGGGGCGCCCTCTTCGTCGGTATAGCTGACGATGAAGGACAGGGGTTCGATCGGCGACCAGTTGGCCCCGACACCCAGGCTGACCAGGCCGCCGATGTCGGAGGCTTCATCGTAGCCGGCGTTGGCGTTGAACGACAGATCGCCGAACTGGCCCAGGACGTCGCGGCCGCGGCTGGCGACCGGCAGGGTGAAGTTGGCGGTGCCATAGACCCGGTCGCGACCGATGGCGCGTTCGCTGAACACGCCCGACCGGGTGCTCTCGGAGGTCAGGTCACGGGTATCGACGCCCAGCTTGAACGTCGAGTTCAGATCGCCGGCCGGCGCCTCGAACAGGTCGCCGGTCAGGACCGCTTCCAGATTGCCGCCGCTGGAGACGGAGTTGGCGGTGTCGACCAGAGGCGTGAAGCTGTTCGCCGACAGGGCGCCGAAGGGGTTCAGCGTTCCGGCGGTCACCGCCGCCTGGGCGGCGGCGGCGTCGAAGCCGCGCCCGGTGGTCGTGTCGGTCTCGACCCGGTCGTAGGCGCCCGAAAGCGTCCAGCGCCAGTCGCTGATGAACCCGTCCAGCAGCAGGCCCAGGCTGGCGTTCAGGGTCTCGGTGTCGCGCGTCAGGGCAGAGGGTGCGTCGAGGTAGCGATAGACCTGAACGTCCTGGCTGAACGGCGAACCATTGCGACCCGCTGGGGCCGTCAGGGTCACGCCCGGAAGGCCCAGGTAGGAGAAGCTGGCGCTGTCGACCAGTTCCAGGCTGACCGTGCCCTTGGTCGTGGCGTTGAGGTCGCGGGCGATCGAGGCGTTCAGCGTGGTCTCGTCGCTGCGCGGCAGCAGGGTGCGATAGTCGCCCAGGTTGCCGGTGCGCGGCGCGTTGGCGCCGGCCGCGAAGTCGGCCAGCGACGGATTGTCCAGCCCGGGGTTGGCCGCCAGGGTGACGGGCTGACCGGCCAGGGCCGACAGGGCGGGATCGATCTCGGCCCCCGCGGTCAGGCCGCCGACGTTGCCGATCAGGTCGAACGGCTGGGAGCCAGGCGCGCGGGTGATGTCGCGCTCGTCCTCGAACAGGGCGGTGTCGTGTTCGTATTCCAGGCCGACGTTAATGCGGTTGCCCTCGACGACGCTGAAATAGTTGGTCTCGACCTCGGTCGACAGACGTCCGCCCTGGGACGGCGCCCGCCCGGTCAGCTCGGCCGTGGTCTGGCGGAACCGGGCCTTGAGGACGATGTTCACGACCCGCTGGTCGGCGGCGTAGCCATAGGTCAGGGCGACTTCTTCCGGCAGGATTTCCGTCCGCTCGATCGCCTCGAACGGGATGTTGCGGATCTCGCGGAAGCCCGAGGTCCGGCGTCCGTTCAGCAGCACGACGGGGCCGCCGCCCGACCGGCCGCGGGCGCTGCGGGTCAGGGGCTCCAGAGCCGTCAGAAGTTCGGCGATGTTCGAGGCGCCGTAGGCGCGCAGCTGTTCCGCATCCAGCACGATGTCCGGCTCGATGTCGCCCTGGACGCTGCCGCGCGGGCGGGCGGAGGTCACCACCACGTCGTCGAGACGATAGGCGTCATCCGACGGGGCGCCGGTGGGCTGGTAGTCGTCCTGTTCGTCTGTGTTCAGCGGGGAGGTCTGGACCTGGGGCGTGGCGGTCTGGATGGCCCCCGAAACGAGCACGGAGAGCAGGGCGGCGGATAGGGTCATGCAACAGTCCGAACAAGGCGTGGGGAGACGCCCGCCGGGTGCGACCTCCACGCCGCGGCGCGGGGTTTATCCGACGGTCTCAGTTATACGCCGCAGTCATCGGTATCCGTCGCGGCGCGAATGAGGCGCGAATCGGCCTGGCGCCGGGTCGGGGTCGGGGTGTGACCTTTCGGTCAGCCCGCCTCTTTGAGCGCGCCTTCCAGTCCCTGTTCGCGGACCTTGCGGTACAGGGTCGAACGGCCGATGCCGAGGCGGCGCGCGATCTCGGACATATGACCGGCGTAGACCTCGATCGCATGCTGGATCAGGTCGCGCTCGATGTCCTCCAGCGTCCGCAGATGGCCGCGCTCGTCGAGAATCTTGATCGGTTGATCGGGCAGGGGCGGCAGGTCGGCGTAATTCATGATGGCCGCCGAAGGCTCGACCGCCTGGGTCTCCAGCGGCATGGCGACGCCCGAGATGGCGGGGAAGTCGTGCGGCTGAAGGAAGGGGGCGTCGGCCAGGACGATGGCGCGATAGATGGTGTTCTCCAGCTGGCGCACGTTGCCGGGCCAGTCGAAGGCGGTCAGCAGGGCCAGGGTCTCGGGCGAGGCGCCGGCGATCCGCTTGCCCTCCTCGACATTGAAGCGGCCGATGAAGTGATCGATCAGGGCCGGGACGTCCTCGGCCCGTTCGCGCAGGGACGGAGCCTCGATCGGGAAGACGTTCAGGCGATAGAACAGATCCTCGCGGAACCGGCCCTCGGCGACGGCGGTCGACAGGTCGCGGTTGGTGGCCGAGACGATGCGGACGTCGACCTTGACGGCGCGCTTGGCGCCGACCGGGTCGATCTCGCCTTCCTGCAGAGCGCGCAACAGCTTGACCTGCATGTCCAGCGGCAGCTCGCCGATCTCGTCCAGGAACAGCGTGCCGCCGTTGGCCTCGGCGAACTTGCCCAGGTGCTTGTCCGAGGCGCCGGTGAACGACCCCTTTTCGTGGCCGAACAGGATGGACTCGACCAGGTTAGCGGGCAGGGCGCCGCAGTTGACGGCGACGAAGGGCTTGCCGGCGCGATCGCTGGCGCCGTGCAGGGCGCGGGCGATGACCTCCTTGCCGACGCCGCTCTCGCCCGTGATCAGGACGGGGATGGTGGATTTGGCGGCGCGGACGCCGAGTTGCTTGACCATCTGCATCGGGCGGCTGTCGCCGACCAGATCGGCGAAGGTGACGCGACCGGCGACGTGCTTCTTCAGCCGGCCGACCTCTGCGGTCAGCTGGGTCAGTTGCAAGGCATTGCGGATGCCGACCAGGATGCGTTCGGGGCTGGCGGGCTTGATGAAGAAGTCCTGGGCTCCGGCCTGCATGGCCTTGACCACGGTCTCGATGCCGCCGTTCGCGGTCAGAACGATGACGGGGGTGGTGACGCCCGCAGTCCGAATCTCGGCCAGTGCCTCCATCCCGCTCATGCCCGGCATGACCAGGTCCAGCAACACGACGTCGGCCCCGCCGCCCTTGGTCAGGCGATCGATGGCCTCGCCGCCGGATTCGGCGTGGGCGACGATATAGCCTTCACGATCCAGAACCGCCTGAACCAGGCGGCGCTGGGTCGGATCATCGTCGACCACCAGAACGGTCTTGGCCATGTGGGGGCACCCTTGTTCATCACCGGATCGGCCGGTTCTCGCGGAAGCGGGACTGGCTCGTTTCGGGACGTTTTTACCTCGACGCGGTGAAGATCGGGTTGTGGGGCGTGGTGTGCGGGGGGTTAACGGGGAGGGTCGCAGGCGAAGGGCGCGGCGGGCGATAGCGACGATTGGCGCTGTCCGCCAGTGTCGAGACCGGGCAGGCTTTCGTAGCCGGCCTTGAGTTTGCCCTGTCGCAGTAGATCGCGGGCATCCACCCCGGTTTCGTCGCCACAGCGGACCGGCACATAGGTCCCCAGAGGAAGGTAGGTCCCGAACTCGGCGTCCTCGGCGTAGATCGTGACCCGATAGGACTGGACCAGCAGGACGGTGTTCGGCTGGAAGCCGATGGCCTCGCCGACCGTCGCCAGGCACTCCCCTTCGGAACGGCACTCTCGCCGCGCATCGTCGTCGGTCACGATCTGGAAGAAGGGCTCGGGCAGGGCCGGGGCGCCGGGAAGCGTGCCGATCTCGGGCCTGAAATCCTCCCGGCCGGTGGGGTCCGTTGGAACGGTCTCGGCCTGGGCCGCCTTGGCGCGGTCGGCGATCGCGGGGTCGTCGGAAGCCGCCAGTTTGGCGAGGGCGGCCCGCCCGGCCTTGCCGCTGGAATGCTGCAGGAAGTCATAGTCGAACTTTTCAGGGGCGACCTTGCCACGCTCCAGCCGCGCGACCTGATCGGCGACCGACAGCCGGGCCGGATCGGCGACCGGGCTGAACAGGGCGAGGACCGCCAGGACCGCCGCGACGGCCGCGATCAGGTTGGTCGGCTCCAGCGGCTGCATCCAGTCTCCGGGCCGCCAGAAAGTGCGCAGGGCCGCCCAGGCGTATCCGCCTACATAGATCGCGCCGACGAGGGCGCAGGCGCAGGCGATTATCCGGTCCGGCGTCAGGCCGTGCTGGCCGATGCGCAGGGTCAGGCCCCAGACCGCCAGCCCGACCAGCGGGACCAGCAGCACGGAGGCGGCGCGCACCGCGATCTGAAGCACGCGCGGCGGCAGGTTGTCCTCGCGCCCGTCCTGATAGGCGGCGTTGATCAAGATGATGAGCGCGCCCGTCGCGGCCAGCAGGATGGCCGTGGCGCTGCCCGTCTCCCACAGACCCGACAGACCGGTGAAAGGCAGGGCGCACAGGAAGGCGCCGACCAGAACGGTCAGAACCAGCAGCAGCCATGACAGCAGCATCAGGGCGATCGACCGCACGCCCCGGATCAGGCTTTCGCGCACATCGGTCAGGTGCACGGCCGTGGCGAAGGCGAGGCCGGTCAGTGGCAGGGAGAACCAGCCTTTCTCGATCAGGTCGCCGAGGAAGCTGAGCCCGATGATGTTGAACAGCGCGGCGCCCAACCAGAGCAGCAGCCAGAACGCGCCGGCGAAGGCGACCGAGGCCGCCAGCTGCACCCCGGCCATCCAGGCGGCGTCGAAATAAGCCGGATAGGGGGCGACTGGTCGGCGCGCCCGGTCCGCCGTCAGGATCAGGTGATGGGCGATGAACAGGGCCGCTGCCGCGAAGGCGAACATGACGGGCGTCGGCTCGCGGCCTGTCGTTCCCGCCTGTCGCGCGACGTCGTGCCAGCCGAGCAGCGCCAGACCTGACGCGGCGATCACGGCCCACATGCCCAGCGTCAGCCAGCGCATCTTGCCCGCCCCGGCCAGCACCACCGGCGGCAGGAACAGGGCGATGAGCACCAGCGGCGCGAACGTGCCGGGATGGGTTTGCGACCAGCTGTCCTCGCCCTCGGTCAGGCGGAACAGAAGATAGAGGCAGACGCCCTGCGCCAGGCCGACCGCCAGCCGAAACAGGCCGACCGCCGGGCCTGCCGTGCCTGCGATGGCGTTTCGTCCTGAACCGATGTCCTCGTTCGCCATGATCGCCCCCTCAAGACGAGGGCATCTGACCCCATTCAGGACGCGGGCGAAAGGGCCTCAGTCGTGGCGGACGGCGCGGGCCAGGTAGCAGCCGCGCGGGGCGAAGTGAATGTGGATCTGATCGGTCGCGGGTTCGGCGAACCACCGGGCGATCCGGTCGTCCAGATCGGCCCCGTCGATGACCTGACCCTCGATCATCATGTTGCGCCGGTCGTAGATGCGCAGCGACAGCGGGCGTTTGCGCAGCATCTCGGGGGCTTCCATGACGGGATCGGCCATGACGGCGTTCTCGCGCACGAAGATCGGACCGGCGGCGCGGTAGGGGGAGGTAGGGTCGGTCAGGTGCGCGTGGTTGACCAGAACCAGAGCCTCTCCGGCATCAGCGTCTCGCAGGCTGACGCGGCAAGGCGCGCGGCCGGGAGCGTCGGCGACCCAGCGGCGGGCGCCGACCTCGGCCAGTTCGGCATCGGACATGGCGAAATAGGGAGCGAACGGCGCGACGGGCAGGGCTTCAATTCGGTAGGTCATGATCGATTTCCTTTTGTGCGTGGGAGGAGGTTGCGCCGCCGATCGCACGCCGTCTGGCGGGTTTCGGCCGTTGCGCCGGGCGCTGGGCGACCCCACAACGAGGGTATGAACGCACCCTTCAAAACGCCCGCCCCGTCCGCCGACCCGACCGAAGCACCGCTGTGGGATCTGACCGATCTCTATGCCTCGCGAGATGATGCACGGATCGCGTCCGATCTTGAGGCGGCGCGGGCGGTGGTTGATCGGATGAATGGTCTGCAAGGGCGGATGCTGGCCGAACGCGCCGATCCGGCGGCTTTGGGGGCGACTCTGAACCAGGCGATCAGCCTGTATGAGCAGGCGTCCGACCGGCTGGGCGCGCTGGGCGCCTATGCGTTTCTGGCGGCCTCGACCGCACGAGATGACGCAGGCGCGCAGGGGTTCGAGGCGGATCTGCGCCAGAAGACCACCGCCATCGCCACGCCCACGGTCTGGCTGACGCTGGAGATCAACGCGCTGGACGAGGCCGAGATCGAGGCGGCGCTGGCCGCCGACGCGGGCGCGGCGAATTGGCGACCGTGGCTGCGGCGGGTGCGAGCGATGAAGCCGCACGAACTGTCGCAAGAGCTGGAAACCTTCATCGCCGAGAAGTTGCCGATCGCGTCCCAGTGGCCCCGGCTGTTCGACGAAACCCTGGCGGCCCTGAGGGTCGAGAGCGGCAAGGACAAGCTGACCCTGGCCGAGGCGCTGAACCAGCTGTCCGATCCCAAGGCGGCCCGCCGCCGGTCGGCGGCCGAGGGGCTGAACACGGCGCTGGCGGCGCGGACCTCGACCCTGGCGCTGGTGATGAACACGGTCGCGGCCGACAAGGCGATGGAGGACCGCTGGCGCGGGTTCAAACGCCCGGCCGACAGCCGCCACCTGGCTAACGAGGTCGATGGCGAATCGGTCGATGCCATGGCCGAGGCGGTGGCCGCCGCCTATGCGAAACTGTCGCACCGCTATTACGCGCTGAAGGCGAAAGCGCTGGGCAAGGCCAGGCTGGATCAGTGGGATCGCAACGCGCCGCTGGAGACGACCGCGCCGCGCGGGTTCGACTGGACGCAGGGGCGTGAGCTGGTGCTGGAAAGTTTCGGCGATCTGGGCGGGGATTTCGCCGAGCGGGCCGGGCGGTTCTTCGACAAGCCGTGGATCGACGGTCGTGCGCGGGCCGGGAAACAGTCGGGCGCATACGCCCATCCCGTAACCGCCGACCGCCACCCCTATGTCTTCCTGAACTGGATGGGAGAACGCCGCGACGTGCTGACGCTGGCGCACGAATTGGGCCACGGGGTGCACCAGACCCTGGCGGCGGAGAAGGGCACCCTTCTGGCCGATACGCCCCTGACCCTGGCCGAAACCGCCTCGATCTTCGCCGAGGGGCTGACGTTCGACCGGCTGCTGGCCAGCGCGCCGAAATCCGAACAGCGCGGCCTGCTGGCCGGACGGATCGAGGACGGGCTGAACACCGTGGTGCGCCAGATCGCCTTCCACCGGTTCGAGACGCGGTTCCACGACGAACGGGCCAGGGGCGAGGTCTCGGCCGACCGGCTGGGCGAACTGTGGCTGGAGGAGATGGGCGCGTCCCTGGGGCCGGCGGTGACGCTGAACCCAGGCTACGACGCGTGGTGGAGCTATGTCAGCCATTTCGTCCACTCGCCGTTCTACGTCTACGCCTATGCGTTCGGCGATCTGCTGGTGGCGGCGCTGATGGAGACGCGCAGAAAGGATCCCGATGGGTTCACGCCATTGTACCGCGACCTGCTGGCCGGCGGCGGGACGCGAACCTATGTCGAGGCGCTGGAGCCGTTCGGGCTGAACCCGCGCGACCCGGCCTTCTGGACGATTGGAACGGAAAGGCTGGAACGACTGATCGATCAGTTCGAGGCGCTGGGGTAACGCCTGCGCTGCATTGACGATCGGTCCGGCTCCGCCCAGCGTCAGGCCATGCGCCACACAGCCCTTTTCCTCGCCGCGACGCTGGTCGCCACGCCCGTTCTGGCCCAGCAGGCGCCCTCGCCCGGTCCAACGGTCCGGTCGATGGCCGCCGGCTATAAGGCCCTGATGGTCTGCGGGGCCGTGTTCAACGCCCGGGAGGCCGGATCCGAGCGAACGCTGGACAGTATTCGCGACAACGAGCTGACCGGCATCTATTCCGAGTTGGACCCGCTGGTGCGCGATATGCCGGTCGAGATGGGATCGGCATCGGCCTCTGTGGCGTGGGACGAGGCCATGCCGCCCCGGATGGCTGTCCACACCGCCGGGCGAGGCTGTTCCGTGGCGCCCGTCGGGGAGCAAGCGCTGGCGCCGCGAGACCCCATCGTCCGCGCCGCCGGGTCCGACTGGCCGACGGCCGAGCCCCGCGGTGACGGGGCCGGTCTGGACGCCACCCTGTCCGGTGCGCTGGGCGATGCCTATGGCGCGACCGCCAACACCACCGCCTTGCTCGTGGTCCAGGACGGCAAGCTGGTGGCTGAACGCTATGCCGAGGGCTTCGGGCCCGACACGCCCCAGCGGACATGGTCGGTGGCCAAGAGCCTGGCGGGGACATTGATCGGATGGGCCGCGCACCAGCAGACGATCGATGTGAACGCCCCCGTGTCCATCCCGGACTGGTCGACGCCCGGCGATCCCCGCGCCGACATCACGCTGGACAATCTGTTGCGAATGGCCTCGGGACTCACCAGCGATACGGCCGGGAACCGGACCGACGCTCTGTATTTCGGTGGCGTCACGATTGCCGAACAGACCCCGACCTGGCCCCTGATCGCCCCGCCGGGCCAGCGGTTTCGCTATGCCAACAACGACATCCTGCTGGCTATCCTCAGCCTGCAGGGTTTCTTCGAGCACAATCCGCCCACGGACCTGCTGGATCGCCTCGGCATGGTCGACACCTTCGTCGAGACCGACTGGCGCGGCGGATACATGCTGTCCAGCCAGGTCTGGTCGACGGCTCGCGACCTGGCCCGCTTCGGCCAACTGTATATCCAGGACGGGATGTGGGAGGGCGAGCGCCTGCTGCCCGAAAACTGGCGCGCCTATGTCTCCGAACCCTCGGGGCCGCAACCGAACGGCGCCCTGGGCTATGGCGCGACCTTCTGGTTGATGAACCACTCGGACGGCGTGCCGACGGACACGATCGCGGCCCAGGGCAATCGCGGCCAGTATGTCGTCATCGTCCCCAGTCGCAACCTTGTCGTCGTGCGGCGAGGCGAGGATCCCGGCGGCGGCTTTGACGTGGTTGGCTTCACACGCGATGTCCTGGCGGTGCTGGATTGAGCCCGGAATAGCGGAAACACACGCCTGCTCGTTCCAGGCCGGGATGATCTGCGCTTGAGCGACCGCTCCGCATCGCTATAAGTCCGCGCAAACGCTCATCGACCGGATACTCCCCCATGGCCGACCATCACGCCCCGACCGAAGCCGCCGATCACGACGCGGACGCCTATGTCCACGGGATGATGCCGATCGAGGAACAGGCGGCGACTTGGGCCCTGGTCCAGGGCCTGTTCAAATGGGGATCGCTGGCCATCGCGGCGAGCCTGCTGTTTCTGGTGATCTGGTTCCAGCCGGGCGGCAGCTTCTTTGGCGGCCTGATCGCCGGGGTCGTGGTGGCCGTCGCGGGCTGGTTCTTCCTGAAGGGCGGCAAGGCGGCGTCGCATTAAGCGGGGTGCCAACGCTCGCCGCGCAGCGGCTCGCTGCTTGAGCGTTTCGAGATCAGGGCGCTGACGTTCGGCTCGCGGAGCTTCTCTGCCTGAGCGCGGGATTGCGCGTGCGTGTCAGCAAGGTTTGCGCGTTGCGGCTTTGACGTGGCCGTCTCGCAACGCCTAACGTTCTGCGATCCAGCTGTGGATGGGGAGATTCGTTTGGCCGTCGCCATCGCCGTGACCCGGGAACGCCGTGAGGGCGAGACGCGCTGCGCCGTCACGCCCGACACCGTCAAGAAATTCGTCGCCATGGGCGCGACCGTGACCGTCGAGGCGGGCACGGGCCTGGGCTCGTCCATTCTCGACAGCGAATACGTCGATGCGGGCGCGGTGGTGAAGCCCGACACCCGCGCGGTGCTGGACGGGGCCGATCTGGTGCTGAAGGTGCGCGGTCCGACGGCGCAGGAGACGTCGGCGCTGAAGCCCGGCGCGGTGGTCGTCGCCCTGCTGGACGCCTACCGCGAAAAGGACACGGTGGCCGGTCTGGCGGGGGCCAACGCCACGTCCTTCGCCATGGAGTTCGTGCCCCGGATCACGCGGGCCCAGGTGATGGACGCCCTGTCGTCCCAGGCGAACCTGGCGGGATACCGGGCCGTGATCGAGGCGGCCTACGCCTATGGCAAAGGCTTTCCGATGATGATGACGGCGGCGGGCACGGTCGCCCCGGCCAAGGTCTTCATCATGGGCGTCGGCGTGGCGGGCCTTCAGGCCATCGCCACGGCGCGGCGAATGGGGGCCGTGGTCACGGCCACCGACGTGCGGCCTGCGACCAAGGAACAGGTCGAATCGCTCGGCGCCAAATTCCTGGCCGTCGAGGACGAGGAGTTCAGGAACGCCCAGACCGCCGGCGGCTACGCCAAGGCGATGTCGGCCGAGTATCAGGCCAAACAGGCGGCCCTGACCGGCGAACACATCAAGAAGCAGGACATCGTCATCACCACCGCCCTGATCCCCGGTCGCGCGGCGCCGGTGCTGGTCAGCGCCGAACAGGTGGCCTCGATGAAGCCGGGCAGCGTGCTGATCGACCTGGCGGTCGAGGCGGGCGGCAATGTCGCGGGGGCCAAGGCGGGAGAGGTCGTGACCACGGCGAACGGCGTCAGCATCGTCGGCTACACCAACCTGCCCGCGCGGATCGCGGCGGACGCCTCGGCGCTGTACGCCAAGAACCTGGTCGCCTTCGCCGGGTTGATGATCAAGGACGGCGCCCTGACGATCGACCTGGAGGACGAGATCCTCAAGGCGGCGGTCGTCACGAACGGGGGCGCGATCGTTCACGAAGGTCTCAAGGGAGCCGCATAATGGAACACGTCGATCCCACCGTCTTTCGCCTGGCCATCTTCGTGCTGGCGATCTTCGTCGGCTATTACGTCGTCTGGTCGGTGACGCCGGCGCTGCACACGCCGCTGATGGCCGTGACCAACGCCATCTCGAGCGTCATCATCGTCGGCGGCCTGATCGCGGCGGCGGCCGTGTCGGGCGATGTCGCGGGGCCGAACGCCTGGATCGCCAAGGGGGCCGGGGTCGCGGCCGTGACCCTGGCGTCGGTCAACATCTTCGGGGGCTTCATGGTCACCCGGCGGATGCTGGCCATGTACAAGAAGAAGGAACGGCCGGCGAAACCCGCAGAGGCGACCAGGGCCTGACATGTCGCTGGACGCGCTGAACCTCGCCCCCGCCTCGATCGCCTGGACCGGCTCCTGGATCGCCACGGGCATTGGCCTGGGCATGTGGGTCTGGAGCTGGCTGGGCGAGAAGAACGCGATCCAGAAGCTGAGATTTCGCGACTGCGGCGTGGTGCTGCTGTTCTCGGGCATCCTGACCCGCATCGTGGTTCAGGAACGGGCGATGACGGCCATCGACTGGGCCATGGCGTTCCTGGGCCCGCTGTTCATCGCCGCCGCCCTCTGGCGGCTGGCGCGCACGGCGAGCCCGACCGGGAGAGAGGGGCCGTGACGCGCGCGTTCGCGGGGGCGATCGTCTTGGGTCTGATGGTGGTCGCGCCCACCGCGTCGGCCCAGGTCCACCTTGGGAAGAATTTCGAGAACGGCCTGCACTGGTCGGTCGCCGCCCCGCAGGGGGCCAGCTGGTCGCTGGAATGCCGGTTCGCCCCTGTGACCTATGAGGCCAGCCAGTACGACCTGCGGCACTGGACCAACCGCATCAGAACCGGCGGGACCGGCGCGGACCGCGGTCGTTTGCCGCAACAGGACGGGCGCTGCACCGTGACCAAGACCGGCGGGGCAGGACCGGTCGGGATCGCCATGGTGCGCGGGTCTGAGGTTGTCGCAGACGGCGTGGCGGAGACCGGCAAGACGGCGCGGGCGGGGCTGCTCTGATGGCTCAGATCGGCGAGCGGGACCGGGTCCTGGACGTGCTTCGCGCCGCCCGCCCACGCGCCCGGGAGCTCGGCGTGACGTTCGTGGGCATCGTGGGCTCTATGGCGCGGGACGACGCGCGACAGGACAGCGATATCGACCTGGTTTTCGACGCGGTCGCAGAGGGGCATCTGTGGCCGCTGTTGGGGCTGGTGGCCGACATCGAGGACGCGTTGGGCCGACGCATCGATCTGATCGATCGCGCGATGATGCCGGCGGATAGCTGGGCCTGGATGGCCCGCGATCTCGTGCCCCTATGAAAAATCCGGCGATCCGCGACCGACTTCAGGACATCGTCGCCTATGGCCGCGAGGCGGTCGAGGCGGTCGCGGACCTGTCGGCCGAACAGATTCTGGCCGAGCGTTTTCGCGAACACGCGGTGCTGAGAACGGTTCAGGTCGTGGGCGAGGCCTCGGCGCAACTGCTCAAGCTGGACCCGGCCATGCAGGTCAGGATTCCGCACATTCGGCGGGCGGTCGATCTCAGGAACATGCTCGTGCACGGCTATACGAAAATTCGAATGGAAGAGATCGTGCGCATCGTCCGGTCGGATTTACCGGACCTGATTGATCGAGCGACGGCTATCCTGGGGGAAGACTACCAATGAACGCATCCATCGCGGCGCTGGCCTATCTGGTTTCGGGCGTCCTGTTCATCCTGTCGTTGCGGGGCCTGTCCAGCCCGGAGACGAGCCGTCAGGGCAATATCCTGGGCATGGTCGGCATGGCGCTGGCGATCGGGATCACCCTGCTGACGCTGGGGACCACGGGCGCGCTGGACCCGTTGACGCTGGCGCTGCTGGCAGGCGGCGTGATCGTGGGCGGCGGCGGCGGGGCGCTGATCGCCAAGCGTGTGGCGATGACCGACATGCCCCAGCTGGTCGCGGCCTTCCACAGCCTGGTCGGGATGGCCGCCTGTCTGGTCGCCATCGGGGCCGTCTATGCGCCCGACGCCTTCGGCATCCTCACCGCCGACGGGATCGGCATCAAGACTCTGTCGATCGTGGAACTTTCGCTGGGCGTGGCCATCGGGGCCATCACCTTCACCGGCTCGGTGATCGCTTTCGCCAAGCTGAACGGCAATATGAGCGGCGCGCCGATCATCCTGCCGGCGCGGCACCTGATCAACATCGGCCTGGCGCTGGGGCTGGTGTTCCTGATCGGCATTCTGATCTGGACGGGCGGGGCGGCGGTCTGGGCCTTCTGGGGCGTGTTCGCCATCGCCCTGATCCTGGGGGCGACCCTGATCATCCCCATCGGCGGGGCCGACATGCCCGTCGTGGTGTCGATGCTGAATTCCTACTCGGGCTGGGCGGCGGCGGCCCTGGGCTTCACGCTGGAGAACATCGCCCTGATCATCACCGGCGCCCTGGTCGGGTCGTCGGGCGCGATCCTCAGCTACATCATGTGCAAGGGCATGAACCGCAGCTTTATCAGCGTGATCCTGGGCGGCTTCGGCGGCGACAGCGGTCCGGCGGGCGAGGCGCGGGTGGAAACCCGGCCGGTCAAACAGGGCAGCGCCGACGACGCCGCCTTCATCATGAAGAACGCCTCGAAGGTCATCATCGTGCCCGGCTACGGCATGGCGGTGGCCCAGGCCCAGCATGCCCTGCGCGAGATGGCCGACAAGCTGAAGGAGGAAGGCGTCGAGGTGAAATACGCCATCCACCCCGTCGCCGGCCGGATGCCGGGCCATATGAACGTCCTGCTGGCCGAGGCCAATGTGCCCTACGACGAGGTGTTCGAGCTGGAGGACATCAACGCCGAGTTCGCCAACTGCGACGTCGCCTTCGTCATCGGCGCCAACGACGTCACCAACCCCGCGGCGAAAACGGACCCGCAGTCGCCGATCTACGGCATGCCGATCCTGGACGTGGAAAAGGCCGGCACCGTGCTGTTCATCAAACGCGGCATGGCGGCGGGCTATGCGGGGGTCGAGAACGAGCTGTTCTTCCGCGACAACACGATGATGCTGTTCAGCGACGCCAAGAAGATGGTCGAGGGGATCGTGAAGGGGCTGTGAGCTCGCCGGTCCGGACCTACGTTCGGTTCGTCTGCTTCCAGACCGTCGGCAAGCAGCGCAATCGCCTCGGACTGTTCAAGGCCATCGACGAGGCTGCCGAAAGCGAACACGCGCCGAGTTGGGCGATCGTCGAAGCGCGCAGCCTAGATGCTTGGTTCAACGCCAACCTAGCGATCCCGAAGGCCTTCTCTGCTGGCGGTCACACGGGCTTCGGCCAGCCGGGCCTGTCATGGTTCAAGCCCGCCGCGGCCGAACATATCCGCCGAATGCACCAGCTGAAGCTCGCACTCGAGGCGTGCGGCATTCACGTCGAAGTGCTGACCACGCGTGATCCCGGACTGGTGGTCTGGCAGGACGAACACCAACTCGTCGCTGAGCCGCGCGGTCGAAAGTTCTGACTAGCCAATACCTACCTCCTTCATCGACACAGCCTTGTCCGCCAGCTTCGCCACATCGACCGCTCGCCGCTCGCCGATCAGCTTCTTGCCCATCATGAACTCGGGCGGGGCGTTGATGGCTTCGACCGCGTGGACCGTGTCGCCCTTCAGGTGGAAGACGGCGAAGCCGGTGCTGGAAGGGACGCCGCGCACGACGATGCGGTCGGCGTCGAACGGATAGCCGGCGATCTGCAGTTTCAGGTCGTACTGGTCCGACCACTGCCAGGGCGTCTCTCCGGCGGGGGCGGGGCGGCCGGTGATGGCGGCGGCGGCCTGTTTGGCCTGTTCCAGGGCGTTGGGGACGCTCTCCATGCGGAACATCCGGTCGTAGATCGGCATGGGGCGGCGCGTCACGTCGCCGATGGCGAAGATGGCGGGGTCCGAGGTGCGGGCCTGCAGATCGACGACTATGCCGCCGTCGATGGTCAATCCGGCGTCGTGCGCCAGGGCGTCGTTGGGAATGGCGCCGACGCCGACGACGACGGCGTCGCAGGCCACGGTACGGCCGTCGGCGAGGACGACGCCGGCCACCCGGCCGCCCTGTCCGGTGAAGCCGGTCACGTCGGCGGCCAGTTCGAAGCGGACCCCGTTGGCCTGATGATAGGTCTGGAAGAAGTCCGACAGGACGCCGCAGGCGACGCGCGCCAGCAGACGCGCCTCTCGCTCCAGCACCACGACCTCCGACCCCAGGGCGCGGGCGGAAGCGGCGACCTCCAGCCCGACATAGCCGCCGCCGACGACGGCCAGGGTGCGGCCCGGGCCGAGGGAGGCCTTGATCGCCTCGGCGTCGGCGGCGGTGCGCAACACATGCACGCCGTCCAGGTCCGCGCCCGGCACGTCCAGCGTGCGGGCGCGGGCGCCTGTGGCCAGGATCAGGCGGGACCAGGACAGGGTCGCGCCGTCGGACAGGCGCACCTGTCGGCCCTCGCGGTCAATCGCGTCGGCGACGACGCCCAGCCTCAGATCGATGGCCTGTTCGACGTAGAACTCAGGCGCGCGCAGGGCGAGGGAGTCCCCGTCCGCCTCGCCCTTCAGCCAGGCCTTGGACAGGGGCGGACGCTGATAGGGGGGCAGGGGCTCCTCGCCGATCAGGCTGATCGATCCGGCGAACCCGTACTGGCGCAGCATCGCGGCCGCCGTGCCGCCGGCGTGTCCGGCGCCGATGATCACGACCGCGTCCGACGGGTCCGCGCCTGTGTCCGTGTTCGTCGTCGATGCCGTCATGGGATGGCCTTCGCACAGGCGGCGGCGGATGAAAACGGGCGCCGCCCGGCTCTACAAATAGGCGCCGACCTGCCAGGGAACGAACTCGTTGTCGCCGACGCTCAGGGTCTCGGACCGGGTCGGTTCGCCCGACGCCACGGCCAGGATGCGCTCGAAGATCGTCCGGCCCATCGATTCCAGCGACACCCCGGTCAGGACGGGCGAGGCGTCGATGTCTATGTCCTCGTCCATCCAGTCGGCGAGGCGGCCGTTCGAGGCGATCTTGAGACAGGGCGCCGGCCGCGATCCGAACACCGAGCCCCGGCCGGTGGTGAAGACGATCAGATTGGCGCCCGACGCGATCTGGCCCGTCGCCGAACAGGGATCATAGCCGGGGCTGTCCATGAAGGTCAGGCCGGGACCGCGTACCGGCTGGGCATAGCCGATGACGTCGGTCAGGGGGGTGGATCCGGACTTGGCCACGGCGCCCAAAGACTTCTCGAGAATGGTGGTCAGCCCGCCCTTCAGATTGCCGGGCGACGGATTGTTGTTCAGCTCCATCCCGTGCCTGTCGGCATAGGCGCGCCACCAGTCGAGACGGGCAATCAGGTCGGCGGCGACCCGCGGCGAGGCGGCGCGGCGCAGCAGCAGATGTTCGGCGCCCCAGATCTCGGGGGTCTCCGACAGCATGGCTGATCCGCCGTGGGCGACCAGCGTGTCCACCGCCATCCCCAGCGACGGATTGGCGGTGACGCCGGACCAGCCGTCGGAGCCGCCGCACTGCAGACCCAGGGTCAGCAGGGAGGCGGGCAGGGGTTCGCGCACGGATCTGGCGGCCTCGGCGACCAGTTCGGCGACGATGGCGCGGCCCTGTTCGATGGCGCGCGTGGTGCCGCCGGCCTCCTGGATCGTCAGGGTGCGCAGGGTCGGACCGGCGGACAGCCCCTCTCGCGACAGCCAGTCGGGGATCTGGTTGGCCTCGCAGCCCAGGCCGACGATCAGCACGCCGGAGACGTTGGGGTGGTTGGCGTATCCCGCCAGCGTCCGTTGCAGCAGGGCGACGTCTCCGCCCATCGAGGCCCCGCCACAGCCGCCCTGATGGGTGAAGGCGACGACGCCGTCGACGTCGGCGGGCAGGGCGTCGTCTGGAAAGGCGTCGGCGATCCGGCGGGCGACGGTGGCCGAACAGTTCACGCTGGTCAGGACCAGGACGAAATTGCGCGTGCCGCCGCGTCCGTCGGCGCGACGATAGCCCTGGAAGGTCGCGGGCGCCTCCGGAGGCGGAACGGACCGCACGTCGGCGCCGATCTCGGCGTCGCGGGCGTCGTCGCTCATCGCCATATTGTGGGTGTGGACCCAGTCCCCGGCGGCGATGTCGGCCGAGGCGCGGCCGATGACCTGACCGTATTTGCGGATCGGCGATCCCGTCGGGATGCGCTCCAGCGCGATCTTGTGGCCAGCGGCGATTCCGCCCGGCAGGTCGGTCAGGGCGACGGCGACGCTGTCGCCTGGGTTCAGGGTCAGGGTGTTCACGCCGCCGTCTCCAGCAGGGCCGCGACGGCGCCCTTGGCCCCGCGTTCGTCGAGCGAGGCGTGGGCCGAGACGACGACCTCGGCGAACCGGGCGTCCTCCGCCAGGCGGGCGGGGAAGACGGCGCGGATGGACAACAGGGCGCGCGCCCGTCCGGCGGGATCAGGGGCGTCGGCGACCAGTCGACCGGCCTTGGAGGCCAGCGGATCGTCCACGACGAAGGTCCGGCCCGCGTCGTCTCGGCCGTCCTGCCAGCGCATCCAGGCGGCGACGGCGACGGCCAGGGCGTCGATGGGCTGGTCGCGATCCAGCCGGATGGCGCAGCCGGCCAGCAGCCGCTGCGGCAGCTTCTGCGAACCGTCCATGGCGATCTGGCGGGTGCGATGGTTCAGGGCGGGGTTGGCGAAGCGGGCCATCAGGTCGCGGCGATAGGCGGCCAGATCGAGGCCCGGCGGCGGGTCGAGCGTGGTCTGCGCCTCGTCCCACAGGCGGTCGACATAGGTTCTGAACGCGGGCTCGGCGACGACCTGATGCACGAACTCCAGCCCGGCCAGACCGCCCAGATAGGCGATGGCGGAATGGGCCCCGTTCAGCAGGCGCAGCTTGGCGTCCTCCCACGGGGCGACGGAGGATGTCAGGCGCGCTCCGAAGGCCTCGAAGTCCGGACGGGCGCCGGCGAACCGGTCCTCGATCACCCACTGGGTGAAGGGCTCGGTCAGGACCAGACCCTCGTCGCGAACGCCGAGACGCGTGGCGGCGGCGTCGATGTCGTCTGCGGTCGTGGCCGGGACGATCCGGTCCACCATGGTCGCGGGAAAGGCGCAGGTCTCGGCGATCCAGTCGCGCAGACCGGCATCGTGGCGGGCGGCCATGGCCAGCACGGCGTCGAGCACCCGCGTCCCATTGTGCGGAAGGTTGTCGCAGCTGATCACGGTCAGCGGCCCGCGCCCCTCGGTCCGGCGTCGGGCGAGGGCCGCGGTCAGGAAGCCGGGCGCGGTGCGCGGGCGCGACAGGTCGGCGAGATCGGCCGCCACGTCCGGGTCGCTCTCGATCAGGGCGCCCGAGGCCGGGTCAAGACGATAGCCCTTCTCGGTGACGGTCAGGGTGATCAGATGGGTGTCGGGCGCGGCCATTCGCTCGAGGAGTGCGGCCGGGTCTTCGGGAGCCACCAGCACGTCCTGAACCGCGCCGATGATCCGCACCGCCGCCCCGTCGCCGTCTCGGACATGCAGGCCGTAGAGACCGTCCTGGGGGACCAGTTGATCGCGCACGCCGGGCGACCTCAGGGACGCCCCGACGACGCCCCAGCGCAGATCGCCGGCCGCAAGGGCGTCGTCGAACACCACCGCCTGATGCGCGCGGTGAAAGGCGCCGATGCCCAGATGGACGACGCCGGTCTGGACGGCTGCGCGGTCATAGGCCGGGCGGGCGACCTGGGCAGGCAATGACGACAGGGTCGCCTGGGACAGGCGCGGCGTCACAGACGGTAGGCCGCCTTGACCAGATCATAGGTCAGGGCGCGGGCGACCTCATGCGCCTCGTCCTCCTCCATCCGGTGCTCTACCACCAGTTTGGCCAGCCAGCCGCAGTCCATCCGCCGGGCGACGTCGTGGCGCGCCGGGATCGACAGGAAGGCGCGGGTGTCGTCGTTGAAGCCGACGGTGTTGTAGAAGCCGGCCGTCTCGGTCGCCTGTTCTCGGAACCGGCGCATGCCCTCGGGGCTGTCGTGGAACCACCAGGGCGGGCCCAGCCGCAGGGCGGGATAGTGGCCGGCCAGGGGCGCCAGTTCGCGGCTGTAGCTGGTCTCGTCCAGGGTGAAGACGATGATGGTCAGGCCGGGCTCGGACCCGAACCTGTCCAGCAGGGGCTTCAGGTTGGCGACATAGTCGGTGCGGGTCGGAATGTCGGCGCCCTTGTCACGGCCGAAACGCTCGAACACCCGGGCATTGTGGTTGCGCGAACTGCCCGGGTGGATCTGCATCACCAGTTCGTCGTCCAGGCTCATCCGGGCCATCTCGGTCAGCATCTGGCCGCGGAACAGTTCGGCGTCGGCGGGCGAGGCGGGGCTGGTCGCGATTCGTTCGTAGAGGGCGGCGGCGTCGGCTTGCGACAGGTCGGCGGTGAAGGCGGTGGGATGGCCGTGGTCGGTCGAGGTTGCGCCGTGGGCGGCGAAGAAGGCCCGGCGTTTGCGATGGGCGGCCAGATAGCCTTCCCAGCGGCTGACGTCCTCGCCGGTCAGGGTGCCGAAGGCGACCAGATTGTCGTGGAAGCCTTCGAAGTCGGGGTCCAGCACCGGGTCGGGCCGATAGGCGGTGACGACGCGGCCGGACCAGCCCGAAGCCCGGATAGCCTTGTGATGCTCCAGCGGATCCAGCGGGCTTTCGGTCGTGGCGATCAGTTCGATATTGTACTGTTCGAACAGGGCGCGGGGTCGGAAGGCCTCGGTCTTTAGCGCCGCGTCGATGACGTCGTAATAGTGGTCGGCGGTCTCGGCCGTCAGGCGGACGTCGATGCCGAACGCCTGGGCGTAGACCCAGTCGTGCCACATCCGCGAGGGCGTTCCCCGGAACAGGGGATAGCGCTCGGCGAACCGGCGCCAGATGGCGCGCGGGTCGGTCTCCACCGGGCCGCCGTCGGCGCGCGGAACGCCCAGATCCTCCATCGCCACGCCCTGGCTGAACAGCATGCGGAAGACATAGTGGTCGGGCGTGATCAGCAGTTCGGCCGGATTGGCCCAGGGCTGGTTCAACGCGAACCACGATGGGTCAGTGTGGCCGTGCGGGCTTATGATCGGCAGGTCCGCGACCTCGGCGTGCAGGCGGCGCGCGACCGCACGGGTGTCGGGATCGGCGGGGAACAGGCGATCGGGGTGGAGGCGAAGCGGATGGGTCATGGAGCGTGTTCGCCTTGGTCTCGGCGCCGCGTCAGGTCGATGTCACGGCGGCTTTCAAACCTAGCGAGGGGCGCGCCGTCGGACAATCGCGTTCGCATGACGTCGTTGCGAGGATCAGCCCGAGTGCAGGCGGAAACGCCGGGAAAAGAACGCCCGCGCCGTTTCGTCGGGCCCGGAGGCGGGGTTGCGCTCCAGCCACCACAGGCCGGCCAGGACGATCATGAGGGCGACGAACCACGGCCAGGGCGATCCGGGGGCGCGAAGGCTGGCGGGCGTCGCACCGTCGGAGCCGGATGATGCCGCGAGCGCCAGGGTCGCCAGCTGGTTCCTCGATGCAGCCAGCGAGGGCGCCGCGCCGGCGGGGTGGACATAGAAGGCCGTTTCGCGACCCCGGCCGTCCTGCACGGAATGCCAGCCGTCGCGTTCCGGCCAATAGGCGGCGCAGGCGCGTTCGCCGGTCGCGGGATCGACGCGCAGCGGCCGATCGTCCCCGCCCGGACCCGCCACGCGCGCCGCGCCCTCAAGCCTGCACAGGGAGACCCGCTCCCCGGTTCGGGCGAAGTCGTCGATGCGGACGTGGCTTTCCGAGCCCGCGCGCGCCAGGGCTGAGAACAGTTCGCTCCACATCTCGCCGTAGCGATCGTCGCGTCCGATCAGGACGAGGGCGTAGCTGTCGGTCACGGTCCACAGGCCGACCCGGCCCCGCCCGCGAGCACGCCAGCTGGCCAGGGCGGCGCCGTCCGCGTCCGGCACGATCGAGATCGCCCCCGGCCCCGCGTGCGTCAGGTCGCGTCGCGCCAGTTCCGGCAGCGGATCGGCGTCGGCGTCGGCGGCGTCGGTCGGGTCCGATCCGGGCGGGGTCTCCGGCGGATCGAGCTGGACCGCGACGGCGTCGCCGCTGCCGGAAAGCGCGACCCCCAGCCCGGCCCAGTCGCGACGCGTCGCGGCCGACAGGGGGCCGGTGGGGCGCAGCAACAGCCCCAGTCCGCCGTCCACGGCCGAGATCAGCGCCCCTCTCGCCCCTGCGCCAAGCGCTTCCCAACGCCGATCGTCGACGACGACCAGATCCAGTTCGCCGAGGGTCGCACGGGTCAGCGGCACGGGCGGATCGCCCAGCCGCACGCCCGCGCCGATGTCGATGTCGATGCTCAGATCGATGCCCGAGTCCTCCGCCCAGCGATCGAGGAATTTGGTCTCCGCGCCCGGCGCTCCGGCCAGGACCAGTACTTTGGGCGGGGTCTGTTCGCGGGTCTCCAGCGGCACGGCGATGGTCTCGATCAATGCGCCGCTCGCATCGCGCAGCCGCAGCTCGAACAGGGCCAGGCCCGGGGTGCGGGTGCTGGAGCTCAGCCCGAACCGGCTTCCGGCCACGACGCGCGTCCGGTCGATCACCGCCCCGGACGGGTCCGCCAGTTCGACTGAGCTCGCCGGCAGGGCGCCGATCCGGCCGCCGACGGAGAACAGGGCGCCGGGGGCGACGGGCTCGGGCGAGGCGAGATCGACGACGCCCGCCGGCAGGAGCGGCGGATCGAACGCGACCGGCAGGGGCAGGGGCGTCTGATCGCGCGGCGTCAGCCCCGCCCCGACGATGCGAAGGCGCGCGGCCTGCGGGTGGCGGCGCAGGGCTGTGGCCAGGTCCGGCGCCCGTTCGGCATTCTGGAGGGCGCCGGCTTCGGGCAGGGCGACGAGCGTGTCGTTCAGCCCCTGATCGATCGCGCCCGGCGCGCTCTCCGTGGCGACGATCAGGGTGCCGCTGCGGATCGCGTCACTGGGCGGAAACAGTGTCAGGCCCAGCAGGGCCGCGGCCGCGACCTGCAGCCCTATCAGCATTCCGATCCGCCAGCGGGGCGGGCGGTTCTCAGGCGTGAGCGAACGGCTCCACAGCACAAGCCGGACGACGCCGAGCGCCATCGCCGTCGCGATCGCGAAGATCGCCCACAGGCCGGGCTCGTTCACGCTCATCGCAAGGCGTCCAGATAGCGCTGGCCGCGGGCGTTCGGCGCCCGACGGCGTTGCACGGTCGGGGCGGGGCGTTCCAGCGCGCCCCACAACAGACCCCTGAGCGTTCGGCGGCAGCTGAGGCAGTTCGGCTCGTTGCGCACGGTGTCGATGGCGGCGCTCAGGGCGAGGGCGTCCGACAGCCGGCCGCGATTGTCGCGCACCCAGCGATCCAGGGCCCCCAAGGCCAGCGGCGCCGACGGTCCCGGTCCCTCCTGCAGGGCGCGCCAGGCCTCGGCGGGAACGGCGTCCGCCCGCGTCCGCTCCGGGCGGTCGGGGTCTTCGGCGACGATGTCCTCGCGTTCGCCGCTCAGACGGCGGGAAAGGTCGATGGGCGGCAGGTCGGGGCCGGTGCGGGCCAGGAAGATCCGCGACGCCTGCTGCGCCTGTTTCAGAAGCTCCAGCGCCTGGTATGCGAAGGGCAACGCCTCCTGCGGGCGGCCCTGACGCAGGGCCCGCTCGGAACTCCACATCGCGTCCAGCGCCAGCGCCAGGGTCGATCGGGTGCCGGGATCGAACAGGGTGGCGGCGTCGCCGGTGTCGTGGGCGTGGCCGAACTGGTTCAGCACGTCGTCGCCCGAGCCGACCGGGCCGCCGGGTTCCTCGGCCCCATGATCGTGGTCGTCGTGGTCGTCGTGGTGATCGGGCGCGGCCGGAGCCGGATCGTCGTTGGTGGGCAGGGCCGGGCGGGCAGGCGCGTCGTTGGTCGGCAGGGCGATGCCGCCGCCGCTTCCGCCGCCCTCGGCTTCCTCGCCCATGAACTGGCCATAGCGCAGGCGCAGGTCGGCCTGGTCGGCGCCCAGCGTGTTCGAACGGTTCATGAAGGTCTGCGGCTCGATGTGCGCGCGTTCGGCGATCAGGGCCTCGGCATCGATGATGATCTGGCGTTGGCTGCGGAAATAGGCGGGCACGATGTTCAGGGCCATGCCGTCCAGCCCGTCGGCCATGGCGAGATCGGCGGGCCATCTCAGGATCACGCTGGGGCCTTCGACCTGATGCCGTTCGGGGCTGCGGTTGTCGCTGACGATCAGCTGGACGATCAGGTCGCTGCCCGGCGCCATTCCCTCGCGCGCCATGTCGAGCGTAACGGCGAAGCGAAGTCGCTTCGGATCGCCGCGCCCCGTCACGGGGATCGAGCGCTGTTCGAAAGTGATGTTCTCCCCGTCGCCCTTGGTGACCGTGATGCGCAGGGTGGCTGAGGCGATGACGCCATAGTCGTCGCTGGCCTCGAACACCGGCGACCAGCTGGTCTGGCCGGGCGTGACGAGGACCAACTGCCGGTCGGGCTCGATCAGCTGGACGGTCGGAGGGGCGTCGGCGACGGCTTCCAGCCGATGCAGTCGCTGGCGGACCATGCCGTCGGCTTCGATCCGGTAGAGCATCGGCTGGGTGATGATCCGCGACCCGGTCCAGCCGGAGCCGTCGCGGACCAGGGCGGTCGGTGTGTTTTCGGGAAAGGCGAGCGTGGCCGAGGCGGGCTGTGGCGCAAAACCGATGATCCATTCGACCCGCGATCCCTCGGGCGCGCGGGCGTCGAGGGCGGTCTGCTCGCGGGCGGGCAGACCGGTGTAGGCGGGCGGCGTGATCCGCAGTCGGCCGCCGGTGATGGCGGGCGCGGCGGCCGTCGATGGAGCGGAGGTCGTCGCGGTCGCCTGGCCCGTGGTCCGTTCGCCGGCAGGCCACAGCAGGACGGCGACGGCGATGATGACGGCCAAGCCCCAGCCGATCAGGATCGGACGCAGGGTCCAGCCGGGGCGCAGGTCGACCTGAACCGCCTCGGAGATGCGCGCCTCCAGCCGATCGCGTTGCAGCGCCGCCAGACCCGTGAACGCGCTTCGGTCGCGGAACAACAGGACCGTGCTGTCCTCGAACCGGGGGACTCCGGCGTCCAGGCGGGCGACCAGCCAGCGCTGATCGAGCCGTCGCGCGCGCCAGACGGCGGCGCCGGCCACCACCGCCATGGCCGTCAGGGCGATCGCGGCCGAACCGCCGGCGCCGGACAGGCGCCACAACAGCGCTGCGAGGACCAGAACGGCCGGCGCGCCCAGCGCCAGGGTGTCGAACACGACGCGCCACTGGGCCTTGCGCTGAAGGTCGCGCAGGATCGGCTGGGCGATCATGGGCCGACCGTCCGGCGTCGGCGCGTCGCCATCCAGCGCTCGCCGGCGAAGACCAGTCCGATGATCAGGGCCAGCCAGGGCCGCAGATCGAACGGAGGCTGATCATAGGGCTCCGCCCCGACAAGCGGCGCGTGGGCGGCGGACGCGACCCAGGACGGAGGCGGCGAGGGCGTCAGCATGTCCGCCAGGGCCGCCGGGAACTCGGGCTCGACCAACTGGGGAAGGGTCGAGGGCTGCAGCGGGCGGGTCATTCGGATCACACGCCCCTGGCCCAGCCTTCCGGCGAGCGCGAGCGGTTCGCCCGCCGGGTCGCGCCAGACGACGGTGGTCTCACTCTCGACCGGCGCACGCGTCTCCAGCGAGGTCAGGGCGACGCCGCCGGCGCGAACCCAGGCGACGACGGGCGGGGGCAAGGGGCCGGCCGCCAGCCAGACCAGATACCGGGCATCGCGGGGGACGGGTCGCTCGACGGTCGCCGCGTCGAACGCCGGATCGACTTCGGCTGCGGTCCAGGCCGTGGCGGCGGCGCGAAAATAACGAACCTGCGGCTCGGCGCCTGCGGAATAGCGGACGGTCAGGGCGGGCGGGGCGAGGGCGGCCGGCGGTGCGGGGCGGTCGATCTCGGCGCCCACGCGCCAGTCCACGCGCCGCGACAATCGAGGCCGTTCGGCGTCGACGCCGGTCAGGGTCGCGGGGACCAGGATCGTGACTGGCGTCGAAGTCGGCAGGTCGGCGTCCAGCTGGCGGATCAGACTGATCAGGTTCGCAGGTGCAGACGGACTCGGTCCGCCGGTCGCCGGGAAGCCGGGCGCCAGCCACAGGGTTCGGGCGCCGTCCGGGGCGGCCTCGGCGATGGCGTTCGGCGTGATGCCCGGCGCCACAGCGACGACGGGGCGACGATCCGCGAAATTCCACAGCACCGGCTTCGCCAGCCACAGGGCGATCAGGGCCAGCAGCAACAGTCGCACGGCCAGCAGCCGCCGCTCGTCGATCATCAGACTGCGGCGAGGTTTGGGCTGGGGGTCCAGCCAGCGCAGGGCGGCGAAGTCGATCGTGCGGCTTTCGGTGCGTCGCGCGATATGGATGACGATCGGGATCGCCACGGCCAGCAGGGCGGCCAGACCGGCCGGGAACAGCAGTGCCGGGGTCATCGCCGTTCCGCCGGGCGGAACAGGGCGCGGATCGGCTGGTCCGCGCTCTCGTCGATGAAATGGGTCGTGTGGCGGACGCCCCGGGCGTCCAGCCGGGCATCAAGCTGGGTGCGGGCCGCCGCGAACCGGGTCAGGAAATCCTGTCTCAGGGCCCGGCCGTCGCCGACCAGGTCTTCGCCGGTTTCGGGATCGTGGAAGCGATAGCCCTGGTCGAAGGGGAAGTCCCGTTCGTCGGTGGTCAGAACCTGGATCAGGGCGACGTCGCGGCCGGACGCCGCCAGCCGCTCGACCGTGGCGATACAGTCCTCGTCGAACCCGTCGGTGAGGACCAGCAGGATGTCATGGGCGCCGATCTGTTCGCCGAAGACCGACACGTCGCGCCGCCATTGCGCCACGCCGCCGGGGCGCAGTCCTGCGAGCGTCAGCAGCAGCCGGTCGCGGTGGCGGCCGCCGGCATGGGGCGTCAGGACGACCGGACCGTCGGCGGCCTCCACGATCAGGCCGAACCGGTCGCCCTGATAAAGGGCGATCTCGATCAGGGCGGCGGCCAGACGCCGGGCCGCGTCGAAGCGTGACCAGTTCGGCCGGGAGAGGTCCGACTGGTTCATGGAGGCGCTGGCGTCCAGCACGATCCAGACCGCGATCGGGCTTTCCCGCTCGGCGTCGCGCACGAAGAACCGGTCGGAGCGGGCGTACAGTTTCCAGTCGATATTGCGCAGATCGTCGCCGCGTTCGTAGGCCCGGTACTGGGCGAACTCCATCCCGCCGCCCCGATTGCGGCTGTCGTGCATGCCCGCGCTGGCCAGCGCCGCGGCGCGCCGCGGCACGATCGACAGCCGTCGCAGCCGGCTGCGCAGTTCTGGAGGCAGGTCGAGCGGGGACACGCCGGTGATCAGTTCGGGGCCGGCGCGGGCAGGGCGGCCAGCAGGGCGGCGATCACATCGTCGGCCGTCTTGCGTTCGGCTTCGGCGGCGAAAGACAACAGGATACGGTGGCGCATGACGGGCGCGGCCAGGGCGACGACATCCTCACGCGTCGCGGCCAGTCGTCCGTTGAGCAGGGCCCGCGCCTTGGCCGCCAGCACCAGCGCCTGACCGGCGCGCGGACCGGCGCCCCAGCGGACGTAATCCTGGATGGCTTTCGGCGCGTCCGGCGAAGGCCGGGTGGCGCGGACCAGGGAGGTGATCCAGGTCAGCAGGCCATCGCCGACATAGACGTCGCGGACCCATTTCTGCAGGGCGACAATGTCCTCGCCGACCATGACCTGGGGCACCGCGCCGCCGCCCGCGCCGGTCGTCTGCACCAGGATGGCGCGTTCTTCTTCCGCCGTCGGATAGCCGACGCGGATGTTCAGCAGGAACCGGTCCAACTGGGCCTCCGGCAACGGATAGGTGCCCGCCTGTTCCAGCGGGTTCTGGGTCGCCAGGACGAAGAAGGGTTCGTTCAGCTTATGCGTCACGCCGGCGTAGCTGACGGTGTGCTCCTGCATGGCCTCGAGCAAGGCTGCCTGGGTCTTGGGCGGGGTGCGGTTCAGCTCGTCGGCGAGAAACAGGTTGGTGAAGACCGGGCCGGGCTGGAAGCGGAAGCTGCGGTGGCCGGTGCTGTGATCCTCTTCCAGAACCTCGGTGCCCAGGATGTCGGATGGCATCAGGTCGGGGGTGAACTGGACGCGCCGGAACTCCAGATGCAGCGCCTGACCCAGGGTGCGGACCAGCAGGGTCTTGCCCAGCCCGGGCACGCCCTCGATCAGGCAGTGGCCGCCGGCCAGCAGACCGATCAGAAGCTGTTCGACCACTTCGTTCTGGCCCACGATGGCCTGGCCGATGGCGGCCTTCAGCGTGCCGAGCTGGCTCAGCCGGGCGTCTATCTCGGATTGGGTGGGCGTGGTCATTCAGGATCCGGGGAGGGAGGTTCGCGAGAGGTCAGGCCGTCAAGGCGTAGATGATGATGTTGACCGCGAATTTGGTATTGTCTTCGGCCAGGAAACGCTTGTTTCGCCAGTCGTAATCCCACTCGCAGCCGTAGTCCTTGTTGGAATAGAGGACGCCCAGACGGCCATCGATCACGATACCTTTGAGGTAGTCGTGGACCAGGTCGTCACCCCAGCCGTTCAGTTCGAAGCCGGTCGCCGGCGGCCCATCCTCGAAATGGAAGAAGCTGCTATACAGGCCGTGGTCGTTGGGCAGCTTCTGCATCGCGTCGGCCCCGAAGATCGACGCCATCTGACGCTCGAACGAGGTGGCGAACAGGCCGTCGATGTCGTGATTGCAGTCGTCGACGAAGACGAACCCGCCATTGCGCACGTAGCGCTCGAAATTCGCGGCCTCGGCGGCATTGAATTCCACCAGCTTGTGCCCGGCCAGATAGCAGAAGGGCGAGGTCAGCATGGCCGGGTCCGCCAGGCTGATGACCCGCTCTTCGGGGTCGACGCGCAGGTTGGTGTAATCGACCAGGGAGGTCAGGATGTTGGCCGGCATCCGCTGATCGACGTCCCAGTCGCCGGAATCATAGCGCAGTCGGGTGAACCAGAAATCGTAGGCGGCCTGGGCGTCGGCGACGCCGGGCGCCCCCGCGAACAGGGCCCCCAGGGCGCCGCCGGCCAGAAGCCGCAAGGCGTCGGCGCGTGTCAGACTGTTACTCGACACGCGCCCTCCGGTCAGACCGCGTCGGACAGCGAGGTGAAGGTGAAGTCCCTCAGACGCATCGGCGGGATCATCATGCGCAGGTTCGATTCGTCGCCCGCCACCCGCACCGGACGACCCAGTTCGTCGATGTTGTTCAGCATGATCACCGGCGATTCGTTGAAGCGGAAATTCTTCAGCGGATATTTCAGCTCGCCGTTCTCGATGTAGAAGGTGCCGTCGCGGGTCAGGCCCGTCAGCAGCACCGTCTGCGGATCGACCATGCGGATATACCAGGTGCGGGTCACCAGGATGCCGCGCTGGGTTTCGCGCACCAGCTCGGAGGTCGATTTCGTACCGCCCGACATGATCAGGTTGCCGGGTTGCGCCGTCGCCGTCTTGCCCTGTTTCTGGGCCCAGTAGCGGTTGTAGATCAGGTTCGTGATACGCCCGTCCTCAACCCAGGCGGTGCGCTCGCGCGGCAGGCCGTCGCCGTCCCAGGGCAGGGTCGGCGCCTCGTCGTGCCAAGGGTCTGACGTGAAGCTGACGCGCGGATCATAGACCTGCTCGGCCAGCTTGTTGCCGCCGCCGGCCTTGGACAGGAAGCTGCGGCCTTCGTCGGCCGGTCGGGCATTGAAAAAGTTGAACATGAACGAGATCAGGCCGGCGGCCGCCGCCGGTTCCAGGATCACCGTATATTTGCCCGGCTCCAGAGCCTGGGCATCGGCCGAGGCCGCCGCCTTGCGCATGGCGACCTGGATGTCGCTGTCGACGTTGAACTGGCTGGCGTCCTGAAGACTGCGCCCCACCCAGCCCGAACCGCGACCGTCTTCGGTCCGCACCGTGCAGGTGTAGTTGAAGCCCGTCGCGCGCTGGTAACCGAAATTGCCGTTCGAGTTGGCGAAGGCGACAAAGGTATGGTTGTCGTTCAGGAAGCCGGCCGCGATCAGCTGCTGGGCCTTGCACGGCGCGATGGAAGCCCGGGCGATTTCGGCCCGGTTTTCCGGCGTGATGGCGGCGGTGGCGGCGTCGAAGGTGTTGCTGGCGCGATAGGTCTGTTTCTCGACCGCAGGCACGAACTCCGGGTTCTCGGGCGCCAGCCGGGCCAGATCCTCGGCCCGACGAACCCCCCGTTCCAGCGAGGCGTCGTCGAACGCGTTGATGGTCGTGGAGCCGACCCGCTTGCCGAACGCGGCCTGGATCGAAAGAGCGGTGTCGCTGACGACGCCCGAGGTCGAGACGTTGTTCAGCGCGAAACGGATATTGCCCTCGATCGAACCGACCAGCTGGGCGGTGCATTCGTCGGCGGCGGACAGTGCGATCACCTTGTCCAGGATCGTCTTGGCCTCGGCCTCTGTCATGATGCTCATGTGATGTTTCCCTTAGGTCCGATCAACCGAGCGAACGCGCGGTGTTGATGACGTTGATCTGGTCGAAGCGGGTGGTCGAGGAGCCGTGGCTGACGGCCGAGACCTGGCTGGGCTGGCCCTTGCCGTCGAAGAACGAGCCGAACATCCGGTAGTCGCTCTCGTCGCAGATGGCCGAACAGGCGCCCCAGAACTCGGGCGTGCGCATCTGATAGGCGACGTCCTCCAGCGGCTGGGTGATTTCGCCGTCCTTGATCTCGTAGAACAGGGTGCCGCCGAACTGGGCATTGTAGCGCTGCTGGTCGATCGAGAACGATCCCCGGCCCAGGATGTAGATGCCGTTCTCGACGTTGGCGATCATGTCGGCCGCCTTCATCGGGGTCTTGCCCGGCTCCAGCGAGATATTGGCCATCCGCTGGAACTGAACCGTCGACCAGCTGTCGGCATAGGAGCAGCCGTCCGAGGCTGTCTTGCCCAGGATGTGGGCCTGATCGCGCGTGGCCTGATAGTCGACCAGCTTGCCTTGTTCGATCAGGTTCCAGCGCTTGGTGGCGACGCCTTCGTCGTCATAGCCGACGGCGCCCAGGCTGCCGGGCTGAACCTTGTCGGCGAACAGGTTGACGATCTCCGACCCGTACTGGAAGCGCGCCTCGCGCTTGTCCAGGGTGGCGAAACTGGTGCCGGCGTAGTTGGCCTCGTAGCCCAGCACCCGGTCCAGCTCGAGCGGGTGACCGACCGATTCGTGGATGGTCAGACCCAGGTGGTTGGGGTCCAGCACCAGGTCGTACTGACCCGGTTGAACGGTCTTGGCCGACAGCTTCTCGCGCGCCTGATTGGCGGCGGCGATGGCGTCCTCGGTCATGTCGTAGGACATGCCGTAGCTGATCAGTCCGCCCGGTCCGTTCAGCTTGTCCTCGGCGCGGCCTTCCAGATATTCGTAGCCCAGCCCCATTGGCGCCGACAGGCCGTCGCGCGAGCGGAACTTGCCCGTCTCCTGGTCGATCGCGGTGACGCTGAACGGGGCCCAGATGCGGTGCACGTCCTGGTCGATGTACGACCCGTCCGAGCTGGCGAAATATTTCTGCTCATTGACCAGGAACAGCTGCGAATTGACGAAATTGGCGCCCGCGTTCATCGCGGCGGCGTTGACGCCCAGCAGCAGCTCGACCTTCTCCTGGATCGGCACCTCCATGGCGTTGCGCCGGATCGGCGTCTTCCAGCTGACCTCGCCCACGCCGGGCGTCGGGGCCAGTTGCACGGGCTGGGTCTGGCTCTGGGCGTTGGCCTTGGCGATGGCGACGGCCAGACGTGCGGCCTCGGCCACGGCTTCGGGCGTCATCTCGTTGGTGGCGGCGAAGCCCCACGCCCCGTCGGCGATGACGCGCACGCCGCAACCGGTCGATTCGGTGTTGACGATGTTCTGGACGTTCGCCTCGCGCGTGATCACGAACTGGCGCATATAGCGGCCGACCCGCACGTCGCAGTAGGTCGAGCCGGCGTTGGCGGCGGCGCTCAGGCCGGCGTCGGCCAGACGCTTCTTGACCGCCATGTCGATGGTTTCGACCAGTTGCGGCGCGGCGATGGCCCGTCCGACAAAGCCCGGAAGCAGAACGCCCCCCGCCCCGATGCCGCACGCGGCGAGGAATGAACGTCTATCCAAGGCTGGTCTCCCCGAAATTGTCCCGCGCGCCGCGCGGGTTAGCGAACGTCAAATGGATGAACCATGACGATCACGCGAAACTGCATGTTTCACGCCGATAAGGAAGCGGTCAAATGAACGTCCGGACAGAATTGGCCGGTCGCGCTCAATAGACGTCGCGCCGGTATCGTCCGGCTTCGACCAACGCCTGACAGACCTCTGCGCCCAGAACAGCCTCCAGCGCCGACTGCACGCCGCCCGCCATGCCTTCCAGACTGCCGCAGACATAGACAGACGCGCCGTCCGCGACCCAGGCCGCGACCTCTTCGGCGGCGGCGGCGATCAAGGCCTGCACATAGCGTCCATCGCCCGGATCGCGGGAGAATGTGCGGTCCAGCCGCGTCAATATGCCGTCTGCGAGCCAGGCCCTCAGGTCCTCGTCGTAGAAACTGTCGCAGCCCTGGGTTCGTTCGCCGAACAGCAACCAGGCCGGCCCTGCGGCCGCGCAGGCGGCGCGGGCTTTCAGATGGGCGCGCAGTCCCGCGATGCCGGTGCCGTTGCCGATCAGGATCATCGGCGTTTCCGGCGTCGGACCGTGGAAGGCGCGGTTCGTGCGGATCCGCATGGACGCCATCGCGCCGACGGCCATCCCCTCTGTCAACCAGCCCGAGCCCAGCCCCGGCGTTCCGTCCGGCCGTCGCATCAGCCGCACGAGAAATTCCGCGCGACCGTCGGACGGCAGGGAGGCGACCGAATACTCGCGGTGCGTCAGCTCGCCGTCCGCCGTCGGGATGCCGATCTCGGCGATGTCGCCGGCGACCCAGGACGGCGCGTGGCCGTCCGGCTCGAAGGCCAGGCGCCAGGCGCCCTCGCCGGGACTGCCGGGGTTCATCAGGCGTCGCTCGACCAGCCGCCAGGACGAATAGGCGGGCAGGGACCAGTCGGCGGCCGCGGCGGACCCGGTCAGCCGGGCCAGTGCCTCGCGCCAGTGCTCCAGCGCCAGGGCGTCGCCGCCGTCGACCTCGATTCGGTCGAACAGGGCGGTCGCGCCGCCGTCGGCCAGCCAGCCGTCGAGCGCACGGCCGAAACCGCAAAAATCCTGATAGGTCCGGTCGCCCAGCGCCAGCAGGCCGTAGCGGACGCCGGCCAGATCCAGGTCGTCCCGCATGGATTTGCGCACGAACCCTGCCGCGCTGTCGGGCGCATCGCCCTCGCCGGTCGTGGAGGCGATGAACAGGACGCGACCAGCCGATTGCAGATCATCGACGCCGACGTCCGCGAAGGTGGCGATCCGCGTCGCCAAGCCACTTTCCGCCACGGCCGCGCGCGTCATTTCGGCCAGTTCGTCGCCGAAGCCGGTCTGGCTGGCCACGACGATCAGGGTCTCGCCGGCCACGGGTTGGGCGGCGGGGCCGCGACGCGCGCGCCAGGCGATCCAGACCGTGCCTGCGATCCACAGTGCGACGGTCAGGGCCGCCCAGACCCATCGGACTGGATCGGCGCTCACGCGTCGTCGTCCTCGTCCATCATGGCGACGAAGGCGGGGGTCAGGCGCTCGATCATGCCTTCCGGCGTCCGCGCCACGATCTGCGCGGCCAGGCCATGGGCGGCCGCCATCGCCTGACCCTCGTCCGGGCCGAACACGCTCAGGGCCGTGGCCCAGGCGTCGGCGGTCATGGCGCTGGCATGGAAGACGGTGACGGAGGCGACGCCGTTGTCGATCGGCCGACCGTTTCGGCCGTCCAGCGTGTGGGGATAGAGCCGGCCGTCGATCTCGAACGTCCGAACCCAGTCGCCCGAGGTCGCCACGGCGATGTCGGCCAGGGCCGCGACCGTGCGGGGCGAAGGCGCGCCCGGCGGCTGTTCCAGGCCGATCCACCACGGCTGGGCGTCCGGCTTAACCCCGGCGCCGCGCAGTTCGCCGCCGATCTCTACCAGGTGGGATGTCGCGCCCAGCCGGGTCAGGGCTTCGGACGCCCGATCCACCGCGTGACCCTTGGCGATGCCGGAGAAGTCCAGCTTCATGCCTCCGGTCTGGACCGCGCCGCGCGCATTGGGGCTGAGACGCAGCTTCTGCCAGCCGCTGACGGCCAGGGCGGCGGCGATCTCGTCGTCGGACGGCAACGGCGCGTCGGCGGGGCGCGGTCCGGGCGGGCCGAAGCCCCACAGATCGACCAGGGCGCCCAGGGTCGGATCGACCGCGCCGTCGGTGTCGTCGGCCAGGTTCATCGCCGCGTTCAGGATGTCCCAGAACCGCTCGGACAGGGCCCAGACGCCGGGCGGAGCGGCGTTGAAGCGGCTGATCTCGGTGGTCCGCTCCCACGGGCTGAACAGCGCGACGACCGCGTCAAGTTCGGCCTGGACGGCGGCGGTCAGCGCATCGCGGTCCGCACGCGGAGAGGCGACGAGCCGCACCGACCAGGTCGTGCCCATCGTGTCACCGCCCAGGGACCAGACCTCGTCGCCCGGCGGGCGGGACGGGGCCCGGTCCATGGGCGGGATCAGGACGCGCGTCCCCGCGCGGTCTTCGGCCTGTGCCAGGTCGAGCGGCGGCGGCGCGCCGCGCGATCCCCGCGAGGTCAGGGCAGGACTTCCAGAACGGCCGTGTACTGCATCGACTGCGCCGGGGCGTCGCCGACGGCGTCAGCCCGCTCGGAGGTGTTGATCCAGTACATCCCGGCTTCCGGCCAGGTGATCGAGAAGGACCCGTCGGCTCCGGTGCGGACGGTGGTCTCTTCCGGATTGTCGCGATAGCGCAGACCGCCGCGCGCGACGATGACCGCCATGTCCGCCGCCGGCTGGCCGTCCTTCATCAGGGTGAAGGTCGCCTCTTCGCCGGCGACCAGGTCGTTGGGGTGGGTGACCGGGACCATCTCCAGCCCCTGGCCCGTCGGCGCGAACACGCTGTCGGTCGGATTGCCCAGGGTGACGAAGGTCTCCAGCCGGTTGTTGTTGACCTGGGCCCGGACGTCAGTCGCCCCGGCCGGGATGGCCGTGGCGAAATCCGTCGCCGGTCCGCGCCAGCGCTGGGCCTCGCCATCCAGGGTGTAGCTGGCCGACATTCCGGCCGAGACGTTGGCGATCTTCCAGGTGCCGGGCTTGTCGATATGGACGTCGAAGGTGGTCCGATATTCGCCCTGCATCATGTTGGCGGCCGACCCGGACGAACCGTCCGGCGCGGTGATGACCAGGCTGTTGGCCAGACGCAGCGGGGCGTGGTCGGCGATGAACACCCCGTTCGAGGCGCCGGCGTCGAAGGCCACCCAGGCCTCTGCGCCCGACAGGACGGTGGCCGACGGCAACAGCCAGCCGCGGTGCGCCTGGGCCGCCATCGGGACGGCGGCGGCCAGGATCAGGGCGAGCGCGGGAAGGGCGAATTTCTTCATGGCGAGGGTCCTTAGCGGGTGACGGCGACGCGGACGCCGCCCAGTTCGGAGGTTCCGGCGGCGGAGGCGTTGTTGGCGGCGCCGCCCCAGGTGAAGGGCACGCGCACGACCTCGCGGCCGCCCTGTTCTCGGGCCGCCTCGACGACGATGTTGTAGGTTCCGGCGGGCAGGCTGGAGAGCCGGGCGGCCGGGACGGTCACCGTCTGGCGGCCGGGCGCACGGGTCGGGCTGGTGATGCCGTCGATCGGCAGGGTCAGGGCGCGACCGCCCTTGCGCCACCAGGTGCGCAGATCCTTCAGATACTGTTCCCCGTCAGCGTCGCCCCGCGCGGTGGCGCCCGCCTCGTACCACAGGGCGATGGTGCGCACGGCGGTCTGGTCCGGCTGTTCGATCCAGACCGCGACATAGGGGCGGTGATAGGCGGCGGTGCGGATGGTCGGCACCTCCAGCGACACGGTCAGGTCGGCGGCCAGGGCCGGGGCGGCGACCGATCCGGCGGCGACGGCGAGCATCAGGGGCAGGGGACGCATGGCGGAACTCGTCAGTGGATGAAGATGAGGGCGATGATGACGGGGATGGCGACGCCCAGCCCGACCAGGGGCCAGGTCGAGGCGCGGTTTCGGGCGTGCAGCCACAACAGGGTCAGGCCGGTGATCGCGAAGACGACGCAGGCGACGGCGAAGACGTCGATGAACCAGTACCAGACCGGGCCGGTGTCGCGACCCTTGTGCAGGTCGTTCAGATAGGCGACCCAGCCGCGGCTGGTGGTCTCGTGAACCGCCTCGCCCGTCGTGCGGTCGATGGTCAGCCAGCCGTCCGCGCCGGGGCCGGGCAGGGCGACGTAGATTTCATCGGCTTCGGTCTCGGTCGGTCGCCCGGCGACCGGGGCGTTCAGTTCGGAGGACGCCCATCGCGCGATCGCGTCGGGGACCGGATCGGTCGTCGTCTCCGGTATGTCGGACAGGCGCGCCAGCAGGGGAGCGGGAAGGGTCGCGGTGGTCTGGACCGTGACCGGCTCGGCCGGAATCTGGGCCGCGTGGTTCAGGGTGATGCCGGTGATCGCGAACAGCAGCATGCCCGCCAGGCTCAGCCCCGCCGAGATCCAGTGCCACCGGTGCAGTTGCTTCAGCCAGAACGCACGCGCGCCGCTGACCGGCCGGGTACGGGCGGCGGGCGGGGCGGCGGGATCTGTCGCGGCGTCGGTCACCCTCGGCCTTTGCCATATCTTGCGAATGATTTGCAAGAACTGATGCGTTCGATTCGACGAAAGGCTCAGGGCAGCAGGGGGAACATCCCGGTGAGGCGGTCGCGCGCCCGCTCCAGCAGGCCACGACGCTCCGGCGGCGCCGCCGGCAGTTCGGCCTCAAGGGCAGACAGGGCCAGGGGATAGGAGCCGTTGGTGCGGACCATCTTTACGGCGGTGACGAAATCGCTGGTCGGACACCCCGTGCCGAAGGTCCAGAACCGAGTCTGGTCCGTGCCGGCCGTCTGCAGCACGCAACGGCGATCCGGCGCCAGCGACAGCCACACCACGCCCTGGAAGTCGGCCAGGGCGCTGCCGGCGAAATCGTCATGGCCCAGGAGGCCGCCCGAGGCCTGGGTGGTGTCGACGGTCTGCAATCCGGGCTGGACGACGACCTGACGCGCGTCGCCGACCCGGCGCATGCCGTTCACCTGCGCCGACACCTGCAGCGCCCGGTCGCGGCGCGAGGCGTAGAGGGTGAACCGGTCGGCCGTCGGGACGATGCGGGGCCAGGTCGCGTCGAACTCGTCCACGGCGACATCGGCGGCCGCCAGGATCACCTCGTTGAACATCGGCGGCTGTCCTTGCGTGCTCGCCCCGATCCGGTCCAGCGCTCGCAGCAGGACCCGATTGCCCATCGAGTGGGCGACCAGATGCACCCGCTCGGCGCCCGTCTGCCGGGCCACCTGGGTCAGGAAGCCGGCGACGTCGTCCAGCAGGGCCTCGTCCGCGACAGTGCGGGTGTCGGCGGCATAGGCCAGCAGCGAGGCGCGCGAGGGCCAGGAATACAGGATCGGCGCGCCGTCCAGATTCATGTCGACCGCCAGCTGGGCCGTGCGCAGGGCCGCCCCCTCGAAGCTGGTGTTGTAGCCATGGATGAAAACGAACACCTCCTTACGGGACGAGGCGCCGATGCGGGCGGTGACGGCGGCCATGAAGCTTTCGCGATCGGTGACCGGCGACACGCTGTTCAGGATCATGTGGCGTTCCGGATCGGGTCGGAACTCGAACGTCAGAAAGGACGCGGGCAGGGGCAGGGAGCCGACGGCCCGGTCGCGCGGCACGCTGACCTCGGCGGTCCCGAACGTCATTGGCCCCCGGTCGCCGCCGAACACCTCGTCCGCGGCGCTGCGCCCCGTCGGCGCTCGGTGGGTCGCCCAGTAGATGTCGACGAGCCGGAAATTGCGATCCGCCTCCGCGACCACCGGCGGCTCGACCGGAGCAGGCGGCGGCGCCGGCGGGGGCGCGATGCCGCGCGCGGCCAGGTCGCGATTGACGATGTCCCGCACGCCCTCCAGTTCGGTCCGATAGGGCACGAGGACGGGATTGGCGGCGCCCACGACCTGGCGACGGATGCGATACGCGTCCTCCAGCCCTTCCAGCCGGTCCGCAGGATCGACTTGCAGCCGGGCCAGGGCCGCCAGCGGATCGGCCAGCGACAGATCGTCCTCGCCCCTGGTTTCGCGGATGACCTGCAGCGCCAGTTCGAAGGCGGCGATGGCGTCCTGGGTCTGGTTCGCCTCGGCATAGGCCTGGGCGAGGGCCAGCTGGAAGGCGATGAAGGTGTCGGCGTCGGAAGCGCGAAGCTGTTGCAGCAGGGGCAGATCGCGGGACACGGCGCGCAGCGCGGCGATGTCGCCCTGGTCCACGGCGACCGCGACCCTTTGAAGGTCGGGCCCGGCAAGGTCGGACCCGGCGTCCTGGGCGCGGGCTTCCGCCGCTCCGATGGACAAGGCCATCAAGGCGATCAGTCCGAAACGCGGCGCCAATGTTTTGCTCAACCAACTCATGCACCCATTGAAAGGCCAAAGGGACCGGACCCGTCAACCGGCGATCTCCGACACGGCTCCTGACTGCATGCTGTCGGAAATGGTCGGCTTGACCCGATGATCGGTGAACGGGACTATCCGGACGCCCCGCGACCCATTCCGACGGGCGTCGTTGCGGGAAAAGATCGTGAACGGTTCAGAGGATCCGGAACCCTGGTGGAACAAGGCCCTGGTCGCGGCGCTGGCGGGCCTTTTGTTCAGCCTGGTCATGTCGGCCCTGTTCTCGCTGGGGTCGGCGTTTCGCATCGCGCCGCTGGTGGCCGTCGAGCGCGCCGGGATCGACTTCGGCATGATGGCCTACACCGCCTTTTCAGGCCGGCCCCAGCAAACGACGGACGACCCGCGATACGTCTTCGTCGATGTCGATCGTGCAGCCTGCGAGGCCTTCTCCGAGGCGCCGGAGGCCTGTGTCGGCGGCCGCCCAATTCCGCCGGCCCTGACCGTAGCCTTCGCCAGGGCGGTGCGCGGTTCGGGCGCCTCGGTGGTGTTGATCGACGTCAGGGCGCCCGAGGATGAGGAAGAGCGCGCGCGCCTGGCCGATGCGATGACCGCGACCGACGGTCCGTGGATGATCGCCTCGCTCGGCGTCCGTCCCCGCCGGTCGACCCGGCAGATGGAGGTGGTCGCCGAGCCGGAGACCTTGCTCGGGCCCAGCGATCGAGCGGCGCTGCGGCGCGGTCGGCTGGTGCTGGCGCCGTTCGTGACCTCGACCGACGCCTTCGCCGCCGATGGGATCATCCGCCACTATCCGTTGCTGGAGCAGGTTCACGGCCTGGGCGGTGCGGCGGAACCTCGCGGTCTGCCCAGCGCGCCCTTCCTCGCCGCCAGCCTGACCGACCCGGCAAACGCTGAAGCCATCCTGTGCCGCTACTACGCCGAGACCGGCGACACCTGCGCGTCGTCTGGGCGTCCGGGAGCAACCGCCGACATCCGATTCGGCGAACGCACCGACATGCGCAACCGGATCTTCTACAGCCTGCCCAGTCTTGCGGCGGCCGGAGCGGAGCAGGGCCGGGTCTATCGTGACCGCTATCTGGGATTCTATGACCGGATCGACGCCTCCGCATTGCTGGACGGCGACGGGTTTTCCTGGCCGCCGGAGCTGATGCAGGGCGCGGTCGTCGTCCTGGGGACCAGCGCGCCCGAAGGCCACGACTGGCATGTGACGCCGGTGGGGCCGATGGCCGGGCCGGAAATCCTGCTGAACGCCATCCGCGCCTTCTCCGAATATTCTCCGCTCAGCGAACCGTCAGTGACGGCCACGGCGGGCGAGCGGTTCGCCGCCGCCTGGCGCGGGTTTGCGATCAAGGTCGGCGCGATGACCAGCGGAACCCTGATCATGCTGGTCGGCTGGTTCGCCATCTTCTGGATCAGCGACTGCTGGACGGCGGCGCCGAGGTGGGTTCGTCAGGCGGCCTGCGTGACGATCTTCCTCGTTATCCTGTTGGTCACGGCCATGTACGAACTGTTCAGCGGCATCGCCTCGCTGGAGCGGAACGCGCAGGTTTCCGAGGCTACCGACCTGCTGACCCCCTTGCTGGCCCTGGGGCTGGAGGGCTTCGCCGAGGCGGCGCGGACCTTCGCCCAGGCCTCGGAGGCCCTGGTCGCCTGGGCGTTGGCCCGGGGACTGACCATGGCCAGGACATTGAACAGGAGCGCGTCCGATGAGGTCGCCTAGAGCATTTCGCACAGCGCCGGTCGCGAGCGCCTGGTCTGGCCGAACCCGGCGCTGGCTGGCGGTTGTCGTCTTCGCGTGGTTCGCGATCGCCGCCCCGGTCTCGGCCCAGCAAAGGCCGGTCGGTCAGATCGATGCCGCGAGTGGGGTCGTACGCCCGACCGATGCGACGGTCACTCGCGCGGTGGGCGGGACGACGCCGGCGCGGTCGCTGGTCCGCCTCTATGACGGCGACCGCGTCTCGGTCAGCGGCGCCCGGACCCGGCTGACGTTGTTCCTCGCCGGGGTCGAGACCCCCACCGTGGTCACTCGCGCCAACAGCCCGTTCATCGTCAGGGGACGCCGGACGGGCGCAAGTCAGGGCTTCGTGACCGAGATGTTCGCCAGCCTGGACCTGATGTTCAATCGACCCCGCATGGCCATCGCCACGGCGACCGAAGCGCGCGGACCCGAAGATGCGCGCACGGCCGCTGCGGCCCTGCCCTCGGGGCGCCAGCGTCTGCCGGAAGGGGAACGCCGTCTGCTGGTGCTCTGGTCCGGTCCGGCGTCGGTGGTGCAGGTCGCTCAGGGCGACGAGAGACGCGAATGGGCGGCGTCCCTGTATGCGTCCACCTTCATCGACGCGCCGGAAACAGGCGATTTCGACGTCGTGCTGCCGGGAGACGCCCTGGGCTGGACCGTCTCTCGCGTTCCGGCGGCGGATGCGCCCCGGGCGCCCGGAGCGCCGGCCGAGGGCGAACTGACTGCCGACGAGCGACTGGCCAACGCCATATGGCTGATCGCCGAAGGAGACGCGGAATGGCGCCTTTTCGCCCTGTCGGAGGTCGCGGACCTGGCCCAGACCGACTATGGCGCCGCGCGTCTGCTGGCCGCCACACGCGCGGACGAGATCGAGCCCGGCGATCTTCTGGCGGCCGAATAGACCGTCGCTGAGCGCCGGGAGCGCCGGAGTTGGTCGGACGACAGCGACGGGCTTCGACGTCCATGCTCGGCGAGGGGGCGCACGGGGCGTCGCAGACCAGCAGGATCACATGCCGAACATGACCGCCGCCGGGATCGGCGCCGTCTCCATCGCCGCGATGGCCCTGGCCATCAGCCTGACGCCGGTTCCGGCGGCCGCCGCAATCCAGACCCTTGAAAGCTCGGCGGAAGCCGTAGGCGCGGCCTCGCCTCGCCGGACCATGGCGGAGGCCCTGCGTTCGATCGTTCTGATCGGCCCCGCCGATGCAGGCTCGGGTCCGGCGTCAGGAACCGGCTCGGGCTTCGTCTTTACGGGCGGGGGGGAGGTGCTGACCAACGCCCATGTGGTGGGCGCGGCGCGTACCGTCAGGGCGACCCTGTTCGACGGGCGCAGTTTCGACGCGGATGTCGTAGGGGTCGATGCCCGAACGGACATCGCCGTGGTTCGCCTTCCGCCCGAGGCGAGTGCCGCCCCCCTGGCTTTGGCGGGCCCGGGTCGAGACCTGCCGCCGGGCTCGCCCGTCTATGCTCTGGGCAATCCGATGGGCTTCGGGTTTTCCGTCACCTCCGGCGTCATTTCGGGCGTGGGCCGCAGTTATGATGTGGTGACGCCGGTCGACTTCCTGCAGCACGATGCGGCGTTGAACCCCGGCAGCTCGGGCGGGCCGCTGGTGGACGCGGATGGCGTGGTCGTGGGCGTCAACACCGCGACGCCGGCCGAGACGATTTTCGATATCGGGATCGGTCTGGCTATCCCGTCGGACTTCGCCGACGATGTCGCCCGTCGCCTGATCGCGGATGGATCGATCGAGCGGGGGGCGCTGGGGTTGAGGGTCAGCTACGCAGATTCGGCGGTGGCCGCTGCCCTGGGCGTGGAGGGCGTCGCCGGGGCTCTGGTGGACGAGGTCGAGGCCGACAGCGCCGCCGGACGGGCCGGCCTGCTGGCGGGCGATCTGATCCTGACGATCGACCAGGAACCGGTCGCCTTTCCCCGGGACGTCCTCGCGCGCACCATGAGGCGTGCGCCGGGTGAGCGGGTGACGATCGATTTCGTGCGATCGGGACGACGCAGGTCGGCGGTCGTGACCCTGCAGAGAGACGCCCCCGCCCGTGCGGCCGCCGGACGGATCTCTGGCGGCGCCCACGGCGAAGAGGACGCCGACTTGGGTCTGAGTCTGGGCCCGGCGCCAGACGGCTCGGGCGCTGTGGTCGTCGATGTGGTCTTCGGTTCGCTGGCGCAGACCTATGGCCTGGGACCGGGCGACCGCATCGAAGCCGTGAACGGAGCAACCGTCGCCGGACCCGAAGACGTTCGCGTCCGCCTGGCCCGCGCGACCGGCGCCGTGGTCGTTCTGAGGGTTGAGCGGCAGGGCCTCGGCGTGCGCCATATCAACCTTCCGCGTACGCTAGCGGACAGTATGTCGCGTCGTCCGGGACTGGCGGCCGAACAGCAATCCTCCCCGCTGTGATTGGCTATGAGTGGTGAAAACCTAGTTCACCGAATGACGGAATCTGTCGGATGACACTGTCAGATACCGGCGTTAGGGTTGTCGAGATCGGGGGCAAATGGTGCTCTCGCCAGAATTGGGGACGTTCAAATGAAAACCATCCGTACCAAGTCGATCCTGCTCGCATCCGTCGTCGTGGCCCTCGCGGGCTCGGCGATGGCGCAGGATCAGACCGGCCAGAACATGGGAACCGGCAGCGGCGAGATGTCGCCGGCGGCCACCTCCGTGGCGACCGCCACGGACGCCTTGAGCCTGGCGGCCTGGGCTCGCGAATCGCAGGACGCAGAGGCCATGCTGGTCGCCGCGCGCATGCTGGCCTCGGTCGGCACCCTGGGTGAAGGCGAAGAGCCCGAAGCCACGACGGACTCGACCGCCGAAGGTTCGGCGACCGGATCGCCGCCGACGGCGGCGGCCCTGTTCGACGAAGCCGTCGAACTGGCCGAAGGCGATCCCGCCATCATCGAGCGGGTCTCGGCCGCGCGTTCGCAGGCCTCGCGCGGACTGGTCGGCGGCGCTGTCAGCTGGGTCCGCGACATCTCGGCCCGGTCGAGCGTCAGCTATCAGATGACGCCGCGCGGCGGCTATGTCTGGAACGTCGTGGCGGCCGGCGACGGCGACACCGATGTCGACATGGACGTCTTCGACCAGAACGGCAATCTGGTGTGCCGTGACATCCGGGTCTCGTCGCGCGCGAGCTGCAGCCTGACGCCCGCCTGGACCGGTCCGTTCACGGTCCGCATCAGCAACCTGGGCGGCGTGTGGACCCGCACCTTGGTCATGAGCAACTAGGGCCGATGGCGGAGGGCGGTGCGAGCCGCCCTCCGCATCACCGTCGTCATAGTCAGGGGGAGTGCGTCCGGTGAAGGTCTCGAGCAGCACGAAGCGAGCCGGCCGATATGGAATGACCGTGGGTCTGACGCTGAGCCTCGGCGTCCTGGCCGCTGCGGCGCAGGCCGGGGACGAGGGTTTCCAGCGGGACTGCCCGCCGGCCTTCGACTTCGGTCCCCTGATAATGGACGATGCGGCGGCGGACGCCCCGATCCCGATCGAGGTTCTGCGGTGCGAAACCTTCGTCCGCGCCCAATGGACGGTCCTGTCCGACGGCGCCGATGCGCTCCAGGCGATGTCGGCCCGAATCGCCCAGGGCGGCGATCGACTGGGGGTGATCGAGGCGGAACGGCGCCGCATCACCGCCCTGATCGCCACGAAACAACGGCGCCGGGAAGAACTGCTCGGCGAACCGGAGGACCGGCGCGAGCCGCAGCTGGGCCAGCTGACCGCCGAGATCACCGAACTGTCCCGGGCCGTCAGTGAACTGAACGATCAGATCGTTCGCGAATTCCCCGCCTATGGCGAGCTGTCGGCGCCGTCGGCCATCGACATCCCCCGTCTGCGCTCGTTGATGCGCGACGACGAGGTGGTGGTCCAGATCCTGGTCAATGACGACGCCGCCTATATATGGGCCGTCAGTCGCGACCGCATCGAATGGCGTCGGGCGGCGGACTTCGGGACCGAGGCGATGAACGCCGCCGTCACCGACCTGCGCCGGGGACTTGAAGTCGCCGACGTGACGCGCGGCCGCGATCTGGTCGCCGAGGCGCAGGCCAGGCAGGAGGCACAGGCGGCCCAGGCCGAGGCGGCGACCGCTCCGACCCCCTACAACCGCATTCTGGCCCACAAGCTGTACGCCGATCTCTTCGGCCAGGTATCAGAGACGCTGGCTGGCAAGCGGACGATGATCGTGGTGGTCAACGGCGCCCTTTCAGGCATCCCTCTGGGCGTACTGGTGACCGAGACGCCGAGCGGTGACGATCGCAATCCCGACGCCCTGCGCGCCACGCAATGGCTGGCCGATCGCCATACGCTGGTGACCCTGCCGTCCCTGTCTTCGCTGGTGTCGCTACGGTGTTTCGAGCGGGGAGCGGCCGCGTCCCAGCGACCCGCCGGTTGTCCGTCCCTGAGCGACGCCGGCGCCGCCAGCCTGACGGTCTCGGAGGTGGAGCCGCTGTCGTTCTTCGGGGTCGGCGATCCCATTCTGGGCGGGGCGACAGGCGTCGCTTCGCGCGGCTCGGCGGCGACGCCGACGGTGGATGCGGCCTATTCGGGAAAGCTGGCGAACGTCGAGGTTCTGCGCGCCATGCGCCGGCTGCCCGGAACGCGTATCGAGCTGGAGGCGATCGCCGAACAGTTCAAGGCGCGCGGCGAAACCAGCGTGATCCTGTTCGATGACGAGGCGCGCGAGCCGAAGATCATGACCCGGGACGCCGACGGCGGCGGCGTCAGGACCAACCCGGATCTGGCGCGTGCGCGCTATGTCTCGTTCTCGACCCACGGCCTGCTGACCGGACAGGGGGGCGAAGGCGCCGAGCCCGGCCTTGTCCTCACCCCGCCGGCGACAGCGACGGAGGCCGACGATGGTCTGTTGTCCGCGTCGGAAGCCGCCCAGCTGACGCTGCGCGCGGAGTTCGTGGTCCTGTCCGCCTGCAACACGGCGGCGGCGGACGGATCGGTCGGCGCCGAAGGGCTGGCCGGGCTGGGGCCCGCCTTCTTCTATGCCGGCGCGCGCTCGCTTCTGGTCTCGCACTGGGAGGTGTCCGACAGTGCCACCGCCGAACTGATGAGCGGCACGTTCGCCGGTCTCGACGCGGGGCAGGGGCGCGCCGCCGCGCTGCAACAGTCGATGAAGGCGGTTCGCGACAACCGCGATCACCCCGAATGGGCCCACCCCAGCTTCTGGGCCCCCTTCAGTTTCATCGGAGAGCCCGGTCGCTGACGCGAGCGGCTGGAGACATTCGTTTTGCCCGATCTGCTCGACCATCCGGCCCAGGACGCCATCGACGCGCTGCGCAACGTCTGCGGCGGCCGCCACGCGCTGATCCTGGAAGACGACCCCCTGACCGCCGCCCGGGGCCGCGAGGGTCTGGCGGCGATAGGCTTCACCGAGATCGATGTGGTCGAGGTCGGGGAGCAGGCGGTCCAGGCGGCGTCGCGCAAATGCTATGACGTCATCCTGCTGGACCGGATGAACCCCGGCCTGGACGGGCTCGAAGTGCTCAGCAGGATTCGCGCCCTGCCGGATCGACCGGACCGGTCGACACGGTCGCCGATCCTGATGCTGACGGCGCTGGGCGGCGACCGGAACCGGATCGAGGGCCTGCTGCGCGGCGCCGACGACTATGTGCCCAAACCCATCTCGATGTCGGAGCTTCAGGCCCGCGTGGCCGCCCAGATCCGCCGCACGACATGGACGGCACCGCGCGGCGTGGCGACGCCGCTGCTGAACAACGGGCCGCTGGTCATCGACACCCAGGCGCCCACCGTGAGGCTGGGCGAGATCGAAATCCGGCTGCCGCCGCGATCACTGGGCGTGCTTGTCGAACTGATCCGGTTCGCGGGCCAGCCCGTATCCAAGACCATGCTGTGGGACCGCGCCTGGAGCGACTGGGCCAGCCAGCCCGACGAGTGGCAGGACACGATCGACGTCGCCGTCCGCCGCGTTCGCCGCAGCCTGGAGGAGGCCGAAGCCGCGGTCCTGCCGGCGAACCTGCGGCCGATCGTCATGACCGTGCCGCGCGTCGGCTATATGGCGCGCGACCTGACCGGTCTGACGGACTGAGATGTGGCGGTTCACGACATCGCGGGCGATCGCGGCGCTGGGCCTGTTCGCCCTGGCGGTGATGATCGGCGCGGTCGCGGCCACCGATCTGTGGCTGCGCCAGTTGAGCGAAGAGCGGATGCTGGCCGTCGCGCGACGGGACGCCTCGACGTTTCGAACCCTGTATGCCGGCTTGCCTGAGCCGGCCCGGACCGACGCCCTGCTTCTGGCGGCGCCGGCCTTCGCCCTGCAGGCCCAGGCCGCGCGCGGCGACATCGGCCAGGGGGCGGCGGCGGCGGCGGACCCCTGCGGCGCGGCGGACCGGGACCGCACGATCATGGCGGCCTGGTTCGATGCTCCGGTGGCCAACAGCGGGGGCTTCGTCGGTGCGTCTCCCGGGTCCGTGGTGCTCGACTGGGAACGTCTGCGGCGCCTTCCGTCCGGCTCGACCGTCAGATTTCAGGTCGCGCCCGACGCCGCCTGCAACCGGACAGAGGCCCATGCCGTGGGCGTGGTGGAGCGGATCGGCGACGTGCATCTGGTCGTGGGCGGTCTGGTCGATCCTGAAAACGCCGTCCGAAGCCGGGTCTGGATGGCCGGGGCGGGAGCGGCGGGTCTGATCGCCGTGGCCGGCGTCCTGGCCTTCGTCCTGGTGACCCGTCGCACCGCTGATCAGGTTCGTGACCTGTCGCGGGTGCTGACCCGCGCGGGTCGCGGTGATTTCGCCGCCCGGGCCGATGTTCCGCATGCGGAGGGCGAATTCGCCATTCTCGGCGGCCAGATCAACGACGCCATCGATCGGCTCGCCACCCAGAACCGGGGCCTTCGCGAGATCGCCTCGCGCATCGCCCACGATTTCCAGCGCCCTCTGACCGCAGCGCAGTTCAAGCTGGAGGACATGGTGCGCGCCGCCCCGACGCCAGAGGCGAGGGCGTCGGCCGAGGCGGCGTCGGGCGCCCTGGACGAACTTTCGCGGGGTTTCCGCGCCTATCTGGACGTGGGCGAGATCGCCGGCGGAATGATCCGCGAATTCTCGCCGATCGACCTTTCGGCGGCAGTGGCGCGGGCGACGGAATTCTATGCCGACGGTCCGGCGGAACAGCGGGGCATCCAGCTGGAGCTTTCGCTGATCCCGTCCACGGTCCTGGGCTCGACGGCTCTGATCGAGCGCGCGATCTCGAACCTGTTGTCCAACGCTGTGAAATTCTCGCCCGATGGCGGTCATGTCCGCATCGACCTTGTCCGCGCCGGAGCCGGCGTGGTGCTGGAGATCCGCGACCAGGGGCCGGGCTGGCCCGCGGAACTCGAGGATACGCTGGGCCAGTTCGGCGTGCGCTCGGAACGGGACGAGGGTGGCGGACACGGGGTAGGACTGGCGTCGGTCATCGCCATCATGGCCCATCACGGCGGCAGTCTGGAACGGTCGACCACGACGGGCGGCGGCGCCGTCGCCCGTCTGGTGTGGCCTGTGACGGTCGCGCCATGACCCTGTCGCTGATCGTCCTATTGGTGCTGGCCGAGCCGGCTCAGACCTCCCCGCCCGAGGGAACCGCCGAACTCATGCTGGCCGCCCGGGTCGCGGACTGGGCCCGCAGGACGGGGGATGCGGACGCCATGATCGTGGCCGCCGATCTGGTGCGCGCCCATTCCGGCGCCGCGCCGGCGGGCGCGGAAGGCGATATCGACGTCGGCGATCAGGCCCTGTTCGACGAAGCTGCGGCGCTGGCGCCGGACGTCGAGGCGGCCGCCCGTGTGGCGACGCATCGCGCCATCGATCCGCGCGGCGTGGCCCGCGCTCTGGGCGCCGACGGTCCGATCGGCCGGCTGATGCTGATCGCGCCCGGTCGCCCGTTGACCTTCTCGCTGACGGCGCGCGGCAGCGAACAGGCCCTGCTTCACGTCGGCCCGACCGGCGGGGGCGATCTGCAGGTCACGATCCAGGATGATCGGGGCCAGACCCAGTGTTCCGAGCGGGCGCCCGCTCGCCCGGTGCTGTGCAACTGGCGCCCAACATTCACCACCACCTACCGCGTGTCTATCCGCGTGGTTTCGGCTGTCCCGGTGACGACCGTGATCACCAGTAACTGAGGAGGGCCCGATGGCTTTTGTTTCGACGATCCGGCGATGCGGCCTGGTTCTGGGACTGGCGGCGTTCATCGCCCTGGGCGGCGCCGTTCACGGCGCCGGCGCACAAACGACGGCGGCGGATCAGCCGCGCCTGCACGTGCTGCTGATCGCGGGGAACCAGTACGAGCATCTGCCCTTCTCCGGCGACATGCCCTCGGCCACGGCCGACGCCTTCCTGTTGGCCGACGTGCTGATGGATCGCGGGGCCCGAAGCGAGGACGTCCGGCTGGTGACCGACGGCGCCCCGACCGACGCCATGTGGTCGGAATCGGAAAATGCGGCGCCCTCGGCCTTCCGCATCGCCCAAGCCGAAGCGACGCGCCAAGACGCCCACGCCCTGGCCGAACGGGGCGTGGCGCCGCTCGGCGCCGCCACCCGCGCCCGGATTCTGGAAGAGCTCGATCGACTGGTCCGCGTGGCCGAACCGGGAGATCAGGCCTTCATCGCCATGGCCGGTCACGGCGAACAACAACCGACGGATGATCGCGAACAGGAGCCGGACGGTTTCGACGAGGCTTATCTGCCTGTCGATTTCGTGCGCCGGCTCGACGACGGACGGCTGGATGTCGCCGTGCTCGACGACGAGATCGGGGAGCGGGTGCGCGCCCTGCTCGACAAGGGAGTTCAGGTCGTCTTCGTCGGCGACTTCTGCCACTCCGAAGGCGGCACGCGCGGCGCCGGCAGCGCGGCCGGAGGACGGGCGGACATGCGGCTTATGGCCGGGGCCATGGGCACGACCGACGACGAAGGCAAAGGCCTGTTCACCGGCTTCTATGCCGCGCCGTCCCTGGCCCAGGCGCTGGGTCTGCCCGTGCCCTATTGGGCCAGCGACCCGTCCACCCGGCGCATCCATGGCGCCCTGACCTATTATCTGGCGACCGCGCTTCAGGATCCGACTCTGACGACGATGCGCGATGTCGCCGTGCGGGTCGAGCGCGACATCAACATGCACGCGCGCGAATCCAGTGTCCGCCTGCGACTGCCGCCGCCCCAGTTCGAGGGCGAGTTCGGCGCGCCCCTGCCGGGGTCCTCGGTCGGGCTGGCCGCCAGCCTGTGGCAGGTGGCCAAGCCGGTCACCTCGACCACGCTGGACCTGCGGACCGAGGTCAGCGAGCTGACGCTTCCCGCAGGCGTCCTGAACGGCGTCGAACCGGGCGCGATCTACTCCCTGTCCCAGACCTGGAGCGGGCGCGAGCAGGTCATCCTGTACGGCCGGGCAGAGGACGTTTCGGCGAACCGCGCCATCCTGCGGCCCGTTGCGGCCGGAGACCTGGGCGTCGACGCCTGGACCGACCTGCGCACCGAAGAAGGCCAGCCGATGACACGGCCCGCCACCTTCACCGCCCGGCTGTTCGCCCCCGGCGCCCCGGAGACGGTGTGGATCGCGCGGCCCGCACCGCCGGCAGATCCGACCCCGGCCCAAGCAGAAGCTCTCGCGGATCTCGACGAACTTTACGCGGTGCAGGCCCGCGGACTGGACGCCGCGTCCGACAGCACGGTGCAGTTGCCGGCCTATGTCCGGTTGGTCGACGCGGACGCGGCCGGAGCATCGCTGAGCCTCGCCTTCGAAAACGACAACCTCGTGCTGGTGGACGACGCCGAAGACGGTCGCAGTCTGGCGAGCATGGATCTGGACAGGGCGCTGGAGCGGATCCGGCCCGCCGGCTCGGACGACCGCCTCAGCGACCTGCGCGCCAGCCTGGCGGAGGGGCTGGCGGTCGCCGCGCGATTCCAGCGCATCCGGTCCGCCGCGATGCGGGTCAGCGACGCGACGGGCCAGGACGGGGTTTCGTCCTTCGACGGACTGGCGCTGAGCCTCTACCGCCATCGCCCTGCCGCCGTGGTGAACGGCGAATGCGCTGACGGCCCGTGGGCCGACGCGGGTATCATCGACTGGGCCATGGCTGACGGAGCGCCGACGGGAACCATGGAGATCGACCCGACCGATCTGGGCAGCCCGGGCGGCGCCCAGGTCTGCGACACCTTCGTCATCGAGGTGCGCAACGAGGGATCGCGCACGGTGGCCATGAGCGCGTTGCGAAATGAACCGTCGGGCGGCTGGGACGGGCCTTGCGCCCGCGTCGCCGGAGGGGCCGGGGGCCTCGCGGCCCTGGCGCCCGATCAGACCTACGCCTGCACCCAGCCGGTGTCGGTGGGTCTGGTCGCCTTCGACGCCGACAGCTCGATTTCGGCCCTCAGCGCGGTCGGCGGGGAGACGCCCCAGCGCAACGGCGCCACCCGGCTGACGCGCGGCGGTCGCGTTCGCTATGTCTATCAACTAACCGAGGCCGATCCGGCGTATCTGGTCCGGATGGATTTCATGATCCTGGCCGCCCGGTCCCTGTATCGCCAGGACAGTCTGCCGGTCCATTTCAGCCAGCTGTGCCAGCGCCCGTTGCAGGACGCTTTCGTCGGCCCGATGGCGCCGGGCGAAACGGCCGCGCCCGATCCCTGTCTGGCGGCACAGGGTCGGTTCCGCAGCGCCCGGGCGGCGAGCGACGCATCCGCTCCGCCGGCCGTGGACGGACTGTTCGCCCTGCTGTCCGGCGAGGCCACGCGGGGGGATTCGCCCCAGCCCGTCGGCGGCACCGCGATGCGGCGCCTGACCCTTCAGGTCACGCCGAGGGCGGTGAACGAGTAAGGCGCAGGATGACAGTTGTGTCGCACCGGGCACTGGGCTCAACTCACAACGGTTTATGAACGGGAAGGGCCCGATGGTCTGGGGCGGTCTGGCGAAAGCAGCCGGTGTTTCGATCGCTCTCTGGCTGGCGCCGGGGACGACCGTGACCTATGCGCCCGGCGTCAATGCGCGGGTCGAGATATCCGCCGCCGTCGTCGGCTCCAGCGCGACCCTGGAGGCGATCGAGCGACAGGCTGCTTCTCGCGACCGCGTCCGCCAGCAGGAGATCGCCGCGCTGCAGACTCGTCTGGCGGCCGCCGAGGCGCAGGGCGCGGCGGATATCGCGACGCTGCAGACGGAACTGGCCACGGCGCGCGAGGCCTTGGTCGCGGACCTGGCGTCACGCGACCGCGCCTATGCCCAGGAAATCGCGGTCTTCCGCCGCGAAGTGACCGATATCGCCTCGACGGACGAGGGCGCCGCCGCGCTGGCCCAGTTCAACCAGGGCGACGAGATCGGGGCGCTGGCGGTTCTGGACCGGCTGCGCGCGGCCAACGACCGCGCGCGCCAGGTTCGCGCCGACCTGCAAAGCGCGGCCGAGGCGCGCCGTATCGCGGGTCTGGCGCTGGATGCCCGCAACCGCAGCCGGATCGGCGCCGATGCGGTGATCCTCCGCTTCGAGGAGGTGACGCGGCTCGATCCCGAATCCTACGAGGACTGGCTGCGGCTGGTCATCCTCTACTCCGAAGTCGGCCGCCGGACCGATGCTCTGGGAGCGGCGGGACGGCTGGAGGCGCTGGCCGACGACGACCACAAGCGGGCGGTGGCTGGCATGCGCACGGCCGACATCCTGTTGAGCCAGGGCGATCGGGCCGGCGCGCTGGAGCGCTATCGGCAAAGCCTCGCCCTGCTGCAGCCCGCGCTGGCCGAGACCCCGACGTCTGAAGACCTGGCCATCGACGTCACACGCAGCCTGGACCGCATCGCCGCCGTCCTGGTGGGTCAGGGAGATCGGCCCGGCGCGCTGGCGCTTTACCAGCAGGCGCTGGCGTTCGACGAGCGGCTGTACGCCGCCCATCCGCAATCGGCCCAGTGGGCGCGCAATGTCAGCATCTCTCTGGACAGGATCGGCGCGCTTCTTCAGAGCCAGGGCGATCGCGCGGGGGCGCGGGCCCACTACGATCGCAGTCGGGAAATTCGCGAGGATCTGGCGATCGCCGAACCGACGTCGATGTTGCGCGCCAGCGATGTCGCGGTGTCGCTGACCCTGCTCGCCGACGTCAAAGCCAGTCAGGGCGACCGCGACGGGGCGCTGGATAGCCATCGAACGGCGCTGGATATCCGCCAGCGGCTATCCGCCGCCGACCCCGCATCGGCCGATCTGGCGGACAAGGTGTTCGGGTCGCTGATCAGCGTGGGCGATCTGCTGGCGGAAGGCGGCGCCCGGTCGGACGCACAGGAGCGCTACCAGCAGGCGCTGGAAATCGCCGAACGGACCTCGGCGGCCGACCCGGCGTCGATCGAACTGGCCTTCAGCGTCAGCCTCGCGCTCGACCGGCTGGGCGGCCTCTTGCAGGACCAGGGCGATCGGGCGGGCGCGCGGGCGCTCTATCAGCGCAGTCTCGAGATCGATGAACGCCTGTACGTTCAGGATCCGACGTCAGCGGGCGTGGCGGTCAATCTTTCCGGTTCGCTCCAGCGCATGGGCGCGCTGCTGGCTGGCCAGAACGACGTCGAAGGCGCGCTCGAGTTCTATCGCCGCAGTCTGGAAATCCGCGAGCGTGCGGCCGCCGCCGATCCGGAGTCCGCAGTCTTCGCCGAACAGGTGTCCACCGCTCTTAGCGGGATGGGCGCGTTGCTGGAGCGTCACGGCGATCAGGACGGTGCGATGTCCCTCTATGAGCGCAGCCTGGAAATCGCCGAGCGACTGTCGGCGGCCGATCCGGCCTCGTTCGACCGGGTCAGGTTGGTCAGCATCGCCCAGGACCAGATCGCTGGTCTGCTATTGAGGCGCGGCGACCGTGACGCCGCACTGGCCCGCTATGAGCTTAGCCTGGCCATCGACGAGCGGCTGTTCGCGGCGGCTCCCGGGTCCGAGACATTTGCCCGCAGTCTCAGCATCGCACTTGAACGGATCGCTGCGATCAAAGTCGAACAGCGAGAGCACAAGGCGGCGCTGGCGTACTATCGGCGCAGCCTCGACATCACCGATCGGGTTTACGCCGCCAGCCCGACCTCGCATGCGCTCGCGCGCGAATTCTCGACCTCCCTCATCCGAGTCGGTGATGTGGAGCGAATTCTGGGCCGGACGGAGACCGCGCGTATTCACTATCTGCGCAGCCTGGCGATATCGCGGCGCTTGATCGCCGCCGATCCTGAGTCAGCGACCGTAGCCCGCGATATGTGCGTTTCCCTGTTGAAGCTCGCTGCTTTGACAGAGCAGCCGCGCTATCGTGTTCGCGCCCTTCTGATCCTGCGGAACATGAAGGCTACAGGCCGCCTCGCGGCAGACGATCGGACATGGCTGACCCAGGTCGAGGACGAAGTTCACCGGGATGCGGCCGCGAGGCGGGAGACGCAGGCGTCACGCGCCTCTTGAGCCGGCACAGGCGCCGTGTCACGCAACGCGCATCGCCGTCCTGGAGAGTTCGAACATGAGCCCTGTGTCAATTCATCGTCGCGCGGCTCTGGCCGGCATCGGCGGCGGGATGCTTGCGGGCATGATGCCGGGAACGGCAGACGCTCGCGCCGAAGACTGGGCCGCGCTCGGCGTCGATGTGAAGTCCGAGTTCAAATGGGCGTGGGATCACTATGTCGAACGCGCCTGGGGCAAGGACGAGATCAATCCGGTCTCGGGCACGTCCCAGTCCTTCTTAATCGAGGGTCATGACCTGGGCCTGTCGCTGGTCGAGGCGCTGGACACGCTGTGGATCATGGAACTGGACGCCGAGTTCCAGGCCGGGGTCGACTGGGTCAAGGCGAACCTCGACTTCGACATCGACGGCGAGGCCCAGGTGTTCGAGACCAATATCCGTCTGGTCGGCGGCCTGTTGTCGGCCTACCTCGCCTGCGAGGATCCGGCGCTGCTGGCCAAGGCAAGGGACCTGGGCGACCGGCTGATGAAGGCGTTCGACGCCTCGCCTCACGGCCTGCCGTATCGCTATGTGAACCTGAGAACGGGCGCGGTGCGCGACCCGGAAACCAACCTGGCCGAGATCGGCACCTACATCACCGAGTTCGGCGTGCTCAGCCAACTGACGGGCGACCCGAAATACCATCAGGCCGCCAAACGGGCGATGATGCACGCCCTGAACATGCGCTCGCCGATCGGATTGATGGCGGCCAACATCCATGCCGAGACGGGACAGTTCATCAGCCGGAACGCCTCGATCGACGTCTATGCCGACAGCTTTTACGAATATCTGTGGGACGCCTGGGAGCTGTTCGGCGACGCGGAGCTGAAGACCGCCGCACAGGAATGCCTGCAGGCGATGATCGACCATCAGGGCAAGCGCTATGACGGCCTGTTGTGGTTCCCGATGGTCGATTTCGAGACCGGCGAAGTGACCAACACCTCACAGACCGTGCTGGGCGCCTATCTCGCCGGCCTGCTGGGCCAGGCCGGGTTCAAGGCCGAGGGCGACGACTTCCTGGCGACCTACACGACGATGCAGGAGCGCTATCTGATCGTTCCGGAATCGACGGATGTCACGACGGCTCGCCCGCGCACACTGCGCACCGGCCTGCGTCCCGAGGTCGCCGACGCCGCGCTGAACCTGTGGCAACACGATCGCGACGACCGCTATCGCGCCATCGCCGCGACCCACTATCGCAACATGAAGGCGAGCTCGAAGGCGGCCTACGGCTACACCTCGCTGACCGACATCTCGACCCGCCCCATGACCCAGGGCGACAACTGCCCCGGCTACTGGTGGTCCGAGCAGATGAAATACTACTACCTGATGTTCGCCGAGCCGAAGCGGATCGACATCGACCGGCTGGTTCTGAGCACGGAGGCGAACGTGCTGCGGGGGTTTATCAGCTAGACGAGGGCGGGTTGCCTTTTAGGCCCTCAACAATGGCGGCCCTCCAGCTTTGATTGTTAATGAGCCGCGAGATCGCAAATGGGATGTCATCGCAACCATCCTGTCCGCATGCGATGTCTTTTAGGGTTCGGGCCAGTGGTTCTGGCATCGTCGGGCCCAGAGTGACCTTCTTGATCAACGATGGCGGCATCTTAATCGTGTAAGTGTCAGATGATAGAACGTCCCATTCCCACGCTACAACCCGGTATTCCGCTTCCGCTGAGAAAGTATCGCGCTTGAGAAAGGGAATTGCATCCGTCGGAATTGGCGACAGGTCTCTTATTTCCGTCAGATTTTTGTATTGCACCCACCCGGCGAGTACTGAGGGATCCGCTTTGGAGACATGGGCAATGAACTCATCCTTGTCGAACTGAACGCACAGACCATGAGAGTGCCCCGCGAACAGCTGCCAGTGGTGCGCTGTTTCCTTACCTTCAGTCATGCAAAGGGCGTAAACTGAGCCTTCTCCCTTTCGCTTGCCATACTCGGCCATTCCAAAACTGTCGTTTTGGTCGAACCAACGCTCTGGCGACATGAGCGAAAGTCGACCATGCCGAACCATATCCAGAAGTGATAGAACGTCAGTATATCTCCTGAGGGACTCGGCCACTCAGTTACCCAGTTTCTGACTCATCGAATACGGCCGCGCCGCCTCGCCCGCGCCCCAGGTCCGGTTCGGCACGGCGCCCATGACGAAATGCAATTCGCCGCCAGCGGTGATTTCCTCATGTCCGATCCAGGTGCGGTCCAGCGGGCGGCCGTTGAGGGTGACCGACTGGATGTAGCGGTTGGCGTCGGCCAGACCGGCGGTCGAGATCACGAACCGACGCCCATTCGGCAGGTTCAGGGTCGTGCGATCCGTGAACGGACGGCCGATCACATACTGGTTCGAGCCCGGCGTGACCGGATAGAAGCCCATCGCCGTGAACATCAGCCAGGCCGACATCTGGCCCACGTCGTCATTGCCGGCGAGGCCGTCGGGACGCGAGTGGTACTGGCTCTCGACGATCTGTTTCAGCCGCTCCTGCGTGCGCCAGGGCTGGCCGGCATAGACATAGGCGTAGGCCGAGTGGTGGCTGGGTTCGTTGCCGTGGATGTACTGGCCGATCAGGCCGGCGATGTCCTCGGCGTGGGAGTAGTCCAGGCCCGTGTTGTCGTAGTCGAACATGGCGTCCAGCTTCGCCACCGTCGCTTCCTCGCCACCCATGACCTCGACCAGGGCGGCCATGTCCTGGGGCACGAACCACGAATACTGCCAGGCGTTGCCCTCGGTGTAGTCCGAGCCGTAGTTGATCGCGACCGGGTCAAACGGCTCGCGGAAGCTGCCGTCCGCCTTGCGAGCGCGGACGAACCGGGTCTCCTGATCCCAGGTATTGCGCCAGAAGCCGGCGCGGCGGTCGAACTCGGTCTCGACATCGGTGCGGCCCATCCGCTCGGCCATGCGGGCGATGGTCCAGTCGTCATAGGCGTATTCGACCGTCTTGGACGCCGCTTCGGGCTCCCGGTCGATCGGGACGTAGCCCAGGTCCATATAGTCGCCGAGCCCACCGTAGGGCCGATAGGTCGCCGAGGCCGTCATCGCGTCCAGCGCCGCCTCTCCGTCGATGCCGGGGATGCCCTTCAGATACGCGTCGGCGATCACCGGCACGGCGTGATAGCCGATCATGGTCCAGGTCTCCTGACCGTGGAACGACCAGACCGGCAGGATGCCGTACGGGCTGACCTGTTGCGCCGCGATCAGCGAGTTGACGATGTCGGCGTTGCGCTCGGCCGGGGCCAGCAGGGTCAGCAGCGGATGCTCGGCCCGGAAGGTGTCCCACAGGCTGAAGGTCGAGTGGACGGTGAAGTCCGCCTGATGCACCGCATTGTCCGGCCCGCGCCACCGACCGTCGGCGTCGGAGTGGACCGAGGGCGCGATCAGGGCGTGATACAGTGCCGTATAGAGGGTCGTCCGCATCTCCGGCTCGGCCTCGATGTCGACGACGCCGAGGGCCTCGTTCCAGGCGGCGCGGGTCGTGGCGCGCTGGGCGTCGAAGTCGAAGCCCTCGCCCTCTGACTCCAAGTTGGCGATGGCGCCGGCCTCGTCGACCGAGGAGATGGCGACCTTGACCAGCAGCGGGCCTGATACTTGACCGAAGTCGAAGGCGGCTTCGAGGGCGCGGCCCTGGACCTGTTGGCGATCATCGAGCGCCCGGCCCGGCTGACGGAAGCCGTTGTAGGGGACGTCGGTCTCGCGGTTCTGGATCTCGTGGCCGACGATGGGCTGCGAGAACCGCATGGCGAAATACAGCTGACGCCCCGGCGCCCAGCCGCGCATTTCGCGAAAGCCCGTGACGGTTCCGTCAGGATGCAGCCGGATGCGCGACCACAGGACCTTGCCCGGATAGTCGTAGATGGAGTTGCGCAGATCCAGCAGCACCCGCGCCCGCTGCCCTTCCGCGAATGTGTAGCGATGCAGGCCGGTGCGGACGCCGGTCGTCAGCTCGGCGCGGACGGGGGTGTCGGTCAGCTGGACCGAATAGTAGCCAGGCTCGGCGGTCTCGGAGGACTTGTCGTACCGCGAACGGTAACCGGAACCCGGCGTGGCGACGTCGCCGACATCCCATTTCACCGCATCGCCCGTCTGGGGCGTGATCAGGACGTCGCCGAGGTCCGAGTGGCCGGTGCCCGAGAAATGGGTGTGCGAGAAGCCCATGATGGTCGGGTCGTCGTTGCGATAGCCCGAGGCCCAGTCATAGGACTGGCGAAACGCGCGGTAGTCGGTGTCGGGGCTCAGCTGCACCATGCCGAAGGGCGCCACCGCGCCGGGGAAGGTGTGGCCCTTGCCGGCCGTGCCGATGAAGACATCGACGGCGGCCACCGGATTGGACGTCTGCGCCTGCGCGCCGCCTGTCAAACCTACCGCCATCGCCGCCGCCAGAACCCATGAACGCATCACGCCGCCTCCCTGTCGCGAGACGCTTATCGAACGCCTAGGTCCCGGACGGCAACAGGCTTTCGGCGAAACGACGATAGCGGCCGGCCCGGACGCCCTCGGTGGCCCGGGCGATGTCGGGCGCGAAATAGTGGTCGCTGTCATAGGCGGCGACGCCTGCGCGCACGATGGACCAGACCTGTTCCAGTTCGGGCGAACTGGTCAGGGGCCGGTGGAAGTCGATGCCCTGCGCGGCGGCCAGAAGTTCGATGCCGACGACCGTCGCGGTGTTCTCGGCCATCTCCAGCAGACGGCGCGCGCCATGGGTGGCCATGGAGACGTGGTCCTCCTGATTGGCCGAGGTCGGGACCGTGTCGACGCTGCACGGATGGCTCAGCATCCGGTTCTCGGCGACCAAGGCGGCGGCGGTCACCTGGGCGATCATGAAGCCGGAGTTCAGCCCGCTCTCGCGCACCAGAAAGGCAGGCAGTTCACTCATCTTGGGATCGACCAAGATGGCGGTGCGGCGCTCCGAGATATTGCCGATCTCGCAGAGGACCATCGCCAGCTGGTCGGCGGCGAATGCGACCGGTTCAGCATGGAAGTTTCCACCGGAAATCACGTCTCCATCGTCAAGCAGAACGAGCGGATTGTCGGTCACGGCGTTGGCCTCGCGCTCCAGCGTCGCGGCGGCGTTGCGCATAACATCCAGCACGGCGCCCATGACCTGGGGCTGACAGCGCAGGGAGTAGGGGTCCTGGACCTTCGCATCCCCTTCGCGGTGGCTGTCGCGGATGGCGCTGCCGGTCATCAGGGCACGCAGGGCGGCGGCGACATCGATCTGGCCGGGCTGGTTGCGCAGGGCGTGGATGCGCGGATCGAACGGGGCGTCCGAGCCCTTCAGCGCATCGACCGACAGGGCGCCGGCGGCGATCCCGGCGGCGAAGGCGGCCTCGGTGGCGAACAGGCCGGCGAGCGCCAGCGCGGTCGAACACTGGGTGCCGTTCAGCAGGGCGAGGCCTTCCTTGGGGCCCAGCGTCAGGGCGGTCAGACCGGCGCGCGACAGGGCGGTCTCGGCGTCCAGCGTCTGGCCGTCGTGGCGCGCCTCGCCGACGCCGATCAGGACGCAGGACATGTGGGCCAGCGGGGCAAGGTCGCCCGAGGCGCCGACCGAACCCTTGGACGGGATGCACGGCAGGACGTCGGCGTTCACCAGGGCGATCAGCGCCTGCATCGTCTCGCGACGGATCCCAGAGGCGCCCTTCGACAGGCTGGCGATCTTGAGGACCAGGATCAGGCGGACGACCGCATCATCCAGCAGCGGACCGACGCCGCAGGCATGGCTGAGGACCAGGTTCTTCTGCAGGGTCTCCAGATCGCCGGGCGCGATGGAGGTGCTGGCCAGCAGGCCGAAGCCCGTGTTGATTCCATAGACCGTGCGGCCCTCGGCGATGATGGCGGCGACGGTGGCGGCGGACCTGTCGACATCGGCCCAGGCGGCGGGGGCCAGTTCGACGGTGACGGGTCCACCCAGAACGTCCCGAAGTTGGGCGAGGGCGAGGGGTGCGACGCCGAGTGTCAGGGTGGTCATTGTCAGGCCCTCAGGCTCGGCAGGTTCAGGCCGTGTTCGCGCGAGGCGGCGCGGGCGATGTCGTAGCCGGCGTCGGCGTGGCGCATGACGCCGGTGGCCGGGTCGTTCCAAAGGACGCGCTCCAGACGTCTGGCCGCCTCGGGCGTGCCGTCGGCGACGATGACGACGCCCGAGTGCTGCGAATAGCCCATGCCGACGCCGCCGCCGTGGTGCAGCGAGACCCAGCTTGCCCCCGAGGCCGTGTTCAGCAACGCGTTCAGCAGGGGCCAGTCGGACACGGCGTCGGAGCCGTCCATCATGGCCTCGGTCTCGCGGTTCGGGCTGGCGACCGAGCCTGAGTCCAGATGGTCGCGGCCGATGACGATGGGCCCCGAGAGTTCGCCGTTGGCGACCATCTCGTTGAACATCAGACCGGCGCGGTGACGGTCGCCCAGACCGATCCAGCAGATGCGCGCCGGCAGGCCCTGAAAGGCGATCCGCTCGCCCGCCATGTCCAGCCACCGGTGCAGGCCGGCGTTGTCCGGAAACAGCGTCTTCATCGCCGCGTCGGTCTTCTTGATATCCTCCGGATCGCCGGTCAGGGCGGCCCAGCGGAACGGGCCGACGCCCCGGCAGAACAGCGGGCGGATATAGGCGGGGACGAAGCCGGGGAAGTCGAAGGCGTTGGCCACCCCTTGGTCGAAGGCGACCTGGCGGATGTTGTTGCCATAGTCGGTGACGGGGACGCCCGTCGCCTGGAAGTCGAGCATGGCCTGGACGTGGAGGGCGCACGACGCCCTGGCGGCGGCCTCGACGGCGGCGGAATCGGAGACGCGCCTGTCCTCCCATTCCGCGACGGTCCAGCCGAGCGGCAGGTAGCCGTTGATCAGGTCGTGGGCGCTGGTCTGGTCGGTGACGAGGTCGGGTCGGACGCCGCGTCGTACCATCTCAGGCAGGACCTCGGCGGCGTTGCCGAGCAGGCCGACGGAGATCGGCTTGCCGGTGCGCCCGGCCTCTTCGATCAGGGCGAGGGCCTCGTCGAGCGTCTCGGCCATGACGTCGAGATAGCGGGTGCGCAGACGCATCTCGATCCGGCTGCGCTGGCATTCGACGGCGAGGCACGACGCGCCCGCCATGGTCGCGGCCAGGGTCTGGGCGCCGCCCATGCCGCCGAGGCCGGCTGTCAGGATCCATTTGCCCGACCAGTCGCCGCCGTGATGCTGGCGGCCGGCCTCCATGAAGGTCTCGTAGGTGCCCTGAACGATGCCCTGCGTACCGATGTAGATCCACGACCCGGCCGTCATCTGGCCGTACATCATCAGACCCTTGCGATCGAGCTTGTTGAAATGCTCCCAGGTCGCCCATTTGGGCACGAGGTTGGAGTTGGCGATCAGGACGCGCGGCGCGTCCTCATGCGTGCGGAAAACGCCGACCGGCTTTCCCGACTGGACCAGCAGCGTTTCGTCGGGAGCGAGGGCGCGCAGGCTCTCGACGATGCGGTCGAAACTGGCCCAGTCGCGGGCCGCCTTGCCGATGCCGCCGTAGACGACGAGGTCCTCGGGACGCTCGGCCACCTCGGGGTCGAGGTTGTTCATCAGCATCCGCAGGGCCGCCTCGGCGGCCCAGGTCCTGGCCGTCATCTCGGGGCCGCGCGGGCTACGGACGACGCGGGCGTTGGATCGGGTCATGTCAGGCTTTCCGGGCGAAGTCGGCGCAGGCGGTCAGGATGGCGCGGAGATGCTCGCGCATTGGTTCGGCGCGGTCAGGGTCATAGGGCGAGGGCCAACTTGCTTCGTCCAACGCGCCCTCCGGATCGAGCATGTAGCCGCGGTCGGCCAGCTCCATCTGGATGGCGTGTATCCCGGCTCCGGGCTGCCCGTAGTGCCGGGTGGTCCAGCCGCCCTTGAAGCGGCCGTTCAGCACGTGGGTCCAGCCGGTGACGGCGCAGGCGGCCTCGACCGCGCGGCTCAGTTCGGGGGCGCAGGTGACGCCGCCGTTGTCGCCGATGTTGAACAGGGGCAACTCGCCCTCGAACAGGCGCGGCACGACCGAGCGGATCGAATGAGCATCGTACAGCACGACCGGGCCGCTCGCTCGCAGCCGCCCGATCTGGGCCGTCACAGCCGCGTGGTACGGATCGAAGAAGGTGGCGCGGCGCTCGGCGATCTCGGCCTCGGTCGGCTCCTGGCCGGGTTGATAGAGCGGCTCGCCGTCGAAGGTCTCGACCGGGCACAGGCCCGTGGTGGTCATGCCGGGATAGAGGGAGACGCCGGACGGGTCGCGGTTGACGTCGATGACGCTGCGGCTGATGGCGGTGCGGACGGTGGTGGCGCCCAGATCGGCGGCGAAATCATACAACCGGTCCACCCACCAGTCGGCGTCCTTCCTGGCCAGCCAGGGCGACACCATCCGGGCCTCGATGTCGGCGGGGATGTCGGTCCCGGTGTGGGGAAAGGCGACGATCAGGGGCGCGTCGCCCTCGTGGACGGTCAGCCAGTCTGTGCTCATCTCGGCCTCCCTCGCCAAACGTGTGATGCGTGGTATGTCTAGACATATTGGTCGCAGCCAGCCGGGAATGTCCAGTGTCGCAATCGTCGTCCGAAGGTCGCAGCCTGTGGTTCGAACAGGCGCTCATGCCCGAGGGCTGGGCGCGCGACGTGCGGGTCACGGTCGCCGACGGGGTGATCATCGGCGTCGAGACCGGCGTCGCGCGGGCGGCGGATGATGAAGCGGGGGGCGTCGCCCTGCCCGGGATGGCCAATGTCCACAGCCACGCCTTCCAGCGCGCCATGGCGGGCCTGACCGAGGCGCGCGGGCCGGGTGGTGATGCGGGCGACAATTTCTGGACCTGGCGGCAGCTGATGTACCGCTTCCTCGACCGGGGCGGGCCGGAAGAGATCGAGGCGATCACGGCCCTGGCCTTCTGCGACATGCTGGAGGGCGGGTTCACGCGGGTGGCGGAGTTCCACTATCTGCACAACGACCCGATGGGTGGTTCCTACGCCGATCCGGCGGAGCTGACCGGGCGGATCGTGGCGGCGGCCGAGACGACGGGCATCGCCCTGACCCTGCTGCCGGTCTTCTACGCCCATTCGACGTTTGGAGGGTCCGCGCCGAACCAGGGCCAGCGGCGGTTCATCACCGACGTGGACGGGTTCGCCGATCTGGTCGCGCGCGGCCGCACGCTGGCCGCGACCCTGCCGGATGCGGTCGTCGGCGTCGCGCCTCACAGTTTGCGCGCCGTGACGCCGGAGGAACTGGCGGCGATGCCGGGTCTGGCCGGGGACGGGCCGATTCACATCCACGTCGCCGAACAGACGAAGGAGGTCGACGACTGCCTGGCCTGGTCCGGCGCGCGGCCGGTCGAATGGCTGCTGGCCAATGCGCCGGTCGATCCGCGCTGGTGCCTGATCCACTCGACCCATGTGAGCGAGCCGGAATGGCGTGGCGTCGCGAAGGCGGGCGCCGTCGTCGGCCTGTGTCCCCTGACCGAAGCCAATCTGGGCGACGGCATCTTCCCGGCGCGGGACTTCGTCGAAGGCGGCGGGCGGTTCGGGATCGGCACGGATTCCAACATCCAGATCGGCGTCGCCGACGAACTGAGGATGCTGGAATATTCGCAACGTCTGGCGTTGCGGGCGCGGGGCGTGATGGCGGACGCGGAGCGGTCGACGGGGCGGGCCCTGTTCGATCGGGCGCTGGCTGGCGGACGTCAGGCGACGGGCGCGGAGGGCGGCATCGCGGTCGGCATGGCGGCGGACATCGTCGGGCTGGACGCGGGCGCCGTCGGCTTCGCCGGGCGTCGGGACGATGCGGTTCTGGACAGCTGGATCTTCGGCGGCGAGCGGGCCATCCGGTCGGTTTGGCGGCGCGGCCGGAAGGTCGTCGTCGAGGGGCGTCACGTGGCCCGCGACGGCATCGAGGCGCGTTATCGCAAGGCGCTGTCGGTGGTCCTGGGATGAGCGAGACCGCCACCCTGCATCGGCGGATCTATGACGATCTGGAAGGTCGGATCCTGTCCGGCGACTGGGCGCCCGGGGCGCGTATCCCGTTCGAGCACGAGTTGACCGAACGCTACGGCTGCTCGCGGATGACGGTGAACAAGGCCATCTCCGAACTAGCCACGCGGGGTCTGGTGACGCGTCGGCGGCGGGCGGGGACGTTCGTGGCCCAGCCGCGCGTCCACTCCGCCATGCTGGCCATCCCCGACCTGCGCGCCGAGGCGACGGCGCGGGGGCTGGAGTACGAGTACCGGTTGTTGGCGCGGCGCGAGCGCGGTCCGACCGACGAGGAGCGCGAACTCGCTGGGACCGGCCTGCTGCTGGAGCTGGATGGGTTGCATTCGGGCGACGGGACGGCGCTGGCATTGGAGCGGCGATTGATCGCGCTTGCGGCCGCGCCCGAGGCGATGACGGTCGATTTCCGCAAGGTCCCGCCCGGCAGCTGGTTGCTGGATTTCGAACCATGGACCGAGGCCGAGCATCGCATCTCGGCCGTGTCCGCGAGCGCGCGCGAAGCGCGTCTGCTGGGGCTGAAGGCGGGCGCGGCCTGTCTGTGCGTCGAACGGCGCACCTGGCGGGACGGGCAGGGAGTGACCCGGGTCTGGCAGACCTTCCCCGGCGACCGCTATGATCTGGTCGCGCGGTTCTCGCCCGGCCGCGAGATGCGCGGAGACCGGGGATGAAGGCCGACCGACTGATCACCGATTGCCATCTGGCCACCATGGCGCCCGCTGCTGCCGGGACGAGCGGCGCGGCCTATGGCGCGATCGAGGACGGCGCCATCCTGATCCGCGACGGGCGCATCGCCTGGGCTGGCGCGCAACGCGACCTGCCCGCGCACGATGTCGCCGAGACAGACCGGCTGGATGGAGCCTGGGTCACGCCGGGACTGATCGACTGTCACACCCATCTGGTCTTCGGCGGCGACCGGTCGGGCGAGTTCGAACAGCGGCTGAACGGCGCGACCTACGAGCAGATCGCCCGGGCCGGCGGCGGCATCGTCTCTTCGATGAGCGCGACGCGGGCGGCGTCGGAGGAAGACCTCTTTGCCTCGGCCCTGACCCGGCTGGAGGGGCTGAAGGCGACGGGCGTCACGACGGTCGAGATCAAGTCCGGCTATGGTCTGGACCACGACAGCGAACTGAAGATGCTGCGGGTCGCGCGGCGGATCGGCCGCGAGGCGGGCGTACGGGTTCGGACCAGTTATCTGGGCCTGCATGCGACGCCGCCCGAATACCGCGCGGATCGTGCCGCCTATGTCGATCTGGCCATCGACGACATCTTGCCCACCGCCCATGCGCAACGGCTGGTCGACGCCGTCGACGCCTATTGCGAACCCATCGCCTTCACCGGCGAGGAGGTGGCGCGCCTGTTCGAAAAGGCGCGGACGCTGGGCCTGCCGGTGAAGCTGCATGCAGACCAGCTTTCTGACGGCGGCGGGGCGGCGCTGGCGGCGCGCTACGGCGCCCTGTCGGCCGACCACATCGAGCACTCCAGCGAAGCGGGCATCGCAGCGATGGCCAGGGCGGGCGTGATCGCCGTGCTGTTGCCCGGCGCCTATCTGATGCTGAGGGAGACCACGCCGCCGCCGGTCGATGTCCTGCGGGCCCACGGCGTGGCCATGGCCGTGGCGACGGACTGCAATCCCGGCACCTCGCCCCTCGCCTCGATGACGGCGGCGCTGACCCTGGCCTGCGTCCAATTCCGCCTGACCCCCGAGGAGGCGTTGGCAGGGGCGACCCGACATGCCGCGGCGGCGCTGGGGCTGGCTGCAAAGATCGGCACGCTGGAGGCCGGAAAGGCGGCCGATCTGGCGGTGTGGGACATCCAGCGGCCGGCTGAGCTGTGCTACTGGCTGGGCAAGCCGATGCTGCACAGCCGCTATCTGGGCGGTGTCCGGTCTTAACGAATCTGCAGGTTGACCCGCAGGACCATCAGGGCGCCGATACAGGCGAAGACGCTGGACAGGGCGAAGACCGTCAACAGGCTCCAGCCCATGGCCGACAGCAGGATGATCCCGGCCAGCGGCGCGATGATCTGGGGCAGGGTCACGGCGAAGTTCATGACCCCCAGATCACGTCCCAGGCTGGCGCGTGTCGGCAGAACCTGGGCGATCAGGGCGGCGTCGGCGGTCGAGAACACGCCCAGCCCCACGCCATAGATGAACTGGCCGATCAACGGTCCTGGCCAGGAAGGGGCCAGCGCCAGGGTGGCCGCACCGGCGGCGACGGCCAGCCCGCCGAAGCAGACGAACCGCTGGCGGCCCCCGATCCGGTCCGACCAGACTCCACTGGCGAAACCGGCGATCAAAGCGGTTCCGGTCGACAGCGCCATCAACATGCCCAGCACCGCATCGACGCGCATCCCGGGCAGCCGCTCGATCACGTCGGTCTTCTGCTGAAGGTAGAACAGCAGATAAAGCGCGTTCAGCGCGACGGCGGTCTGGACCAGCAGTCTGGACACGAAGGCCAGCCGAAAGTCTCGGTCCGCGAAAGCGATCAGGGCCCGGGTCAGGACGACCGGCGCGCGAGGCTCGGCAGGCGCCTCCTTCAATCCCCAGATGGCGAACGGGATGACCAGGGCGACCAGGGTCGCGGCGATCACGACGAGGCGTTCCAGCTCTGAAACCAGCAGGATCGCGATCACCAGGGCCGCGAACAGGTTGGCGGCCGGATAGGCCAAGCCGGAGAAGGCGGCCACCAGTCCCTTCCTGTTGTGCGGCACCTTGTCGGCGAACACGGCGACCAGGGGGGCGAACATCACGTTGAAGGCGACCTGGAACAGTACGATGGCCACGATCAGTTCGATCGGAGTGCGGGCCATGAACACGCCGACGTAGCTGGCCAGGGTCAGGGCGCATCCGGCGAAGATCCAGGGCTTGCGCCGCCCGATCCGCGTGCGGGTCGCATCGCTGCCGATTCCGGTCAGCAGGTGGGCGAGGCTGGCGGCCACGGCGCCGCAGACGGCGGCCTGGCTGAGGACGAGGGCCGAGGACAGGGGCGCCACCACGCCCGCCTTCAACGGCAGCAAGACGCTGAGCAGAGGGACGAAGCCGATGAAGGCGCCGATCTGGGCGAACGTGTAACCGGCGATGAAACGCCGGTTGACGGGCGGCGGCGCGCTGCCGGGCACGGGATTGTCGGGCTGGGGGCTACCGGACACGGGACCACCGGTGACGTCGATAGGGCCGTCCACCTGGCGCCCTCCCGGCACAACAATAGAACACGACCATCTGGTCGGCGTCGCGGGGTCGCGTCAACCCATGCCGGTTCGGTGAACCACGTGGCGCAGAAAGCGCTAAAGCCTTGCCGCTGCATGGGATAGGGTCCGGCCTCATGACGATCGTCATTCCTCGACACGCTGCGGCCGCCCGGCCGGTCCCGGCCCGCGGGCTCGTCGACCCGTTCGGTCGGACGATCGACTATGTCCGGGTTTCGGTGACGGACCGGTGCGACCTGCGCTGCACCTATTGCATGGCCGAGCGCCAAACCTTCCTGCCGCGCGCCGAACTGCTGTCGATCGAGGAACTGGACCGGCTGTGCTCAACCTTCATCGACCTGGGCACGACGCGGCTGCGTCTGACGGGCGGTGAGCCGCTGGTCCGGCGCGGCTTCATGGATCTGGTCGCGGGCCTGTCCCGCCATCTGGACAGCGGCCGGCTGAAGGAACTGACGCTGACCACCAACGGCACCCAGCTGGCCCGCCATGCCGAGGCCCTGGCCCGCTATGGCGTCAAACGGATCAATGTCTCGATCGATACCCTGGACTCCGACGACTATCGCCGCATCACCCGCGGCGGCGATCTGGCCGTTGTGCTCGAGGGGCTGCAGGCCGCCCGTGAAGCGGGTCTGAAGATCAAGATCAACGCCGTCGCCCTGAAGCACGACAACGCCGGTCAGTTGCGCGACATGATCGCCTGGGCGCATGCCGGCGGAATGGACATGACCCTGATCGAGACCATGCCCCTGGGCGAGATCGAGGCGGACCGGACGGATCAGTTTCTGCCGCTGTCGACGGTCAGGGCCGGGCTCGAACAGGGCTGGACCCTGACGCCGCTGATGCGCCGCACCGGCGGGCCGGCGCGGTATTTCATGGTCGAGGAGACCGGCGGGACGCTGGGCTTCATCACCCCAATGACCCACACCTTCTGCGAGGCCTGCAATCGCGTTCGGGTGACCTGCACCGGAACCCTGTTCCTGTGCCTGGGCCAGGACGATCAGGCGGATCTGCGCGCGGTGCTCAGGGCGCACCCCGAAGACGACGCTCCGGTCATGGCGGCGATCCGCGAAGCCATCTCGCGCAAGCCGCGCGGCCACGACTTCGATATCTCGAAACGCGGAGCCGCCCCCGCCGTCTCGCGGCCCATGTCGATGACGGGCGGCTGATGGCCCGCGTCCTGATGTTCGGGGCGATGCAGGATGTCGCCGGCTGGCGCGAACGGACGATCGATGCGGCCTCGCTCGACGCCCTGAAGGCGCTGTTGACGGCGGAAGACGCCGATCTGGGCGAACGTCTGTCGGGGCCGGGCGTGTTCGCCGTGGTCAACCAGACGATGGTGCGGGGCCAGCATCCGCTGGCGCCGGACGACGAGGTCGCCTTCGTGCCGCCGGTCAGCGGGGGCTGACGCCTTGGTTCGGCTGGAGGCGAAATCGATCGATCCGGGCGCCCTGCTGAAGGCGTTCTGCGAGGGCCGCCGGGACGTGGGCGCGGTGGTCAGCTTCACCGGCCTGACCCGGGGATCGACCGATGGAGCGGCCGTGTCGCGGCTCGGTCTCGACGCCTATCCGGGCTATACGGAAAAGGTCATGGCCGAGCTGGAGGGCGAGACCCGCGCGCGGTTCACGGTTCTCGACGTGCTGGTCGCCCATCGCTGGGGCGATCTGGCGGTCGGCGAGCCCATCGTCTTCGTGGCGGTGGCGGCCGAACATCGACGCGACGCCTTCCAGGCCGCCGATTTCCTGATGGACCAGTTGAAGACCCGTGCGCCGTTCTGGAAGAAAGAGACCGGTCCGGACGGCGATCGCTGGATCGAGGCGCGGGATCAGGACCACGCCGATGTCGCCCGCTGGAATTCCGGAGACCGTCCATGACCGAGCCCTCGACCCCCGTCCTGCCGGCGCCCGGCGGCAAGCTGATTGACCAGCCTATCAAGCCGATCCGCATCGCTGTGCTGACGGTCTCGGACACGCGCGACGAGGACAGCGACACCTCCGGCGGCATTCTGGTCGACCGGATCGTCCAGGCTGGCCATGCGTGCAGCGGCAAGGTTCTGGTGCGTGACGACGTGGACGCGATCCGGGCCCAGGTGCGCGCCTGGATCGCAGCGGGCGAAACCGACGCCGTCATCACCACCGGCGGCACCGGCCTGACCGGGCGCGACGTGACGCCCGAGGCGCTGGAGCCCCTGTTCGACAAGCGGATCGACGGCTTCTCCGTCATCTTCCACACCGTCAGCTACCAGACCATCGGCCTGTCGACCCTGCAGTCGCGGGCGACCGCCGGGATCATCGACGGGGTCTTCGTCTTCTGTCTGCCCGGATCGAATGGGGCGGTTCGGGACGGCTGGGACCAAGTCATCCGCTGGCAGCTGGATAGCCGCCATCGCCCCTGCAACATGGTCGAACTGATGCCTCGGCTGCTGGAGGTCTGATGTCGGAAGCGAAGGGTGCGGGCGACCTGACCCACGTCGACGCGGACGGCCGCGCGCGCATGGTCGATGTCTCGGCCAAGGCGGTCACGACCCGCGAGGCCGTGGCCGAGGGCCGGCTGACGATGCTGCCCGCCACCCTCGATCTGGCGATGTCCGGCGGCGGCAGGAAAGGCGACGTCCGCGCGGTGGCCGAGATCGCCGGCGTGATGGCCGCGAAACGCACCGCCGATCTGATCCCCCTGTGCCATCCGCTGATGCTGAGTTCGGTCAAGGTGGCGGTCGAGCCGCTGGCGGACGGCACGGGGCTGGGCGTGACGGCGCGGGTCTGCACCAGCGGCCAGACGGGGGTCGAGATGGAGGCGTTGACCGCCGCCAGCGTGGCCCTGTTGACGCTCTACGACATGCTGAAGGCCGTCGATCGCGGCATGACGATCGAGGCGGTGCGGCTGACGACAAAGTCCGGCGGCGCGTCCGGCGACTGGAAGCGGGCATGAGCCTGCCGACAGTCGAGACCGCGCTGGCGCTCATGCTGGACCACGTCCGGCCCTTGCCCAGCGAGGCCGTGCCCCTGGCCCAGGCCGACGGGCGCCGGCTGGCCCAGCCGGTGACGGCGACGCGCGACCAGCCCCCGTTCCACGCCTCCGCCATGGACGGCTGGGCGGTGCGCGATACGGATGTCCGGCAGGCCGCGACCCTGGCCATCGTCGGCGAGAGCGCCGCCGGTCGTCGGGCGGACGCGGGCCTTGCTCCGGGCGAGACGGTCCGCATTTTCACTGGTGCGCCCCTCCCCGACGGGGCCGACCGGGTGGTCATTCAGGAGGAGGCGACGCGGGACGGCTCGATCCTGACCTGCGGGGCGCAAGGCGCGGCCCCGCGGCACGTCCGTCCGCGCGGATGCGATTTCCGTGAAGGCGAGGTGCTGGTGACGGCGGGACAGCAGCTGAATCCGTGGCGGCTGGCGCTGGCGGCCTCGGCGGGTGCGGGCGTCCTGACCTGCGGCGGCCGTCCGCGCGTCGCCATCCTGGCGACCGGCGACGAACTGGTGGAGCCGGGCGAGCCGGCTGGCCCGGATCAGATCTACAATTCGGCCGCGCCGGCCCTGGCGGCCTTCACGGCGCGTCATGCGGGGGAGGGGGTGCGGCTGGCCACGGCCGGCGACAGCCGGGCGGCCATCGTGGCGGCCGTGGCGGACGCGCCGTTCGACCTGCTGGTGACGATCGGCGGGGCCTCGGTCGGGGATCACGACCTGGTCAAGCCGGCCCTGAAAGACCTCGGCGCGACGCTGCACGTCGAGGGCGTCGCCATGCGACCCGGCAAGCCGGTCTGGTTCGCGGTCCTGCCCGACGGTCGTCCTGTGCTCGGCCTGCCCGGCAACCCGGCCTCGGCCCTGGTCTGCGCGGAGTTGTTCCTGGCGCCGATCCTGGCGCGCCTGCAGGGCGCGGATTGGGACGACCGCTTCGAGACGGCCGTCCTGACCGCCGGCCTGCCCGCCAACGGGCCGCGCGACCACTATATCCGCGCTCATGCGGTCGCTGGACCCGACGGGCGGCGGCGGGTCACGCCCTTCGCGAATCAGGATGCCTCGCTGGTCACGGTGATGGCTGCGGCCAACGCCCTGATCCGTAGGCCCCCTCACGCGCCCGCAGCGAGCAGCGGGGACGTTGTCGGGGTTCTCGGTCCGACGCTGTAACCATTTCAGCCCGGTGTCCGTGTTCCGCAGTTGGGACCCTCGCTTCCGGCCAAAACAGCGACGACAACAGCGCAATCCGGGCCCGAAGCATAGCGTGATCGGTCGTTACAATGGACGTAAGCGGCTGTTTAAAAGCGAGTTTATAGCTTCTAGCGGCGCGTCGAGCGACCTGTAACCATTTGTGGCTTCTTTTGGGTTGTGAACGCTCTCAAGCCGTGATCTATCTACGTTCGGAGAGGCCGAAGAGCCTCCGGGAGTGGAAACACGGGGTAGCAACACGTCGCATCGGACGCTGACGCTCCGGTCGCGCTGAACCGCAGGGTTCCGTGCGCGCCGGGCGCGGATTCGACGATCGTCCCATCGTGGAGCGGAGCCGTTCGGGCTCCGTCCGCGAAGGCTCGGCGCGTTGCGTGATCACCCGACGTCTTCACGCCTGAACGGATGTGGAGGATCTATGCGTCAGTCAGTTCGACGTCGTTTGCAGCGGACCGTTTCGATCAGCGTCATCGCGCTGATCGCGGCGCAGTCCGTCGGCTTGTCGGCCGTGGCCGCGACCGCCGCAACGGCCATCGTCCTGCAGACCGTCGCATCGTCCTCTCAGGATCGCGCCGCCGCGCTCGTCGACCAGCTGACACGTGAAGAGAAGCTGCAACTGGTCCACGGCTATTTCCCGCCGATGGCCGACCGCACGCCCGGCGCGCCGCTGGACCAGATGATCCCTTCGGCCGGCTATGTGCCCGGCGTTCCGCGTCTGGGCATTCCGGCCCTGCGCGAGAGCGACGCCAGCCTGGGCGTGGCCAACCAGGTAGAGCAACGCCGGGGCGACGTCGCCACCGCCCTGCCGTCCAGCCTGGCGACGGCGGCGACCTTCGATACCGAGATCGCCCACGCGGGCGGGGTCATGATCGGCTCGGAAGCGCGGGCCAAGACCTTCAACGTCCTGCTGGCCGGCGGCGTCAACCTGACACGCGATCCCTGGGCGGGTCGCAATTTCGAATATCTGGGCGAGGATCCGCTGCTGGCGGGCGTCATGGCCGGCGAGCATATCCGCGGCGTTCAGTCGAACGCGATCGTCTCCACCGTCAAGCATTTCGCGTTCAACAGCCAGGAAACCGGCCGGATGATCATGGACGCCCGTCTGGACGAAGCGGCGTTGCGCGAAAGCGACCTTCTGGCGTTTCAGATCGCCATCGAGCGGGGCGAGCCCGGTTCGGTCATGTGCGCCTACAACCGGGTCAACGGCGACTACGCCTGCGAGAGCGACTTCCTCCTGAATCAGGTGCTGAAGCGCGACTGGGACTATCCGGGTTGGGTCATGTCCGACTGGGGCGCGGTCCATTCGACCGAGAAGGCGGCGCTGGCGGGCCTGGACCAGGAGTCCGGCCAGGAACTGGACCGACAGACCTTCTTCGGCGCCCCCCTGACCGAGGCGGTCGCCGACGGCCGGGTGCCCGAGGCGCGGCTTGACGACATGGTTCAGCGCATCCTGGTCGGAATGATCGACGCCGGGGTGATGGACGCGCCTGTGGTCGAAACGGCCCAGGACATCGATTACACGACGAACGCGGAGGTCGCCCAGCGCGCCGCCGAGGCGGGCATCGTGCTGCTGAAGAATGCGCGCGCGGTCCTGCCGCTGTCGCCGTCCGCGCCGCGCATCGTGCTCATCGGCGGCCATGCCGATGTGGGCGTGCTTTCCGGCGGAGGCTCGTCGCAGGTGCGCTCGGTCGGCGGCGCGCCGATCGAAATCCCGCTGACGTCTGGCGCGGCGGCGTCATTCGCGCGTCTCACCTATCACGCCTCCTCGCCGCTGGAGGCGATCCGCCGGGCCGCGCCGGACGCGGAGGTCACGTTCGTCTCTGGCGATAATCACGCGGCGGCGGCCCAGGTCGCGCGAGGCGCGGACGCCGTTGTCGTCTTCGCCACCCAGTGGACGACCGAGGCGCAGGACGTCGAAACCCTGTCGCTGCCGGACGATCAGGACGGCCTGATCACCGCCGTGGCCGCGGCGAACCCGAACACCACCGTCGTGCTGGAGACGGGCGGCCCCGTGCTGATGCCCTGGATCGACGCGGTCCCCGCCGTGGTGCAGGCCTGGTATCCCGGACAGCGCGGCGGCGAGGCCCTGGCACGCATCCTGTTCGGACAGCTCAATCCTTCCGGCCGCTTGCCCATCACCTTCCCCCGCAGCGCCGACCAGGCGCCGCGCCCGACGCCCCCCGGCATGGAGGCGCTGAAGGCTTCCGATGCCGCGTCGAACGCCGGTTCGGGCTCGGCCGCCGAGTTTCAACCGTTTCCGGTCGAGTATCCGGAGGGGTCCGACGTCGGCTACCGCTGGTACGAACGGGAAGGTCATTCGCCCCTCTTCCCCTTCGGACACGGCCTCAGCTACACGCGGTTCGAGTACGGCGACCTGCGCATCGAGGACGGCGATCGGCTGACGGTCAGCTTCGACGTGACCAACGCCGGCGAGCGCGCCGGGACCGATGTGCCGCAGCTGTATGTGACGCCTCAGGCCGAGGGCGCCCCGCGCCGTCTGGCGGGCTGGTCGCGGCTGACGCTGCAACCCGGAGAGACGCGCCGCGTCTCCATCACCGCCGAGCCGCGCATCCTGGCCGAATACGACACGGCGACGCCCGGATGGCGCATCGCGGCGGGACCTTATCGCGTCCGGATCGGGCGGGATGCGCTGGACGACGAACTTGGCGGAGAGGCGACCCTGTCGCCCCGAACGCTGCAACCCTGAGACCAAGCCGCACACAGAGGCGGCGCCACCGGAGGAGGATACGACGATGAAAGTGCAGACACGATCCATGCTGACGGCATTGCTGGCCAGTACGGCCCTGGCGTCCCCGGCGTTCGCGCAGGACGCCGCCGATCCGACGGCGACGACGGTCGACGAAATCATCGTCACCGGCATCCGCGCGTCGCAGGAAGAATCCATCAACATCAAGCGCAACACGACTTCGATCGTCGATGCGATCTCGGCCGAGGACATCGGCAAACTGCCCGACGTTACGGTCGCCGACGCCCTGCAACGGATCAGCGGCATCCAGATCCAGCGCAGCGCCGGCGAGGGCGCGACGGTCAACATCCGCGGCCTGCCCCAGGTCGTGACCCTGCTGAACGGCGAACAATATCTTGCGCCAGGCAACCTGGGCACCGCGCAGCCCAACCTGAACGACGTGCCGTCCCAGCTGATGAACTCGATCGTCGTGTTCAAGTCGATGGACGTGCGCAACGCCATCTCGGGCATCTCGGGCACGATCGACCTTCGCACCCAGCGGCCGTTCGACTTCTCGGATGGCCTGACGGTCGCCAAGGCCGCCGAATATTCGACCGGCGACGACACGCGTGAGGACGACTATCTGTTCAACGGCCTGCTGAACTGGCGCAACGACCGGTTCGGCGTGATGATCTCGGCCGTCCACAGCGAATCCAACCTGGGCAACAACTATTCCGGCGTCTCGGGCGGTGTGTTCGGCAACAACGACTGGGGCGGGTCCGATCCGAACTGGATCGCGCCGCACGGTTACGACACCTTCAGCCGCGTGGTCGAGCGCAAGCGGACCGGCGTCAACGGCGCCTTCACCTGGCAGATCGACGACGGCTTCACCCTGACCGGCGAGGTTTTCTACACCAAGCTGGAAGAGCATGATCGCGCCGCCGGCCTGAACATCTCAAACCGCTGGAACGCCCTGAACTGGACCACCCCGACGAATTTCGACGTCACCGGGGTCAACGGCGGCAACGGCAATCCGTGGCTGGACGTCACGGAATACGACCTCGACGTCTGGTGGATGAACTCGTTCACGGTCAACCGGACCAAGAACAATGAGTCGACCAACTTCAATCTGGAGCTGGACTACGACCGGGGCGGGCCGTTCACCTTCTCGGCCCGCGCCATTCGCGCCGACGCATCGCTGCTGAGCATGAACGGCCAGGTCCAGGGCGACCTGTCCAACTGGCAGTACGCGCCTGATCGGGCCTTCACCCTGTTCCGCGATCCGCTGGACCGGACACGCGGGCCCTTCTATTCGGCCGAGATCGCGGCCCAGTATCCGGCGTCGCAGTATTCCAACGGCATCGTCGGATCGGCGGGCGGCCGCTACATCAACCCCAATCCGCTGGGCATCGGCAACGACCCCCAGATCCACCTGAACATCGGCGGCGGGCAGACGGTCTGGAGCAATTTCAACAATCCGATCGTCGGCGGTCTGGGGAACGTGCCCCTCACCCAGTATATGGCCAACCAGGACAGCTATGCGGTCGCGGCCTATTCGTCCGAGGGCAACCAGCGCAACGAGTCCGAACTGACCGTCATGCGCATGGACGGCAGTTATGAGTTCGAAGCCGACCCGATGATGGGCTTCATCACCCGCGTGGACGTCGGCCTGCGCCATTCGGATCGTCAGGTCGAGATCGAGAGCTTCCATCTGTTCTCGGACGTCAACAACTGCTCGGTTCAGTGGAAGGCGATCGACGTCGTCATGAACCAGAACCAGTGCTCGGCCGGCGAACAGGTGCCGAACCCGGGCTTCAACCCCGCCCTGCCGGTCAGCGACAGCAACCCGACCACCATCTTCCAAGGGTATACGGTCAACCGTCCGACCCGGCTGTATGAGAACAACAACACCTATTTCCTGGACGACTACGGCTCGATCACCAGCGGCCTTCCGGGCGTTTGGGTGGTGGACCCGCGCGACTTCGACGACGTCGTCGGCTTCCAGCAGCGCGTCTTCGGCAGCGCCTACGAAGTCATCATTCCGGGCAATACCTATGACGTCGACCTGATGGAGGACAGCGGCTATCTGAACGCCGGCATCGCGATCGGAAATCTGTCGGGCGACATCGGCGTCAAGATCATCCGGACCGAGCTGACGGCGCGCCAGAACCAGACCGGAGACGTCCGCAACTACGGCGACACCAACCTGGACATCGGCGACACCATCTCGTCGCGCAGCTACACGGACTATCTGCCGTCCGTGAACCTGATGTACGACATCAGCGATCGGCTGAAGCTGCGGGCCGCCTACAACAAGACGATGATCCCGCTGGATCTCGGCAACTATGGCGGCGGCGTCTCGGTCCAGACCGCCGATTCCGCCGGGCCGACGGCCGATGATCCCACGGCGCCGCCTGTCGGCGTCCGCCGGGTCACCGGCGCCACCTTCGGCGGCAGCATCGATCTGAACCCGTGGCTGTCGACGAACTACGACCTCAGCCTGGAATACTATCTGGGCCGGGCGACCCTGTTCAACATCGCCCTGTTCAAGCTGGAGATCGACAGCTTCGTCACCCGGGCGACGGTGCCGAACAGCGGCAGCTTCCCTGACCAGGACGGCATCATCCGTCGTCTGGTCCCGGTCGATCGGCCGGTCCAGGGCGAGGGCGGCTCGTTGCAGGGCGTCGAAGTGGGCGCCAAGGTCGCGCTCAACGACTTCATGACCGACGGCGGCTTCCTGAGCGACTTCGGCTTCGACGGCAGCTACACCTTCTCGGACAGCTCGCAGAACGCTCAGAACCTGTCGGGCGAAGACCTGCCGTTCCCGGATAACTCGGAGCACCAGTTCAACGCTGCGATCTGGTATCAGGGCGACCGGCTCCAGACCCGCGTGGCGTACAACTACCGGACGCCGCGTCTGGCCAGCACTTTCGGCGCCATCCCGATCTATCAGGACACGGCGCAGTATGTGGACATCAACGTCACCTATGAGGTGACCGACAATGTCACCGTCTATGCGAACGGCTCCAACGTGTTCGGCGAGATCGAGGAATACTATCTCGAGTTCGAGGAGGGCGCGGAACAGTTCCATTCGCGCAACCAGTTCGAACCCCGCTGGTCACTGGGCGTGCGCGCCCGCTTCTAGTCTCTCCTGAAACCTTGGCCGACGGTGACCTTCGGGCTACCGTCGGTCGAATTTTTCTGGCGTGGCCGACGGCGTCTCCAGCGGGCGCGACGGCGAGGATCAGCAATGGACGTCACGTCCGGCGACAATCAGTCCGACAAGGCGATCCGAAAGGTCGTGATCGTCGGCGGGGGCACCGCGGGATGGATGGCCGCCGCCGCCCTGAGCCATCATCTGCGGCACGCCGGCGTCGGCGTCACCGTGGTGGAATCCTCCGAGATCGGCACGATCGGCGTGGGCGAGGCCACCATTCCCACCATCCGCCGCTTCTATGCCCAACTCGGCCTGACCGACGCCGAAGTGTTGTCGGCGACTGAGGCCAGCTGCAAGCTGGGTATCCGCTTCACCGGCTGGGGCGGAGAGGGTTCGGACTTCATCCATCCCTTCGGCCTGTACGGTCAGGACCTGCGCGGGGTCGGCTTTCACCACTACTGGATGAAGCAGCGCGAGGCGGGCGACGCGACGCCGCTCGCCGCCTATTCGCTGGGCGCGTCGATGGCGGCGGCCGGCCGGTTCGATCAGCCCTCGCCCAATCCGCCGTCGTCGCTGTCGGTGTTCGACTGGGCGCTTCACCTGGATGCGTCCCTGTTCGCGCGGCGGCTGCGGACCTATGCGGAGGCCGCCGACTGTCGTCGCATCGACGCCCGCATCACCGGCGTTCAGCTGCGCCCCGACGACGGTTTCATTCGCGCGCTCACGCTTGGCGACGGACGCGAGATCGAGGGCGACCTGTTCATCGACTGTTCGGGCTTTCGCGCCCTGCTGATCGGCGAGGCGATGGGGTCGACCTATGAGGACTGGGGCGACTGGCTGGCCTGCGACGCCGCCTATGCCGTTCAGAGCGAAAACGCTCCCGGCGCCGACCCGCCGCCCTACACCACCGTCACCGCCCACGCCGCCGGATGGCGATGGGGCATTCCGCTGAGGCATCGGGCCGGCAACGGCCTGGTGTTTTCCAGCCGGCATATGACCGACCAGCAGGCGCTGGACGCCCTGATGCCGAACCTGATGGGCAAGGCGATCACCGAGCCGCGCCGTATCGGCTTCCGGCCGGGCCGTCGCAAACAGGCCTGGGTCAAGAACTGCGTGTCCCTGGGCCTCGCGGCCGGCTTCCTGGAGCCGCTGGAAAGCACCAGCATCGCCTTGATCGAGAACGGTATCGAACGGCTGAAGTCGCTGTTCCCCGACAAGACCTTCGCCCCCGCCGTGATCGAGGAATTCAACGACCAGTCGGCGGGCGAGATGGAGCGGACGCGCGACTTCATCATCCTGCACTACTGGCTGAACCGCCGCGACGAGCCCTTCTGGCGCGAGCGGCGCGAGGCGGCCATCCCCAACACCCTGGCCCGCAAGGTGGCGCTGTGGAAGGCGAGGGGACAGTTCATCCGCTATCGCTGGGAGATGTTCCACCCGGCCAGCTGGCTGGCGATCTACGACGGCTTGGACGTTCGCCCGGATCAGCTGGACCCCGCCGTCCAGGGTCTCGACCCGGTCCAGCTGTCGCAGAGCCTGAACCAGATGCGAGCGGCGGTCGCTGCCGCCGTCGCTCAGACCCCGACCCATGCCGCCTTCCTGGCCGGGCTGGATCGATCGCGAGCCGCATGACCGGAGCCGACCCCATGGACGCCAATCCTCACCGGCCGATCCGCAAGATCTGCGTCGTCGGGGGCGGCACGGCCGGCTGGACCGCCGCCGCCCTGATGGCCGAACATTTCAAGGGCGCTCTGGGCCGGATCGAACTGGTCGAGTCCGACGACATCGGCACGATCGGCGTCGGCGAATCCACCGTGCCGCCGTTCCTGCAACTGCTGGCCAAGCTGGGGGTCAACGAGCAGGATTTCATCCGCGAGACCCAGGCCAGTTTCAAGCTCGGCATCGAATTCAGCGACTGGAAGACCCGGGGCGAACGCTATTTCCACCCGTTCGGCACGATCGGCTCGCCCGTCGATATCTCGGACTTCTATCAGCTGTGGCTGAAGGCGCGCGCCAACGGATACGCGGGCGACCTTCAGGATTTCGCCCCGGCTGCGGTCATGGCCTGGAGGGGCAAATTCACCCTGCCGTCGAAGGCGGCACGCACCCCGGTGGGCGGCGCCAGCTATGCCCTGCATGTCGACGCCAAACGGGTCGCCCGCTTCCTGCGCACCTTCGCCGAAGCGCGGGGCGTGACGCGCACCGAAGGGATCGTTCAGGACGTCGCCATGCGGCCCGACGGGTTCGTCGACCGGTTGATCCTCAAGGACGGCCGGGTGGTCGAGGCCGATTTTTTCATCGACTGCTCCGGCTTCCGCAGCCTCCTGATCGGCAAGGCGCTGCAGGTCGGATATCACGACTGGTCCCACTGGCTGCTGTGCGACCGGGCCATCGCGGTGCAGACCGAGAACGTCGGCGCGCCCGCGCCCTATACGGTGGCCCAGGCCCAGGATTTCGGCTGGCGCTGGCGCATCCCGCTGCAGCACCGGACCGGCAACGGCTATGTCTTCGCCAGCAAATATCTCAGCGACGACGAGGCGACGGCGACCCTGTTGAGCCAGGTCGAGGGCGCCCCGGTGGTCAAGCCGATGCCGGTGCCGTTCCGGACGGGCGTGCGCGAGCGCCTGTGGGACAAGAACGTCCTGGCCCTGGGCCTCGCCGGCGGGTTCATCGAGCCGCTGGAATCGACCGCCATCCACCTGATCTATCGCGGGATGGATTTCTTCTTCCGGCTGTTGCCCGATCAGGCCTGCGACCCGGCGCTGGCCACGGAATACAATCGGCGCATGACGGCGGATTACGAGGAAATTCGCGATTTCGTGATCCTGCACTATGGCCTGACCCAACGCGACGACACGGCATTCTGGCGCGAATGCCGGGACATGGAACTGCCGCCCGAACTGCAGCGCAAGATCGACCTGTTCCGCGTCAACGGCGCCCTGGTCGAAGGGGTGGACGAGCTTTTCCGCGCCGTCAGTTGGCAGTCGGTGATGGAGGGGATGGGCGTTCATCCGCGCGGCTATCACCCGCTGGTCGACCGTATTCCGTTCGACGGAATGGGCGCCCAGCTTGACCATGCGTCGGAATTGCTGAAACGGGTTGTCGCCGACCTGCCGGGCCATCAGCAGTTCATCGCCCAGCACTGCGCGGCGCCGCCGCCGGAACTGGCGGCCTGAGCGGGCCGGCGGACCACGTGTGACGGGATCACCTTCGACCGGAGACGAAATCAGCGTGCGCCGTCCGGTTACGATCAAACACGTCGCGGCCGAGGCCGGGGTCTCGTTGCAGACCGTCTCGCGCGTCATCAACAACGGCCCGAACGTTCGTCAGGAGGTGCGCGACCGGGTCGCCGCCGCCGTGTCAAAGCTCGGCTACGTGCCCAGCATCGCCGCTCAGCGGATGGGCGGCTCGCGCTCCTATCTGCTGCTGGCCCTGAACGATCGCGACCGCACGATCGAGGGCTGGCGTTCGGGCGAGGGGGCGGACTGGGTCGATCAGATGCTTCTGGGCGGCATGCTTCAGTGCGCCGAGGCAGGCTACCGGATGATCTTCGAACTGGTCGACACCCATTCGTCCCATGTGGAGCGCGAGGTTCAGGCGGCGATATCGGCCCTGCATCCCGACGGCGTGATCCTGACGCCGCCGCACTCGGACAATCCGATGATCACCGAACTGCTGGTGCGGATGGGCATGCCGTTCGCGCGGATCGGTTCGATGGAGGCCGGCGAGGGATTCGCCATCGCCATGGACGATCAGGCGGCGGCGGCGGCGGCGACCAGCCTGTTGCTGGACCACGGCCATCGACGCGTCGCCTTCATCACCGGCAGCGACGAATATGCGCTGAGCGGGGCGCGCCTGGACGGCTATCGCCAGGCCGTGTCCGCGCGGGGGTTGCCCGACGACGACGCCCTGATCGGCCGGGGCGACTTCACCTTCGCATCGGGCGTGACGGCGATGGAGGGCTTCCTGGCCATGGCCGACCGGCCCACGGCGATCGTCGCCAGCAACGACCAGATGGCGCTGGCCGCGCTCCGGGTCGCCTTGCGCCATGGATTGAAGGTGCCGCAGGATGTGGCGATCGTCAGTTTCGACGACACTCCGATCGTGCGTTTCGCCAGTCCGCCCCTGACCGCCATCGTCCAGCCCATCGCCGGAATGACGGCGGCGGCGGCCCGGCTGCTGATCCGGGCCAAGGCGGGCGACGCCGACCTGCCGCTTCAGACCATCCTGCCCTTCGCCATCGCGGAACGTGAATCGACCTGAGGCAGCGTCGTCACGCCGGTCGATAGGCCGCCGGTTTCAGGCCGTGACGCTTCAGTTTGTCGTACAGGGTCTTGCGCGGAAGCTGCAGGATCGCACACGCTTGGCCGACGTCGCCGTCGCACTGGCGCAGGATCTCGTCGATCAGCTGCGCCTCGTAGCGCTCGACCCGGACCGCCAGACCCAGCGTCCCGTCGGCCGAAGGCGCGTCGTCGTCCAGATCCAGTCCGGCCGCCGTCCGTTCGGCGAAATGCACCAGTTCGCGCACGTTGCCCGGCCATTGATGTTCAAGCAGATGTCGCCGGACCGGAGCCGTCAGCTGCGGCGGCGAACGGCCTTCGCGCGCCGCCGCCCGGCGCAGGAAATGGGCGAACAGAAGCGGCACGTCCTCGCTGCGCTCCCGCAACGGCGCGACCCTCAGCTTGACGACGTTCAGCCTGTAATAGAGGTCTTCGCGAAACGCGCCGGCGCGGATGGCGTCTTCCAGATCGATCTTGGACGAGGCCAGAATACGGATCTCGACCGGGCGCGGCGATCCGCCGATCGGCTGCACCTCCCGCTCCTCCACGACCCGCAGCAGCTTGACCTGGACCGGCACGGGCATGCTCTCGATCTCGTCCAGGAACAACGTCCCCCGGTGGCTCTGTTCGATGTAGCCGACCCGCCGTCGCGTCGCGCCGGGAAAGGCGCCGGCCTCGTGGCCGAAGATCTCGCTTTCGATCAGGCCCTCGGGCAGGGCGCCGCAGTTGACCGGCACGAACGAATGGATCCGTCGCCGGCTGCTGTTGTGCAGGGCGCGCGCCACGACCTCCTTGCCGACGCCGGTCTCGCCTTCGATCAGGACGTCCAGCTGGGTGTCCGCCAGCTGGACGATGGCGCCGCGCAGCCGGACCATGGCGTCGCTCTCGCCCAGCAGCGGCAGGTCCAGATTCGCTTCGCCCGCCGCCAGGGTCAGACGACGGTTGTCCAGCACCAGGGCGCGCTTCTCCAAAGCCCGGGTCAGGCTGTCCAGCAGGCGTTCGAACGCGAACGGCTTGGCGACGAAATCATAGGCGCCCTGGCGCAACGCTTCGACGGCATCATCGACGTCGCCATGCCCGGTGATCATCAACAGGGGCAGACCCTCGTCGATCGTTTGCAGACGGGTCAGGAACTGCCTTCCGTCCAGGCCCGGCATCCTCAGGTCGCTGACCACCACCCCGGCGAAACCGGCGTCCAGGGCCTTCAGCGCGGCCTCGGCGGTCGCGAACGCCGACACCTCGAACCCGGCCAGCGACAGGCGTTCGGCCAGGGCCAGACGGAAATCGTCGTCGTCGTCGACGAGGGCCACGGCCCTGGGTTCGGCGAAATTCATCACGCGTCCCTCAGGGCGATCACGAAGACCGCGCCGCTCGACGACGGACGCAGGGTCAGCTCGCCCCCGAAGCCCGCGACGATGTCGCGGCAGATCACCAGGCCGAGACCGAGACCCTTCGCCTTGGTCGTGACGAACGGGGTGAACAGCGCCTCGCCCACCTGCGGATCGACGCCGGGGCCATTGTCGGAAATCGCGATCTCGACGCCGTCGCTGCGGCTGACGTCGATCGTCAGACAGGGGTCGGACGTGCGGCCCTCGACCATCGATTCAAACGCGTTCTGAACCAGGTTCACGATGACCTGCTCCAGCCGGTTCGGCTCGGCCGACACCAGCGCGTCCTCGATCCCCGAGCGCACGATCCGCACCCCGCCCTCGCGCAGGGCGCCGCCCATCAACAGCAGGGCGCCGTCGATCGCGTGCTGGGGATCGACCGGTGAAACGCCTTGGCTGGACTTTCGGGCAAAGGCGCGCAGTTCGTCGGTGATGACGCCGATCCGCCCGGTCAGATCGTTGACGCGGCCCAGGCTGCGTTCGACGCCTTCGGGATCGTTGCGACGCAGGTATTCCACCGCCGTTTCCGCATTGGTCCGGATGGCCGCCACGGGCTGGTTGATCTCGTGGGCCACCCCGGCGGCGATCTGGCCCAAGGTGGCCAGCTTGTTGGCCTGGACCAGTTCTTCGCGCAGGATTTCGCGACTGGCTTCGGCCTTACGACGGTCGTCGATCTCCTGGCTCAACTGGGTGTTGGCGTCGCGCAGTTCCGCGGTCCGTTCGTCGATCCGCTGTTCCAGCTGCGCCCGCGCGGCCTCCTCGGCCAGGGCCCTGGCGTTCGCCTGCTGGCGCCGCCGCAGCACGACGCCGGCCCCGACCGCCAGCAGGGTCACCAGCAACCCGGCCACGGCGCGCGCGCTGGCGACATTGGCGACGATCGCGCTGCCGACCGGGCTCAGCAGGTGCAGTGTCCAGCCGGGCGTGTCCGTCGGCGCCGTGGCCGGCATCCAGTCCGACACCCCGTCGACGGCGGCGCGCACGGTCGGGCGGCCGGGTCGGGCCTCGATGGGCAGGGCGGTCAGGGCCTGGCCGCTGAGAGTCTGGTCCGCCAGGATCGACCGCCGCTCCGCGGCGGTCAGGTCCCGGCTGCGTCGAAATCGCCACCCCGGCACGCTGGTGACCAGAACGACGCCGCGTGCGTCGGTGACATAGGCGGGTTCGCGCGACGATCGCCAGTCGGCCTCCAGCGCGTCGAACTCGACCTTGACCACGACGACGCCCAGGGGGCGCGCGGCCGGGCCGATGCGACGCGCCAGATACAGGCCCGGCCGGCCGCTGACGGTCCCCAGGGCGAAGAACTCCGCCTCGCCGCTGCGCGCGGCGCCGGTGAAATAGGGGCGGAAGCTGTAGTCGGATCCGACGAAGCTGGTCGGCTCGTTCCAGTTGCTGGCCGAGCGGGCCACGCCCTCGCGGTCCAGAACATAGATGGCCGCCGCGCGTGTCTGCGCCGCCAGCCCCTCCAGTTTCAAGCTCACGTCGGCGGCGGATCGGGGCGAAGGCTGGGCCAGCATCGACGCGACCGCGGGGTCCTGGGCCAGAACCAGGGGCAGGGACCGGTATTTCTCCAGTTCGCTGCGCAGCACCGCGGCATGCAGGGCGGCGGCCGCCTCGGCCTGTCGCGCCAGATCGCTTTCGGCCCCGCGTCGTGCGATCTCGCCTGCGGTGAACATGGCCGCCGCGCAACAGACGAGCCAGACGGCCACGAGCGTCAGCCACGGCCGACGGCCGCCCGCGACAAGGCGGGCAAAATCGGGACGAAACCGTGATCCTGCCATTCGGGTATCATGCGGATTTCCGCACGAATGACCAGACTGCTGGCTGGAAATCCAGACCAAATATACCGACGCTGGAGAAAATCACGAATGAAAACAGAGGTCGGAGCCGCCTCCTGTCTGATTTTTGCTTCTTGTCTCCGCCACCTAGACTGATCTCGAAGCGGCGCAGACCGCATGGGAAATGGCGGCCTTGAGCCGCACAGGGGGACGCGTGAAGCTCGCACTGCCGGATGCCGACAAGCCTGTGAAGCGCCACCCCTGGTACGCGCATCTCTATGTCCAGGTTCTGACGGCCATCGTCCTGGGCGGACTGATCGGTCATTTCTGGCCCGCGTTCGGCGAAAGCCTGAAACCGCTCGGCGACGGCTTCATCAAACTGGTCAAGATGGTCATCGCGCCGGTGATCTTCCTGACCATCGTCACCGGTATCGCCGGCATGCGCGACCTGGGTCGCGTCGGCCGGGTCGCCGCCAAGGCCTTCGGCTATTTCCTGACCTTCTCGACCCTGGCCCTCGTCATCGGGATGATCGTGGGCAATGTGATCCAGCCGGGACGCGGGCTGAACATCGACCCGGCGACGCTGGACGCCGGCGCGGTCAGCCAATACGCCAGCGCCGCGCACGAGACGACCATCATCGGCTTCCTGCTGGGCGTGATCCCCGACACCTTCATCAGCGCCTTCTCGACCGGCAACATCCTGCAGGTCCTGTTCGTCTCGGTGCTGTTCGGCATCGCCCTGGCGTCGGTGGGCGACCTGGGCAAGCCGGTGCTGACCATCCTGGAGTCGGTCTCTTCGGCCTTCTTCAAACTGGTCGCCATCGTGATGAAGGCGGCGCCGATCGGCGCCTTCGGCGCCTTCGCCTTCACCATCGGCGCCTATGGCATCGCCACGGTGGCCAACCTGCTGGCCTTGATCGCCACCTTCTATCTGACCGCGATTATCTTCGTGGTCGGGGTGCTGGGCCTGGTCGGGATCGCCAACGGCTTCTCGATCCTGAAGCTGATCCGCTATCTGAAGGAAGAACTGCTGCTGGTGCTCGGCACCTCGTCGTCCGAGGCGGCCCTGCCCAGCCTGTTGCAGAAGATGGAGCGGGCCGGGGCGTCCAAGTCGGTCGTCGGCCTAGTCGTGCCGACCGGCTATTCGTTCAATCTGGACGGCACCAACATCTACATGACTATGGCGGCCCTGTTCATCGCCCAGGCCCTGAACATCGAGCTGACGATCTGGCAGCAGATCACCCTGTTGCTGGTGGCGATGCTGAGCTCCAAGGGCGCGGCCGGCATCACGGGCGCGGGCTTCATCACCCTGGCGGCGACGCTGGCCGTGGTGCCCGACGTGCCGATCGCGGGCATGGCGCTGATCCTGGGCATCGACCGGTTCATGAGCGAATGCCGGGCCCTGACCAACTTCATCGGCAACGCCGTGGCGACCATCGTCGTCGCCCGCTGGGAAGGCGAACTGGACAAGGACGCCCTGCGCGACGCGATGAACGGCACGCCCCGACCCCTGGCCGCCAGACCCGATCCAGCCGCCGGACCCGGCGACGACTTGGTGCTCGCCCGCGACTGAAACCCGACAATCCAACACAAAAAACAATAGAGTTTGGGAGGACTCAACGATGATGACGATCAAGACCGCCATGCTGGCGACCACCGCCGCGACCGCCCTGCTGGGGCTGGCCACGCCGACCCTGGCCCAGACCCAGCCGTCGGGCCAGGACGCCTCCAGCGTCGATGACATCGTGGTCGTCGGCTCTCAGATCCGGGGCGCGTCGACCACCGCCGCCCTGCCGGTCACCGTCGTGACCCAGGAAGAGATCATCGCCACCGGCGCGGTCAGCGGCGACGACCTGCTGCGCTCGATCCCCCAGATGGGCGACGTGCTGTTCTCCAGCGCCAACAACCCCCAGACGTCGAACGCCGCGCGCGGCGACGTCAACTCCGTCAACCTGCGCTCGCTGGGCGTCGGCAACACTCTGGTGCTGCTGAACGGTCGCCGCATCGTGGCCCACCCGACCAGCCAGGGCACGTCGGACACCGGCACGGTGCCGGTGCTGAGCTACAACTCCAACGCCATTCCGGTTTCGGGGCTGCGGCGTCTGGAAGTGTTGCTGGACGGCGCGGCCGCCATTTATGGCGCCGACGCCGTGGCCGGGGTCGTCAACACCGTCCTTCAGGACGATTTCGACGGACTGCGAATCCAGACCCAGTACGGCGGAGCCGAGGGCACCCACCGTCGCGAATACACCCTGGGAATCTTCGCGGGCAAGGATTTCGACCGCGGCAATATCTCGGGCTTCCTGGACTACACCGACCGCGCGGGCCAGCGGGCCGAGGATCAGGAATACACCGCGTCGTCGAACCTCAGTCCGCTGTTCGCCGACGTCCCCGGCTATCAGAACACGACCGACACCGATGCCCGTTCGTCCTATACGGCCTGGGCCAATTTCCTGACGCCGTTCCGCGTGCGCCAGGGCACGACCAACCTGACCACGACCGGCGGCACCTTCCACAACCAACCGACCAGCTTCGGCTGCACCGGCAACACGCCGGTGGCCCAGGACATCTGCCTGGCCAGCGGCAACATCGCCTACAGCGGCGCGGGGCGTGAACTGCGCTATGACGCGGCGCGCGGCACCACCGTCAGCCCCGACGTCCAGCGGCTGAACCTGTTCGTCAACGGCCACTACGACTTCGACAACGGCGTCACCGCCTTTGGCGAGCTGGGCTATTACACGGCCAATACCCAGAACATTCAGCCGCCCACCATCCTGCTGAACCAGCTGTGGATTCCGGCCAGCAACTACTGGAACCCGTTCGGCCCGGTGGCCTTCGCCAACGGAACTCCCAATCCCAACCGCCTGCCGGGCCTGACCAACGTTCCCGCCGGCGGGACCGACGTCAAACTGGTCCGCTACCGCTTCAACGACGCGGGTCTTCAGATCGTCGACGTCGAGAACTGGCAGTCGCGTTTCCTGGGCGGTCTGCGCGGCGAATGGAACGGCTTCGACTGGGAATCGGCGCTGCTGTATTCGGAAGCCGAGGCGACCGACAGCTCCAACGCCATCAACCTGACGGCGCTTCAGGCCAATCTGGCCCTGTCGACGCCGGACGCCTACAATCCGTTCAGCGGCGGCTGCCCCGTCGATACCAATTTCGGCGACTGCACCCCCAGTTCCCAGGCGGCGATCGACGCCATCTCGACCGACCTGACCCGCACGTCCAAGACGACCCTGGCCCTGTGGGACTTCAAGATCAGCCGCCCGGATCTGATGACCCTTCCGGCCGGCCCGCTGGGCTTCGCGGCGGGCGTCGAGGCGCGCAAGGAAACCCAGCGTGACGATCGCGATTCCGACCTGGACGGCACCAATGTCTTCACCGATGTGATCAGCGGCGAAACCAGCATCTCCAATATCGCGGCGGTCAGCTCGAACCCCGACACCTATGGCGAACGCGAGGTCTATTCGGCCTATCTGGAGTTCGCCGTGCCGGTGGTGTCGCCGGACATGAACATCCCGCTGGTCCGCAGCCTGGACTTCCAGCTGGCGGGCCGGTTCGAGGACTACAGCGACTTCGGAAACGTGGCCAAGCCCAAGATCGCCATGGCCTGGGACATCGTCGACGGCCTGCGGGTCCGGGGTTCGTATTCCGAGGGCTTCCGCGCGCCGAACCTGGAACAGACCAACGCCGCCCAGTACGCCCGCCTCTCGACCAACAACGACTATATCCGCTGCGAGGCGGACCTGCGTCTGGGCCGGATTTCCAACTTCAACGAATGCTCCCAGCCAGCGTCCGCCTCGCTGCTGGTGTCGGGCAACCCGGAACTGGAGCCGGAGGAAAGCACCAACCAGTCCATCGGACTGGTGTTCCAGCCCCACTTCATTCCGGTCGAGTACGGCGACTTCACCTTCACCATCGACCGCTGGAAGATCGAGCAGGAGAAGATCGTCGGTCTGCTGGGCGCCCAGTCCAACATCGTGCTGGACTATCTGAACCAGCTGAACGGCACGACCAATCCGAACGTGACCCGCGCGGCCGTCACCCCCGACGACGTCGCCTTCTTCCAGGGCAGCGGCATCACGCCGGTCGGCACGGTGGTCTCGGTTCAGGACCGCTTCATCAACCTGCTGCCGCAGACGGTGGAAGGGCTGGACATCGGCGCCCAGTGGCGGCTGCGCGACACGCCGTGGGGCAGCTTCCGCGCCTCGCTGAACGCAGCGCACCTGATCACCTTCGAGCGGGATCCCGGCCCTCTGGTCAACGCCCTGTTCGCCGCCCGCGAGGCCGGCGAGATCAACGAGAACACCCCCCTGCCGATCTCCAGCACCCTCCTGGCCCGCAACGGCCGGCCCGAGTGGAAGGTGACCGGTTCGCTGACCTGGAGCCAGGGCCCGTGGCAGGTCGGCGCCTTCACCCAGTACACCGACGAAGTCACCGAGACCGGCTTCCTCTCCGACGCCGGCGATCCCTATGTCGTCGACAGCCAGATCACGACGAACCTGTATGGCCAGTACGAGTTCGGCGAGGGCGCCGGCTGGGCCGCCGACACCCGCATCCGCATCGGCGCGCGCAACATCACCGACGAAGCGCCGCCGCTGACGTCTGAAGGCTACCTCGGCACCCTGTATCGCCCGTACGGCCGCTACTGGTACGCCAACCTGTCCAAGACGTTCTAGGCCAGACGCTCCCCGAAACTGGGGCGACGCCCTCGGGTGTCGCCCCGGCCTTTTCGAGAGACTTCCGATGACCCTGTTTCGTTTCCGCCTGCTCGGCCTTCTGTCGGCGCTGACCCTGGTTGGTGCGGGCGCGGTTCAGGCGCAGACCGTCGCCGTCGATCCGACGTCGGCGACCTGTCCCGACGCCCTGCCCGATGGCGCGCGGTGCTTTTCCGGTCGATCCGAAGCGGGCGCCTTCTACTGGATCGCCTATCCCGCCGACTGGAACGGAACCCTGATCGTCCATTCCCACGGCGGGCCGCGCCTGGGCGAGCCGGAGGCCGACGATCCGGTCGCGGACCTCAGCCGTTTCTCGGTGATGGTCAGCGAGGGCTATGCTTGGGCCGGGTCGACCTATCGCCGAGGCGGTTACGGCGTGCGGATGGCGGCGCGCGATACCGACGACCTGCGCCAGATCGTCTGGGGCCGGTTCGGCAAGCCGCAACGGACGCTTCTGCACGGCCAGTCCTGGGGCGGAAACGTCGCGGCCAAGACGGCGGAGCTGTACGCCGTGGCGGCTGACGGGACGCGGAACTATAACGGCGTGCTCCTGACCAGCGGCGTTCTGGCCGGGGGCACGCGCGCCTATGATTTCCGGGCCGATCTGCGCGCGGTCTATCAACACTATTGCCACAACCATCCGCGTCCGGACGAGGTCCAGTATCCGGTCTGGCAGGGCCTGCCCCGCGACGCGACCATGAGCCGGGCCGAGATCGCCGCCCGTGTCGACGAATGCACCGGGGCCGGCCTGGCGCCGGAGGCGCGCACGCCGCTACAGGCCTCGAACCTGCGCAGCATCCTGTCGGTGACGGGCGTCCAGGCCGACCAGCTGGTGTCGCACATGGCCTGGCCCACCACCCTGTTTCAGGACATGATCTGGAACCGGCTGGACGGCCGCAATCCGTTCTCGAACGTGGGCGTGACCTATCAGGGGTCGGACGACGACGTCGCCCTGAACCAGGGCGTCGAACGGTTCGATGCGGATCCGTCCGCCGTCGCCGCCCTGGCCTACGACAGCGACCTGACCGGCCAGATCATGCTGCCCACCCTGACCCTGCACGCCCGCTACGATCCGACCGCCTTCGTCTGGCACGAGGCCGCCTATCGCGAGACGGTGGCGGCGGCCGGCCGATCGGACCTGCTGGTCCAGACCTTCACGACCGAACACGAGCACAGCCAGCTCAGCGCGCCGCAATACGCCGCCCTGCTGGAAGCGATGTCGCAATGGATCTCGGACGGAGACAGGCCGACGGCGGCGGCGATCGCCCGGCGATGCGAAGGTCTGTCGGAACGCTACGACGAACCGTGCCTGTTCGACGTCGGGTTCCAGCCGTCGATCCCTCAGCCCTGAGATCGGTCCGCTACCGGTCCTCGCCCGCCTTCGGGTCGCTCGATGAAGCCGTCCCGTCCAGCGTTTCAGAGGGCTGGTGGGTGAAGCCCTTCAGGCCGGTCAGAAGCTTGGCGTCGCGACCGATTTCGACATCGCTCTCGGCATAGGCGATCAGCAGCCGCGCCAGGTCGCTCAGGGCGCTCTCGTGGATCCGTTCATAGCCGTGGCTGGCGTCGACGCCGAAGGTGACCAGGGCGGTGCGGATGTCGGCCCCGGATTGCAGGGCGGAGGCGGAGTCCGACCGGTAGTAGCGGAAGACGTCCTTCTGGTGCGGGATGCCGTGATCGTGGGCCAGCTGGACCAGCTTCCGCGACAGATGCCAGTCGAACGGCCCGGTCTGGTCGGCCATGGCGATGGTGACGCCGAATTCGGAAGAGTTCTGTCCCGGCGCGGTCGTGCCGTTGTCGACCGTGACCATGGCGGCCACATCGGGGACCAGCACGGATGAGGCGCCCAGCCCGACCTCCTCGGCGATAGTGAACAGCCACCAGGTGTCGACGGTGGGCGCGCGGTCTTCGCGCAGCATGCACTCCAGCGCCGCCAGCATGGTCGCGACCCCGGCCTTGTCGTCCAGATGGCGCGACACGATGAAGCCCGTGTCCATGAACTCCGGCTGCGGGTCGATGGCGACGATGTCCCCGACGTCGACGCCCAGTTTCAGAGTGTCGTCGCGCCCGCGGGTGACCGCGTCGATCCGCAACTCGACCTGGGCCCAGTTGACCGGCTGGGTGTCGACCTCCTCGTTGAAGGTGTGACCCGAGGCCTTCAGCGGCAGGATTGTGCCGCGATACGCCCCGCCCTCGGAAAAGATCGTCGCCCGTGCGCCCTCGGCGAAGCGCGAGGACCAGTTGCCGATCGGGACCAGTTCCAGCCGGCCGCTGTCCTTCACCATCTTGACCTGGGCGCCCAGGGTGTCGACGTGGGCGACGATGGCGCGCGCCGGCTTGGGGTTCCGGCCGGGCAGGCGGGCGCGCATGGCCCCGCGCCGCGTCAGCTCGTATTCCAGGCCCAGCCGCTCCAGTTCGCGGCACAGCAGCCAGACCGCCTCGTCGGTGTAGCCTGTCGGGCTGGGCGTGTTCAGCAGGTCGGCCAGACGGGCCTTCAGATAGTCCAGGTCGATCTCGGGACGGGCCAAGGGGCCTCCTTCAGGCTTCGGTACGGGGGGCCGTGCGCGCCGATGTCGGGGCGGACAGCGGAAACAGCAGGTCGACGAAACGCTCGGCCGTCGGCTGGGGTTCGTGGTTGGCCAGACCCGGGCGCTCGTTCGCCTCGATGAAGGCATAGTCCGCCTCGCGCGGCGATTTCACCATCAGGTCGATGCCGGTGACCGGAATGTCGATGGCCCGCGCGGCGGCGACGGCGGCGCGGATCAGGGCCGGATGCACCTCTTCGGTCACGTCGTGGATGGTGCCGCCCAGATGCAGGTTCGCGGCCTTCCGCACCATGATCTCCACGCCGTCGGGGGCCACGTCGTCCAGTTTGTAACCGGCCTCGGCCAGGGTCCGGTCCGTCTCGGAGTCCATCGGAATTGTCGATTCCCCGTCCGTCGCGGCCGCGCGGCGGCGGCTCTGATGCTCGATCAGGGTCCGCAGGCTGGACCGGCCGTCGCCGACCACGCGGGGCGGACGCCGCAGGGCGCAGGCCACGACCTTGTAGTCGATCACCACCAGACGCAGATCCTCGCCCTGAACCTGTTCCTCGATCAGAACCTGGGAACAGATCCGACGCGCGCGGGTCAGGGCGGTCTGGACCTCGCCCATCGTCTTCAGCCCGACCGCGACGCCCTGGCCCTGCTCGCCGCGCGCCGGCTTGACCACCAGACTGCCGTGCGCCTCCAGTCCGGCGTCGATGGCGGAGGGATCGTCCGGGTCGATCCGCTCGGGCACGCGGACCCCGGCCGCCTCGACGATGCGCCGCGTCATCCGCTTGTCGTCGCAGATGCTCAGCGCCACGGCCGAGGTCAGTTCCGACAGGCTCTCGCGACAGCGCACCGTGCGACCGCCCCAGTTCAGCCGGAACAGACCGCCCTCGGCGTCGACGATCTCGGTGTGGATGCCCCGTCGCCGTGCCTCGTTGACGATGATCCGGGCATAGGGGTTCAGGTCGTGATCGTCGGTCGGTCCGACGAACAGGGCCTCGTTGATCGGGTTCTTTCGCTTCACGCCGAAGAAGGCCACCCGGCGAAAGCCCAGCTTTTCGTACAGGGCGATGGCCTGTTCGTTATCGTGCATGACCGACAGGTCCATATAGGCCAGACCCTGGGTGCCGAAATGCTCGGCCAGACGACGGACCAGCGCCTCGCCGACGCCGGGCTGGGTCGCCTGGGGATCGACCGCCAGACACCACAGCGACGACCCGCATTCCGGATCGGCGAAGGCGCGCATGTGGTTGACGCCCGTCACCGTGCCGATGACCCGACCGGTCGTGGTGTCCTCGGCGACGAAATAGGTCAGGGTCCGGTCGTCGCGCCGCGACCACAGGAACTCGGGCGGCGCGGGCACCATGTTGCGCTTGGCGTAGATGTCGTTGATCGCCTCGGCGTCCAGCACGGAGGTCAGTCGGCGCACGGTGAAGCCGCGCGGTTGCCGCCGGCTGGACTGATAGGTCGCCAGTTCCAGCCGGAACGTGTCCGACGGGTCCAGAAACAGTTCCTGCGGGGCGGACGCCAGCAGCACATGCGGCTTGCGCACATAGAAGGCGATGTCGCGCCGATCCGGACCCTCCGCGCGCAGGGCTTCGACCAGCGGGTCCGCCGCCTCGAACGTCTGGGCGAACAATAGCCGGCCCCAGCCGCAATCCACCACCGCGTTCGGCGTCGGCCCGGCGCCGTCCTGGCCCTGCACCGGCGGCTTCAGCCCTTCGCCGCGCAATCGTTGCAGGCGGTGCGCGCGCGACTGGGGCGGGCGCGGCGGCGTTCTGGGCGGACGGCCGTCAGACACCATGGTTCTGCATCCACATCTCCAGCACCGCAACCTGCCACAGTTCCGACCCGCGCAGCGGCGTGATGTGCTCGGTAGGGTCGGCGAACAGGGTGTCGAGGTATTTCGGATCGAACAGCCCGCGATCTTTCGCCGCCTGATTGGTCAGGGTCTCTCGCACCATCTCCAGATACGGCCCCTGGATGTATTTGAGGGCGGGCACGGGGAAATAGCCCTTCTTGCGGTCGATGACCTCGGACGGGATCACCAGCCGCGCGGCCTCCTTCAGTACCCCCTTGCCGCCCTGGGCCAGCTTGTGCTCGGGCGGAATGCGTCCGGCCAGTTCGACCAGTTCATGATCCAGGAAGGGCACGCGAGCCTCCAGACCCCAGGCCATGGTCATATTGTCCACCCGCTTGACCGGGTCGTCCGCCAGCATGATCTCACTATCCAGACGGAGGGCCTGATCGACCGGCGTGGCCGCCCGACCCCGGGCGAAATGAGCCTCGACCAAGGCGCGGCTGACATCGGTATCGGCCATCCAGGCTCCGTTCAGCTGGGTCTTCAGCGTCGCGTGGCTGCGGTCGAAGAAGGCCTTGGCGTAGGTCTCGACCGGATCGGCGGCCTCCAGCATCGGCGGGTACCAGTGATAACCGGCGAACACCTCGTCGGCGCCCTGGCCCGACTGGACCACCTTGATGTGTTTCGAGACTTCCTGGCTCAACAGGTAGAAACCGACGTTGTCGTAGCTGACCATCGGCTCCGACATCGCGCCGATGGTGCCGGGCAGGGCCTCCATCAGCCGGGCGTGCGGCACGAAGATCTGGTGGTGTTTGGTGCCATAGTGTTTGGCGATCAGGTCGGAATAGACGAACTCGTCGCCCTTCTCGCCATTGGCCTCCTCGAAGCCGACCGAGAAGGTCATCAGATCGTGCTGGCCCAGTTCCGCCAGCAAACCGACGATCAGGCTGGAATCCACGCCGCCCGACAGCAGGACCCCCACCGGCACGTCGGCGACCATGCGCCGCTTCACCGCCGCGCGCAGACCGTCCAGAACCCGGTCGCGCCAGTCTTCCGCGCTCAGCGAGGCGTCCTCGGCATGGCGGGTCATGTCGACCTGCCAGTACAGGCGATCCCTGGACGTCCCGTCCGCCTCGATCACGCGGATGGTGGCCGGCGGGAACTTCTTCACGCCTTTCAGGATGGTGTGCGGCGGCGGCACCACCGCGTGGAAGGTCATGTAGTGATGCAGGCCGACCGGATCGATCGTCTTGTCGATATCGCCCGCCGCCAGCAGGGCCGGCAGGCTGGACGCGAACCTCAGCCGCTTGCCGCTCTCGGCCAGATACAGGGGTTTGATGCCGAAACGGTCGCGCGCGATCACCGTGCGGCCGGTGTCCCGCTCGTGCAGGACGAAGGCGAACATGCCGTGGAACCGCTCGACGCACGCCTCGCCCCAGGCCTTCCAGGCTTTGATGATGACCTCGGTGTCGCCGTGCGAGAAGAAGCGGAACCCCATCCCCTGCAGCTCTGCGCGCAGTTCCGGGTAGTTATAGATGCAGCCGTTGAAGACCAGGGTGACGCCCGCATCGGCGTCCACCATCGGCTGCTGGGCGGCCTCGGTCAGGTCGATGATCTTCAGCCGCCGATGGCCCAGCCCCACCGGGCCGCGCATCACGATGCCCGATCCGTCCGGTCCGCGAGGCGAGAGCGCATCCGTCATGCGTTGAACGGCGCCGGCGTCGGCCGGTCGTCCGTCGAAATTGATCTCGCCGCTCAGACCGCACATGGGCCCTCCTTGAATTGTGAAAGCAGCGCGTACAAATGGTTAGTGTACGAAAGAGTTGCAACCCGATGGCCGATATTTCGCCGCTGACGCCTGTAGAACCCGCCGACACCCTGATCCGATCCGTCCGCCGCATCGCCCAGGCGATCGACGTGCGCTCGCGTGCGGTGTCGCGCCTGACCGGCCTGACCTTGCCCCAGCTTCTGGTGCTTCAGTCGATTCGGTCGATGGGGGAGGTGACGACCCAGGCCATCTCGCGCGATGTCTTCATGTCGGCCCCGACGGTGGTCGTCATGCTGGACAAGTTGGAGACCCGGGGGATGGTCGTCCGGTATCGCTCCAGCATCGACCGTCGCGTGGTCCATGCCCGATTGACCGAGGCCGGCGCCGCCGCCCTGCAGCAATCTCCGGGTCTCCTGGGCGACGCTTTTCTTGACCGGTTCGCCCGGCTTCCGGCGCGCCGTCGGGTCGATATCGCCGACGCCGTCGCCGAACTCGCGGCCCTGATGACCGCCGATGCCGCCGGTCCCGAACCCGCGAAGACCTGAAACGGCCGGCTCGCGGCCACGCTCGACAGGCTCGGTCCGGTCGGTCAGGTTCAACGTCCGATCTTTGCTGAAAGAGCGCGCCCCATGCCCCATCGCCCCCAAAGCCGCCGCCTGTGTCTCGCCGTCCTCGCCGCCGGCCTGGTTTCCGGCTGCGCCTCCATGTCGGGAACAGGCGCCGAGGACGGCCGGATCGACCCGGCGCGGCTCAGTGCGACCGTCAGCGTTCTGGCGAGCGACGATTTCGAGGGGCGTGCGCCGACCACGCCGGGCGAGGATAAAACCGTCGCCTGGATCGCGGACCAGTTTCAGGCGCTGGGCCTGGAACCGGCGGGCGACGACGGCGGCTGGTATCAGACCGTGCCCATCGCCCGCTTCGTCCAGGACGGTCCGGCGGTGATCACGGCCAGAACCGGCGGCGAGACCCTGACCCTGCGACGCGGCGCCGACATCATCGCCAACAGCCAGCGCCCGCAGAACCACATCACGATCAGCGACGCGCCTGTGGTCTTCGCGGGCTATGGCGTCAGCGCCCCGGAACGCGACTGGGACGACTTCAAGGGCGTCGACCTGCGCGGCAAGGTCGTGCTGATGCTGGTCAACGATCCGGATTTCGAGGTCGCGTCCGACAACCCCACGGCGGACCGCTTCGACGGTCGCGGCATGACCTACTACGGTCGCTGGGTCTACAAGTTCGAGGAAGCCGCCCGACGCGGCGCTGCGGCCGTGTTCGTGATCCACGAGACCGAGGCTGCGGGCTATCCCTGGACCACGCTGCAGAACTCCTCGACCGCGCCGGGTCTCGACATCGTCCGCGCCGATCCGGTGGCGGAACGCGTCCTGGCCCAGGGCTGGATCCAGCAGGCCCGGGCGGCGCGACTGATGTCCGGGGCGGGTCTCGACTACGCCACGCTGAAGACCGCCGCCCAGTCTTCGGACTTCCGGCCGGTGACCCTGGACGGGGTGACGATGTCGCTCGACTTCGGCCAGACCTTCGACCGGCAGACGACGCGTAACGTCGTGGCCAAGCTGACGGGGACAATCCGCCCGGACGAGACCATCCTGTATGGCGCCCACTGGGACGCCTACGGCCGCGCTGCGCCGAACGCGGCGGGCGATGACATCTATAACGGCGCCGTGGACAATGCGACGGGCGTCGCGGCCGTGCTGGAGCTGGCCCGGCTGTACGCCGAGGCGCCGCGCACCGAACGTACGGTCATGTTCATGGCTTGGGCGGCCGAGGAGGCGGGGTTGCTGGGCGCCTATCACTATGCGGCCAATCCCCTGGTCCCGCTGGAGACCACGGTGGTCAACGTCAACATGGACAGCCTGCTGCCGGGACCGGCGGCGCCCGAGATCGTCGTCATCGGCTATGGCAAGACCGACGCCCAGGATCGGCTGGCGAGGCTGGCGGCGGCCGAGGCGCGGACCCTGATCCCCGATCCGGCGCCCCAGGTCGGCGCCTTCTATCGTTCGGACCATTTCCCTCTGGCCAGGATGGGGGTGCCGGCCCTGTTCGCGGCCGCCGGATTCACCGGCGCGACCGAGGCGAGCCGCGCCTATGTCAGCGACCGCTATCACCAGCCCACCGACGACTGGTCGCCCGCCTGGTCGATGGAAGGCGCGGCGAAAGACGTCCAGCTTCTCTACGCCTTCGGTCGCGGCCTCGCCGATGGCGACGACTGGCCGGCCTGGGCCCCGGGCAACGAGTTCGAGGCGGTCCGTGAGGCCAGTGCGGCGTCTCGCCGCTAGCGCATCCGTCCCCGGCTGCGTCGAACGCTCCGGAATTCGCTGTGCTTCGAAGGCCACAGGCGCGGTCGCGTTGGGAGAGTCCAGAGAACGGCGGTCGTTTTTTGGTTGCACTGCACCAATGCGAGGCCTTTACTTCCCCGGAACAGCAAAATCCGCTGTCGAGTGCCTGCCTGGTCAGAAAACCTCGCTGCGAAACTGCATTCGCGCCGCGTTTTTTGCTTGGCCGGCGGACGATTTTTCACGTCCAAACGGGGAGGGCGCCTCGATGTCGGTATCTGTCGTTTTCCCCCTGGAGGGCAAGCGCGTCTGGGTCGCGGGACACCGTGGTCTGGTCGGGTCGGCGATCTCGCGTCGGCTTGAGCGGGAAGGCTGCGAGATGATCCTGGCGGGCCGCGAAGTGGTCGACCTGCTGCGACAGGACGCCGTCGAACGGTTCATGGAGCGCGAAAAGCCCGACGCCGTCTTCTTCGCCGCCGCCAAGGTCGGCGGGATCATGGCGAACGACACCCAGCCGGCGGATTTTCTGTACGACAACCTGGTGATCGAGACCAACATCATCAACTCGGCCTTTCGCAGCGGCGTGTCCAAACTGTTGTTCCTGGGATCAAGCTGCATCTATCCGAAACTGGCGCCCCAGCCGATCCCGGAAGAGGCGCTGCTGACCGGGCCGCTGGAACCGACCAACGAGTGGTACGCCATCGCCAAGATCGCCGGCATCAAACTGGCCCAGGCGTTCCGCAAACAGTACGGCGCGGACTTCATCAGCGCGATGCCGACCAACCTCTATGGCCCCGGCGACAATTTTGACCTCAACTCCAGCCACGTCCTGCCGGCCCTGATGCGCAAGGCGCACGACGCCAAGATGACCGGCGCCGATGAGATCACGATCTGGGGGTCGGGCACGCCCCGGCGCGAGTTCCTGCACTCTGAAGACTGCGCCGATGCCTGCGTCTATCTGATGAAGACCTATTCCGGAGACGATCACGTCAACGTCGGGTCGGGCACGGATATCGCCATCCTGGAACTGACCAGACTGGTCTGCGAGGTGGTGGGTTTCGAGGGGCGGATCGTCACTGACACCTCAAAGCCGGACGGTACGCCGCGCAAGCTGATGAGCGGCGACAGGTTGAAGGGGCTGGGCTGGGCTCCGTCGATCGATCTGCGCCAGGGGATCGAGCGAACCTACCGATATTTCCTCGACTCGGTCGCGCCGGCCTACGCCCTGCAGAAGACGGGCTGAACGCGGTTTGCCGCCGGGCGGCCCGGTGAAATGGGCGGTCTCCAACATCGGCTGGCGGCCCGACGAGCAGGATGACGCGCTGGCCCTGCTGGCCCGATCGCATGTACACGGCGTCGAGACCGCGCCGGGGCTGGCGTTCCCGTCCGAGGCTGATCCTCTCCATCCCTCGCGGTCCTCGCTCGATGCGTTCGAGACGAAGCTGGACGGGCACGGACTACGCCCGGTTTCGATGCAGTCGCTGCTGTTCGGAGACCCGCAGGCACAGCTGTTCGGCGACAACGCACAGAGGACGCGGTTCGAAGCGCGAATGAGGGCCGCCATCGACCTTGCCGGTCGGATGAAGATCGCAAACCTGGTCTTCGGCTCGCCGGCCAGCCGGTCGCTGCCGCCTGGTCGGTCTTCGGACACGGCGGGCGCCGAAGCCCTGTTTCGCCGCCTTGGCGAGGCCTGCCTGAACGCGGGCTGCCGTCTCGGACTGGAGGCCGTGACCGAACGGTCCGGCACGAATTTCCTGAATACGACGGCTGCGGCCCTGGCCTTCGTCATGCGGGTCGACCATCCGGCGATCGGGCTGACGCTGGACACGGGCGCGATGTTCGCCAACGACGAGACGGCCGCCGTCCTTGAGATCGTCGACCGGCATGGCCGATGGATCAGCCACGTCCAGATCAGCGCGCCGGGACTGAATGGATTTCCCGCCGATACCGACAGTCTTCAATGCGTGCTCGAACGCCTGAGGCGGTCAGGCTACGGAGGCGGCGTCGTCTCGGTCGAGATGCGGGCGGGGCCGGGCGACAATATCGAGATGCTGAAGACCGCCCTGGCGATCTGCGCCGCCCTGGAAGTGGGCCCGGCCGGGTAGGTCAATGTCGGCGCGAAGAGGCCTGCGACAGGGAGAAGCCGAGGCCCAGGATCAGCGTCCAGAACGCTTCGAACGAGGGGGTGTTGAGCGAGACGTCCACCGCCGCATGAAGCAGAACCACGACCGAGGCCGCGAGCAGACCGGCCACCAGGGTGCGGTTCCGGGGACGGCGGAACGCCCGCCAGGCCGTGAAGCCCAGGATGACCGCGATCAGGACGAACATCGGCGCCGCCCCGACGATCCCCGCCTCCTCCAGCCATTGCAGATAGGCGTTGTGCTGGACGACGCTGACCGACAGCGCTGCCGCGTTCTGGGCCGTCATGATCTGGTTGTTGACCTCGGGATAGCTGCCGAGACCGTAACCGAACAGCGGCGAGCCGAGGAAGGCGCGCCAATGCGCCTGTGCGACGGCGGACCGCGTGGCGTCCCCGGCGCCGATGTCGCCGAAGCGATCCGCGAACAGGCCGTTGCCCTGGATCAGCACCAGCGCTGCGATCAGGATGATCAGGATGCCGACGATCATCAGCGGCCAGCGCGCCTGGCGGTTGTCGAAGGCGGACCACCCCAGGAACAGGGTCAGAGCCAGCACCGTGGCGCTGATTCCGCCTCTCGACGCCGTGAGAAGCAGGCAGACCCCGAACAGAAGCAGCAGCGCCAGAACGGGCGCCATGTCCGTCAATCGTGCGACGACGTCGCCTGACCGGCCCTGGTTCCACTGCCGCACGGCCCAGGCCGTGGCCATCAGCACCAGCACCCCGAACTGCGTGCCTGCGACATTGGCGCTGTAGAAGCCGCCGCCCAGACGTCCGTGCCCGCCGGCCAGCTGGGCGCCGCTCAGGAACAGGATCAGGCTGATCAGGGCATAGAGTCCGCCGAGCCCCAACAGCAGCGAGAAGACGCGCCGTGCGCGCTCGGTCCGGGCGCCCAGCAGACACCCCAGAACGAAGGTCGCCGCCAGCCCCAGCAGTTTGATGATCTCGAGGGTCGTGGCCGACCGGTTCAGGGTCGAGGCGCCCGGCATTCCGGCCCAGGCCCAGATCGGATGCGGACCGCCCGGCACGGCGGGCGTCAGGGTCAGGGCGGCGACGCCGAGGACCGCCGCGAAGAGACCGAGCGGAAGCCAGACAGGACTGATCCCGGCCAGATCACTGCGCGACGAGGGAACGCAAAGCGCGGCCGCCAGACAGGCGCACAGACCGGCGAACATCACCAGGGCGGGCAGGTCCAGCGTCGCCCCGAAGAAGAAATGCGAGACCAGGATCAGGGCCGGGACCAACCCCAGCACGCCGGCGCGAGATAGTTTGGCCAGGGGACTGCCGCCGGTGCCCGTGCGTTGCGACGCCTCGCCGGTCGCCCCTCGGGCCTGCACCCCGGCCGCCATCAGGCCGTATAGTATTGTTTGTACGCGCCGTAGTAATAGCCCGCGTCGCCGTAGCCGTAGCGGGACTGGGACTTCATGTCGACCTGGACCAGAGCGACCCCGGCGACGTGAGCGCCCGCCTTCTCAAGCAGTTTGAGCGAGTTGGTGATCGCCTTCTGGGGCGTCGCCCGCCACCGGGTCAGGAAGACGACCGTATCCGCCTTGGCCGCCAGGATACGGGTGTCGGCCACGGCCAGGACAGGCGCGGTGTCGAGGATCACCAGGTCGAAATTGGCGCCCAGGGTTTCCAGCAGCCCGTCCATGGCCCGTGAACTGAACACGTCCTTTGGCGTGAAGGCGGTATGGGTCAGCGGCAGGACATAGGCGCCGGACTCCGTGTCGTGATGAAGCGCCGCCTCCAGCGTGGACGACCCGCCCAGAACCTCCAGCAGACCCTGCTGGGGTTCGATGCCGAACAGCCGGTTGACGGCGCGGCGGCGCAGATCGCAATCCACGATCACGACACGCTGACCGGCCTGGGCCGCCGAACGCGCAAGACAGACGGCGGTGGTGGTCTTGCCTTCGCCGGGCAGGGTCGAGGTTACGGCGACGAACCGGACGGTCTGTCCCACCCGGGAAAACAGGATCGATGTTCTCAGGGCCCGGATCGCTTCGGCGAAGGCGGACAGCGGCTTTTGCAGCAGATAGTCGGCTGGCGCGGTGCGACGATCGTTCGGATCCGCGATCGAGGACACCAGCGGGATGGAGCCGATGTGCGGCAGTCCCAGCTTGGTCTCCACGTCTTCGCCGGTCGCCATGCCGGCGTCGAGCATTTCCGCCAGTACGACCCCGGCGAGCCCGGCGCCGACGGCGAGCACGAGGCCCAGCATCAGATTCAGCGGGACATTCGGCGAGCTGGCCCCGCCGGGGATGATGGCTCGGGAAACGATGCGCGCGTCGGACTCCTCCAGCCCTTCCTGGCTGGTCGTCTGTTTGAAGCGATCCAGCAGGCCCTGGTAGAGGGTTCGGGACGCCTCGGCGTTGCGCTCCAACTCGTTCAGGCGAACGCCGGCGTTGTTGTTGGCCGCCAGGGTGCCCCGGGCGCCCGCGAGGCTTCCCTGCATGGACGCCGTGCGCTGGCGGGCGACCTGCACCCGGGCTTCCAGGTTCGAGACGATGCGGCCGATCTCGGCCTGGATCTGGCTGTCGATATCCGCCAGCTCGCGTTCGGCGCGCAGCATGTCCGGGTGCCGCGGTCCGTAGCGGCTGGACAGGTCGGCCACCCGGCCGCTGACCTCGGCGCGCTGGGCGCGGAGTTGCTGGACGACCGTCGACCCCAGAGCCTCGCCGACGTCGTCGCCGGTCGATCCCCGGGACATCTGGGCGCGGGCGGTGGACAGCCGCGCCTCGTCTTCGGCCTGTTGCGCCCGCACGGAGGCCAGCTGGGTATTGTAGGTCGAGATTTCCTGTTCGGTCAGGGTCGCACCCGACGCGCTCAACAGATTGTTGGCGTTTCGGTATTGTTCGACCGCAGCCTCGCTCTGGATGACTTCGCCACGCAGATCTTCCAGGCGAGTATTGAGCCAGGCGTTGGCCTGGCGGGTCGCCTCGAATTTCGCCTCGAGCTGTTCCAGCAGATAGTTCTGCGCGAAGGCGTTCGCGATCGTGGCCGCCTTCTGCGGGTCCGGAGAGGTAAAGCTGACCCCCATGACATAGGTCAGGCCCACGCGGCTGATCTGCAGGCGGCCGCGGACTGTGTCGACGACCCGTTCGCGCTGCTTCTGGGCTTCCAACTCGCTCAGCCGGGCGCGGGTCGTTTCCGGCGCAGACATGTTGAAGAGATTGCCGATCGCGCCGCCGATCTGGGCGCGGATGCCTGGAGGGGCCAGGGCGGCGTTGAACTCCGGGTCCTCCTCGAGCTTGAGCGCTTCGACAACGCGCTCAGCCAGTTGACGCGACCGCAGGATCTCGACCTCGGTATCGACGGTCGCGGTGTCGGCCGGCAGGCCGGACAGCACGGCCTGGGTATCGACCACCTGTTCGGTCCGGTTGTCGATCATGACGCTGGCGGTCGCCGTATAGAGCGGCGTGGCCTGAAGCGTGGAGACCAGCACCACCACGAAGATCAGCAGAGCCAGGGCCAGAAACAGTTTCAGGCGGCGCCGAAACGTGGCGATCAGGGCGTGAGGATCGAACGCTTTCGCCAGGCCGCCGCCGGACCACAGCCCGCCAGGTCCTGGATTCCCATCGTCCCCGATCGGCTGTGCATTCAGGCCATGGGGATCGAAAGCTTGATTCATCGGACGCGTTTCACTGAAGCCGCCGGGCCATCCCCGGCGAAGTTTGGAACTCTGGTCAGAACTGGGCGACCAGGGCGATGCCCAGTCTGTTGACGGTATAGTCCTGGTCGCGCGCCGAACCCTCTGACTCCACGTCCAGCAGCGAGTAGTTGGCGTTTACGCCCAGGTTTCGATTGATCAGATAGGTCGCCCCCAGGGTGACCCCCTTGCGGGTGTCTTCGCGATCGACACCCTCATAGTCGTCGCGGCTCCACGTCAGGCGGCCGTTCAGGATCACGTTGCGCAGCAACTCATGATCGATGGCGATGCTGCCCGCGCTGGACAGATAGGCGCCGGCGCCGGCGACCGGCGTGTCCTCGACCGTGCGACCGGCGGCGACCGTGACGGTCGTGAGCTCGCTGGGGAACCATTCCAGCTGGGCGCGGGCGCCGAAACCGGAAACATCGTCGAAGGCGGCCTCGTCGAAGCTCTGTTCGATATAACCCGCCGCGATCTCGCCGCGCGCGACCGCGCCGACTTCGAAATTGGCGCCGACCAGAAACTCGGAGCCGGTCGAATCCCGGTTCGGTGTCGGACCGGTGGACGCGACGTCGTACTGCCGCTCGTTGCCGGTCGCCTGGAAGAAGAAGGCGGTGTCGGGGCTGATCGCGACGTCGATCCGGCCGGACAGGCTGACGATATCCCGGTCCCGGGCGTCCTGATCGATAACGCCGCCCAGACCGTTTCGGCCGTCCTCATAGTCGAACGTGCGCCAGTCGGCGCGGCCGGACAGCTTCACATATCCCGCAGCCCGCGAGGCGCTGACATAGGCCTGCGCCGTATCCAGTGGCGTCGGTTCGACGGCGGTACGGTCGGCCGTGGGGGCGTTGCGGGGTTCGAAACCGCTGGTGTAGTCGGCCCCGAAGCCGATGTTCGACTGACGCGTGACATCGATCCGGCCGGACGTGCCGACGCCGTATTCCTCGGTGTTCTCGTCCTCGTTGTCCGAATAGCGATTGATCGACGCGCGGGCATAGGCGCTGAGGAAGTTCTGCGACCAGCCGGATTCGATCGCGAGTTCCGGGCGGAAGTGAAGGATGGTGTCGTCGACTTCATTCGCGCCGGTCGCGTAGATGTTGTCGTTGGTCTCTGCCGCCAGTTCCAGCCGGGGATAGACCAGGAACGCGCCGGCCCGGACGCCCGGGGCCTCGTAATCGGGGCGAGACCTCTGAGAGACCGAGATGTTTCGGCTACGAGAGAAATTATCGACACTCGCATCCTGCGCGCCGGCGATCTGGCCGCCGGCGCTGACCACCTGAGCGCTCGCGGCCCCGCAGGCCAGCATGAGCGAGCCGGCGGACACCGATACGGCGACATTTTTCAGGACGCTGAACATCGTACCCTCGACAAGAACCGGAGGAGATTGGGGTGTACTCTAGGCTTACTGACCGGAAGACCCGGCCGGAATGGTCTGGCCCAGCCGCTCTGAATTAGTCTTCGACGCGATAGCGTCAGCCGCGATAGACCACCGTTACGACGATCGTCGGCGGGGCGACGGTGGTCCCCGTCGTCGTCACCGCCGGCGCGTTTGTCGGCGGCCCAGTGATGGCGGCGACGGCGACGGTGACGGATTGGACCGCTGCGGAGACGCCGACGGCGGCCGCAGGGGAAATGTTGTTAATAGTCGGCGACGCGGCCAAGGTGACTGATGCGGCGTTCGTCGCGGCCAGCGCTGTTGCCTGATCGGCCCCGGACGCGCTGATCGTGGCCGCGATCGCGGTCTGAACGGCGATCTGAACCGCCTGCGTAACCGCTTGCGCCACGGCGTTCTGGACGAAGGCGGCGGCCGCCTCTCCGGTCAGGCCCAGGGCTGCGGCCTCCGCAGCGGCGGCGATCTCCACCGCCTCGACGTCCACGCTCGCGGCGGCGTCGACGGCGGCCGTTTCGGCGGCTTCGACGATGTCAGCGGCGAGATCGGAGGCGCTGATGTCGGTGCCCTGGCCCACGACGGCCTGGCCGGAAACCTGCGCCTGGCCGAAGGCGACGCCTCCGCCGGCCGCTAGGATCGCCGCAGCCGCGATCGCCGTAAAGCCCAGTTTCTTGCGGATCATGGTGAGGTCCCTCCGATAATGAAGGTTAACTCAAAGACCGGCGGTTTTGAAGCGCTGAGCGCTGATTTCTCGCACTGCACCATACCTAAGTCGAACGGCGTTGCGCAAAAGAGACTCTTGCAGTCAGAGGCGAGGGGCGCGGCGGCCCGGAATCGCGGTGGGATCCGCAGCGTCCAGCGAGAGCGCCAGGGCCAGCTGTCCCGTCGGATCGGTGACGCCCGCCTGCAGCGCGCGGGCCTGTCGGGCGGGAATACGCCGGAGTTCATCGAGCACCAGAAGCCGGTTGGACCGATCCAGAGCGGCCCAATGGTCGAAGGCGAAGTCGAGCCGCCACATCGTGTCGTCGGGGCCGAACGGAGCCACGGCGTAGGATCGCGCGAAGGCCAGATTGCCCTCCCGTCCCAGGCCGGCGGGCGACCGGGCATCCAGATAGGAAAGCCTGAGCCAGGCCGTGGCGTTGGCCGGGGCCTGATGTAGCCCCGCCAGGGTTTCGCTTCGCGCCTCCAGTCGGCCGGATTCCCCCAGACCCGGTGTGCGCACCAGGGCGTCCGCCCGCGCCTCGTGCGTCGGGGCCAGCGAGAGGGCGCGGGAATAGCCGGTGTCCGGCAGGGCCAGGGCGATCGCGGCGCCTGCCGTGGCGAGCAGTCCCGCGACAGCGATCAGCACGCCCGCAGTCCCGCCGTCGAACCGAATGCGCGCCATTCCCGCCTCCCCATGCCGAACAACGATAGCCGGAACGACCAAAGGCGACAATCCGCGTCGCCTGGGGGACCAAGGATACAGTGGCGAATGGTGCGGCGCCGCGCTACGCTGGGAGTGCAACTCGGGGGATGGGATGTTTAGAGCGCTCTGGATCATCTTTGCAGCGGTCATCGCGGCGGTGATGTTGTCGTCCTGCGCCCAGGGGGTGATGGCCTCCGGCGTGCCGGCGGGCGGCCAGGGTGAGGACGTGACGCGGATCATCGACGAATACCGTCTCGGCGTCGCGGACAAGGTGCGCGTGAACGTCTTCGGCGAGGCCGCCCTGACGGGCGAGTTCCTGGTGGGCGGAAACGGCAAGGTTTCGCTTCCCCTGATCGGCGAGACCCAGGCGAGCGGACTAACGATTTCGGAGTTTCAGAACGAGGTCGCGGAAGCTCTGCGAGACGGCTTCATCACCGAACCTCGCGTCAGCGCCGAAGTGCTCAACTATCGCCCTTTCTATATTCTCGGAGAGGTGACCACGCCGGGGGAATATCCTTACACCAACAGCCTGACGGTCCTGAACGCCGTGGCGACGGCCGGCGGCTTCACCTATCGCGCGGATAACCGCCGGGTCTTCATCAAGCGCGCCGATGCCGACAGCGAAGAAGAGTTCCAGCTGACGACGTCGACGCGTGTCGCCCCGGGCGACACGATCCGCATTCGCGAGAGACTGTTCTAGGGTCGGCGACGACGATCAGGCGGCCATCCGGCCCCAGACCGCGCGATCAGCCGCGACCGCGTCCAGCTTGCCCTTGCCGGCGCGCGTCTTGAGTTGACGCAGGACCGTGGCCGGCAGGACGCAGAACTGAGGCTCCACCAGCGCCGGATCGCAGTCGCTCTCGGGCGCCGCGAACAGGGCGGCGTTGACTTCGGGCGAGCGTTCGTGGATCAGCCAGGCCAGACGGCGCGCCCGTTCCGGATCGTTGCGGTGCATCAGAGGGTCTTCGGCGAACAGTTCGCAGCCCAGCTCCATCAGATAGTCGAACCCCAGCTTCTCGAACCGGCGCGCGTCCGCCGACGTGACCGGCGAGGCCTCGTCCAGGTCGAACACGACGTCGTTCATCAGAAAAAGCATACGGGGCACTCGCCTGACGCCGGGCGTTTCTTCGCCGACGTCGTGACCCTAGGCGCGGGGGGTTTTCGGTTCCGTTCCCGAACGTCCTTAAGGATTTGCGACCAGGGTCAGCGGCTCAGTCCTGCACCTTCTCCGTAATGAAATGCCGCCCCTGCCGGTCTTCCACTTCGACGACCCAGATGTCGGGATCATAGCCGCGTTGCCTTTCAATATAGGCGTCCAGCTCGCTCTCATTGCCCGTTGCGGGCTGGATCCACAGTCGGTCGCCGTCCTGGCCGAAGGCCTCTGAATAGACCCGCGCCGTGCGGTCGGACGTATTGTAGGCCTTGACGATCACCGTGCCCGCCCGCGCGTCGCCCCGGCGCACCACGGTGGCGTTGGCGCCCTCGATCTGGGCGCGGCGGATCAGGGCGCCGACCCACAGGTCTGAGTTCAGAAGCAATTCGCTAACCCTGCTCGGAAACGGGACCCAAACGCTGACGCGCTAGGGTCGGCCCATGAGGATAGGCCCTTTCCCCCGCTCCGCCAGAGCCTGCGTCGCCGCCGTCCTGCTGGCGACGACCACCCCGCCTGCGGCCTTCGCCGAGGGGACGGGGACCTATTACGACCGAACCTTCGTCCTGGCGGCGCATGAAAAATGCCGGCTGTTCGACGCCTCGGTCGCGGGCGCGCTGGACGCCGCCGCCCTGCAATCGCGCGGCGCGGCCCTGCGGGCGGGCGCCGCCGAGACGGCCCTTCGCGCCGCCGCCGACCGCGCCCGGTCCCGCGCGCGTCAGGTGTCGTGCACCAATCCCGAACTGACCCTGGTGCGCGACCGGGTGGCCGACGCCTTCGCCGGATGGCGGCGCACCCCCCGCATGGATTTCGACGGCTGGAGCGCCGATCGCGTCGGTCGCGAGGACGCCGCCTGGCGCCTGGTCCAGACCTCGGCCACCGGGGGCTCGCCCGTCCGGTTCGGCCTCAGCGCCGCGCCGGCGGGGGGCGAGACCCTGTCCGCCGTGGTGTCCTTCGTCGGCCGCCCGCGCCCCTATGCGGCGCGGATGGTGATGCGCGATCCGGCCCTGGCCACGCGGCCGTGGCTGACGGCGTCGGGCGGGGCCGTCCTGCCCCCCGAAAGCGCCCGGCAACAGGTGTGGTCCGCCGGAACGGCCTCCGCCGCCGCCACCCTGCTGGCCGCCGGCAAGACCCAGGGCGAGACCTGGACCTTCCCCGCGACCGGCGCCGACCGTCTGTCGCGCCTGGACCCGCGCGAGCCCTTTCTGATCCAGTTCCTGTTCCGCGACGGCAGCATCGCCACCGCGACGTTCGAAGCCGGCGACTTCGCGGCGGCGCGGGCGTTCGTGGGGTTGGGAACGATCTAGGCGAGCGTCAGCACCAGCGGGCCCCGGCGCGTGGCGACCAGGGTGTGTTCGTACTGCACCGTCGGTTCCAGTCCGGGGGGATGAAGGGACCATCCGTCGTCGCCTTCATCCACCCAGTCCGCGCCGAGCGACAGGAAGGGTTCGATGGTGAAGACCAGCCCCTCCGCGATCGTGCGCCTGTCCTCAGGTTCGTACCAGGTCGCGATCTCGCCGGGCTCGTCGTGCAGCGACCGCCCCACCCCATGGCTCGAAAGATTGCGCACCAGACTATAGCCGTTCGTGTCGGCGAAGCGCTGGATGGAGCGGCCGATGGCGTTCAGTCGCCCGCCGGGTTTGACCGTCCTGATCCCGGCCCACATGGCGCGACGCCCATCGCGACACAGTCTTTGGATGCGCGGGCGGATCGGCGGGACGGCGAAACTGGCCCCGGTGTCGCCGAAATATCCGTCCAGTTCGGCCGAGACGTCGATGTTGATCAGGTCGCCGGCCTTGACCACGGTATCGTCCGGTATCCCGTGGGCGCAGTCGGGGCCGACCGAAATACAGGTCGCGCCGGGAAAATCGTAGGCCAGTTCGGGCGCCGAGCGCGCGCCTTCGGCCTCCAGCAGGGTCCGGCCGATCCCGTCCAGTTCCCGGGTCGTCATGCCGGGCTCCAGCGCCCTGCCCATGGAGGCCAGGGTTCGGGCCACCAGACCGCCCACGCTTTGCAGCTTGTCGAGCTGGTCCTGGGTCTCGATCGTCATCGGAATCTCTCCGTCGCTGCACCTTCTATGTCGAGCCGGATGCGACGGTGCAATGCGGACCGGTGCGCGGGGCGGCGTCAGCCCCGCAGGATCTTCTCCATCGGTCGCCCCTTGGCCAGTTCGTCGATCAGCTTGTCCAGATAGCGAATCTCGCGCATCAGCGGGTCCTCGATGGTCTCGATGCGGACGCCGCAGATCAGGCCGGTGATGGTTTCGCGGGCGGGATTCAGCGCGGGCGCCTGGGCGAAGAAGGTCTCGAAATCGGTCTTGTCGGCCAGACGCGCCTCGAAATGTTCCCGGGTGAAGCCGGTCAGCCAGAGGATGATCCGGTCGACCTCGGCCCGGGTGCGCCCCTTCTTCTCGGCCTTGGCGACATAGTGGACGTAAACACTGGCGAAGCTCATCGCATAGATTTTGTGTTTGCTCATCGCGTTCGCCCTACTTTGGTCCCTTGGTCGCGGTCAGTCTTCGCGCAATTCCAGCGCCGTGAAGGGCGCCTGCCCGCGTTCGATGCGCACCAGATCCAGCACGCCGACGATCTGGCGCGACCGCCAGTGGCTCATCAGATAGCCGAGCGGCGCCAGCGTCGCGACCAGCACGATCTGGATGACCATCGTCCGGTTGGCGTTCACGAAAGCCAGAACTCCGTCGCCGGATATCTCCGCCAGCAAAGCAGCGATCGACAGCGGAACGGTCAGATAGGCCAGGACAACCGCCCTCAACATCTGGTCCTGTCGTCTGACATTCAGATTGGCCAGGGCCGACAGGGCGTCGAACGTCGGCTCGTCGACGGCCTCCAGCAGCTGGAAGGTCTTCTTCGTCGACGGGTTGCGCCGAAAGCCGCTGACGAAATCCACGCCGAGATATCCCCACGCCCCCGGCGTATAGAAGCTGGACGGGATCAGGCTCCAGGTCGGGAACAGACGTTTGAGCTGGTTCCACAGCGCCCACAGGTCCTGGCCGTCGGACTGCGCCGTCCCTTTCGATCCATCACTGTTCATCGTCGATCCGCCCCTCGCACCCGCAGATTGACTGAGCTTGGGCGCGACGCAAGCGCGATGCGCTCAGCCGCCCGCGTTCAGCGGAATGATCTCCGCCCCGCCTTCGGGCACGGCCGGCTTGACCGCCACGGCAACCGGCATCCGGACCGTGACCGCCGTGCCTTCGCCCAGGGTGGAGTCCAGGCTCATCCGCCCGCCGTGCAGCTCGGCCAGCGAGCGCACCAGCGACAGGCCCAGACCCGTCCCCTGCGCCTTCTGTTCAGACCCGCCGGCCTGTTCGAACGGCCGGCCCAGGCGTTTCAGGTCGCGCGCGGCGATGCCCACGCCGGTGTCGGCCACCACCAGTTCCAGATACGGGCCGATGATCTCCAGCGTCAGGGTCACCGATCCCTCCGCCGGCGTGAATTTGATCGCGTTCGACAGCAGGTTCAGCGTGATCTGCTTCAGGGCGCGGCGATCGGCGTCGACGCTGATCGGGTCGTCCGGCAGCAGGCTGGACAGGACCACCCCCTTGTCGGTCGCATTGACGCGGACCAGGGCCACGGCCGCCGAGACGACTTCGCGCGCATCGAAGATCTCGCGCGACAGCTCATAGCGTTCGGCCTCGATCTTGGACACGTCCAGAACGTCGTTGATCAGGTCCAGCAGGTGGTTGCCCGCCTCGTGGATGCTGTCGGCGTATTCGCCGTATTTCGGGGCCAGGGGGCCGAACAGCCGCTGGCGCATGATGTCGGAAAAGCCCAGCACGGCGTTTAGCGGCGTCCGCAGCTCGTGGGACATGTTGGCCAGGAAGCGGGTCTTGCCGCTGCTGCGCGCCTCGGCGTCGGCGCGGGCCGCCTCCAGCCCGATCTCGGTGGCGAACTGTCGGGTGGCGTCGAAGGCCTGGGCGATCAGCCGGGGCGCGCCGTCGTGATCCTCCATCCGGCGCACGATCAGATTGACCCGGCGATCCAGGGCGACGCGCGGCGCGAACACGGTCTGGCCCTCCTGGCCCTCCAGCCCGCGATTCAGCGCGTTCAGGATCGCCTGACGGTCGGGCGCGTGGACGGCCGCGATCAGTCCTTGCTGGAACAGGGCTTCGACATCCAGCGCGGGCGGCGGCGTGCCATAGGCGGCCAGAACCCGCCCGGAAGGCTCCATCACCAGCGTCAGTCCGGGCTGGGTGGTCAGCAGGGTCTCGACCCGCTGGGTCGCGCCCTCCGACGCGATCAGCCGGATCTCGCGCAACCGCCAGGCCAGCCGCACCGCCAGTGCCGCCGCGCCACCGGCCAGCAGGGCCGACAGGGTCGCCAAAACCGTCGCCGGCGCCGGGGGGCCGACCGTCCACGCCGAGATCTGTCCCGCCACCGCCGCCACGGCCGCGCCCAGGGCGCCGCCCTGCGCCAGCCGCACCCCGTGCCGTGGCCCGCCCAGGGCCAGTCCGGCCACGAACGGCATGACGAGGAAGCCGGCCAGCGGTCCCGCCAGTCCGCCCGACAGCGCGCCCGCCGCCATCGCGGCCAGGGTCCAGACCACCAGCAACAGCGACCGCTCGCCCGTTCCGTCGCGCCACAGCAGGGTCAGCCCCGCCAGACCGGGAACCACCATGGCCAGGGCGCCGAACATCGCCGGGCCTGTCAGACCGCCCAGCACCAGGGCCACGAGCGTCAGCAGTCCGGCCGCCACGGCCCAGCCCGCATGCCATGCGGCCAGCGCCGGCAGACCTTCGGCGCCTCGGGCCGGGTCTGTCGTCTCTCGCGGATGTGCGGCAATGGGCGGCAAGGACGGGTTCCAGGCGACGGGCGCGACGACAGGGCAGGGGAGCGCACCCGACCGTCGAGACTAGCCTCCCAGCCGAGTCGCCCCAAGCCCGCTCCCGCGTCAGGCGATTGGTGCTGGTGGACCACCCGCACGTTGTTGGGGACCATCGGCGCGGTTGTCGTTAACCCGGCAGCGGCTTATCTGGCGGCGATGACCGAGCCCGCCGGAACCATCGACGACACATTGGCCGAACTGGTCGAGGATTTCGAGGTGCTGGAGGACTGGGAACAGCGGATCGCCTACGTCATCGACCTGGGGCGCGATCTGGCCCCCCTGCCCGAGGCCGACCGCACCGAGGCGAACAAGGTGCCGGGCTGCGCCGCCCAGGTCTGGCTGGCGTCCGGCCGCGACGCAGATTTGCTGACCTTCCGCGCCGACAGCGACAGCGCGATTTCAAAGGGCAATGTGGCCCTGCTGCTGAAGCTCTATTCCGGCCGCGCCCCCGCCGACATCCTGGCCTTCGACGCGAAGGCGGCGCTGGACCGCCTCGGCCTGCCCCAGGCGTTGACGCGTCAGCGGGCGAACGGCCTGAACAGCATGGTCGGCCGCATCCGGCAGGAGGCGATGGGGGCGGAGTAGGCGGGACGCAGACGAAAGGCGTCTCCGGTTTCGACCCGATGCGGACATTGGCTCGACACGTCGCCCAGTAGCTGGTTCCTTGAACGGCTTGGAGCCGTGATGCTGGAAACTCGCCGTCTTCCGCTGCTGGGTTTTGGTGCCTTCTCGATCTTCGCCGTATTGGCGGGGCTGGTTTTGCTTGTGGGAGTAGATCGTGCGTCACCCGGCTGCGCTGGGCCAGCCGTAGAGAGATGCGACTACATCGCTGCTGCCAAAGCGGGGATTGCCCGGCAGGATCGAGCCCCCTTCTATCCGGAACTAGGGATCGAAGTCTTTGATCTAGGCTCGTCGGTTCGCGTTCAGCAGAACTACCCTCGCGTCGGCCTGATCCATGGCTCATCCGTCATGATCGACAGAAGAAGTTGTCGAGTGTGCGAGATCGATAGTTATCGCGATCCAACAGACGAAAGCCGGGGGCGTTTGGAGTTAAGCATCCCGCCGGAGGATCCGATCGCCGCTGCCGAGATGGATCGTGCGCTGGAGGCGGAGGGCATTCCGCTCTGGTCTGAAGAATACCCTGCCAGGGTCCGCTAACCACCCATACCGGACCCTGAGAGGGTTCGCTTCCGGGCAACGGAACGAATGTCCGCTTTCACCTAGCAGTCTATGACCGATCCCGACCCTAAGCGGACCTTCCCGTGCTTCTGAATTAGACGCGACGTCCCTGATGACCATCGCGCCAGAACAGCGGGTTAGGTGGAGGTCGTCCACACCATCACGTCAGGCGCCCCCGCCTCCGGCCGATCGTCACGACCCGAACAACTCAGGATATGTCCACCTCCAGGGATAGCGGTTGTCGCCCAGCACCATCGTGACGATGGCAGGATAGATCAGTTCCGCGCGGACATCATTGCCCAAGAGGACGATACACCGCTTTCTGACCTCGTCGCACTGGGCGATGTTTCCCGTCCAGTCGTTATGCCCACCCTTGGCGAAGAATTGGCCCGACGGCCCCTCCCACGTATCGACCCCGAGCCCGCCAGCGAGGTGCACGTCCGGCCCGATTGTGTCGTAAGTGTCGAGCACCTCGATTGTCGGGAACTTGGATTTCGTACTGATCGGCACTTCGGGACGTATCCACTCTGCACGCATCTCTGCCGATAGTCCTTTGCCCATCAGCATGCCGCGCCACATCTGAGCCTGATCGGCAATCGTCGTGTCCATCGACCCGGAGGCGCTGACACCGCTGCGCGCGTCGTGCGGCACGAAACCGCCGTCGAATGTGTAACCGTCGGCAAGGTGGCTCGCGAAGTCCTCGCGCCACTGCATGCTGGTGTTCGGCATGTCGAAGCGATCAAAGATGCGGCGCTGCATCTCGTCCTTCACATTCAGGCCGAGCCCTTCCTCAATCACGAACTGAAGCAGATAGAACCCTTCGCCCGAATAGGCATAGGCCGTACCCGGCGTGAAGTGGAACGACATGTCATTGTCAGGTTCGAACCAGCGCAGGTTTGCGAGGCCCGAGCTATGGTTCAACAGCATGCGCGGCGTGAGCAGCCGCCATTCCTCGTCCCCTTCCAACGACGACCAGTCCCCCTGATCCTCGTCGGTGTACTCGGGCAGCGGCCGGGCCAGATCTTCGCTGATTGGCGTGTCGAGATCGATCCTGCCCTCATCGACCAACTGCAGGACCATGTAGGTGAAGGCCGCCTTGGTGATCGATGCGGCATACATGATCGTGTCCGTCTCAAGCGGGACTTGCTTTTCGACATTGGCGTGGCCGAATGCGCGGACATGGCGGATCTCGTCGCCATCGATGATCGCGATGGCCATCCCCTTCACGTCGTTGGCCGCCATCAACGCCTCGATACGCGTGTCGAGGGCGTCGTAGTCGTCAATCATCGGGCTCACCTGGGCAATTGCGGCAGGAGACGTGAGGCCGGTAGGCACGCAGGCCCCCAAAAGGTTGGACGCGCAGGCCCCCAGAACGGTAGCGGCAAACAGGGTCGCCTTCTTCATGGTGTTCTCCTTGTCGGGAGGGCGAGCGAAAGGGTGGCGCGATACAGACGCGCGTGGGGTGTGCGAATTTTCAGGGAGTCAGTGCATCAGCAGGTCATCGCCATCGCCAGGCGACGAAAAAGCAGCCCAGACCCCCGATGATCAGCGCCATCCCCGGGATCAATGCCCAGCGATAGGGCGGCGGCTGCGCGATCTCGTTGCTGCCGACCAGAAGCCACACACGCTTGCCGTCGGGGACCTGTTCAGTGAACACCGGTCCGCGCATCTTTGTGAGGAACCTGGTCTGCTCATCGGCACCCGGGGCGTCCGGCGGGATGACGGTATCCAACGCGGCATTGGCGGCGATTACGCCGGACGACTGATACGTATACTGCGTCAGGATGCGCGCAGGCTCGAACTGCGAGAAGCCTGTGAAGCCACCGCCGATCACCAGGGCGGCAAGTCCGGCCAATAAAAGCCTGCGGGGTGTCTCGATATCAGCCCGCGAGCGCTGGAGCAGGAGATCGCGCAGGGACTCGATCTCCCGCAGCCGGTCGAGCTCGGCGGGAAAAAGAATGCCGGCCATCTCCTGTTCATCGATGTCGTAAGCCTGAACCAGCCGTGCATAAATATCGCTCGAGGGGATCGACTTGTTGTTTTCGAGCTTGGACAGGTAGCTCTGCTCGATCGTCGCGCGCGCCGCAGCTTCCGGCTGTGTCCAGCCGCGCTCCGCCCGTTTCTGCCTCAGATAGTCGCCGAGTTTCATATCCGCCCTTCCGGTTTCGCCCTGTATTCACGGGGAGGAATGGCGTGACTACAAGCGGAATATCCGGGGATATCGGGGAATGTTCGACGCGCGCTGCCAATAAAGATCGCTCACATCCAGTGTCCTAGCAGAGCCTGAATCAGATCGAGCGCATCACATCGATGGGTTCTGAGCCTATGCATGATCAGCTGCAAATAGCTCGGGGCGCCGGGGCCAGTGAGGGAGGTTCGCTGCCCGGCGATAGATCGAATGTCCGCCCCCCCCCCCCCCCCCCCCCC